>NZ_BKAJ01000168.1 GCF_007992495.1 Reyranella soli
CTTCGTCACCAATGCCGAGAAGATGATCGTCGAGCTCGAGAGCCCGTACATCCTCATCCATGAGAAGAAGCTGTCGAGCCTGCAGACGATCCTGCCTCTGCTCGAACTGGTCGCCCAGTCGGGCCGGCCGCTGCTCATCATCGCCGAGGAAGTCGAGGGCGAGGCGCTCGCCACTCTGGTCGTCAACAAGCTGCGCGGCGGGCTCAAAGTCGCTGCCGTCAAGGCGCCGGGCTTCGGTGATCGTCGCAAGGCGATGCTCGAGGACATCGCGATCCTGACCGCCGGCCGCGAGATCAGTGAGGATCTCGGGATCAAGCTTGAGAACGTCACCCTCGACATGCTGGGCACCGCCAAGCGCGTCCATATCGACAAGGACAACACCACCATCATCGACGGCGCCGGCAAGAAGAAGGACATCGAGGGCCGGGTCACACAGCTCAAGGCGCAGGTCGAGGAGTCGACCTCCGACTACGACCGCGAGAAGCTGCAGGAGCGCCTGGCCAAGCTCGCCGGCGGCGTGGCGATCATCAAGGTCGGCGGCGCCACCGAGGTCGAGGTCAGGGAGAAGAAGGACCGGGTCGAGGACGCCATGCATGCGACCAAGGCTGCGGTCGAGGAGGGCGTCGTCGCCGGTGGCGGCGCGGCTCTGCTCTATGCCACCCGCGTGCTCGAGAACAAGCGCGGCGCCAATCACGACCAGCAGGTCGGCATCGAGATCGTGCGCCGCGCCCTGCAGGCGCCGGTCCGCCAGATCGCCGAGAATGCCGGCTTCGACGGCGCGGTGGTTGCGGGCAAGATGCTCGACCAGAAGGATGCCAATTTCGGCTTCGACGCCCAGAAGGGCGAGTACGTCAACATGATCAAGGCTGGGGTCATCGATCCGACCAAGGTCGTCCGCACGGCGCTGCAGGGCGCGGTGTCGGTGGCTGGCCTGCTGATCACGACGGAGGCGATGGTGGTCGAAGCGCCCACCAAGGATGCGCCGCTGGCGATGCCAGGCGGCGGCATGGGCATGTAACCCAGGCATCTACGGTGGAGGCGTCATGACGCTGCGCCCGGAATATTCCCTCGGTCACTCCGAATACAATGCGTTCCTCTTCGCCGCTGTTGGCGAGGAGGCGGTCGGTTTGCCGCTCACGGTCCTGACGGCCTTGTCACGACTGGGCATCGATCCGTGGCAGGAGGCCGCGCGCCTGTCGGACTTGCCGCGGGAAACGGCGGCTCGGGTGTTCGCTCAGACAATCGCCAGGCTTCCCGAAGGCGACTGGAAGGCGTCGGACGCCGAGGCGATCGCCGCCCGTCTGGTCGATTCGCTGCCGTTGCGAAGCGCACCGCCCATCCCTTCAACGGCGGTTCGACGCGGCGGAGGTAGCATTGAAATGAACAATTCGAGATTCCCGACGTGGCTGGCTTGGGGCGCCGTGTTCGTCGTCGCGCTCGTGCTGACGCTCTACCTGCAACCCGATCGGAATCTGGAATCGCCGCAAGGTCGCGAGACGACGACGCAGCGATAAGCGATAGAAGTCGGACCGGACTCTCATTTCCTCCTCCGTCATACGGGGGAGGGTAGGGAGGGGGAGAGCAACAGAAGTGCTCTCTGAAATTTCAGATCTGAAAAGGGGCGAGACCCCGACCGAGGCCCACCCCCTCCTGTATCCTCCCCCGAAGACGGGGGAGGAGAAGACTTGAGTCCTACTTGATCGTCACCTGATGCGTGACCTTCTCGCCGTCGGTCACGGTGAGCTCCTTGAAGCCGAGCAGCTTCAGCAGGTCGAAGAACGTCGCATCCTCGGCCACCGTGCGCTCCTGGAAGAACGGCGACAGCCGCGACATCGTCGTCATGTTGGCGAGCAGCGCGCGCATGCGATAGACGGTGTTGAGCTCGCCCTGCTGCATGCCGACGATGATCATCTTTTCGGCCTTCTCACCCTTGGCGAACACTGCATAGGGCACGCGATAGGCCGACTGGATCGTGCCCTGCGAGACCACGGTGGTGAACTGGATGCGCTGGGCGCGCTCGACGCCGGCGATGGTCTGCAGCTGCGATTCGAACACCTCGGTTGAGGTCGGCTTGGGATAGTAGTAGCCGATGTAGCGATCGTCGGTCGCAGCCTTGGGCGCGGCGGCTGCGGCCGGCTTTGCGGCCTGCTGCGCGAGCGCCGGCAGGGCGATGGCAGTGAGGGCAATGGCCATCGAGGCCGCAACAGTCTTCATCATTGGGCTTTTCTCCCCCGAGGGTGCTTGGGACCAGACAACTAGAACAACGTATAGCCGCCATCGATGACAAAGTCGCGCCCCGTCGTATAGCCGGTGGCGCCGCTTGCCAGGTAGACGGCAATCGGTCCGAAGTCGGCGCCCACACCCCAGCGCCGCTCGGGAATGCGCGGCATCACGTTGCCGGCGAATTTCTCGTTGCCGAAGGCGTTGGCCGTCATCTCGGTTTCGATCCAGCCGGGCAGGATGGAGTTGGCCGTGATCTTGTAACGCGCCAGCTCGACGGCGAGCGCCCGCACCATGGCGCAGACGCCACCCTTGCTCGCGCCGTAGTGGCTGGAGCGCGCCGCGCCCTCGATGGCGGCCGTGCTGGCCATCGCCACCAGCGAGCCGCCCTTGCCGCGCTCGACCATGTGGCGGGCCGCCGCCTGGAAGGTGAAGAACACGCCGTCGAGATTGACGCGCATGACGCGGCGCCATTCCTCGTAGTCCATCTCGAGCAGCGAGCCCTTGCCGCGGCCCGAGACGCCGGAGTTGGCGACGCAGTTGTCGACATGGCCCATCACCTCCAGCGTCTCGGCAAAGCCCGCCTGGACCTGGGCCTGGTCGCCGACATCGACGATCTGGGTGTGGATCTTGCGGCCGTGGCGCTTCAGCTTCTCTGCGGCATCGGCATTCTTCTTGGGGTTGGTGCCCCAGATGCAGACATCGGCGCCGGCCTCGGCAAGTGCATCGGCCATGCCGAAACCGATGCCGCCATTGCCACCGGTGATCAGTGACACCTTGCCCGTCAGATCGAAGCCCTTGTAGGCCATGCGAAGTCCCCCTCAGTCAGTCTCATCTCATTCTCATGTTCCTCTCCCCCTTGGGGGAGAGGTTAGGTGAGGGGGCTCAACGAGAAAATCATCTCCTGCAATACCCCTCACCCAGCCTCTCCCCCAAGGGGGAGAGGAGCATGAGGGGGACGATGAACACGAAACGACAGGTCAGTTCAACTTGTCGGTTTCGACCAGCACAATCTCGGCGTCCTCGAGCGCCTTGAGCTCGATCTCCGGCAGATCGACGACGGCGACACCGTCGCGCGCCTTGGCGGTCACCGGCGAGCCGTCTGCGCCGCTCACCTCGATCTTGCCCTTGGCCGCCACGAGATAGGCAGGCTTGCCGTCGAGCTTCTGGCGGATCGTCTGCCCCGCCTTCAGCGTGCCGGCATAGAGCGCGCCGTCGGCATAGAGCGGGATCGCGCCCTCATGCCCGCGGCCCGAGGCCAGCGGCACCAGCTTGCCGTCGCGGCCCTCGGCCGGGAACTGCACGGTCTCCCAGCGCGCCGGCACGCCTTCCTTGTTGGGCAGGATCCAGATCTGGAACAGCTCGGTCTCGTCCTGCTCCTGGTTGTACTCGGCGTGCTGGATGCCCTGGCCGGCGCTCATCACCTGGATCTGGCCCGCCTCGGTGCGGCCCTGGTTGCCCAGGTGATCCTGGTGGGTGATCGCGCCTTTGATGACGTACGTCACGATCTCCATGTCGCGATGGGGATGCGGCGGGAAGCCGGACTGCGGCGCGATGCGGTCGTTGTTCCACACGCGCAGCGCACCCCAGTGCACGCGCTCGGGATTGCGGTATTCGGCGAAGCTGAAATGGAAGTTGGCGTTGAGCCAGCCGTGGTTCGACTTGCCGAGTTTCTCGAAGGGTCTGAGTTCGATCATGGTTGGTTACCTCTTGCCGCCAAGATGGCTCGTGGCGGCAAGGGATCAAGTTTCTGGTTGGTGACCGCAGGCTGGCGCCCCTCAGGGGGGCGTCAAATCGGCCCTTTCCCAGCCCTTTTCGGGATTGAAGGCGACGATCGACGCTGCAAATTGCGCCGTGTTCGGCCCGAGGTCGCGCTGATAGACGATGCCGTCGGGTCCCATGATGAAGGTCATGATACCGGTCTCGCCGTAGCGCAGCGGCCAGGCGATGGCGCCGAAGCCGCCGATCATGCGGCCCCTGATGATGTAGTCCCGCGCGCCGCCCGGCGCCGCCGCGCCTTGGGCGTAGAGCAGGCGGAAGTTGTAGCCGTAATGATCGCCGGGAAACTTGCCGTCGGGCTGGGAGTGCGCGACCTGCGCGCCGAGCGGGCTTTTCGGCTCACCCGGCGTGGTGGGCCAGTAGAGCCCGTCCTTCTTTCCCGCTGAGCTCAGCAGGCGACGTGCATAGGCCGTGCCGCCGCTCTTCGTCGGATCCAGCACCGCGTAGTCGCGCTCGGCGTCGCCGATCGCCAGCAATGTCTGGATGGCGCCGAACTCGTTGCGGCCAAGCTCGCGCGCGATCATCTCGTTGAAGCCGGCGATCGAATCGAAGCGCCACGCCACACCGTCCTTGACGATGGGCATGGGCAGCGTCCAGCCGGTCGTGCCGACCTCGACGGTCGCCTTGGCGCCGTTGCTGGCCGAATCGAGCGTGACCTTGTGCTGCTTGTCCCATTGCGAAAAATAGGCAGCGAGGTCGCGCTTGAAGCCGTCGCTCTGCAGCGGCGTCAGTGCGTCCCACGGGGCCCCCAGTATCGCTTCCAGCGCCTTGCTGTCGCCGCGTCTGGCCGCATCGTTCAAGGCGTCGGCTGCTGCGTCGGGCGTCGGGAAGCTCTGCTGCTTGCCGATCGCGGGCGGCTGCTGCGCCATCGCGCCAACGGCCAGCATCAACATCGTGAAAGCAGCGAGCAGGCCGCGCCGAACCATGACGCTCATCGCCGGCCTCCATGCCCGCCACCGCCATGTCCGCCACCACCGCCGCGACCGCCGCCGCCATGCCAGCCCGCATGGGAGGCGTGACCTGCATAGGAATGACCGCGCGCGGCTTCGTGTTGGACCTGGTGCCCGTGATCGGCGCCGTTGAAGGCATTGCGGCGGCCCGCGTCGCCGCCGCGCCCATCACCACCGCGCCCATCGCCGCCACGTCCGTCGTTACCGCGACCTGCGTCGCCGCCTCGACCGTCGTTACCGCGACCCGCGTCGCCGCCTCGGCCGTCGTTGCCTCGACCCGCATCACCGCCACGCCCGTCGTTGCCGCGACCTGCGTCGCCGCCTCGACCGTCGTTGCCTCGACCCGCATCACCGCCACGCCCGTCGTTGCCGCGATCTCCGCCACGGCCGCGCCCGTCATCGCCGCGATCGCCGTCGTGGCCGCGGTAGCCGTTGCGCCCATCGGCATTGGCATGATGGTCGTTGTATTTGTCGCGACTCTCGCGGTCGCGATAGGGCACGCCATGGCGGTGCGCCGGATCGTGATTCCAGCGGCCGTGGTCGTAGTAGTTCCCGTTGAAGGTGTTGCTGATATAGGTCGCGCGATTGATGTTCACGGTGGTGTAGCTGTTGCCGTGGCCCCAGCCGCGCCAGCCACCCCATCCCCAACCGCCGCCCCAGCCGCCACCCCAGTGCCAGCCGCCGAAGAAGGCGCCGCCGACCGCAAAGCCCAGGCCGAAGCCGAAACCGCCGACCCAGGTGCTCGGCCCGCTCCAGCCGTAGCTCGCCGGCGGATAGTAGTAGGGCGGATTGCTGGCATAGGGCCACGCGCCGTAGGCCACATTGGGATCGTAGGTCGGCACGTAGACGGTATCGGGGTTGGTCGGCTGGATGACGATCGCGGGCGGCGTTCCGTCCGGCGCGCTGGCACTGGGCGGCTGCGACGACACTGTCTGCTGCGGCGTCGTCTTGAGTGTACCCGCGGCCTGCGCCTGGGCGCGCAATCTCTGGATCGAGGCCGCGACGTCGGGCTGCTGGGCGAGCATCGCGTCGCCGACCTTCTGGGTCCATTCGAGCTTGCTGTCCATCATCGCCAGGACCTGCGGGAAGGCGACCAGCGATGCGACGCTGACGTCCCAGCCCTTGTCCTTGACCGCGGCCAATGCAGCATCGCCCGTCAGGTTGGGATTGTCTTTCGACCAGCGCGCCGCCTCGATCACCTCCAGGGGATAGGTCGCCGCCATCAGGATCTGCGCCAGCAGCGCATCGGGATAGAGCGCGATCGGCGCCATGAGCTGGTCGAGCTCGGCCGCCGTGAAGGACTTGCTCGTGTCGGTTGCAGCGGTCTGCGGTTGTGGCGTGGTCGGCGCGGGTGCCTGCGCTTGCGACCGACCGGTGATGCCGGCGACAAGGAATGCCACGGACACGGCAGCCCACTCGCGTCGTTTCATGCTTGCCCTCGCCCTCGCCCTGCAGCGCGGCGATCCTAGGGTGACAGCGACGCGCGAACCAAGCGGAAAGAGGGCAATTCCAGGGTTTATGCGTCGAGACTGAGGAAACGCCGCGCGTTCTTGAACAGCAGTTGGTCGCTCTCGGCATCCGACAAGCCGAGATTCACCGAGTGTCGCGTCGGCTGGCGATCCATGATCGAGAACGGATAGTCGCTGCCGATCATGAGCTGGCTCGAGCCATAGGAATCGATCAGGAAGCGCAGCGCCGTCTCGTCATAGACCAGCGTGTCGTAAAAGAGCTTTCGCGCCGTCGCGCGCGGCTCGTCCATGGCGGCCTTGATCGGCGCCATCGCCGTCCAGGCGTGCTGCATGCGCGGCAGCACCTGGCCGAAGGCGCCGCCGCCATGGCTGAAGCCGATGCGCAGGCGGGGGTGACGCTTCATCAGACCGCCGGTGATCACCGAGGCGATGGCGAGCGCCGTCTCGCAGGGGAAGGCCACGACCTGCTCGAGGTTCGCCGGACCGACCAGCCGGTCCATGCCGGCCGGTCGCAGCGGATGCACGAAGATCGCCGCACCCAGGGATTCGGCGGCGGCAAAGAACGGCTCCAGCGAAGGATGTCCCAGCGCCACGCCGTTGACGTTGGTCGCGATCTCCACACCCTTGAGGCCGAGCTGATGCATGGCGTGCTCGAGCTCGTGCTGCGCGGCATCCATGTCCTGCAGGGGCACCATGCCCAGCCCATGGAAGCGGTCGGGCGCGGCGCGCACCATCTCCGCGATGGTCTCGTTGACGTGCCGCGCCAACACCGATGCTGCATTGGTCGGCAGCCAATAGGACAGGAGCTCGGGCATCGGCGACAGGACCTGCATGGCGACATCCATGCCGGGCATCTGCTCGGTGCGCCGCGGCACGCTCCAGCAAGCATCGTCGATGGCGCGATAGTTCTTGCCGCTGATGATCACCTGGGCGTGGCAGGCGTCGGTGTGCTTGATCGACGGCCACGGCAAGCCGGCGAACTCGGGCCGCTCGTCCGGCAGATGCGCCGGCACGACGTGCGTGTGCACGTCGATGGCGCAGCAGGAGGTACTCATTGCTGGCTCTGCGGCACCTTCAGCCGCAGGCCGTCGAGCGCATCGCTGACCTGGATCTGGCACGACAGGCGCGAGTTGGCCTGCACATGCGGGCAGAACTCCAGCATCGACTGCTCGGTGCTGTCCTTGGCCGGCAGGCGCGCGAGCCAGTCTTCAGGCACATAGACCATGCAGGTGGCGCACGAGCAGGCGCCGCCGCAGTCGGCATCGATGCCGACAATGCCGTTGCGCACCGCGCCTTCCATGATCGACTGCCCGCTGGCGATGTCGATCGCGCGCTCGGTGCCGTCGGGTTCCTCGAAAACGATCTTCGCCATTGGCTGTTCCTAGTTCCTCATGTCCTTCATGGCCACGCCTTCGTCGCCAAGCCGCGCCGGATCGATCTTGGCACGTTCGGCAATGAGCTGCTTGGACATCATGAATTCCGGCGCCCGGTTGATCGCGTCGACGGCG
Organism: Reyranella soli; assembly: GCF_007992495.1. GTDB lineage: Bacteria > Pseudomonadota > Alphaproteobacteria > Reyranellales > Reyranellaceae > Reyranella > Reyranella soli. The sequence goes on from NZ_BKAJ01000168.1 coordinate 7,927, forward strand.
ATCAGCGTTCCCTCGCGCAGATAGAACACGGCGAAAGAGCGGCCACGCTCGGCATCGCCGCGCACGACGGCCAGGTCGTGGCCGGCCGACAGGCCCGCCATCTGCATCTTCACATCGTACTGGTCGGTCCAGAACCACGGCACCTGCACCGCCGGCGGCTTGCGCCCGCAGATCGCCGCCGCGGCGATGCGCGCCTGCTCGAGCGCATTGTGTACCGATTCCAACCTCAGCCGGCGGCCGGCCAGGTCATGATGCTGGCTGGCGCAGTCGCCGATGGCGTAGATCGATGCATCATCGGTTCGGCACTGCGCGTCGATCACGATCCCGTCCTCGACCGCCAGCCCGGCTTCGCGGGCAAGCTCGACATTGGGTACCGCGCCCGCGCCGACGACGACGATGTCGGCATCGTACTGGGCACCCTCGCAAACGACGCGTTTGCCGTCCAAGCCGCGCACCATCGCACCGGTGCGGATGACGACGCCCTCCTCGCCGTGCAGCCGGGCATAGAACTGCGAGACGACCGGTCCGACGCCGCGCGCCATCAGGCGCGGCGCCTGCTCCAGCACAGTCACCGCGACGCCGAGCTTCATCGCGACGGCCGCCAGCTCCAGCCCGATATAGCCGCCGCCGATCACGACGAGCGACTTGCCCGGCGCCAGCTGTCCCCGGATGGCGTCGACGTCGGCGATGTTGCGCAGGTAGAACGCGCCCGGCAGGGGCAGCTCGCGCGGCCGGCTGCCGGTGGCCAGCACGAGGGTGGAGTAGGGCAGCCGCGACCCGTCAGCCAGCAGGACGGCCCGGCCGGCCCGGTCGATGCGCTCGGCGCGCTGGCCCAGCAGCAGGCGGCTGCCGGCCTTTTCGTAGAAGGCCGCGGGTTTGACGTACAGCCGGTCGAGCGCCAGTTCGCCGGCCAGAAACTTCTTGGACAGCGGCGGGCGCTGATAGGGCAGGTGCGGCTCGTCGCCGACCAGGCAAATCTCGCCCTGGAAGCCGTCCTGCGCCAGGCTGGCCATGAGCTGGCTGGCGGCCTGTCCCGCCCCGATGATCACCAGTGGATCGGCCATCGTGCGTCAAAATCTAACGTTTGTTCGGTATTGTTGTTGCCCGGAAAATCGGCCAGAGTCCAGCCAAGGAAAGACGAAGGAGGAAATCATGGACACTATCCTGACCACTCCGCAGATGGTCGTCGAGGATCGCGGCCGGCACCTGTTCCGCGTCGCGCGGCGGGCCTTCACCGACGAGTCCGTGCTGGAGGCCGAGCGCCAGGCCATCTTCGACCGCTGCTGGCTCTATCTCGGCCATTCGTCGGAGATCGCCAACAATTGCGACTTCATCACCCGTGCGGTCGGTGGGCGCGAACTGATCTTCAATCGCGACCGCGCCGGCGCGGTGCATGCCTTCCTCAACACCTGCCCGCATCGCGGCGCCATGGTGGTGCGCGAGAAGAAGGGCAATGCGCTGTCGTTTCGCTGCTTCTATCACGGCTGGTCGTTCAACGTGAACGGCCGCTTCGCCTCGCGCTTCGACGAGGGCAACTACGGCAAGGAGCATTACGGCGGCGGCTGCGCCGATCTCGCCCAGGTGCCGCGGCTGGAAAGCTATCGCGACTTCTGGTTCGTGAACTTCGACCGCAACGCCATGCCGCTCAGCGACTATCTTGCCGGCGCCAAGGAATATATCGACCTGGTGGCCGACCAGAACGAGGCCGGCATGGAGGTCGTGGGCTCGGGCCAGCAATACATCATCAACGCCAACTGGAAGCTTCTGGCCGAGAACAGCATCGACGCCTTCCACGGCTTTCCCGTGCACAGCACCTACTTCGACTATCTGAAGACGTTGGGTGCCCTGCGCATGGATTCGGCCGGCTCGGAGTTCTCGGCGAGCGGCATGCACGACCTCGGCAACGGCCATGCCGTCATCGAGTACGCCTCGCCCTGGGGGCGGCCGATCGCGCGCTGGGTGCCGTCGATGGGCGAGGACAAGCGCCCGGTGATCGCCGCGTTGCGCGAGGGCCTGATCAAGCGCTTCGGCGAGCAGCGCGGTACGCGCATGTCGGAGTTCAGCCGCAATATGCTGATCTTCCCCAATCTGGTGATCAACGATATCATGGCGATCACCATCCGCACCTTCATGCCGGCGGCGCCCAACAAGATGACGGTGAGCGCCTGGGCGCTGGGCGCGCGCGACGAGAACCACGACCTGCGCAAGCTGCGCCTGTTCAACTTCCTGGAATTCCTGGGTCCGGGCGGCTTCGCCACGCCCGACGACCAGGAGGCGCTGGAGAATTGTCAGCGCGGCTACCAGAACCTGCGCGAGGTGGGCTGGAACGACATCTCCAAGGGCATGCCGCGCCAGGGCCCGCCGATGAATGACGACGAGGAGCAGATGCGCTGCTTCTGGCGCCAGTGGCGCGACCGCCTGGGGGCCGTGTCGTGAACGGCGACGTCGGCCTGCCGGCCAGCCTGCGCAACGACAATGCGGCGCTGCGCGGGCGCATCGAGGATTTCCTTTATCTCGAAGCCGACCTGCTCGACGACTGGAAGGTCGAGGAGTGGTTCGCGCTGTTCGCCGAGGGCGCGACCTACGAGGTGCCGCCGACCGGCAGCGACGAGAGCGACCCGGCGACGTCGCTGTTCTACATCGCCGACGATTACGTGCGCCTGCGCGAACGGGTGGTGCGGCTCACCAAGAAGGAGGCGCATTCGGAGTTTCCGCGCTCCCAGCAGCGCCACATGATCAGTAACGTGCGGATCACCGGCCTGACGGACGGCGTGGCCGACGTGAGCTGCAACTTCGTCACCTACCGGGCCAAGCGCGGCGTGGTCGACACCTACTACGGCAAGCACCTCTACCGCATCGACGTCAACGCCGAGCCGTTCCGCATCAAGTCCAAGCGCTCGGTGCTCGCTATGGACATGCTTTATCCGGGAAAGCTGACTATCATTATCTGATGCCGAGCGAGAAGTCCGGGAAGGACAGGATCACCAAGGCCGACAGGACCAGAGCACGCCTGATCGAGGTCGCCACCCGGCTCTTCCAGGAGCACGGCACGGACGAGGTGACGGTGCGCCGCATCGCGGCGGCGGCCAAGATCGAAGCCGGCAGCATCTACTACCACTTCTCCTCGCGCGACCAGATCCTGCGCGCCGTGCTGGAAGGCGGCGTCGGCAACGCCCGTGAAGAGGTTTTAGCGGCGGTCGCCGAGGCAGGTTCCGACAGCTCGCCCCTGGTGCGCCTGCGCGCGGCGCTCGGCGCTCATCTCAAGTACACGATGCGCCATCACTTCTCGTCACGGCTGAAGGTGATCCGCCGACTGCCGAAGCGCCTGCGCGACCACCACATGCAGCAGGAACGCGACTATGCCGCGATCTTCGCCGGCCTGCTGGCCGAGGCCGAGCGCAAGGGCCTGTTGCAATCGGGCTTCGATCTCTCGGTGGTGCGCATGCTCGCCATGGGCGCGCTGACTTGGGCCGCCGAATGGTACGACCCCGAAGGCGACATGACCCTCGACGACATCGCCGACGAGCTGATGCGCGTGCTGACGCAGGGCGTTGCCAAGTAAGCTAAAGCTTCGCCCCCGCCTTCGGCTCCCACGCCCAGTAGCGCGCGATCGCGCCACCGTCGACGCGCAGGTCGGTGCCGGTGATCATCGACGCGTCGTCGCTGGCGAGGAACACCGCGGCCTGCGCATAGTCGGTCGGCAGCGGCAGCTTCTGCATCGGAATGCCTTCGCGGAACGGCTTCATGACGCGATCGATGCCGTCCGGCTTCTTGACGGTGCGGCCCCAGCGCGCGGCGCGTTCGAAGGACTGGCTGGGATCGGTCGCGGTCGGCGTCAGGCTGTTGACGCGGATGCCGTGCCCGACCAGCTCCATCGCCGCCGACCGCGTGAAGTTCAGGATGCCGCACTTGGCGGTCGAGTAGGCGATGTTGCTGGGCTCGCCCTGATGCCCGGCGGTCGAGGCGATGTTGATGACGCTACCGCCGCTCTTCCGGGCGATCATCGCCTGGCAGGCATGCTTGGTGAACAGGAAGGCGCCGCCCAGGATGACGGCGGTCTGGCGGTTCCATTCCTCGAACGTCATGTCGATGACGCCCTTTTTGTTGTAGAAGACCGCGTTGTTCACCAGCACGTCGATCCGGCCGAACGCTGCGAGGGCGGCGTCGATCGTGCCCTTCACCTTGGCTTCGTCGGTGACGTCGCAGGTGAGGCCGAGCGCGCGGTTGCCGGTCTTCTCGAGATAGGCAGCGCAGTCCTGGGCGTTGGCCGCATTGGCGTCGACGGCAACGACGATGGCGCCTTCAGCAGCCAGTCCCTCGGCAATGCCACCACCGATGTTGGGGCTGGTCCCGGTGATGACCGCGACCCGGTCCTTGAGCTTCATGGCTGGATCCTCAGTTCGGCGGTGCGATCAGGAACACCTTGGAGGAATTGAATATCCAGGTGTCGACGAAGCCCGTCTCCTGGGGCTTGCGCTTGAGCTCGCTCATGGCTCCGGCAAGGCAGGCCCAGTTCAGGATTTCCTGCTGGCCGCAATCCTCGACCGCCGCCCCCGAATAGCCGCGCCAGGTCTGCCAGTCGCAGTCGCGCAGCGCCTCGTACATGCGCCGGTCGGACGGCGTGTCGGGCCACAGGAAATGGTTCTTGGCCGTCAGGAAGGCATGGCTCCAGCCCGACGAGGCGAGCAGCGCCACGCGATAGGGCGACTCCGCCAGCACGCGCGCCGTCGCCGCGCCCATGTCGAACAGTCGCCGCGGCGTCGGCGCCGGCGGATCGAGGTCGGCGTCGTCGATCACGCGGTCGAACACCGGCAGGCCGCCTTTCTGGGCGAGCACGCGCCGGCCGTAGCAGTTGATGGCGAAGGGAACGATCGGATAGCCGAAACCCTTGCGATGATAGTCGAGATACATGATCGCATTGGTGAAGGCGTGCCCCAACGGATTGTGCAAAGGCTTGTAGGCGTAGGCCGTGTCGAAGCCTTCCTCGATCAGCCGGCTCGCCAGCATCTTGGCGGCGGCGCGATGGCCCGGCAGCTCGTAGGTTTTGTTCGTCTCGCCCCACACGTTGCCTGGTGGCGAGGCGAACTTGAAGCTCTCGTAGGCGCTGATGCAGTAGGGCGGGACGACGTCTTCCTTGAAGTTCTCGTACTGGTCGTCGCCCCAGATCAGCACGAAGTCGGGCTTGAAGGCATCGAGTGCCGCACGCGTCTTGTCCATCCAGGCGACAAGCGCGGCGCGATGGCGCGCGGCGGATGCTACGCCCTCGTCGTTGCCCCATTCGATGCGCATCGCTTCGGGCCAGCCGGCGGGCGTGCGCAGCTCCTGCGGCAGCTTCGGATTCTGCAGCATCTTCTTCAGAATCCACGACATGCGGTCGTCGTGGCTGTGCAATGGCGGATAGTGGGAGATCCCGAGGGCGAGAATTTCGGCCATGGCGTTTCCTAACAAATGGTAGAATTTTTGTTTACAAGCCGGACGGACTGTTTTTAACTCCCAGCATAGCGGCCCGTCGAGAGGTCGTTGAAGATCGGGAGGAAACGATGCGCGCAACGACGATGGCGTTGGTCGCGGCCGGGTTCGTGTTGGCAACGGCGACCGGTGTGCAGGTCAGGGCGCAGGACAAGAAGTACGGGCCGGGCGTCACCGATACAGAGATCATGATCGGCCAGAGCGCGCCGTTCAGCGGACCGGCGTCGGCCTTCGGCATCTACAGCCGCGTCGAGCAGGCCTACTTCAATGCCGTCAACGAGAAGGGCGGCATCAACAAGCGCAAGATCAAGTTCATCATGCTCGACAACGGCTTCAGCCCTCCCAAGGCGCTGGAAGCCTCGCGCAAGCTGGTCGAGGAGGACAACGTGCTGGCCGAGGTCGGCACCGTCGGCACGCCGACCAACTCGGCGACGCAACGTTACCTCAACGGCAAGAAGGTGCCGCAGCTCCTGATCTCGGCGGGCGGCAGCAAGTTCAACGATCCCAAGCAGTATCCCTGGACGGTGCCGTTCTATCCCTCGTTCGAGACCGAGGCGATGGGCTTCGCCCGCTACGCGCTGAAGGCCCAGAAGGAACTCAAGATCGGCGTGCTCTACCAGAACGACGACTACGGTAAGGACTTCCTCAAGGGCCTGCAGAAGGCGCTGGGCGAGAACTACAAGAAGCTGGTCGTCTCCGAGCAGAGCTACGAGCTGACTGATCCCACCGTCGATTCGCAGGTCATCAACCTCGCGGGCTCGGGCGCCAACGTGTTCATGAACTTCACCACGCCCAAGTTCGCCGCCCAGGCGCTGCGCAAGGCCGACGAGCTCAAGTGGAAGCCCATGCAGTTCATCGCCAGCCCGGGCAGCTCGGTGCAGGCCGTGCTGAAGGTCGTGGGCTTCGACAAGGTCGAAGGCGTGATGACGGCGCAGTACTTCAAGGAGCCGGGTGATCCTGCCTGGGAGAAGGACCCGGAGATGCAGGCCTACTTCGACTTCATGAAGAAGTACGCGCCCAACGAATCGCCCCTCGATGCCATCGGCGTGTCGGGCTACGTCAATGCCCAGATGGCGGAATACGTGCTGAATGCCGCCGGCAACGAGCTGACCCGTGAGAACCTGCTCAAGAAGGCGACGACCCTGCAAGACGTCACCTTGGCGCTGCTGTTGCCCGGCATCAAGCTCAGCAACACGCCGGAGGATTATCGCGCCTATCACGGCTTCCAGCTCTCGCGTTTCGACGGCAAGGGCTGGACGGCCGTCGAGTACATCAAGGCGGACTGATCCCATGTCCCTGTCCGTCACGGACGAGCGCCCTCTCAAGCGTACGCGTGCGACGAAGAAGAAGCGCCGCACCCAGGCCCAGCGTACCCAGGAGACGCGCACCCGCATTCTCGATGCTGCGGTCGAGGTGCTGCGCAAGAAGGGCTACGCCCATTTCCGCACCGCCGACGTCGCCAAGGCGGCGGGGGTGTCGCGCGGCGCGCAGCTCCATCACTTCAAGACCAAGGAAAAGCTGGTCTACGCCACCATGGAGCACGTCTTTCACAACGTGCTGACGACCAGCCAGGTGCGGGCGCGGACCTTGAAGCGCGGCAGGATCCGCTGGAGCGTGTGATCGCCGACGGCCGCGAGTTTTTCTTCTCGACGCCGTTCTTCATCTCGCTCGACATCGCCACGTCGATCAACAGCGCGCGCTTTCGCAAGCAGCTCATGGCCATGGTGCGCAATGCGCGCCTGCCGGCGGAGCGGGCCTGGCACCAGGCGCTGGTGGCCAACGGCATGTCCGAGCAGGTCGCCGACGACGTGCTGTGGCTGACGCTCGGCCTGGTGCGCGGGCTTGCCGTGCGCATGCTGTGGCAGAACGAGCCCGAGCGCTTCGACCGCTTGCTGGGACTGTGGCGGAAGATTGTCGAGGGCTACATCGGGAAGTCGCGCTAGCCGAAGGAGAGTGCCATGCGCGGATTGATGATGGATGCGCCCCTGCTCGTGACATCGATCATCGAGCACGCCGCGCGCATTCACGGCACTACGGAAGTCGTTGCGCGTACGCCCGAGGGCGGCATCCATCGCACCACCTACGGCGAGGTGCACAGCCGAGCCAAGCGCCTGGCCAAGGCGTTGGCGGCGCTGGGCGTGCAGCCCGGCGATCGCGTCGGCTCGCTCGCCTGGAACACCCACCATCACTTCGAACTGTTCTATGGCGTCTCCTGCTCTGGCGCGGTGCTGCACACCATCAACCCGCGCCTGTTCGACGAGCAGCTCACCTACATCGTCAATCACGCAGAGGATTCCTGGATCTGCGTCGACGCCGGCACGCTGCCCATCGCCGAGCGGATCGCACCCTCGGTGCCCGGCGTGAAGGGCTGGATCTACATGAGCGTCGATCCCGAGCCTCCCGGGTCGCGCTTGAAGCTCTTGTCCTATGAAAAGCTGCTGGCCGCCCAGGACGACGACTTTGCCTGGCCGACCTTCGACGAACGCCAGGCGTCGGTGATCTGCTACACCTCAGGCACCACCGGCCAACCCAAGGGCGTGGTCAACACCCACCGCTCGACGATCTTGAGCGCCCTGGTCATGAGCACGGCCGACATGATCGGCGGCTACCGCTCGGGCATGCGCGAGGCGGTGATGCCGATCGCGCCGATGTTCCACGGCAATGGCTGGCAGATGGTCTATACCGCGCCGCTCAGCGGCCACGCGCTGGTGCTGCCGGGCCGCAACTTCGAGCCTGACAAGCTCTACGAACTGATGGCGGCCGAGCGCGTCACCATGGCGGCCTGCGTGCCGACGGTCTGGATCACGCTGGTCGATCATCTCGACCGCAATAATCTCAAGCTGCCGTCGATGCGCGCGGCGCTAGTCGCCGGCACCACGCCGCCGCGCGCGCTGGTCGAGGCGCTGGAGCAGCGCCACGGCATAGAAGTCGCCCATTGCTGGGGCATGACCGAGGCGCTCGGTGTCACCAAGACGTCGATGCCGCCCGGCTTTTTGGACGCGCCCTTCGACAAGCGTGTCGACCAGAAGCTGCGCCAGGGCCGCGTCGCCTTCTCGACCCAGCTGCGCATCGTCGATGACGACGGCGAGGTACTGCCGAACGACGGCGTCGCCTTCGGCCATCTGCAGGCCAAGGGCCCGCTGGTGACCGGCGCCTACCTCAAGCACGAGGCGCCGATCTCCGACGGCTGGCTGCAGACCGGTGACGTCGCCAAGCTCCATGCCGACGGCACGGTCGAGCTGGTCGACCGCTCCAAGGACGTCATCAAGTCGGGCGGCGAATGGATCAGCAGCGCCGCCATCGAGGGCGCGGCCATGGGCCATCCCGCGGTGGCGCTGGCGGCCGTGATCGGCATTCCCCATCCGCGCTGGCAGGAGCGGCCCTTGCTGGTCGTCGTGCGGCGGCCCGACAAGCAGGTGACCGCACCGGAGCTGATCGAGTTCCTGAAACCCAGCATGGCGTCGTGGTGGCTGCCGACCGACGTCACTTTCGTCGAGGCGCTGCCGCTCACCGCCACCGGCAAGGTGCACAAGGTGACCTTGCGCCAGCAGTTCAAGGACTACGTCTCGGTGGCCGCTGCGTAGCGTTGGAGGGAACCATGGATTTCGAGTTGCCGGGTGAAGACCATCCCAAACGCCAGGAGATCCGCGCCTGGTTCGAGGCCAATCCGCATCCGTCGGGCCTGGCGCTCGCGCAAGCGGGTTTCGCGGTGCCGCATTGGCCCAGGCCGTGGGGCCTGGAAGCCGACGCCGAGCTGCAGCTCATCATCGACCAGGAGATGAAGCGCGCCGGCGTCCACGTGCCGAGAAATCCGGTCGCCATCAACAACTGCGCCCAGTCGCTGCTGACCCACGGCACCGAGGCGCAACGCCAGCACTTCCTGTGGCCGGCGCTGTCGGGCGAGCACACCTGGTGCATGCTGTTCAGCGAGCCGTCGGGCGGCTCCGACCTCGGCAATCTGCGTACCGTCGCGCGGCTCGACGGCGACCACTACGTCATCAAGGGTCACAAGATCTGGACCTCGCTCGCCCACAAGGCGAAGGTCGGCGTGCTGGTGGCGCGCACCGATCCCGACCAGCCCAAGCACAAGGGCCTGTCGGAGTTCCTGGTCGACATGGACACGCCCGGCATCCGCGTGCGGCCGATCATCGACATGTCGGCGCACGAGAACGAATACAACGAGGTGTTCCTGGAGGATGTGCGCATCCCGGCCGATCGTCTTCTCGGCAAGGAAGGCGAGGGCTGGGCGCTGTGCACGACGCAGCTCCAGACCGAGCGCGTGGCGCTGTCGCGGCCCGGCGCCATCTGGGGCCACGGCCCGTCGGCGCGCGAGTTGGTCGAAGGCCTGGCCGAGATCCGCGCGCTGGCCGACGGTGCCATCCGCGATGAGGCGGCGCAGATCTTTGTCGAGGGCGAGATCCTGCGCCTCCTCGCCTGCCGGGCGCTCAGCGACCGCATGAACGCCAAGGCGCCGGGGCCCGAGGGCGCCATCCACAAGATGCTGGCGGCGCCGCACGGCCAGCGCGTCGTCGACCTCGCCAAGAGGAGCCAAGGCGCACGCGGCATGATCGCCGGCGAAAAGCCGTTCCCCTCGCAGCTTGCCGGTGACGATCCCTACGACGACTGGGACTACGCCTTCTGGTTCAGCCAGGCCGTGACCTTGGGCGTCGGCACGCAGGAAGTGCTGAAGAACGTCGTCGCCGAACGCATGCTCGGCCTGCCGCGCGAGCTCGACCCCACGGCGCGGCTGCCGTGGGCCGAGGCGCGGCGCAAGCAAGCCTAGGAGGGTGTGATGAACTTTGCCCTGAGCGAAGACCATCTAATGCTGCGCCAGTCGGCGCGCACGTTCCTCGAGAAGGAGATCTCGCTCGCCCGCGTGCTGGTGCCCGGCGCCACCGTGGCGGACGCGGACTACGAGGCGAACTGGAGCAAGATCGCGGCGATGGGGTGGCCCGGCCTGGTGATCGACGAGGCCTATGACGGGCTCGGCCTCTCCTGCATCGACCTCGCCATGATCCTGGGCGAGATGGCCCGCACGCTGGCGCCGAGTCCGTTCCTCGGCACGCTGTTCGGCGCGTGGGCGGTGCAGAAGGGCGGCTCGGAGGCGCAGAAGAAGGCTCTGCTGCCAGCCGTCGCCGCCGGCTCGACCAAGCTCGCGCTCGCGGTCGCCGATGCGAGCGGGGCGGTCGACCCGCCTTCGCACGAGGCTACGGCGCGCAAGCGCGGGCAGTCGTGGGGGCTCACGGGTGCCAAGTCGTTCGTGATCGATGCCGCTGCCGCCGACTGGCTGGTGGTGGCGGCACAGGAAGAAGGCGGCAACCGTGCCTTCTTCCTGCTCGAGGCGAACCAGCCCGGCGTGCAGGTCGATCTGCTGCCGTGGCGCGACGTCACGCGCCAGGTGGCCGACGTGCGCCTGAAGGACGCCGTCGGCGAGCGGCTCGCGGCCGACGATGCGACGCTATGGCCGTGGCTGCGCGATCGCGTGCTGTTCGCGCTGGCGACGGAAAGTGCAGCAGGCACGCAGCGTGTCATGGAAATGACGGTCGACTACGCCAAGGAGCGCATGGCCTTCGGCCGGCCGATCGGCTCCTACCAGGCGATCAAGCATTCGCTGGCCGACATGCTGGGCCAGGTCGAGTGCAGCAACGCCGCCACCCTCTATGCCGCCTGGGCGCTGTCGGAGAACCACGCCCGAGGCTCGTTGGCCGCGGCGATGGCCAAGGCCTACACCAGCGACGCCTACATGGCCGTGTCCCAGCGCAGCATCCAGATCTTCGGCGCCATCGGCTTCACCTGGGAGATGGTGAACCACCTCTATTTCAAGCGCGCCCGCGCCAATGCCGAGCTGTTCGGCAGCGCCCGCGCCCAGCGCGCCCGCGTGATCGACATGGTCGAGCGGAAGGCGGCGTGACGGTGGCAAGATAGCGCCCGGGACGCTACCTTGCCGGCATGAGGCCGGAGTTCCTTAGCCTGTCGGATCACGCGTTGGCGGAGCGGATGCATCAGTGGGAGGCGCAAAGCCCCGACGATGATGCCGCCTTCGAGAAGTTTCGTCGCGATCGCGCGGTCCTTTCCCGCGAGGCCTGGCAATCGCTGACCGAAGAGCTCGGCTGCGACAACGGTCCGTTGGCCAAGGTCGGCGTGATGGTCTTCCCGCTGGACGAGGACTTCGCGCGCCGTCTGCGCGACAACCTGCTCGCCAGCCCGCGCGTAAAAATGCGGCGCAAGGACTTCGCGCTTGGCTATGTCAGCACCAGCTTCGCGCAGTGCGACTATCTCAACGACAGCAATCAGTATCGCAAGCTGACGCCCGCCACGCGCGCGCTCCTGGCGGAGTTCCTGTCGACCGCCGGCCCCCAGGTCGAAGCGGCCGTCGGCCATCCTTTCCGCATCGCCTCGACGCGGCAATTCCAGCTCGTGCCCAACCGGCCGCTCGCCGACCGGCACCTCGACGGCTGGCCGGTCGCCATGCGCAAGATCTTCATCCTGCCGCAGGGCTGCGGAAAGCAATCGAGCACGACCTGGTTCCAGCTCCGCAACGGCGAGGAGTTCACGCTGGAGAGCGAGAAGCCGATCTGGGTACTGTTCGAGAACAGCGTCGTGCTGCACGCGCCGATCTCGGGCGTGGCGCTGCGCCCGACCATCGAATTCGACATCGTGCCGGCGCGGCAGACCAGCTTCGAGGTCGTCGATGCCGGGCTGGGCGGCTGGTATCCGCACTTTCCGACCGAGCCCGAGCTGCAGGCGGCGACACGCCAGGCCCTGCAGTCCTTTCTTGCCGAAGTGCCCGAGGGCGCACCGGTCGAGAGCTGGCTGAAGCGCGTCGGTCGGTCCCTCCGTCGCCTGCGCAGGAAGGCAGCGTAGGATCAGTCGTCGCGCTTGTTGTGGTGAACCAGCAGGGCGAGGCCGACGCCCAGCACGATGGCCGCCAGCAGGCCCAGCGCCATGGCGACGTAACCGACGAGGTTCAAGGTAGAGCCGGGCTGCCAGCCGACATAGAGCAGGCTGATGCCGAGGCACAGCATTAGCGTGAGCACGCCGATGGCGAGCGTCGGTCCGACGCGCAGCTTTGATCGCCTGGCCAATCTCCCGCTCTCCCGCGATGGATGAAAGACGCGGGCGATTGTCGATATCCTGCTGCCTCGCTTGTGAGACCAATCGGTGGCAAGCTCGGCGCATGACCCAATCCGTCGAGCGCGCTGCCGCCTGCGCCTGCGGCCAGTTGAACATTCGCACGAGAGGTGCGCCAAGCATCGTCTCGTCCTGTCATTGCCTGGAGTGCCAGCGGCGCACCGGTTCGCTGTTCGGCGCTCAGGCTTTCTTTCCGCGCAGCGGGATCGTCGCCATCAACGGCGAGCGCAGCACGTACCGGCGCCAGGCCGACAGTGGCGCCTGGCTCGCCTTCCATTTCTGTCCCAAGTGCGGCTCGACCGTTTTCTGGGAGAACGAGCGGTTACCCGACATCGTGAGCATCGCCATCGGCGCTTTCGCCGATCCGCAGTTCCCTCCGCCGGTGCGCACCGTCTTTACCCGGTCGAAGCACGACTGGCTCGCCTTTCCCGACATCCCCCACCATCCGGAGAGTCCGACGACGCTGGTGCCGCGGTAGCGGGAGCGCGGGCCGGAGGCCCGCGCTCCCGTTCAGACGAGCTCGTTCTTGTAGATCTCGCCGGCCTTCATGATGAGCTTGAGGTGCCGCCGCGGATCCAGCAGCACGTCGAGATTCGCCAGCGGGTCGCCGTCGACGACCAGCAGGTCGGCATGCGCGCCCTCGGCGATGACGCCCAGCATGCCCTTCTCCATCAGCAGCTCGGCATTGACCGCGGTCGCCGAGCGCAGGATGTCGGCCGATGTGTCGAGGTCGCGGCGCATCTCGAACTCGCGCAGCTGGGACTTCTGCGCCTCCGGCCCCCACAGGTCGGTGCCGAAGCCGATCGGCACCTTGTGCTTGCGCGCCCAGCCATAGACCTGCCGGCCGCGCTCGATGGTGCGCTTGAGGTTGCCGACGATCGTCGGCGGCAGATGCTCGTGGTCCGCGCTTTCGACGCGCTGCACCAGGGAGATGAAGGTCGGCACGTAGAACGCCCGGTGCTCGGCCATCATCGCCACCGTCTCTTCGCTCACGAAGTTGGCGTGCTCGATCGAGCGCACGCCGGCCTCCAGGCAGCGTCGTACGCCCTCGTCGGTATAGACGTGCGCCATCACGTAGGTGCCGCGCGCCGCCGCCTCCTCGACAGCCGCCCGCAGCTCCTCCGGCGTGAATTCGTAGCGCGTCGCATGGCCCTCGGCGGGGAACACCACGCCGCCCGAGGCGAACAGCTTGATCTGCGTGGCGCCGCGGCGCAGTTCCTCGCGCGCGGCTTTGCGGACTGCATCAGTGCCGTCGGTGATCACCGACATGACCGAGAACGGTCCGACATGGCCGCAGGGATCGGTCTCCTCGTCGGGCGTGCGGAAGTCGGCGCCGCCGCCGGTCTGGGTCAGCGCCCGCCCGGAGTAATAGAGCCGCGGCCCGATGATCTGGCGCTCGGCCAACAGCCGCGCGGTGGCGTGGCCGGCACCACCGGCCTCGCGGATGGTGGTGTAGCCGTCCATCAGGCAGTTGCGCAGGTAGTTGGCCGAGGCGATGGCGATGTCGGCCGCCGGGTTGGCGATGTTCTTGGGCGTGAGCGACAGGCCGGTGATGTGGGCGTGGGCGTCTATGAGGCCCGGCATCAAAGTGCGGCCGCCGACGTCGACGACCGTCGCTCCGTCGGCGGCGATCGCCTTGGATATCTTGACGATACGGCCGTCGCTCACGAGCACGTTGAAACCGCGCTGCAGGTCGGAGAACCCATCCAGCACTAGATTTGCGTTGGTGAAGAGCGTCTGCGACATGCAGTCAGTATATCATCGGCTGTGACTGCCGGAGGAAGAATGGAATTCGCCAACCTGGACTATGCCGTCGTCGACCGCGTGGCCGAGATCACCATGCGCCGCGAGCCGGTGAATGCCATCAATCATGCGCTGATCGAGGATATCAACAACGCTTACCGCAAGGCCAAGGCCGATCCCGAGGTGCGGGCCGTCATCCTCACCAGCGCCTTCGAGCGCTCGTTCAGCGCCGGCATGGACCTTGCGATGATCCGCAACAAGCGCGGGCTGGACCTGCGTCGCTACCTGGAGAAGCTCTACTTCGAGATGCACGACCTGCAGTACCGCCTGGGCAAGCCGACCATCGCCGCCCTGACCGGCCCGGCGCGCGCCGCCGGCGTGACGCTCGCGGTCTCATGCGACGTGCTGATCGCCGCCGACACGGCAAGCCTCGGCTATCCCGAGATCCTGGTCGGCGTGATCCCGGCCATGCACTTCGTCCACCTGCCGCGCCAGATCGGCCGCCACAAGGCCTTCGAGCTGCTGTTCAGCGGCAAGCCGGTGTCGGCCGAGGAAGCCTGCGCCATGGGGCTGGTCAACCGGGTCGTGCCGGCGGCCGAGGTGAAGGAGGAGGCGCGCCGCATGGCCCGCGACTTCGCCGCCAAGTCGCCGCTGGTCATGCAGCTCGCGCGCGATTCCTTCATGCGCGCCAACGACTTCGAGTATCGCCGTGCCATCGAGAATGTGGTTGAGACGATCTGCAACATCATTGAGACCGACGACGCCCAGGAAGGGCTCAATGCCTTCAACGAAAAGCGTCCACCGAACTGGTGAAAGATGACCCTCGATCCTTCCTCTGCTCTGGTCTTGTTTTCGGGAGGCCAGGACTCCACCACCTGCCTCGCCTGGGCGCTGTCGCGCTACGAGCGGGTCGAGACCATCGGCTTTGCCTACGGCCAGCGGCACGTCGTCGAGATGGAGGTGCGCGAACCAGTGCGTCGTGCCATCGCCGGCCTCAGCGACGACTGGAACCGCAAGCTCGGTCCCGACCGCGTCGTGTCGCTCGACGTGCTGGGGCAGGTGAGTGTGAGCGCCCTCACGGCCGACCTGCCGATGGGCCAGCGCCCCGACGGCCTGCCGGCCACCTTCGTGCCCGGCCGCAACCTCGTGTTCCTGACCTTTGCCGCCATCACCGCCTATCAGCGCCGGCTGAAGTATGTCGTGGCCGGCGTCTGCGAGACCGACTTCTCGGGCTATCCCGACTGCCGCGACGATACGGTGAAGGCGATGCAGCTTGCCATCAACCTTGGCATGGAAGCGCGGCTGGTATTCGAGACGCCGCTGATGTGGATCGACAAGGCGGACACCTGGCGGTTGGCCGCCCAGCTCGGCGGCCAGAGGTTGATCGACCTCATCGTCGGCGAGACCCACACCTGCTATCTGGGTGACCGCACCAACCGTCACGACTGGGGGCTCGGCTGCGGCACCTGCGATGCCTGTCGGCTGCGCGCCAACGGCTGGGCGAAGTACCGCGCGGGCG
>NZ_BKAJ01000169.1 GCF_007992495.1 Reyranella soli
CGGGGGTGGACCAGGACCAGCAGCCGCCACTCGTCCCGCGCTAGCGACGGCGTTTTGAAACATTTATGGCGACGGTTAAGGCACTGATTACCCGCTTCTCAATCGTCGCGATCCTCACCGGCACCCAGCACATCCTCGAAGAGAGCCAGCTCAAGGACTGTATGCAGGGGCTGCCGCCGGACCTGGCGACCAAGATAATGAAGCCCTACGGCGGCGAGATCGAGGTGTGGGAGGTCGGCCGCGATGTTGGTAACGTTCGCAACAACAAGCCACAGTTGATAGATCGCGTGGCGCTCATCTAACAGATGATCTGCCGCATGCCAGCGCGCGACAGTGCATGATGCACTGGAAGGGGGCTAGGGCACTTTCAAGCCGCAACAACCGCCGTCAGCTGGTCGACCAAGCGCTGCAGTTTAATCGGCTCCTTGGCCACATAACCGCTTGGCTCATAGAGATCGGGCCGCTCAGCCTCCGACATTGTGCGTTCGCCTTCGGCAAAGCGCTCTTCCTCGAGTTGTTCGATTGCGCCCTGCACTTGGCGCAGGCCAGGGAGTCAGGGTGATCTCGCCTCCTCGTTCAGCGGCCCGCATCGTCGCTCTTGCCGAGCCTGCGAATATGGTATGCGCGGAAGATCTTGGGTCCCAATTGGTCGGCGTGTGGAAGCGCACAAGCATGGTCGAGAAAGAATTGGAAACGGGGACGACATCGACGCTTCAAATTCCGGATGGCCCGCTCGCGAGCTGCTCCACAACTACGGCCGCATCCGGGGCCTCCCCATGTCGGGCTCGGGGATGCCCTGGCAAGATTGATCGGCGGCCTGTTGGCGCCAAGCCGGTCGATGGCCTCGGCTTGATCGGCTATCGCACCAGCGGGCTCGCGCGGGAACTGCCGGCATTGATGGACGGGTTGAGATGAAGCGGCAGGATTACGCGACGTTCGCCGTTGCGACGCCGCCCAACGCCTCACGCAGCGCATCGTGCAGGCCGCTCATGCTGTAGGGCTTGCGCAGGATGGTAAAGCCCTCGTTGGCTGCCGCCTGGGCCTGGTCGCTGTAGCCCGTCGCGAGCACGACCGCCAGTGATCCGCGTTGCCGTACCTCGCGCGCGAGGTCGAGGCCGTTGGCGCTGCCCGGCATGACGATGTCGGTGAGCACCACGTCGATCGAGCCGCGTGCCAGCGCCTCACGCGCGGCAGCAACGTGGGCGGCATGGACGACGTCGTAGCCCAGCTCCTCGAGCAGCAGCCGAGCCACCTCGGCAACATCTGGATTGTCCTCGACCAGCAGCACCCGCGCGCGCTCGCTGGGTGGCGTCGGCGGCTGCGTCGCTGCCGCCGCCGTTTCGGCGGCGGTGACTGATCCACTGGCGCGCGGCAGGTATAGAGTCACCGTCGTCCCCTGCCCTGGCACACTCTCTACGGTCGCCGTGCCGCCGGCTTGGCGGGCAAAGCCGTAGACCTGCGAGAGACCGAGGCCGGTTCCCTTGCCGACCTCCTTGGTGGTGAAGAAGGGCTCGAAGACGCGGCCGACGAGTTCCGCCGGGATGCCGGTGCCGGTATCGGCGACACGGACTGCCACGAAGTCGCCGGTGATGCCGAGCGTAGCGCCGGCTTCCGCGCGCTCGTACACCGTCACGTTGTCGGCGGTGATAGTGAGCCTGCCGCCACTGGTCATGGCGTCGCGGGCATTGACCGCGAGATTGAGCAGCGCGAGCTCGAACTCGCTCCTGTCGACCGCGACCGACCACGCGCCGGGCGCCACGCGCACGTCGATGGCGATGTCGCCGCGCAAGCTGGATTGCAGGATTCCGTGGATGGCGGGTAAGCCTTCGGCAAGATCGATCGCCACGGTCTCGTGGGTCTGCCGGCGCGAGAACGACAGCAGCTGGCGCGTGAGGCCGGCGCCGCGGCTGACCGCCATGCCGATGGCCTCGATCGCAACGGCCACGCGCGGGTCGGCGCCGGCGAATCGGCGCAGCCGCTCCGTGTTGCCGCTCACCACCATCAGCAGGTTGTTGAAGTCGTGGGCCACGCCGCCGGTGAGCTGGCCAATGGCCTCCAGGCGCTGCGCCTGCTTGAGCGCGGCCTCGGCGGCCTCGCGGCGCTTCAGCTCGCGCTCGCCCTGCTCGGCGCGGCGCAACGCATAGACCGCGAGGCCGAACAGCGCCAGAACCGCCGGCAGAACGACTGCGGCGCGCACCAACGTGGTCCGGCGGAAGTCGGCAGCGAGGGCAGCGGTCGCTACGCCTGTCGCGACATAGAGCGGGTAGCCCGGCACGCGGCGGTAGCCCAATCGGCGCTCCACGCCGTCGAGGCGCGAGGATGCGGTGAACAGCCCGCTTTCGGGATTGCGCGCCAAGGCCTCGGTCAAGGCGCCCGGCGTCGGCCGATCGCCGGCTGCGCTGTCGGGCCAGCGAGCCAGGACCGCGCCGTCGGCGCGAACCAGGGAAAAGACGTCGCTGCCGCGCGACAGCTTGGCATAGAACTCGTTGAAGTGGCTGGGCCCGACCGTGACGCCGATCACGCCGTCGAAGTCTCCGGCGCGGTTGCCCGAACGCCGGCCGCTGACGACGAAGAAGCGCATGGAGCCGACGCGCGCGCGCAAGACCTCGCTGACGTAGGCACCGGGGGCCTGTAGCTGTGCCCGGAAGTAACTGCGGTCGGAATTGTCGAGCTCGCGCGGCACCGGCAGGATAGTGCTGGAGACCATGGGATGGCCGTGCCGGTCGAACACCCAGATCGATTCGATCTGCGGCAGTGCCTGCTGGGTGCGTTTGAAGCGGAGATAAAGGTCGGCCTCGGCGTTGCGGATCTCGTCGTCGGACTGGCCGCGCAGCACTTCGTCGATCTCGGAGATCGAGCGTTCGACGGTCTGCAGCGCCTTCAAGGCATGCTCCTGCAGGACGTCGAGGGTACCCTCGATTCGCTCATCGACTTGACGGTCGATGGCCGCGCGCGTTTCCCACGCCGCCCAGCCGAAAAGCACGGCCGGCACGAGCACGCTGACCACGACGATCAGACGCAGGTACCAGAACGGACCAGTCCGGACACGGAACACGGCCGAGACGTTAAGGCGGTTTGCGGCAAGAGGGAACTGCTGCGCGCCCTCTATCCAACCCCGGAGCGGATAACGCATAGTGCCGACGGGGGAGGCTGCGGGGGCCGTTTTCATGCTTGGTCGTGTATCGCGTACGGGGATGGTGGTCGCAGCGTGCGGGCTGTCGCTGTCCGTGTTCGGTGGTGCAATAACCGCCTCACGCGCTGTCGCCCAGGCGGAGGGCGCGCAAGCCCTGATGCAGCCCCTACCACTGTCGCCGACCGGGCAGCCGGTGCCAAGCTTCCCGGCCGGCGCGCCGGCCAGCCCGGCCTCGGTTCTGCAGATCGGTCCGGACGACATCGCGCGGCTGAAGGCCGGCCGGTTCAAGGCCGCTATCGCCATGCAGGCCCTCGACACGCCGTGGAATTCCCTGCAGGTCGAGGCCATTGCGCGGACCTTGGCGGATTACGACATCGAGGTGGTGGGGGTGACGGACGCGGCGCAGGACCCGACGCGCCAGGCGACGCAGCTGGCCGGGCTCATGGACCGCAAGCCGAACGTGATCTTCTCGGTGCCGATCGATCCTGCGAGCCAGACGGCAGCCTACAAGAGGGTTACCGCCGCCGGCATCAAGCTGGTGTTCATGGACAACGTCGCGAGCGACCTGACGCCGGGCCGCGACTACGTGACGGTCGTGGCCTCGGACAACGAGAAAAACGCGGCGTGGGCCACCGAGGAGCTGGTGAAGGCCATCGGCGGACGCGGCGAGGTCGGCCTGCTCACCTATCACTATGAATCCTACTATTCGATCGCGGCGCGCGTCGCCGGTTTTCACAAGACCTTGGCGGCGCACCCCGGCGTGCGGCTGGCGGCCACCGACCGGTTCCTCCAGCCGCGCGAGGCCTACGACAAGACCATCGCCATGCTCAGGGCGCATCCCGAGATCAAAGGTCTGTTCGCGGTATGGGGCGATCCCGCCATGCAGGCGGTCGCGGCGGCGAAGGCGTTGGGGCGGCACGACCTGGTGGTGACGACTGTCGATCTCGGATCGGACACCGCGCTCTACGTGGCGCGCGGCGACATCTTGGCGATCGGCGCGCAGCTGCCCTACGACCTCGGGGTCGCCGAGGCGAAGGCTGCGGCGCTGGCGCTGCTCGGCAAGCCGGTGCCGCCCTACGTCTCGCTGCCGGCGCTCAGGGTGAAGAAGGCCAACCTGATCCCAGCGCTGGAGCTGGTCACCAAGCGGCCGGCGCCGCAGCTGGTCAAAGACGCCTGCCGCGACAGCTGTCAGTAGCGGCATTCAGATAGCGCCCGCGATCTCGGCGAAGTTGCTATTGTAGAGTGTTAGGCCCAGCCAAGCTCCTTCAGCGCCCAGCCCGCGTTCCAGATCTTCGTCATGTGGCTGATCTTCTCGCCCTCGAAGCTCATGCAGTAGACGTCGTCTGACCGGCTGCTTTTGCCGGTCGGCGGTGGGCCGCCGGGGCCGGTATGCGTGGCGATGAACGTCGCGTAGGCGATCGCGTTGTTGCGCTGGGTGTCGGTTGCCCAGCATTTCAGATCATAATGGCCGTCGGGCATCATCTTCATCAGGCCCTGCATCCAGTCGGCGTAACCCTGCAGGGTCTCACGTCGAGATCGGTGATTTCACGACCACACTGAACGGGACCGCATTGGGACACAGTCGAGAACGTCAAGATTAGACGCATCAATCACATTGACAGCTCCAACCTAATTCTCGAGCAGGCGGCGGAGTTGGGCCGCCGGAAGGATCCCAGAAAGCGCTGATGGAGGCCGCCACGGCGGCGTTACTCGAAAGATCCGGCCTCCCATGCTCAAGCCGCTGGATACCGGCGCTTACGCGGCGGTTTCAACACCTTGAACCGGTCTATTCTTGCGGCGCTTTGTGAGAACGGCTCATGGCTTCGACCCGCGCCGCCGAGCATCCCGTTCACGTTACAGTTGGGACGATGCCCTTTCCATCGACTGGTCTGCGGAGCTACTCGTCGAGATAATTTCTGGATCGTTCTTGATTTGTAGGATTACGAAAGTATCGAACAGTACTTTCAACCTGCCGAATCATGTAAGCCGCGCCGGCTCGATCATGGCCGAATTCGGGATAAGCTGCCTTCAACTGGGCGAACTGTCTCTTCAAATATTCCAAAAAGAGTTCGACGGCGCGGACCTGCTGGAAACCACTGATGTACCCTGTTTGGTTCTCTCGACGTAGATAATCGGAGATCGCGGTTGCGGTACGCAGGTCAGAGATCGGGGTGACAGTAAGTACGCCGTAAAGATACTCCAGGCGTTCGCACAGAACGCGCAGATGGATGAATCCAGCGGCAGTAACCTTGATTGAATCCGCAAAATCCACCAACGTCTGATTCATATGGTCAGCCTCAATCAAATTCTTTTGAAGCAGCCACGAGCAAGCTTGGCATACATCCTCCCGAACATACCCGCGCCTTTGAAGTTCATCCGCAACGTTGCTGACGGAGAAGTAACCTTCGAGCCCGATTTGGCCCCGCCTCTTCCGGTTGTCTGATAACCAAAACAGAATCTCTGGCAGGATAAAGCTATTAGGTTGCTGCCAGTCGTCGTCAAAGTAAAAAATGTTGGACACAAAGCCGGAGTTATTGTTGAAAAATCTATACTCCGTTCGCATGAGAATTCGCAGAATACGATACTCCGAGATCGCAATCTCCTGTGCGCCAACGGCACTCGACGTAAGGGCTTCTTCACGCAGATGACCAGAATTCAGGATACTGACAAACATCTCCAAGGCGCGCCGAATATCGCGACCCGCTAGCCCCTGTAGAATGCGCGACACGTTATGACGGCGGTCGAATAGCTCCAAGTAAATCGATCGCAGAAATTCGCCGAGCATGGATTTCGGGTATCGAATGCGCATTCCGCTACCAAGTTGGTACTCCAGCACGTCTGGCGAGTTGCGAGAAAGATATTCCAAGCTCAGCTCAAGACGGCGTTTGACAACATCGAGAAAGCGTGGTGGGGCTATATGAAAAACAACACCGCTCCGAAAGGTGTCGAGTGGCTTGCTGTTTTTAAAGCGCTCATATGTTTCGTCGCGCATTTGAAGAATGACAAACGCCTTTGATTGATCCAGAAACCACAATGACAGCGTGAATGCCCCAAGCTGACTTTGCAGGTCGAGCCGGTCGACGTTATCCATCACTACCACGACGGCTTCCTGACGCTGGCCGGTAAAGTGCCGACATATGCCGAGAGCCACACGTCGAGGGTCTTTCTGCCACTCTTGCAAATCACTGATCCGGGTTTTCTCCGATTCTGCGAGGGAAATGCGCTTCTCAACTTCATCGTAAATGCCGCGGCGCTTTTGTAGGTCCTCCGAGAAAATCCGCGTCAGATTTTCGTTCGCATAGGGATCGAACTGCGGGTTCTCGTGGTGAAAGCTGTCGACGAATTGTTGGCAAAGCCAGTCGTGAGCAGTTTCTAGCGGCTCTGGAGCGCTATTGAAGTTGATGAATGCCCAATGGGTTCCTTTCTTCTGATCTTCTGGCTGTAGTAGTTCCTTGTACCGGCGCGTAAACAGCGATTTGCCTGTTCCGACGCTGCCGGTAATCAGTTGAAGTTGTCCCGCTGCTGGCCTGTCTCGTCGGAATTCTGAAATCGCCTTTGCGAGCTTTGGCTCTTTCGCCTTCGTCGGACTGAGCTCTTCAGACATTGGGCGACGAGAAGTTAGCCGGTCCTTCAGTAGAGCTTCGAGGATTCGGTCATACTCGGTTACGTCATCTGAGCCAACATAAGCCTTTTGATAGATGTCCGGATCATCGTTCTGCGTTGTCGAGGTGAAATAGCGTCTGAGGGTCGGCGCTAGCTCGGCCGCAAACGAATTAAACGCTTTCTTAGAATTGATAAGCGCTTGGCCTCCCGCAAGGGTATGTGGCTGAGTTGAACGGCTGAACCGGACGGTGGCCAGGCATCGTTGTGCATGCGCCAGCAAAACACGATGATGGCAAAACTGGACAAAGGCCTCGAGCTCAATGGTACCAGGCTTAAGATCAGCGACGTTTACAACTCTGGACCGATTAGTATCCCAAGCACCGTACGCGACCTGTTTGCCATTAGAAGCCAAAATATAGTGGCAGGGATTCAACCCAGACTTATATTCGGCATTGAGATGCCGTGCATATAGCTGAGCCTCACGGAATCCGACTTCAACAGGTACCCCGGGAGCTTTGGCTTCAACGACCATGACAGCGAAGCCAAGTTCCCAAATTGAGAAATCGGGAAAGTATCCTCGCGCCTTACCGCCGGCTTTGTCGAGCACCGATGGGGCCAGATACGACTTCCCCTTGATAGAAGTATGAGGAATCTCCAAGCAGCTGCCGCTCGTGAGCAAGGGGGCAATGACTTGCAGCTCCACGTCTGCTTCGGTGGCGTTAGCCTCAATGTCGACAAGGAGAGTCAAAGAGACGACCGGAAGAAATGGAGCATGGAGGTTAATTGTAGCACTTGTTTTGACTGTCGTCGTGGGTCGGGAACCGAATGAGTTGGGCCGGTAAACATACAGGCAAGAGAGCGCTTCGGACGTCAACGTCAACTCCTTGAGCCACAGCGGCGACGTCGAACGCTCCCGCCCCATGCCCGTGTCGAGGGCGAGACGAAGTTCCGCGGGATCGGTCTTCCAAAGGAAGCGTGCGATCGGCCTTTCTGTCCCGTCGAGTCGCTCTCAGGTCGCAATATGTCCAGCCTCCAATGCGGGGTAACTTTACGGGCAGCGATGGGACGTAGCTGGATACGCCGCAGGTCCAGTAATGTCTGTCACCGTCGAACAGGTCTCACCGTCGACCGCTCGGCCTCCCCCACCGGCCTAGGCACCGGCTTTGAGCGATGACCACATTTGCTCGCCCAATAAGTGCTTGACGATCGCCCACGTGTATAGGGCACTCTGGCATCAATCTAAGGTGACTGCGTCGACGTCTCCTTCTCCCCCTCATCGCTGACTGCAAGCTCGTCGACCGCCGGCGCGGCGCTCGCCGCGGCATGGCGTATGCGCGCTTCCTCGAGGTCGAACTCGCGCTCGATCCGCCGGCGCGCCTCGTCGGTCAGCCGGCCTTCAGTGTAGGCGCCGTCGATCGCTTCGCGCTCGATGTCGACAAGCTTCAGCTCGAGAATACTGGTGTCGGCCACCGGGTCCTCGTCAGTGCGCTCGTCGGCGCTGACGCCGAGGTGACGGCGGCGATCGTTGTGGCGCCGCCGCAACGCCGCCACGGAGGTTTTCGGGGCCCCCTCCGACGCGGCCCGGTCGAGGCCCGCCAGGACCGCGTCGATGCCCGCGAGGCGTGCCGCGAGCTCGGCGCGCTTGTTGTCCTCCGCCTCGGCGAGACCGTCGCGGCCGAGTCCGAGCCCGCGGACGACGCCGGGCAGCGTCCCGCCGAGGCCGAGGAGCGTGAAGGCGATGACGCAAAAGGTCACGAACAGGATCAGGTCGCGGTCGGGAAACGCCCGGTCGCCCACCATGAAGGGAATCGACAGCGCGGCGGCGAGGCTCACGACCCCACGCAGGCCGACGAAGGACAAAAGGAAGGGCGAGCGCCAGTTCGGTGCCTGTTCACGGCGGCGCAAGGCGCGGGACAGCATGTGCGGCACGTAGGTGGCGGGGAATACCCAGACGAAGCGCACGGCGATGACCGTCACGCAGACCAGCGCCGCGGCCATCAGCGGCCGCTGCCATCCTTCGCCGGCCAGGCCTTCGACCACCGAGTGCGCCTGCAGCCCGGTGAGGACGAAGGTTAGCGCCTCAACGCCCCACGTGACGAGATCCCAGATGAAGTAGCCCTGCAGCCGGGTCGCCGGCCGGATGAGGTGCCGGCCGTTCCACGACACCCACAGGCCGGCCGTGACGCAGGCGACCACGCCCGAGCCGCCCAGCAGATGCGGCGGCCAGAAAGCGGCAAAGGGCGTAACCAGCGCGAGCAGCACCTCGGCGCGAGGATCGTCGGCGAGGCGGCGCACCCACAGCGTCGCCCAGCCGATGGCGAGACCGAACAGGATCTCCGACGAGGCGATCGCGGTGAACTGCAGCGCCGCCGTCGCCGCCGAGAAGCTGCCGCTGACCACGGCCGCGAGAGCGAAGCTGAAGGTCACCAGGGCCGTCGCATCGTTCACCAGACTCTCGCCCTCGAGCGCCAGGATCAGCCGCCGTGGCAGTCGAAGCGCGCGCAGCATCGCCATGGGCGCCACCGCATCGGGCGGCGACACGATGGCGCCCAGCACGAAGGCCACCGCCCACGGCAGGCCGACCGCATAGTGAACGACCACGGCGACCGCCGTGGTGGTGAACAGCACGCAGCCGACGGCGAGCAGCAGGATCGGCCGCAGGTTGGCGCGAAAGCCGCGCCAGCTCATGCCAACGCCGGAGCCGTAGAGGATCGGCGGCAGTAGGATCATCAGGGCCACGTCTGGATCGAGCGGCACCCGCGGCAGGCCGGGCACGAAGCCGACGGCCGCCCCGGCGAGCAGCAGCACGATCGGCGAGGCGAGCTGCAGGCGCTTGGCCGCCACGCTGGCCGCGGCGATCAGGCAGGCGAGCGCCAGGACAAAGGCGAGATTTTGAGGGTTCTCCATCGCACCAGAGTGTGCCACCGCCGCCGCGCGTTAGGCTACGCTTGCGCCAGGATGCCATGCGGAGACGCGAGAGTTCCCTGAACCGAAACCACCTTACCGACGACGTCGCGTACCTTCGTCAAGGGCGAGTTGGATCCTCAGGACGTTGCCGGAAGCGAGCTGCCTGTCGTCACCCGCCGAGAGGCGGGACGATCTCGAGTCCGCCCGATTTGAAATTCTCCGCTTCGAGGATACTTCTGCCAAGACAGCTGCCGCCCGCAAGCATTGAGGGAACTGCTCGAGCGCGAAGGATTGCCGCCGCTGGGTTCCCACGTCTTCATGGTCGAGCGTATCAAGGAGGCCCAGAGCGAGCGCAGCCGAGCCATTCAGCATCCGAGCCGGGGTCCGCAGACAGCAAGTTGCCACTTATCTCTGCTGTGAAGGTGCCACCGTCGGCCTGCCGGGAGGCGACTTACTCACAGGTTTACGTCATACCTCAACTGGTCCGATGCCCCCACCCCGCTTGTCCCTCCCTCATGGTCGAGGGCCTTCGGGTTCTCTCAGGCGTGGAGCCGTCCAGGCCACCGCGCTCGAGCTCCACTCATGACCGGATACAGCCGCACTGGCCGTTTGGTATCGCAGTGCCCTCGTCTGCGCCCTCCGCCGTAACACGGCCTCTGGGACGTTCCCACATTGAAGTGGGGGTGCGGTTGTCCCCGCCAGCATGGCCTGAACGGGGCGGTCGGGGTTAGGTCCCGTCCGGTCTCTTCGCTCCTACTCGTCTTGCCGAGCGTGCTGCAGTCGACCATTCGGGTTGAACGGGAGAGCCGATTGGAGTAACCGTATGTCCGGTTACAGGATGGCTCGCCCATCTCGGCGGCTCGTAGGTCGAGACTACATCCGCCGACAAAACCCTCGGACTTCCATCCGGGGGTTTTGCTTTTTGTGCTTTCCCACATCGTAGCGCTTGACCCAGGAGGCCAGGCTCGTCGCAGTAGTTGCACGTCTGGAGCATAGCCGGACCGGCCGACTAATTGCAACTATAATGAGAGTTTCTGTATTACCGAAACTCAGAAGTTGTATAAAATTTTTGGTAGTTTTTCTGGCGCTCGATGGGCCGACTTCCACGGTACCGGTGTTTTCGGAATGCGCGAGCTCGGCCTCCCCCACCCCCTCGATCGACTCCCAGGCGGCCTGACCACCCTTTTCGCCCGCCAGGCCCACGGCGCCGCGCTCTTGGTCGCCAGCTCCACCGAGATAGCCAAGCCGACACACGACAACGCTCTCTTGTCTGAGCGTCTCAGCGGCCTTGTCCGTGCGTCCCACTCCTGAGGTCGCACCATGGGTCTGCCAACGGAGAGGTGAGTCAGTCGGTCGCACGAACAGGGAGCGGAATACTGTTCGTTTTTTGGATACTATACGAACACTATCGCTGCCGGAGGCCCCGCTTTCCATGACGAAACCCACGCTGCGCCTGGTGCCGCCAACCAACAAGAACCGAACAGTCGAGATGCCGAGGCGGCTGGCCAACGCTGAATACCGCCGGCGCGAGTACCTGACGTCGACTGAGGTCGAGCGGCTGCTAAAGGCCGCCGGCAAGAACAGGCACGGCCGCCGCGACAGCACAATGATCCTGGTCTGCTACCGCCACGGTCTGCGCGTCAGCGAGCTGGTGAACCTCGAGTGGTCGCAGATCGACTTCAACGCCGCCAACCTCCACGTCCGGCGCCTCAAGGGCAGCACCGACGCGGTGCATCCCATCAGAGGCGATGAACTCCGCGCCCTACGCCGGCTTCTGCGTGAGCAGGACCCAAAGTCGGCCTTCGTGTTCACCAGCGAGAGGGGCGCGCCGTTCAGCACCGCGGGCTTCCTGCGCATGGTTCAGCGGGCGGGCGAAGGCGCCAAGCTGGGCTTTCCGATCCATCCCCACATGCTGCGCCACGCCACCGGCTTCAAGCTCGCCAACGACGGCGTCGACACCCGCACCCTGCAGGCCTACCTGGGGCATCGCTCCATCTCGAACACTGTGCGCTACACCGAGCTGTCGCCGACGCGGTTCAGGGACCTCTGGCGCTGATCGAAGCTGAACGGGGATTATTTCAGAGGGCCGCCCGTAGGACACATCATCAGCCCGTGCTTCGACGCGACCAGAGAGAGGGGACGATGAGCTGGCTGCAGCATTTTCTCGACGGCATCGTGAGCCCAGAAGATTGGCTTCGCGCAGACGGCGATGAACTCGCTGGCGTTGCTACGCTCGTCCTGGCGGTGGCCTCGGCGGCTCTGGTGGGATGGGTGATCGTCTAAGCCAGCTCGAATCGGCTCAGCTTAGCCCACAGGGCGGCGGTCGACGGTCACCCCATAGTCACACCGGATGCTAGCCATCGCCAATCGAAGTGTATCAAATCTGCAACAGCTAGCTTGGCAGTTACGCCCCAACATACTCTGCCTTGCTGGTAAGGTTCGGCCCTGTGCCTCCCACTTCCCACACATTCTCCCAAAGGGGAGCCACAGGGCCGCACCGCCTGAATTCGCGCAAGAAACAGGCAGGCCCAAGAAATTAGCACTGCCTGTAGATCGGGCCGCTCACGAGGATGAGAGCGGGCTGGGGATAACTACTCCTAGCGCCGATGATCGCCAGCGTCCGCCGGAGCCCTCTCGCTAGAAAAATGGCGCCTCCGTCAACTTTTTGACACTTGAGGCTGCCATACCCCGCTGTGTGGGAACGGGGTGAACATAATGAACAGGATGTGGGACTTTCTGGACGTCGGACGGCGCGTTCCTGGCGATTGGTTCGGCCGCCTTGATGCACAGGTGGTCGTGGACGTTTTAGTGATCAGCCTCACGGCTGCCTCGATCGCTCTGGTCGGGTCCCTGCTCGTTTAGGCCCTAGCCCGACCTTACCTGGTCGGCGGAGCTTCTGCTCTAAGGCCACATACGGACTCCTAGAGCAACTTTCGCTCGTCCGGGGTCCTTCAGCTTGCCGAGACGCCAAGCGAGTCCAGAGACGCGTTTCTGAGTCAGCGCGGGCATCCCTGACAAGGACCATGGTCTCCGCGTCGCGGCCGCGCGGCCACTGCGGCGCTTCTTACGTGCGACGCCAAGCTCGGGCGGTGAGTGCCGAGCAGCTCGACGGCACATGCACCCTCTCGTACGCGCGCGACCGCCAGGCCGAAGCGGCTGGCCCCCCAGCGCCTATTACGTGCGAGGCTCGCTCCCGGTCGAGACGATTCCCCCTCCAAGTCATAGCGAGGTCTAACTCGTCGAGAGCGCGTCGACACACCAGGATGTTGGTCGCTTAACTGCGCGGCGGCTCATGCTCGATCTGCTTTGCTTTGAGCGCGAGCAGCACTTGCTTTAGCGCTGCACGCTCATCGTCACCGAGCGCGGCAATATCCATGCGATGGTTGGCGTTCACCTCGATCGGTCCGCCGCCTGGGCCGCTCACCTCGACCTTGTCGCCAGGCATCATGCGGGAGAGCTTGGCCATCAGCTCGAGGGCCTTGATCTTGTCGCTGCCCTTCAGCTCGATCTGGGAGAGCGGCACCGAGGCCACGGCAGCTACTTCGCGTTTGATGCGGTCGGGGCCCATGTCGTAGAGCGCGATCAGCTGGGCCATGCGCTCGTCAATGGCGTCAATCACGCGCTTGCGCTTGCACAGCCGGTCAGCTTGCACGCTAGCCGAGTTGAGGTTGCCGCCGTAGCCCGCCACCAAGGCAGCCTGGGCCTTTTTCCCCGTTTCACAGTACAGCTCGACGAAGCGACGTTCGCGTGGGTCGAGCGCAACATTGGTTTTAGCCATGGCCTGAATGTATCACAGCTTTGGCTGGCGTCGGCTGCGACGTCGGCACGCTGGTGCACGACGAGAATGTCGTCGGCCGAATGGCCGCGGAGCATGCATCCATGTCGGTTCTTCTTTTCGGTATGACCGAAACTAAAGCCGACGGCGCGAAGTGAATGAGCATGGAGATCAGCATCATGATCTCCAATGACGATGTGTGCTCGCCGTGGCCGTCATGCGTTGCGGCAGCTCATCGAGCGTCCAGGAGTTCTCCACTGGCATCGCGCCGATGGACTCCTATTTCCATTTAGAAATCAAAAGGAGGAGCGCGATAACGAATGTCTCACTGAGTGGCGCGCGGTGGCATGCGGTTGTGACATACCGGACTAACGCTGAACCCTATGTCGTCGAGATGTCTCTCAAGGAGATCGGGGATCTTCATATGAAGATCGAACGCGGCCACCTGGACACCGTCGAGCTGATCGAGATCCGGCGCGTTAATCACGTTGACAGTCCGACGCTGACGCTGGCGCAAGCTAGCCGCCACTAGTTCCCTTTCGCCGCGACCGGGGTCTGGCGCTGGCGGCTCGTCAGCGGCGGTGCCAGCGGGCCGTCCGTGCGCGGCCATTTCGTAGACCGCTGTCGCGGCTATGCGCTGTTGCGAGCCGGTTTTAAGGTCGACCCTGCAGCTTAAGCCACGCCAGGTGCAGCAACCCTAATTGTCGTTCATCGCGCGCAGGGTGTTCTCCACCTCGTCGATGGCTGCCCGCGTTTTGTCGCGAGCCGTAAAGCCCGCATTCATAAATTCCTTGAACGCCGCGAAGGCCGCCTCGACGCGATCGCTCCGTGGGACGCGCCGCAGGTCAAGTGCGTCCTGCAGCTCACCGATCAAGAAGAACAGATCATCAAAATCCACTTCGAGGTTTGACCAAATCTTGTTCAGTTCGCTTCCGTGCTGCATACATTGTAGTCCTTTGACCCATCACTGCTTCGCGGGTTTGCAATTTCCGTGGCAGGTCACGCCGACCGCCCTCAAGGTCGCCAAGATTGCCGTGTAGGCGTCCAGTTGCTGGCGGCGCCGAGCTACCCGTACGAGCTGGACGACCGGCCCGAGCGCCTGGTCACAACCAAGCGCCCGGCCAGCCGTCCTACGTCGCAGGATCTCGGTTTGCGTCAGCTAGTCCCCGACCTTGCCCTTCACGACCTCCACCAACCTTTCGAGCTTCGAGCACCGGCTCCGCCACAATGCTTTGAGCGCCTCGTCCGGGACCTTGTCGATCATCCCGTCCAGGTCCTTCAAGCTTTCGTCGAAGTCATCGAACTCGTTCGGAAATCTCTGGATCAGGCGCAATATCGTCTGCGCCAGCGTGTCGAAGTGCAGCAGCGGCCAACGCTCGGGCGGCGTACACGAGTGCAACGGCCTTTGCTGCAACGCCTCGCGAACCTCGACCGACAAGTCATGGAAGGAGACCCACTCGTCGCTCCCGGGCGCACGAGCAAACCAGCTTCGTCCGATTTGTCTATACTCTTCCTCGAAAGCATCCAGCCCGTTGGGATCCGACGTTTCTTCAAATTCCCACACCACCTCTGCCGTGGTCGGATTGATCGCCAGTGCCGCTGCGTTGCGCACTGCGTGTTTCTGTTCAATTTCCTTTTCGTCTGCCATGGCAATTTCTTTCCGCTGTCGTGAGAGCTGGAGTTTGCGTGAGCGGCCCTTCCCGGCTCGAAGAGCGATTTCACGTGTGATCGAAATCCTTCTTCATCAACTTCAACAGAAGTGATTGCAGGGCCGAGAGCCCTTCGCTCAGATGCAGGTCGTTTGCGTCCGCGCCTTCCTGAAGCGGCATGATCCACGGCAGGGCCGCGCGGCGAGCGTAGTACTCTCCAGCGCCAAGGCCGCCGAATTGCGCGACGGGTCTGTCGTGGTCAGCCATGATGACGGCATGCCGGCGGTATTCCGCGACTTCAGCGACATTCGCTGCCGAGAAACAGGCCGTCACACGACCCGGGAGGTGCATCGCCGAGAGGGCGGCCTTGATTGACAGCGCGGTGGCGTAGCCCTCGCAAAGCACCTCGAGCGCGCCGTAGCCTAAGGTGAACGATGCGCCAGCCATTCGGCCACCGGGAAGGTTCATCTTCGTGCCCTCCGAGGCGATCTGCTGTAGGGAGACGACAGCCCCTTTCAGGCGCGCCGGCACCAGCAGCAGGCCGTGATGTACGAGGCCCAACATTCTTGGGAAGCCCTTGCGTGCCAAATACGGGTGCGTCTCGTGCTTGGCCTTACTGATCATGTCTCGAGCAACGAGCGCCGCCCGCTGTGCCGCTTCACGCTCCTGAGCGCGCCGTTCGGCCAGAGATGGCAGTGGTTTCGGTGGTCCCGTTCGCACCGAGAAGCGCCGCTCACGCCGCGCCTGCCATATCGCCGTTTCGCCGGTTTCCCAATTCCTGATCCAGCCTCGCTCCCCGTCCGTTCGGTAGCTGCCGTTACGCTTTCTTGGATGATCAGAAGTGCCGCAGCGATGGATACGGTCGTCCTCAATCGGCGCATCGACCAAGCACCCGACTGCAAACGCAGCGCTGCGGAAATCAGGCTGCATTGCGTCTCCCCGCGTAGCGCGCCATCTGCCGCTTGCAGAAGCGTTCGACGTCCGGCGTCAAGAGTGCGGGTTCATGCGGCAGGCCGTCGTACGACCGCGACGGCCAATTGCCGTAGACGCCCCTGTAGATGCCTGCCGCCCACCGGCGAGCACCCGCCTCGTCACCCCTTTTGCGATGCGTCGTGAAGGCCAGAAACGCCCGATAGGCGAGTTGCGGATCCTTGAGGAACGGATGATCGGACCGGTTCCTGGCGCCGCGCGTGGGGACGATCTGCGTCGTGCCGGACACGGCATACGTGTTGGACGCCCTGGGCGGCCGCTCCCGTCCACAGGCAAGACAGATCCGCGAGTTGGGCGGCAGGACCGCGCCGCAGCCGACACACACGAACTCCTTGCGCTGTTTCTCGGTGACATGGCGGGCCTGACGATCTTTTTCGGCCTTATCGTCGAGCCGATCGACGCCGTTCGCCCAGAAGTCCACGGTATCCTCAAGGAAACGCAGGGCGTTGCCGGTATGATCGATCACGAGCGCGACAGTCTTGCTATCGGCCGGCCGCATCACGCGACCGATCTGCTGGATGTGTGTGGTGAGCGATTTACGCAAGGGGCGGCAGAGAATGCAGGCGCGTACATCGGGCACGTCGAAGCCCTTGGCCAGCGCGTCGCAGCTCACCAGCCCCGTGATCCTGCTGTCGGGCTTGCGGAACTCGGCGATCTTGGCGCGCCGTTCTTCGTCGTCATCGAAGTAGGAGATACTCTGGAAATGGACGCCGACCGCTGAAAAAGCGCCGCAGATTTCCTGGCCGTGCGCCACGGTCGACGAGAACACGATGGTCTTCACGGGGCCGCCGAAGTACTGCGTCGTGCGCTTGGCATATTCCGCCACTACGTCGCCTACGATCTTGACGCCTTCTCGCTCGAGGCCGCGGTCGTCCCATTCGCCGGTGGAGTTGAGCGCCACGTCGCTGATGTCGATCTCCACGGCCGTGTAGATGACCGGCTTGGTCAACATGCCGGTTTCGACCAACTCGTCGGTCGTGGCGACATTGACGATGGCCTGATAGTATCGGCTGAGACCGCGGGTAAATGGAGTAGCGGTGAGACCGATCACCGCCACGGTGGGCGGCAAACTGTCGAGCCAATCCAGGGTCGAGCGATACAGCGTGTGCGCCTCGTCGATCAGGACGAAGCGCAGGTCGCGGAGCAGGTGCTCCACATACCCGCCCTTGCCGAGCCGCCGCCCCAATGTCTGCGCCGAGATTAGCTGAATCGGCGCCGACGGACGGCAACGCCAGTGACTGGCCTGCATGATGCCGTGATCGATGCCGTAATGGTCCATCGCCGCTGACGTCTGATCGACCAGCGCAGTGCGATCGGTGATGAAGCCTGAGCGCGACCCCACGGCCTGTGCCGCCTGCATAAGCCCCAGTCCAATAATCGTTTTGCCGGAGCCGGTGGGACTGCACAGGATCTGGCGGCGATGGCCCAGGCGAATGTTTTCACGCGCGGCTTCCAAAGCGGCCTCTTGGTAGTCACGCAGAACGAGCTGCTGGGGTGGTTGGACAAACAAGTCAGCCATCCGATTTCCCCCAGCCGGCATTCTTTGCGCGCTCGCGCCAGCGATGCGCATTGAGCTTCAGTTCGTTGATTTGCCCAAGGAGCTCGCTGATGCGACTCGTTAACAAGGCATTCGTCCGCTTGAGCTCCTCGTTCTCGGCAGCCAATGCTTCGGCACCCGACAGAGCGATGCGCTCGTCGCGATCCATCTCAAGGTCGCGGGCCTCTGCTTGTGCTTCAGCCTGAAAGTCGGGCTCGAAAACGACCTCTGAGAGAGAAGATTGAACGGCAGCCACCGCCTTGGTTTTTCTCGTTCTCGCCTTGCTGGCCGTCGTCGTCGCGGCTCGAATGCCCTTCAGGATGTCAGTCTTGGTGGGCGCACGGCCTTCGGCGACAACCGAGTCGATGAGTGAGTCGATTTTCTTGGGACCGGCTTCGCGCAACTCCCGCCACTCGGGAACCCGCTGCCTGGGTATGCCCAGGTCTTTGTAAATGTCCGGAGCACGGACTTTATTCTTTGGTACGCGACCACGCTTGCCGACCGTCCCGGCGGCCTGCGCCTTGTCGATCTCGTCGGCCATCCTCATTTCTGCGCGCGTAATAATGCGCAGGCAGTCGCCGTGCGTTTCGTAGGCGGCCTTTGTGAGCTTTGCATAGTGCAAGGCCATTTCGGCGGCCTGCTTGGCTTCGAGCACCTCGGCCGAACCTCGTGCCTCCATCAGCCTGGTCGAGGCACGCGAAATGATCGTGGGCAGCCTGTCGGTGTCATCCGACGTAATTAACATCTCCTCCGCCAGAGACTCGCACTTCCCCAGTTCGCTACCGGGCTGCCTCAGCTCGTCGTCGTCGCCTTCGACGTTGTCAGCGAGCAGCCCGCCGAATTTGTTCGGGTTGGCGGAATGGCCGTTGCCCGGTTCGGCATGGCCAGCACCGTCGTCGGCATCCTCGTGATCGACATCGATGGTGTTACCGAACTGCGCGTCGAGCGCGTCATCGCCGCCATGGATGTTGCGAGTGGCGGTGGCGGCGTCCTTCTCCCCGTCGCTCGGCCGCTCGGGGTCAGGACTGTGGGCGGCAAGCCCGCGGTCGGGGCCGATGTTGTCACCACTCTCGACATCGAGTGAACGCGGTTTGCAACTAGCGCGCTGACAAACTATATGGGGCATGATTTGGATCCTGTTGTGGGATTTCGAATGGGCACAGAGCATCGAGACGGCGGCGCTGGCGGCGCCGCCGTTTTGCGTGTCAGTCGGCGAGCTGGCGGCCAGGATCGGATGTACTTGAGCGCACTGGCCCAAGACGTGCGTGTGCAAAGGTGTCGGCGCCCTCAGGCGTCGTGACGGGAAAGCGCCCGTCATACTGAAATTCCGGTCCAGCGCCCGTGACGGCGAGCTTAGCCAGCGTAGGCGGGCTCAGAATGATTCCGTGGACGTCGCGAAGATACTCTGAAAGTTCGCGCCGACGCATGCGCTTCGACCAGCGCCGCGACTGACCAGTAGAAGTTTGAGACATCGTGCCCTCACTCAAGTGAATGCGGGCAACCTATTTATGATTTCGGGAACTCAGCGGCAAAAAAAGCGACGAGCTCAAACAAGCCCAAAGAAATGCAAACAAACCCGTAAGAAACGTTCATCGTCACAAACTTGGGGATAACAGCTTTTTGTGCAGTCGAGGCGGCTGACGTTGTCGATTATCGGCTTCACCTTCAATCGTACACCATGGCCAGATCCTTGGTCGCTGCTGCCGGGCGATCTCAATCGCCTTGGCGATCGTTCATCGCTGCCGGCTTCTCACCCGCCATGGCGCGGGCGATGGCACCGGCGACTCGATCAGCAGCAGCGCGCAGGACGTCGTCGACGTGGTGCACGTAGCGGCTGGTGATCGTGCCGCGCGAGTGGCCGAGCATCGCCGCGATGGTCGGCTCGCTGCAGCCGAGCGCATTCGCTGTCGTCGCGAAGGAATGCCGCAGCCCGTGCAGTGTCACGCCCCGGAGGGTCGTCCGCGCTGCAATGCGATCCCATGCCCGGCCAAGATCTCTGTAGGGCGCTCCGCTCTCGGTCGCGAATACGGCTTCACTCTTAGCGTGGCGTGGTCTCGCTGCCAGCAAATCAACCGCCGGTCGGCCGAGTGGCCGTAGTGAGTAGCCTTCCTTCGTCTCGCTCAGGCGTAACATCCCTCTTGTGAGATCGACTTCTGGCCACGCCAGGCTCGCCGCCTCGCCGCGACGGCACCCACTTAGCGCCAACAGGCGAACAGCATCGACGGCATTCCGGCTCTCACCTTCGGCCTCGGCTGCTTTCAACGCAGCACCCAACTGGCGATAGTCGGCCATCGTCAAGAAGGTCGTGCGCACGCTATCGGCAGGTCGTTGCACGCCGCGAACGGGATTGTCGTCGCGGTAGCCCCGCCGGACGGCATGGCTGAAAATTCCACCGAGCAGGCCGACGGCTCGGGCGGCGGCGCCCGGGCCGCCGGCTGGTAGAGCGCCCTGGCGCGGCTTGTCTTTCACACGCCTGACCGCCGTCTTGCCGAGCTGCACCGCGTCTAGGAACTTGACGATGTCCCGGTGTGTGACTGCCTTGACCGCCATCTGCCCCAGCAACGGCTTGATGTGCCCGTTGATGCGCCCGATGTCGGTTGCGATCGTGAGTGGCGACTTGCGACGCCTCGCCTTGCCGAGCACCAGGCCCTTTTTGGCGGCCGTAAGATATTCGTCGCACAGCTGGGCCACGGTCATCGCGCCGAGTTCGGCGTTACGCTCAGCCGAAGGGTCCCGACCAGCGGCCACCTGACCCAGCGTGGTCTTCGCCCACCGGCGCGCCTCGTCGGGTGTGGCGGCCGAGCTGTTCTTCATAGCGAGCTTCCGCGTGCGCCCGGCCTTGTTGCGATACTGCACAACCCAGGTCTTGGCTCCTGACGGTTTCACCCTCAACGCAAAGCCAATGACCGAGCTGTCGCGGTACAGGGTGTCCCTCTCGACCGGCTTCAGTTTGTCGACGAATTGCTTGTTGAGCTTCGGCATCGTGGTCCTCGTCCACCACAAATACCGGGGACACCCAGGGGACACAAGTGAGGGTAATTTCCAGTAATTTCCGTCCCTTTCGGGAGATGGCTTACAGTGCCGATCAGACGCATATAATGCAACAAGGTCGACGTTAATCAATTTAGGGAAAACATCAGAAACCAGTATGTACTAACCCTCTCAAGGCTGAAACACGGGTTCGAATCCCGTAGGGAGCGCCAATCTTTTCAAGGATTTAGCGGGTCAGCGACCCGTAGGTGTCCAACGGGTGTCCAATATAGAGTTGGGCGAGCGTTCTTTCGCGTCGAGTGTCCAACGAAGTGTCCAACGCGACGAACCAAGGCGCTGACACAAAGCACGTCAGATCATTTAGTCGTATTTCGCGATTAGCGCCTCAAGCTCCGCAATACGCGCGTTGGTCGACGCTACAAGTGCGGAATTTTTCGTGACCCTTCCGTACTCAACCAATTCATAGTGAAACGCGTTGTGGACGCATCTTTTGCTAATGGCATCGAGTCGGCTGGCAAAGTCGATGGGGGTCGGACTTGCAGTGCATAGCTGCGCTATCCGGATGAGTTTCTCGTAGTCTGATGCGATCAAATATTCTTCGCTAATGAAGCATCAAGGGCTTGGGCAATCGTCTGGCTTCCTTCAGCCTTGGCGCAGCCAGAACCCACGGTTAAACCACCTACGAAAGTCATCTCGGTTCATTGACGTCCCGTCGCCGCAAAGCCGTGCGCCGACATAGCGTACACCTATCCATATCCACAACTGTTAATTGCGGTATGACGCTTGGCGTCCAACTGCCCTCGCCCCGCACGTTGCCAAGCGACGCGATTGCGCCGTCACTGCCAGCACAACAGCGCGTTGCGATGCGTCCACGCGTCAGCATTCAGCCAAGCGTACCGGTAGCTGGCCCACTCGTCTTGTAGACAGGCAGTGGAGTGTTGTAGCGCGCAGATGTGATGGCGTCGGCTTTCTGCATGTCACCCGGCCGGAAATTGCGCATCCCGTTAAACTCGTTCATTTCCAATCGAGGTTCCTCCGAGCCCACATTCTGAGCGATAGCGAACATCAAGAAATTAAACGCCTCGCCTATCTGTGCGATCGAAACGCTGCCAGTGCCATCGTCGACCCAAGCGCCGCGGTAAGCGAAGTGCCCTTCCGAGGTCCACTCGCCTTGCGTTAGCGTCTGCGATGTTCCAAGCATCGCAACGAGGTCCGCCGGCAATGGCCGCGACAGCATCGTGACATTCGTCTCAAAACTCACAGCCACAAAACCAGTCGGTGGTACGATGGTGCCAGTGTGCCGATAGTGAAGGGCAAACGCGAGCTTGGCAGCCACTACGCACATCGCATCCTGCATCAGCGGCCCAACATTCATCGGCTTCACGCCAGCGGGTAACCGGCCAGCGTCCTCATGATTTGGAACAGAATGAAACTCGTGCTGCCAACCGGGAAAATCGATGCTTA
The DNA here is from genome assembly GCF_007992495.1 of Reyranella soli. Taxonomy (GTDB): domain Bacteria; phylum Pseudomonadota; class Alphaproteobacteria; order Reyranellales; family Reyranellaceae; genus Reyranella; species Reyranella soli. Next base: position 22,050 of record NZ_BKAJ01000169.1, read on the forward strand.
CCCCGCGTGCCAACCGGTCAGCAGCACTATGTGGCGTCGCTCTAATTCGCGACTTCGATCTCGCCCGTTGCGCCGTTAACCGCGGGAACTTGCTGAAGTGCGTCGGGTTGACGAGTGAGAAGAGGCTGGAGACGTTCACGTGCCCCGTGCACCACTCCTGGAAGAACAGCGCCAACGTTGAAGCGTTGTGCAGCCGTTCCAGCTTGCCCAGAAAAGGAAACCGTTTGTTATGGATGTAGCCGATGTCATCCAATACGCCGGGCCGATTGTCGCTCGGGCCGACGAAGTGGCAGAATTCGTGCAGGAGGAAGTGCTGGCGCGAGTTCTTTGGCTGGGGATCTTTGTTTTTTCGGACGAGATAACGGCGGGTCAGCCAGATCGTTTGGCCATGGAACTTTTTCGGCCTCTGGGAGTGTTTGTCGAACAGGATCACGAACTCGTTTTTCGACAGTCTGGCTCCGCCGGCGACGGTATAGGCCGGGACCCCCTGCGGGTCCGCAACGTCGTCGAACTGCAGCACGTTGTCTACCGCTCGCAGCGCGGGGACGCTTGCTCTGACCACGAAGGAATGGATGTCGGCGAGCACCTTCGAGATGTGCACTATGTCGACGGGCTTCACCTTGTCGCTCCCGGCCGCGAAGTGCTTGTTGAGCAGGCCCAGCATCGGCGGGGTCACGGGCGTCAGCTTGAACTGGAGCAGCTTGAGACGGGGCTCCAGTTCACGCAGAATCTGCTGCGCGTCCGCGACCGCGTTCTCTGCCTCGGTGGGTGGCGGCACCCTGGCATTGGGCGTGTCGGCGGCGGGCTGGCCTGCCGCGTTCTGACCGAGCGTGCCCTGCGGCACCGTCGGCGAGCCGACAATGAAACCGGTCAACGCCCGGATTGTCTTGCCTTGCGGATCGATGCGGCCGTCGACGAAGCCGACCGCGAACTTCTGGTACTTGTTGATGGCCGCCTGAGTCTTCGGGCCGCAAATGCCGTCCTCGGCCAAGATCAGGGTCGGACCGCCCTCGACGGGCAGCAGCGCGTTGAGAAAGCGTTGCACCATCGTGATGTCATCGGGCTTGCCGTGCCCTGCACCGACCGGGCCGGAGATCGGCTTGTCAGTAATGACGTCCTCGGACGTGCAGATATGGCAGCGCTCCCGGCTGCTGGTGTCGTCTATCATCGCACGTTCCTTCGCGCGTCAGCCGTCGCGGCATGCTGCGACCGATGGTTCACCTCAGAGGCCTTTGTCCATTCGACGATCAACATCTCCTGCCTCCACTGCTCTGTCGGACAATCGATGGTTGTGTGGCGCCCGCGTGAGGTGCGGGTGACAACCACCCGGCCGAGCCTCTCCTCAAGCTGAACGTGCCGCGCCTACTGCGGCACGAGCTCTGTGCGGCGGTTGCGGGCTCGCCCAGCCTCGTCGGCGTTGGGCGCAACAGGCGCGAGCGGGCCGACGCCGTGCCCGGTCAGGCGGGCGGCGGCGATGCCATTGGCTTGCACCAACGCCTGCACGACCGACAGCGAGCGCCGTCGCGACAGGTCCATGTTGTAGGTCAGCTGGCCCACA
>NZ_BKAJ01000170.1 GCF_007992495.1 Reyranella soli
GACGGAGTCCCCGATTGCCGTTCAGCCCGTCAAACGGGATCCTTCAGCAGCTCGACAATGACGGTTTAGACTAGGGCAGCTGCATGCCCTTCTTCTTCAGCGCCGCTTCCTTGTCAGGCCCCCACAAGGCCCGCAGCAGCGCGTCAGCGTCGGTCTGGCTGCGGGCCGCGGTGCTGACGGCGCCGGAATAGAGGATATAGGTCTGCACATCGAGCGGGATGGGCCCCACCAGCACGGTGCCCGGCACGGCTAGCAGCTCGCTCGACGGCTGCATGGCGATGTCGGCCTCGCCCGTGATCAGCTTCTCGCCGGCGAGCCCGCCTTTCACCAGCACAGTCTTGGGTTTCAGCTCGGCGGCGATGCCCATCTTCTCGAACAGGTTGGCGAGATAGGTGCCGGCGGTGCCACCCGACGCCGGGTCGGTGTAGGCGATGGCGCGCGCCTTGAGCAGGCTCTGCTTGAAAGCATCGACCGTGGAGATGTCGGGCACCGGTGCGCCCTGCTTGATCGAGACACCGATACCGACGCGCGCCAACGCCTTGGCGCTGCTTTCGACCAGCTTGGTGCCGAGCAGCGGCGCCATGGCGCCGGGCGGCATCACGACCACGTCGAAATACTCGCCGGCGGCGACGCGCCGGGCCAGCGCGCCTGCGGTGTCGTTCTCGATCGTGACCTTGTGGCCGGTCTGCTTCTCGAACTCCGGCACCAGCTCCTGCGCCACCGACTTGAAGGCGCCGGCGGTGAGGAGCTTGAGGTCGGCGGCGGAAGCGGGAGCCATGCCGGCAATCGCGAGCAGTGCGATCAGGAAGGCACGCATGGTCTTCTCCTCAAATCTAGACGGGCTTGCCCATGACGTAGGGTTTCAGTGTCGCATACATGAAGGCATGTGTCGGCGTCGGCACGCCGTATTTCCTGCCGAGCTCGACGACCTTACCGGAAAGCCAGGGCAATTCGATGCGATTGCCGCGCAAGAGATCGACGGCCATTGACGGAATGAGGTGAGGCGGCGCGGTGCGGTTGAAGTTCAGCGTTTTGTCGACGGCGTCGGCCGGCAGGGCGATGCCGGCGGCTCGGCCGACCGCCGCCACTTCCTCGTAGGCCGTGGTGAACCACGGCGCGATGTCGGGATCGTCGCGCAGCTTGCCGACGGGCAGGCGGGCCAGCGCCATGATGCTGGCGTTGGAGGCGAGCAGGATGAACTTCATCCAGAGCTCGGTCTGGATCGCGGCTGACAGCACGCCGTCGATGCCGGCCTGAGCGCAGAGGTTGGCGAAGGCCTCACCCCGCGCGCTCCGGCTGCCGTCGAGCTCGCCGAACACCATGCGCACTACCGTGCCGGTCTGGCGGATCACGCCGGGCTCGGCGATGGTGGCGCTGATATTGGCGACGCCGCCCATCACTGCCTGCCGGCCCACGATCGGCATCAACCGGTCGGCGGCATCGACGCCGTTCTGCAAGGGGATCACGGCCGTATCCTTGCCGACCATCGGCTTGATCGCTTCGCCCGCGCTCTCGACGTCCCACAGCTTTACGCAGAACAGGACGACATCGACCGGACCGACGGTTTTCGGATCATCGGTCGCCTGCGTTGGCACGAGATGGATGTCGCCGCGCTGGCTCTCGAGCTTGAGCCCCTTGCTCTTCATCGCGGCAAGATGCACGCCGCGGGCGATGAAGGTGACGTCGGCGCCGGCCTTGGCCAGCGCCGCGCCATAGGCGCCGCCGACACCGCCTGCCCCGACTACTGCGATACGCATAAAATGCTCCCCAACACGATCCGTCCGGCACTACATGCCGCGACGTCGTCGATATCCTCGATCCTGAGGCCGCCATCGGCCTGAAGCTCGCGAGTCTCGCCGGCGAGCCGCAGGACAGCCGGTGCGTCGGGACAATAGGCAATATGGATGCCCGGGCCCAGGCGCTGCTGCTGCCCGGCCTCGAGGACCGCAAGATCGATGCGAACCTTGCTGCGATCGGCCATCAGGTTGATGACCTCGACCGGGCCCGCTTCCAGCCGGCTCACGATAGGCATCTCGCCGGCGAAGCGCGCGGGCCGGAAGGGCCGGCGCATGTCGATCTCGCCGGTCGGTGTCTGCAACACCAGCCCGCTGCCTGCGATCAGGACTTGCAGACGATCGAAGCCCGTATAGTCGGAGAAGGCGCCGGGTGCGGTGATCGGCGTGCGGCTGAACCGCCAGACGTCGCCATCGAAGGCGATATCGACAGTGACGCCACCGCCGTTCTTCCACGGGACGCGGACGTAGCGCGCCGGATCGAGTGGCGTGATCACGGGACGATCTTCTCCTTTCGGAAGCGGCGCAGCAGGCGCTCGAACATGGCCTCGCTGTCGACCACGTCGTGGAAGCCATGCAGGCGGCTCTTGGTGACGTCGGACATGACGTCCCAGTCGGTGCCGAACACGTAGTCGGCGAATGGCCAGGCAACGAGCTGGTCGAAGGCGAGCTTCTTCAGCCCGTGCTCCTTGGTCATGCGTGCCCACAGCTCGGCCTTGTCGGCCATGTGCTGCGTGAGGCTGATGGTCTGGACGTCACCCACCTTCATGCCGAAGACGCCGGCGATCTTCGGCCACACGTTGCACCAGCGAAAATAGTCGCCGTTGGTGACGTTGTAGGCTTGGTTCGCAGCGCGGGGTTCCATGGCGGCCCACAGGGCGGCGCTGGCGAAATGGGACGACTCCGTCACCTGGTAGATCGAGCCATAGGCGCCAGGCTTGCCCGGAAAGCGCAAGGGCAGGCCGAGTTCCTTGGAGATCGCGGCATAGACGGCGATGGCCGGCATGATGCTCATCGCGGTGCCGGGCGCGAAGCCGCACAGGGTTTGCGGGCGAAGCTCGGTCCAGCTCCAGCGCTTGCCGTGCTGATACTCGGTCAGCCAGTCGATCTGGTCGAAATAGAAGTCGGGCGGCATGTGGCGCGGGTCGGTCTCGCGCATCGGCGTCTTCAGGGGACCGAGATGCACGCCGTAATACTTGGTGCCGGTCACCAGCACGACGCGCTGCAGGGATTTAGCAACGCGGTCGATGGCAGTCACCGAATTCACCAGCATGTCGCGGTTGGGTGCGATGTTGGCGGCGTAGCCTGACGCGGCGCCGCTGCTGGGCTGGAAGGCGGCGTAGAAGATGTGCGTGACGTCGCCCAGGCCCTTGAGCTTGCGAGCAACGTCCTTGAGGTCGAGCAGGTCGACGGCGATGTGCGTGTAGCGCGACGCGGCCTTGGCCGGCCGGCGCGACAGGCCGACGACCTGCCAGTCGCCTTCGGCCAGAAGCTTGTCGACGATGTAGCGGCCGATGACGCCGAGCGCGCCGACGACCACGGCTTTCTTCGGCGCGGTGTTCATGCCGCGTTGGCCACGGTCCCCCGCGCCAGCAACGCCTCGATCTCAGCCGCGGCGTAGCCGTGTGCGGCGAGGACGTCCGTCGTGTGCTGGCCGGTGACGGGCGCGGTGCCGCGCGGCGTACCCTCGGCCTGCGGCAGCATGCCGGGCAGGGCGGGGACCGGAACGGCCTGGTTCAGGCCCGCCTGGGTGAGCCACTGGATTAGGCCGGTCTCGCGGACATGCGGCTGGTCCAGGAACTCGGCGTAGCTGTTGAGCCGCTCGTGCATCAGGCCGGCTTCGGTCAGGCGCTTGGTCCACACCGTCCACGGCTCGGCGGCGATCGCGGGCCGGACGATGGCGTACAACGCCACATCGTTGGCGAGCCGCAGCTTCTGCGTCACGAAGCGCGGATCGTCGGCCAGCGCCGGCATCTGCATGGCCTTGCACAGGATCCTGAAGTCGCGGTCGTTGAAGGCGAGCAGCGACATCCAACCGTCGGCGATCTTGAACACGCCGCCCGGCGCGCCGCCGGGTTTCATGACGCCGCCTTCGAGATGGCAGGCCATCAGCCGGATCGACTGCAGGGCCGTCGCGGCCTGCATCAGACTGACGTCGAGGTAGCGGCCGCGCGTCTCGTCTCGGCGGGCATAGAGCGCCGCCGACAGTGCCTGGAAGGCGTAGAGCGCCGTCGACATGTCGACCACGATCACGGGCACGCGATGCGGAATGCCGTCCTCACCGCGGTTCTCGTTCATCAGCCCGGTATAGGCCTGCAGCACCGGATCCATCGCCGGCCGGGTGGACAAGGGCCCGGTCTGGCCGAAGCCGGAGATCGAGAGATAGAGGAGCCGCGGCTCGCGCGCCGAGACCGACTTGTAATCGAAGCCGAGGCGCTGGATGACGCCGGGCCTGAACCCTTCGAGGAAGATATCGGCGCCCTTCAGCAGGCGCCACACGACCTGCTTGCCGGCGTCGGACTTGAGATCGACGGCGATGCTCTTCTTGCCGAGATTGCCGATGATGGAATACGCCGAATGGCTGCCGTAGCGCGTGCCCAAGGTGCGCGCCCAGTCGCCCTCGCCGATGCCTTCGACCTTGATGACCTCCGCGCCGTACTGCGCCAGCAGCATGGCGCAGTAGGGGCCGGCGATGCCCTGGCTGAGATCGACGACCTTCAGGCCGGCAAAGGGCGCGTCGTAGCTCATCCGACCTTGACCAGCATCTTGCCGAAGTTCTCGCCGCGCAGCATGCCGATGAAGGCGCGTGGCGCCTTGTCGATGCCCTCGACGATGTCCTCGCGATACTTGATGCGGCCCGAGCGCACCCATTCACCCATCTGGCGGCGCGCCGGCCCGTAGCGCTCGGCGAAGTCGGTGACGATGAAGCCCTGGGCGCGCACGCGCTTGCCGACGAAGGTCCCGAGCAGGCGCGGACCCATCGGTGGCGTCGTGGCGTTGTACTGCGAGATCGAACCGCAGAGCGCCACGCGGCCGAAGAAGTTGATGTTGCGCAGCACGGCGTCGGAGATCTCGCCGCCGACATTGTCGAAGTAGACGTCGATGCCGTTGGGGCAGGCGGTGCGCAGCGCCGCGTCGAGGTCCTTCTCGGCCTTGTAGTCGAGGCAGGCATCGAAGCCGAGCTCGTCCTTCACGAAGGCGCATTTCCTGGCGCCACCGGCGATGCCGACGACTCGGCAGCCCATGATCTTGCCGATCTGGCCCACCACCTGGCCGACCGCGCCCGAGGCTGCCGACACCACGATGGTCTCGCCGGCCTTGGGCTGGCCGACGTCCAGCAGGCCGAAATAAGCGGTCATGCCCGGCATACCCAGGACACCATTGGCGGTCGAGATTGGCGCAATCGACGGATCGACCTTGCGCAGGCTGGGGCCGCTGCCGATCGCATATTCCTGCCAGCCTAGCCGGTCTTCAACGATGTCGCCCACCTTGAAGCTGGCGTTGTGCGAGGCCACGACCTCGCCGACCGTGCCGCCGGTCATGACCTCGTTGAGACCGACGGCGGCGGCGTAGGAGGCGGCATCGCGCATGCGGCCGCGCTGGTAGGGATCGAGCGACAGATAGATCACGCGCACCAGCACTTCACCGTGCTTCGGCTCCGGTACCGGCGCCTCCTCGACGCGGAAATCGGACTCAGCAGGCTCGCCCGGCGGCCGACGCACGAGCACGACGCGGCGATGGGTCTTGGGAATGGCGGCCATGAACGTTCGCTCCGGTCCAGGATTTGGCCCAACCATAGCCGACTCTCTATGTTGTCGTCCTGAGCGCAGCGAAGGACCTCATCGCCGCTCGAAACGGCATGAGATCCCTTCGACGATGCTCAGGGCAGGCCTTCGCTGCGCTCAGGATGACAGAGATCAGGCTGGTTCCTTCAGTCGATACCAGGCGATTGCCCTGGTAAGACGGAGGGGTGGAAGAGATCGGTGGTCCGTCATGCCCCTCATCAAGCGCCTCACCTACATCGGCCTGGAATACGCCTTCGCCCCCGAGAAAGCCTACGGCATGTCGCGCGGCGGCGGCTTTCGGCGACAGGGCGGGCTGGTCGAGGTCGAGACGGATGCCGGTGTCGTCGGCGTCGGGGAGGCGTTCGGCAACGCCCTGGTCACCCGCGAATACTTCCGCATGGTCGAGCCGATGTTCGTCGGCAAGAGCATCTTCGACTTCGACCATGTCGAGGCGCGCGTGCGCAACGCCATGTATCACCTGGGCGTCGGCAATCAGCTCACCGCCTGCCTTGCCGCCATCAACGTGGCGCTGTGGGACGCCATCGCCCGCGGCTTCGGCGTCAGGGTCTGCGACCTGATCGGCGGTTGCGCCGCGACGCGCATCCCGGCCTACGCCTCGACCGGCTTCTTCTCCAGCGATCCCGACCGCCAGCTCGACCACATGCTGGCCGAGGCCGCCGGCCATCCCTATGCCGGCGCCAAGATCAAGATCGGCCGCGGCATCAAGGACGACGTCGCCCGCGTGCGCCGTGCCCGCGAGGCGTTGGGTCCGGACAAGCTTTTAATGGTCGACATCAACGGCGCCTACACCGCCGACGTGGCGCTGGAATGCGCGCGGGCGATCGAGCCTTTTGCCGTGCACTGGATCGAGGAGCCGCTGCCGCCGGGCGACCTGCGCGGCTATGCCGAGCTCCGCCTGCGCTCGCCGATCCCCATCGCCGCCGGCGAGGCCCACCACACGGTGCGCGACTTCCGCGCCCTGATCGACGGCCGCTGCATCGACATCGTGCAGCCGTCGGTGCCGGGCACCGGCGGGCTCACCGAGGCCCGACGCATCGCCACGCTCGCCCACGCCCAGAACCTGCGCGTGGCGCCGCATGTCTGGGGTGGGGCGATCGGGCTCGCAACTGCCTGCCATTTCATCACATCGCTGCCCAACACGCCGCACACCGACCATCCGCCTCATCCGCTGATGATCGAGTACGACATGAGCGACAATGCATTGCGTACGACGCTCCTGAAAAAGCCGCTCACGCTGGAGGCCGGCCACATCCTGTTGCCTGACGGTCCTGGACTCGGGGTAGAGCTCGATCGCGACGCCGTGGAACGCTATCGCGTTTGCTGACGGGGGCGTGCCGTGCCAATGTTTCATTGAAGGAATTGGGAGTGGGACGAATGACCAAGGCAACCCGTCGCGGCTTCTCGGCTGGAGCCGCGCTCACTGTGCTGGGCTTGGGGAAGGCCGCCAGCGCGCAGCCGGCACCCGTCAAGATCGGCGTCATCTATCCGCTGAGCGGCAACTCGGCGAGCGCCGGCAACTATTCCAAGATGGCGATCGAGGTCGGCGCCGATGTGATCAACAACGGCAATGCCGAGCTCGCCAAGATCATCCCGCTGGCCAAGGGCGGTGGCCTGCCGGGCCTCGGCGGCGCCAAGATCCAGCTGATCTTTGCCGACAACCAGGGCACGCCGGCGGCCGGCCAGAATCAGGCGCTGCGGCTGATCTCCGAGGAGAAGGTGGCGGCGCTGATCGGCGCCTACCAGTCGGGCATCACGCTCACGGCCAGTGCCATCGCCGAGCGCCATGGCTTGCCGTTCCTGACCGCCGAATCGGTCGCCGCCAACCTCACCGAGCGTGGCTTCAAGTGGTTCTTCCGCACCACGCCGGTCGCCATCGACTTCGCGCGCGCCTATTCGACCTTCCTCAAGGAGCAGAAGGCGGCTGGCCAGAAGGTCGGCGCGATCGCGCTGGTGCATGAGAACACCGAGTACGGCAACTCGGTCGCCAGCGTCATCGCCGACCAGTTCGGCAAGGACGGCCTGCCGATCACCCAGAAGATCGCCTATTCGGCGAACTCGAGCGACGTGCAGCCGCAGGTGCTGCAGCTCAAGGAGAAGAACCCCGACGTCGTGATCTTCATCTCCTACACGTCGGACGCGATCCTTTACGCCAAGACGATGAAGGAGCTGAACTGGAAGCCCTCGATCATGATCGCCGACAATGCCGGCTTCAACGACCCGGCCTTCCTGAAGGCGATGGGTTCGACGGTGGAAGGCCTGGTCAACCGCTCGGCCTACTCGGGCGGCAAGCCGGGCAGCGTACCGGCGATCTTCAACGAGCTCTACAAGGCCAAGGCCGGTGTCGAGCTGGACGACGTCTCGGTGCGCGGCCTGCAAGGCTTCCTGGTGCTGGCCGACGCAATCAACCGCGCCGGTTCGACCGACCCCGCCAAGATCCAGGCGGCGCTCAGGGCCACCAACCTGCCGGCCGAGCAGATGGCGGCGGGCTACGACGGCGTGAAGTTCGACGACAAGGGCCAGAACGTGCTGGCGTCGAGCGTGGTGACCCAGCTGCAGGGCGGCAAGTATGTCACGATCTTCCCCAAGGCGCGGGCGACCGCGAACGTCATCCTGCCCTACAAGGGCTGGTAACCGTCGCGACGTAGCGTAACGGAAGCAACAGGGTGTCGATCACGCTGGTCCAGGTGATCGTGAGCGGGCTCCTGCTCGGCGCGGTCTATGCCTTGTTCTCATCGGGCCTCACCCTGATCTGGGGCATGATGAACGTCGTCAACTTCGCGCACGGCGACTTCGTCATGCTGGGCATGTACGCCGCCGTCATGATCTGGACGGCGCTGGGCGGCGGGCCGTTCGCCGCCGTTCCGGTCGCGGCCATGCTGATCGCGACCCTGGGCATCGTGAGCTACTTCCTGCTGGTGCGCCACATCATGCGCGGCCCGATGCTGGCGCAGATCCTGGGCACCTTCGGCCTGGCGCTGTTCCTGCGCTACTCGGCCTTCTGGTACTTCGGCGCCGACTTCAAGACCCTGCCGGACACGATCGTCGGCGGCTCCTTCGTCCTGGGCGGCGTGCGCTTCGAGGGCTCGCGCGTGCTGGCGGGCGGCATGGGCCTCGCCATCACGCTCGCGCTTCATTTGATCCTGACCCGCACCGCCATCGGCAGCCGCATGCTGGCGGTGTCGGAGGACGCAACGGCGGCGCAGCTCATGGGCATCCGGCCGCAGCGCATGCAGGCGCTCGCCTGGGCCATGGCGGGTGCGGCGACGGGCATTGCCGGCGCGCTGATCGCCAACTTCTTCTACACCTCGCCCACGGTCGGCGAGACGCTCGCCATCATCGCCTTCGTCACCGTGTCGTTCGGCGGCTTCGGCAGCGTGCTGGGCGCGCTGGTCGCCGGGCTGATCATTGGTGTCGTCGAATCGCTGTCGGCCTACCTGATCGGTCCGGTCTACAAGGATGTCGTCGTCTACATCCTGTTCGTCCTGGTGCTGTGGTTCCGCCCCCAAGGCCTGATGGGGAAGGCCTGATGGGCAAGACATGAAGCGCTATCTCTTTCCCGGTGCGCTGGTCGTGCTGGCGCTGGTCTATCCCCTGCTGGTCGCGGGTTCGCCGGTGTGGGAGCGGCTGGGCGCGCTGGTCCTCCTGGGTGCGATCGGCGCCTCGGCCTGGAACATCGTCGGCGGCTATGCCGGCCAGGTCTCGGTCGGCCACTCCGTGTTCTTCGGTTTCGGCGCTTACTCGGCGGTCGTGGTCTACACCCATCTCGGCTGGCCTCCGATCGCCGGCGCGCCGCTTGGCATGGTGCTGAGCGTGCTCCTTGCGGCGATCATCGGCGTGCCGACGCTGCGCCTCGCCGGGCACTACTTCAGCATGGCCACCATCGCCGTCGCCGAGCTGGTGCGCGTGCTGAGCTCAACGTCGGAGTTTTTAGGCGGCGCGCAGGGGCTGGGCGGCCCGGCCATGCCGCGCACCGTCTTCGACCTCTCCTTCATCTCGGCGACGCCGTTCTATTACATCTTCCTCGCCGTGCTGGCCTTCCTGCTCGGCCTCACCTGGTGGATCGAGCGCGGCCGCATGGGCTTCTACCTGCGCGCCATCAAGGATTCGGAACGCGCGGCGCGGTCGCTCGGCGTCTCGTCCGGCCGCTACAAGCTCTATGCCTACATGCTGAGCGGTGCCTTCACCTCCCTGGCGGGCTCGCTCTATCTCTGCATGTTCGGCTTCGTCGACCCCGAATCGGGCTTCGGCATCCTGATCTCGGTGAAGATGGTGGTGATGGCGGCCCTCGGTGGCGCCGGCGTGCTGTTCGGCCCGCTGGTCGGCGCCCTGATCCTGGTGCCGCTGGAGGAGCTGTCGAACAGCTATCTCGGCGGCCGTGGCGCCGGCCTCACCTTCGTGGTCTACGGCGCCATCATCGTCATCATCGCCCGCTTCCTGCCGAGCGGCCTGCTGTCGCTGTTCGAGCGGCGTCCGGCGCGGCCTCCAGCGGCCAAGAACCAGCCTGCGAGCGGCCATGCTGATTGACGCCCGGAACGTCACCAAAGCCTTCGGCGCCTTCAGGGCGGTCGACGATGCGTCGGTGTCGGTTGAGGAGGGCGACATCCTCGGCCTGATCGGTCCCAACGGTGCCGGCAAGTCGACCTTCTTCAATTGCCTTACCGGCGACCTGCCGGTGACGTCGGGCTCGGTGTCCTTCGCCGGCGCCGACGTCACGCGCCTGCCGCCCGAGGCGCGCGCCAAGCTCGGGCTCGCCCGCACCTTCCAGGTGCCGCTCACCTTCGAATCGATGTCGGTGCTCGACAACGCCACTATCGGCGCGCTCTTGCGCCATCACACCGCCCGCGAGGCGCGTGCGAAGGCGCGCGACGTCCTGCAGCGCGTCGGGCTGGGTCACGTCACCGATGCGCCGGCCAGGAGTCTGGGTACGCCGGGCCGCAAGCGGCTGGAGATCGCCCGCGCACTTGCCTCCGAGCCCAAGGCGCTGCTGCTCGACGAGGCGATGGCCGGCCTGACGCCGACCGAGGTGCGCGACGCGATCGAGCTGGTGCGGCGCATCCATGGCGACGGCATCACCATCGTGATCGTCGAGCACATCATGGAGGTGATCGTCTCGCTGGCCCAGCGCGTCGTGGTGTTCCACCAGGGCCGTGAGATCGCGCGCGGCACGCCGCGCGAGGTCACCAGCGATCCCAAGGTGATCGAGGCCTATCTCGGCCGTCGCAAGGTTCGGCACGCATGAGCGCGCTGCTCCGGATAGAGCATCTCGAGGTGCGCTACGGCGACCTCATCGGCGTGGCCGATGTCTCGCTCGAGGTCCCGGCGGGCTCGGTCGTGGCGCTGCTGGGCTCCAACGGCTCCGGCAAGACGACGACGCTGAATGCCATCGCCGGCATCGTGCCGGTGTCGGCCGGCACCGTGGCCTTCGACGGCGAGAACATCGCGGGGCAGCCGGCCTATGCCATCGTCCGTAAGGGGCTCGCGCTGTCGCCCGAGGGCTGGCGGCTGTTCACCCAGCAGAGCGTCGAGAACAATTTGCTGCTCGGCGCCACGCCGCTCAGCGACCGCAAGCGCATCCCCCAGCTGCTCGAGCGGGTCTATGCGGTGTTCCCGCGGCTTGCCGAGCGGCGCAACCAGCGGGCCGGCACGATGTCGGGCGGCGAGCGCCAGATGCTGGCCGTCGGCCGGGCGCTGATGAGCGAGCCTAAGCTGCTGCTGCTCGACGAGCCGAGCCTGGGGCTGGCGCCCGCCATCGTCGATTCCATGTACGACGCCTTCGCTGCCCTGCATAAGGACGGCCAGACCATCCTGCTCGCCGAGCAGTCGGTGGACTTGGCCCTTGAGGCCGCCGACTACGCCTACGTCCTGCAGGTCGGCCGGTCCGTGCTGCAGGGACCGGCAACCGAGATGGCGCACAATCCCGACGTCCAGAAGATCTATCTCGGAATCGAGTGATGGGAGCGCGGGCCGGAGGCCCGCGCTCCCGTTAACGCAGCGTCGGGTCGAGCTTGTCGCGCACCCAGTCGCCTAGAAGGCTGATCGACAAGGTCGTGAGCACGATCACCGTCGCCGGCGCCAGCATGATCCAGGGCGCGCGGGTGATGTACTCGCGGCCGTAGCCCACCATGTTGCCGAGCGACGTGAGCGGCGGCTGCACGCCGAGGCCGAGGAACGACAGGCCGCTTTCCAGCAGGATGATCTCGGGGAAGGTAAGCGTCATCGAGACGATGAGCGTCGAGGCGATGTTGGGCAGGACGTGCCGGCCGTAGATGCGGCCCGGCCCGGCGCCGAGCTGGCGCACCGCCGAGGCATAGCCCTGCTCGTTGGCGGCGAGCGTCAGCCCGCGGGTGATGCGGGCATAGCGCTCCCAGGAGTGGAAGCCCATCAGGCCGATGAACAGCGGCAGGCTGTTGCCGAAGAAGGCGAGCACGGAGAGCGCGATGATCATGAACGGCATGCTGGCCTGGAAGTCGATGGCCATCAGGATCAGCGTCTCGACGAAGCGCCGGAAGTGCGCAGCGAGGATGCCCAGCAACGTGCCGAGCGTCGCCGCGATCAGCGTGCCGAACAGCGCGATCAAGAGGCTCATGCGGATCGACATGATGAGCCGCGAGAGCACGTCGCGGCCGAGCTCGTCGGTGCCCAGCGGATGGGCGAACGTGCCACCGAAGAACAGCGGCGGCGACAGCCGCGCCTTGAGGTCGAAGGCGGTGATGGAATAGGGCAGCAGCAGGTCGGCGCCCAGCGCGACCACGACCATCAGCGCTAGCCAGAGAGTCGCCAGGCTGACGGCAAAGGGCAGCCGCGCGATCCGGCGCGCGATCACGGACAGGCCCGACGTGGGCAATGGAGCAGGGAGCGCGTCGCGGACGGCCATGGTTCGCCTCAGTGCGCCGCGGCCGTGCCGCGCACGCGCGGATCGAGCCAGCCGTAGGCCATGTCGACGGTGAAGTTGGCCAACACCATCCAGGTCGCGATCACCATCAGGATCGCCTGCACGACGGCGAGGTCGCGGTTGGCGACGGCCGACACCAGCAGCCGGCCGATGCCCGGCCAGGCGAACACGCTTTCGACCACGACCGCACCCGCCACCAGGCTGCCGATCATGAAGCCGATGATGGTGACGGTCGGGATGGCGGCGTTGGGCAGGGCATGATGGGAGATGACGCGCCGCCATTCGACGCCCTTGGCCGAGGCGGCGCGGATATAGGGCTGGCCCAGCACCTCGAGCATGGCCGAGCGGGTGAAGCGCGCCATGATCGCCGCGCCCGATGCGCCCAGGGTGATGATGGGCAGGATGGCGTAGGTCGGCGAATCGGCGCCGCTCGCCGGCAGCCAGCCGAGATTGACCGAGAAGAGCAGCACAAGCAGCAGCGCCAGCACGAAGCTCGGCATGGTGAAGCCCGCCACCGACACGGCCATGGTCATCCGGTCGGCGAAGGAGTTGCGATGCAGCGCGGCATAGACGCCGGCGGGGATGCCGAGTCCGACCTTGAGCGCCAGCGCCGGCAGGGTGATGGCAAGGGTGGCCGGCACCCGCTCCATGACGAGGTCGATGGCCGGCCGGCCGTCGCGCATCGACTTGCCGAAGTCGCCGGTGAAAGCATGGCCGATATAGGAGAGGTACTGCTCCCAGATCGGCCGTTCGAGGCCCCAGGCCTCGCGGAAGGCCTTGATCGCCTCGGGTGGCGCGTCGACCGACATGATGAGAAGCGCGGGATCGCCCGACAGACGCAGCACCACGAAGGCGAAGGTCATGACGAACAGGATGGTGAGCGCGGCGCGCAGGGCGCGGGAGGCGGTGAACAGCAGCATCAGGCGGCGACCTGCAGGGCAGGCTCCTCGACACGGTGGCAGGCGACCTGCCGGCCGTCGGGCAAGGTGCGCAGCGCCGGCGTTTCGGCGCGGCAGGCGGCGGTGGCGAAGGGGCAGCGCGTGTGGAACGAGCAGCCCGACGGCACGTCGACCGGATTGGGCGGATCGCCCTGCAGCAGCAGGCGCTCGCGGCGGGGGCCCAGGACGGGAATCGCCGAGACCAAGGCGCGCGTATAGGGGTGCAGGGGACGGGCGAACAGGTCTTCGGCCTCGCCCTGCTCGACGATGCGGCCGAGATACATCACGGCCACCTCGTGGCTGACCTGGCGCACGACCTTGAGGTCGTGGCTGATGAAGAGATAGGCGATGCCCATCTGGTCCTGCAGGTCGAGCAACAGGTTCACGACCTGCGCCTGGATCGAGACATCGAGGGCCGAGATCGGCTCGTCGCACACCAGCAGGTCGGGCTCGGTCATCAGGGCACGCGCCAGAACGACGCGCTGGCGCTGGCCACCCGAGAGCTCGTGGGGATAGCGGTCGAACTGGTGCATCTGCAGGCCGACGGCCGCCATGACGCCGGCGGCGCGGTCGCGCTGCTCGGCCGGGCTTTTGGCGCCGTGGATGGCGAGCGGCTCCATGATCTGCACGCCGACCGGCAGGCGGCGATCGAGCGCGCCCAATGGATCCTGGTAGACCATCTGCATGCGTGGCCGGAGCGCGCGCCACGCCGGCGTGCCGGCCGGCGGCATGTCAGTGCCGCGATAGCGCACCGTTCCGGCGGTGGGCGGGATGAAGCCGAGCACCAGCTTGCCGGTCGTCGACTTGCCGCAACCCGACTCGCCCACCAGGCCCAGAGTGCGCCCAGGTTTCAGGCTGAGCGACACACCGTCGACGGCGCGCAGGACTGCCTTCGCGCCGAAGGGCCCGCGTCCGGCGCGGACCTGGTAATGGCGACGAAGGCCGGTTGCTTCGAGAAGAGTCATGCTCATCGGACCGCGGGCCTCCAGGCCCGCTCATGCTCTGTCGTCCTGAGCGCAGCGAAGGACCTCATCGCCGCCTGCTATCGGCATGAGATCCTTCGCTTCGCTCAGGATGACAAGAGCGAGCCTGGAGGCTCGCGGTCCGGAAGAGGAAGACTCCGATCATTCCGCCGCCCTCGGCAGGTTCCAGGCCGAGACGCCGACATCGATCTGCAGATGACAGGCGGCGCGATGCATCAGGCCGACGTGGCGCACGGGCGGCGGCTCGCTCTGGCAACGCGGCTCGGCCAGCGGGCAGCGTGGGGCGAAGGCGCAGCCCGGCGGCGCCTTGCCCGGCTCCGGCACGGTACCCGGAATGGCGGCGAGCCGGCGGCGTGGCCCGGTCAGCGTCGGCAGGGCGGCCAGCAAGCCTTGCGTGTAGGGATGGCGCGCGGCGCCGAACAGGTCCTGGCCCATCGCTTCCTCGACCAGCCGGCCGGCATACATGACGGCCACGCGATTGACGTTCTCGGCGACCACGCCGAGGTCGTGGCTGATCAGTACCAGCGCCATGCCTGTGTCGCGGCGGATGCTGGCCAGCAAGGCGAGGATCTGTGCCTGGATGGTGGCGTCGAGCGCCGTCGTCGGCTCGTCGGCGATCAAGAGATCGGGCTCGCCGGCCAGCGCCATGGCGATCATGACGCGCTGGTTCAGTCCGCCGGACAGCTGGTGCGGAAAATCGCCGAGCCGGCGCCGGGCGTCGGCGATGCCGACCTGGTCGAGCAGGCGCAGCGTCGCCGCCTCTGCGGCCGCGCCATCGAGGCCGCGATGCAACTTCAACGCCTCGACTAACTGCCAGCCGATGCGATGCACCGGATTGAGGCAGCTTGAGGGATCCTGGAAGATCATGGCGATACGCTTGCCGCGCACGCCTTCGAGCACCTTTGGCGCGGCGCCGATCAGCTGCTGCTTGTCGATGCGCACCGAGCCACCGACGCGGGCGCGCGCCGGCAGCAGGCCAAGCGCGGCCAGCCAGGTCACGCTCTTGCCCGAGCCCGATTCGCCCACGATGCCCAAGGCCTCGCCCGGCGCGATCGCGAGATCGACGCCGTCGACGGCGCGGGAGCTTCGTCCGTCCCTCTCGAAATCGACGGTGAGGCCCGTGACCTCGACCAGCGGAGCGGTCATCGCCCCGCTCAATTGGTGGCGAAGTTGACGGTGCGGAACTCCATCGCGAAGGACGGTGAGGCCTTCCAGCGGATGTCCTTGCGCTTGGCGGTGAAGGTCGCGTTCTGGTGCAGCACCGTGTAGGCGGGATCCTCGCGCTCGCAGATCACCAGCATGCGCGCGAACATCGCCTTGCGCTTGGCCATGTCGGTCTCGACCTCCAGGGCGGCCGACAGCTTGTTCATCTCCTCATTAGTCCATTCGCCGACCTGCTGTTGCTGGCCCTGTGGGCCGTGCTGCGCCACGATCGAGGAGATCGGATCGTTGAAGCCCGCGCTGTTGGACCAGTCGCGCACCGCGCGCGGGCTGTTGGTCTCGAAGATCTGCTGCCAGTTCTCCTTCATCTCGATCGGAACGTTGAGTCCGACCTGGCGCCACATCTCGACCAGCACCTGCGCGGTTGCCGCCTGGTTGGTGTAGTAGTTGTTGAGCAGGCGATAGGGGATCGGCTCGCCCTTGTAGCCGGCCTCCTTCAGGAGCTGCTTGGCCTTGGCCTGGTCGTAGGCCGGCACCGTCCAGTTGTCGACGAACATCGGGCCGTAGAACTCCCACTGCAGGCCGGCCGGCACGCGCGTGCGGCCCGACCACAGCGCCTCGACGATGGCCTGGCGGTCGATCGCATGGGTGAAGGCCTGGCGGATGCGCGGATCGGCGAGCCGCGGGTGGTTCTTGTCGAACACCGTCAGGCGGTGGTTGACGATGGTGCTGCCCAGGACCTCGAACTTGGCGTTCTTCTCGATGCCCGGGATCTGGTCCGGCGGCACGTCGCAGATGAAGTCGAACTGGCCGGCCAGCAGGCCGTTGATGCGGGTCGCGACCTCGGGCACCACGACCATGCGCACGCTCTTGAGCGGCGGGCGGCCGCCCCAGTAGTCGTCATGCGCGTCCATCATCAGCGACTGGTCGGGCACGAACTCGCGCACCTTGTAGGGGCCGGTGGCGACCGGCGCGCGCGACCAGTCCATCCAGGTCTTGGCTTCCTCGAAGGCGCGGCGCGAGACGATGTCGCTGCCCATGCGGCCCAGCCGGCCCTCCAGGGTGACGTCGGGCGTGCGGTTGGTGAAGCGCACGGTGTACTTGTCGATCGCCTCGACCTTCTCCAGCGCGGGGAACAGGCGCTTGGAAACGGCCGGCACCTCGGGCGGCAGCGCCTTGCCCTGCACCGAATCGCGGATCAGCACCGAGGTGAACAGCGTCTTGTTGGAGGTGATGTCGTAGTCCGGACCGAACATGCGCTCGCGGCTGAAGGTGAAGACCACGTCGTCGGCCGTCATCTCGTCGCCGTTGTGGAACTTCACGCCCTTGCGCAGGGTGAACTCGACGGTGCGCTCGTCGAGCCGCTTCCAGCTCTCGGCGACGCCCGGCACCGCTTCGAGCTTGCCCAGCAGGTTCTGCATGATCAGCGGCTCGTACAGGAACGAGAACACGCGCTGGCCGACATTGGACTGCTCGCGCAGCGGCTCCAGCGAGGCCGAGTTGGCGATCTGCTGCACGGCGATGGTGATGCTGGGGCGCTGGTCGGCCTGGCCGATGGCGATGCGTGGCAGGCCGAGGCTGGCCGCGGCGAGGCCGGTGGTGGCGATCAGGCGGCGGCGACGCAGGAACATGGCGCGAACTCTCCTCGAATGAGGCGGCCACGCTATGCCGGTTGGATGACCGAACGGTTTCGGTCTTGTGACGCTTCTCTTGTGCAGTGCGGCAGATATCCCCGAACCTAGCCTCCCCCGTTTTACGGGGGAGGTGGCCCGAAGGGCCGGAGGGGGAAGGCCACCGCGTGGTGTTTGAGGTTGCAGATCATGATTCATGATCTCCCCATTGCGGATATCGCCTTTGAGGCCTTCCCCCTCCGCCCCCTTCGGGGGCACCTCCCCTGTAAGACGGGGGAGGAATCGGAGGGACGGGCTGAAAGAAGGCAAGAAGTGCAGAAACGGGCAGGAGCGGCGCGGCCATATGCGCTAGAATCGTCCGCAACATAGGCAACCGGGGGAAATCATCATGCCAATGACCAATCGGCTCTATGCCGAGTTCCTCGGCACGGCTTGGCTCGTCCTGGGCGGCTGCGGCAGCGCGGTGCTGGCCGCGGCGTTTCCTCAGGTCGGCATCGGCTTTGCCGGCGTGGCACTCGCCTTCGGTCTCACGGTGGTGACCATGGCCTACGCCGTGGCGCCGGTCTCGGGTGCGCACTTCAACCCGGCGATCACCGTCGGCCTGGCCTTCGGTGGCCGCTTCCCGTGGAGCGAGGTCGTGCAGTATGTGATCGCCCAGGTGCTGGGCGGCATCGCCGGCGCGGCCATCCTCTATGTCATCGCGACCGGGCGGCCGGAGACCGGGATCGGCAGCTTCGCCACCAACGGCTTCGGCGAACACTCGCCCGGCGGTTATGGCCTGCTCGCCGCCGCCGTTTGCGAGGTCGTGATGACCTTCGCCTTCGTCACGGTGATCCTGGGCGTCACCGACAAGCGCGCCGCGGCTTTCGCCCCGGCCGCGCCGTTGGCCATCGGGCTCACCCTCACCTTGATCCACCTGATCAGCATTCCCGTCACCAACACCTCGGTGAACCCGGCGCGCAGCACGGCGCCGGCGGTATTCGTGGGCGGCGCGGCGCTGGCCCAGCTCTGGCTGTTCTGGCTGGCGCCCCTGGTCGGCGGCGCGATCGCCGGCCTGGCCTACGGGCTGCTCGGACGCAAAGACTGACGGCGCCTCCTGCGGGGACTAGAGCGGAATCCGATCAGATCGAACCGCGCGCGGTTCGATCTGATCGGATTCGCGCGCACTGGCGATGCTTGTTGCAAGAGGCACAATCCGCCCAGCTGATTACAGCTGGGCGGATTGTGCTCTAGGATAGCCGTCGGGAGGAACCAGCCATGAACATCACCAGCCGCCTGGCCTGTATCGCCGTTGTTGGGTTGCTGCCGTCAGGCGCCTCGGCGCAGGCGGTCAATTTCTGGCTGGCGGCGGAGCCCGGCAATATCCAGGGATGTATCGCGGCCGATCCGCAATTCACGCGCGAGCATACCTTCACCCTGAAAGATGGTGAGGCCGAGATCACTGGGCCTGGCGGTCTCAAGGAGAAGATGAAGCCGGTGCGGCCGAACGTCTATGAGACCACCCTCCAGCAAGGCCGGCTCAACCTTCACTATGTCGCCGATCTCTCGGTGACGCCGCGCACGCTCACCGTCACCGAGAAGAGCCTCGGCTGCAAGTGGACGGCCAAGAAGGAGTAGGCTGCCCGGCCATTTGTCGACGCTGAGTGAAATGAACGGGTCGCGGCGCTCCATTCCGTTCCACGTCACGCTCCTGACGTTGATGGTTCTGATCGTGCTGCCGTTGGCCGCGGCGCTGCTGTGGCTGGGCTGGCGCTCCGTCGACCAGCTCGAGGACCGCAGCATCCGCCATCGCATGGCCGCCCTCGACAGCGCCGTCGAGAGCTTCCTGACGTCGGGCCTGCGTGTCGTCGAGGCAGTCGGCAGTACGCTCGCCGAGACACAGGCCTTTGCGCCCAGCAGCACCGTCGCCGACGAGGAGCGGCTGCGCCAGTTCGCCGTGATCATCGAGCGTTACCCGGCGATGGCCGCAATCTACGTCGGCTACGAGGACGGGCGCTTCCTCTATGTCGGCCGGACCGACGCGCTGTCGATCAGCCAGCGCCTGGAGTTCGACGCGCCGGATGCGCCCTCGCTGCTGCTGCGCACGTTGGTGGCGGGCGACGGCCCGCGCCGCGAGACCTGGTGGTTCCAACTCGCCGACGGCAGCCATTCACCGGTCCAGACGCGCATGCTGGATTTCGATCCGCGCGCCAGGCCCTGGTACATCGACGCGATGCGCGCCAAGGGCCCGGTGCTGACTGAACCCTACACCTTCGCGCAGGCCGACGTCGTCGGCGTGTCGGTCGGCATGCCGCTGAGACGGGGCGGCGTGATCGGCTTCGACTTCACGCTGAACACGTTGTCGCGCCTGATCGGCGATTACCGCTTCACCGCCAACTCGATTATCATGGTGGCGAGCGACACCGGGACCATCTTCATGGAATCGGAAGCCTGCCGGATCGAGGGCGGGACATGCCTGCCCGGCGAGGACCAGGTGCGCGCAGCGATGCGCGCTGCCATCAACCGGGCCGTCGGCAGCGACGAGCGCATCGAGCGCGATGTCACCCTCGGCGGACGCGACTATCGACTGCTGGTGCATCAGGTACCGCCGGCGCTCGGCCGTCGCTACATGGTCGCTGCCGCCGTGCCGATCAGCGAACTGGCCGTCGATTCGCGGACCTTGCTGGAACGGGCGGCGCTTACCGCGGCGGTCGCCGTGGCGTTGGCCATCTTCGGCGTGCTGCTCGCTTCCTTTGTGTTGTCGCGATCGATCTCGCGCATCGCCGCCAAGACCGAACGCATCCGCGATCTCGACTTCTCCGATCGCACGCGGGTCGAGAGCCGCATCACCGAGATCGTGCGCCTGTCCGATTCGGTCGAGCGCATGCGCGAGGGGCTGGAGGTGTTCGGTCGCTACGTCTCGAAGCACCTCGTCCAGCAGATCATGCATTCGCCCGAGACCGCAGGCGTCGGCGGCATGCGGCGCGAGATCACGGTGATGTTCACCGACATCGAAGGCTTCTCGCGCATCGCCGAGACCATGGAGCCCGAACTGCTGACCAGCCGGCTGTCGCGCTACTTCGATGCGCTGGGGTCGGCGATCCTGGCCAACCACGGCACCATCGACAAGTACATCGGCGACAGCATCATGGCCTTCTGGAACGCGCCGGAGCCCGATCCCGACCACATCGTCAATGCTTGCCGCGCCGCCCTGCAGGCCGCCGCCGCCGGCCGCCAGCTTTCCGAGAAGTGGCGCCAGCTCGGCCGGCCGGGCTTCCGCACGCGCTTTGGCCTGCATACCGGCCCGGCGGTGGTCGGCAATGTCGGCGCGCGCGAGCACATCAACTACACGCTGGTCGGGTCGGTGGCGAACCAGGCGTCGCGATTGGAAGGCCTGAACAAGATGTATCACACCGAGATCCTGGCCAGCGGCGAGATCGCCGCCGCCACCGCCGGCCACTTCGTCTGGCGGCAGATCGATCGCATCGTGGCGGCCGGCACGACGGAGGAGCACGAGATCCACGAGCCGATGGGCGAGATCGATGCGGCTGGCCAGCATGCCGAGTTCCTCGCCGCCTGGCGCGCCGGCCGGGAGGCCTACGTTGCCGGCCGCTTCGAGCCGGCATTGGCGGCGTTTCGGACCGCTGCGACCCTCAAGCCCGATGACGGGCCGTGCCTCGTCTTCATCGGGCGCTGCACGGATTTCCTGCGCAGCGGGCCGCCTCAGGGCTGGAACGGCACCTGGCATTTCGACAGCAAGTGACATCGCCCACGATGCGACGCATGGACCGTTTCTTGCCGAGCCGGTAGGATCGAGCGGCCCCAATGGAGAGCGACTTGTCCTTGGCCGGGACGCGCGTGTTCATCGTCGAGGACGAGGCTCTGATCCTGGATACCCTTCAGGACATGCTGGAGGATCTCGGCTGCGAGGTGGTCGAGAGCGCGACGCGGGTGGGCGAGGCGCTGGCCAAGGCCCCGGCGCTGTCATTCGATGTCGCCGTCCTCGATGTCAATGTCGCGGGTGAAAGGATCGATCCAGTGGCCGATCTTCTGGCGAACCGCGGCGTGCCGTTCCTCTTCTCCACCGGCTATGGCCGATCGTCGCTGGCCGCCGCCCATCGCGAGCGGGTCGTTCTGACCAAGCCCTACCGGAAGAGTGACCTCAAGGTGGCGCTGGCAGCCGTCCTGTCCAGGTGATGGCCGTGTCCGAGCCCGGCACTGCCCCAGCGAAAAAGGGCCACTCGGCCGCCGTCCATCTCATCGTCTTTGCTCTGGTCGTCGCAGCACCCCTGTTGCTGCTGGTCGGCGCGCTGCTCTATCGCTCGGTGACCTTGGAGGGCGAGCAGATCAGGCAGCGTATCGACCAGGTCCTGCAGGCCCTGGTCGCCGATCTCGACCGCGACATGGACCGGCGCATCGCCATCCTGGAGACGCTGTCGACCTCGCCTCTGCTGTTGGCGGAGGACTGGCCGGCCTTCTACGCCCAGGCCAAGCAGGGCCTGGGCAGCCGGGCCTACCTGGTCCTGGTCGCCGCCAACGGCCGCCAGGTCGTCAACACCTACGTGCCCTACGGCGAGGCGCCGAAAATGACGGGCGATCCGGCGACGCTGCAACGGATGAAGGAGGATCCGCGTCCGGTCATCTCCGACCTCTTCACCAGCCTGGTGGTGCGGCAGCCGGTCTACAACATCTCCATCCCGGTGATGCGCGGCAAGGAGCTGCGCTACGTCATGAGCCTCGGCCTGCTGCCCGAAGACCTGCGCGAACTGCTTCAGAGCGAGAACCTGCCGCCGAACTGGACGGCGGCGATCTGGGACGGCAACGGCATCACCATGGCGCGCACGCACGACCAGGCGCGCTTTCTCGGCGTGGCCGTACCGAAACATCTCATGCAGCTGCAGCCGGACAAGGTCGTGCGGACCACGAACATCAACGGTGAGGAGGCATTGATCGCCGTCGGCCGCAGCCATTGGTCGAACTGGACGATCGACGTCTCCTTTCCGGCGGCCCTGGTCGACCGCCAGTTGCGCGATTCCCTCTTGTTCTGGGGCGCCACCATCCTGCTGATGGCCGGTCTTGCCGTCGGCCTTGCCTTCCTGTTCGGCCGGGCGTTGACGCGGCCGCTTGCGGCCGCCACCACGGCTGCCGGGGCGCTGGGCCGCGGCCAGGCTTTCACCATCGCCGATTCGGGTATTCGTGAGGTCAACGCCGTCGGCGAGGCGCTGCGACGCGCCCGGCACGATCTCGAGCAGGGCTCGGCGGCGCTGAGGCGAAGCGAGGAGCAGTTGCGCACGGCAGCCGATGCGGCGCAATTCGGCGCGCATGAATACGACGTCGTGCATGATCGTACGGTGCGCTCGCCGCAGTTCCTGAGGATCCTGGGCGCCGATGAGTCCGATGCCGCAGCGACGTTCGAGTCGGGATTGGATTTCGTCCATCCCGACGATCGCGATTCGACCCGCCAGCGCAAGCAACAGATCCTGGCCAGCGCCGGCGACCACTATCAGCTCGAATACCGCATCCGCCGCCGCGACGGGCAGGTGCGCTGGGTGATGGATCGCGGCCAGGTGCTGCGCGATGACGGCGGCAAGCCGCTGCGCGTGATCGGTGTCGTGCTCGACATCACCGAGATCAAGGAAGCTGAGCTGCGCCAGTACCTGCTGTTCGACGAGCTGAACCACCGGGTGAAGAACACGCTGGCGATCGTGCAGGCGCTCGCCCAGCAGACCTTGCGCACGCGGCCGGACCCGCAGCAGTTCGCCGAGGCTTTCTCCGACCGGCTGGCGTCGCTGGCCCGCGCCCACAGCCTGCTGACCAACGATTCCTGGCGGGGTGCTCCCTTGCGCGACATCGTGACGACGGCGCTCGAGGCCTTCGTGGACGAAGGCCGGCCGGTCGAGATCGGCGGCGACGTGGTGATGATCCCGGCGACCACGACCATCACGCTCAGCCTCATGCTGCACGAGCTTGCCACCAATGCCGCGAAGTACGGCGCGCTGTCGGTCGGCGAGGGCCGGCTGTCGATCCGCTGGAGCGCCGTCGATTCGAGCTCCAGCACCGCGATCGACCTGCACTGGCAGGAGGATAACGGCCCGCCGGTGTCGCCGCCCAAGGACCGCGGCTTCGGCTCTCGCCTGCTGGCCGGCAGTGCCCGGCAGCTCGGCGCGGCGTTCGAGGTCGACTATGCGCCGCAGGGCCTGCGCTGCCGCCTGCGCTTCTCGGTGCCTCGGGTGTAGGCGTCTTGCCGGACCGCGGGCTTCCAGGTCCGCTCATGCTCTTCCGGACC
>NZ_BKAJ01000171.1 GCF_007992495.1 Reyranella soli
GGTCACGACATAGGTCATCAACAGACTCCTAGGCGGCGGCGTGCTTAACGCGATGAACCGGATGGCGCAAGGTGTCGAATCATCTTCGAGCTGCGCAAATCAGTCGCCGTCAATTTCGTCATACAACGCGCGTGCTTCGGGAGCAGGGCCGCGGCGCTCACCCAGGGCCACGATCCGCACCACGCGCACGCGCGGCCCCAGTGCGAAGGTCAGCACCATGCCGGGCGCCACGGTGGCGTGCGGCTTGTCGACGACGCGGCCGTCGATGCGGCAGCGCGACTTCTCGATGAAGCGCGTGGCCAGGCTGCGCGACTTGAAGAAGCGCGCATGCCACAGCCACCTGTCGAGCCGCATCGCGCCTCGGGCTCTTACTTCTTCCCGCCGAGCTTCAACTCGAGCAGCTTGGCGAACGGCGAATCAGCCGCCGCGTCGCCCTTCTTCTCGGTGGTGGCGTAGAGCCTGAGCGCCGGCCCGCCGCTATCGCGGCGCGGTGGCCGGGGGCCCCGGCGATCCTCGCGCGGCGGTCCATCGCCCGGCGGACGGCGATCGTCGCGTCGTTCCTTGTTGGGCGGGCCGCCGGGAGGGCCATCGCGCCGGCGCTCGTCCTTGGTGCGCTCCTGGCTGCGATCGGGGCGCGGCGAATCGGCGAAGAACTGGCGCTCGTTGGGCCGCTCAGGCCGTTCGCGGCGGCGCTGATCGCGCTGCTGCCTCTGCTGGAGGCGCTGGCGCTCGCGCTGCTCCTCGCGCTCGCGCACGAAGCGCGGCTTGACCGAGAAGGCATAGAGCGGTCCGTGCTCCTCCGACGGCGGATGCACGCGGTAGCCGAGACCGCGCAGCACGTTGGCCATCTCGGGTTCGGAGCAGCCGACCAGAGACATCATCTGCGGCGTGGCCCGGAACCAGCCCGGCGGTAGCGGGCGCGGGCCCGTCTTCCTGGCCTCGTCCGCAGCCGGTGCCGGCGCTTCGGCCGCGGGTTCGTCCGCCGTGGTTTCGACCGAGGCCTCTTCGGCCGCCGCCTCTTCGACCGTCGTCTCTTCGACCTTCGCTTCCTCGATCGCGGGGGCCTCGGCCGCGGTTTCTTCGGCGGCGGCGGCCACTTCGGCGGCCGGCGCGTCGGCAACCGTTTCTATGGCCGGCGCATCGGCGACGGTTTCTTCAGCAGGCGCGGGCTCGCTCACGGCCTCGACCGGCGCGGCGACGGCCTCTTCGGGTGCGGCCTCGGCCGCCGGTTCGGCCGGCGTCGGCTCGGTCTCGCCAAAGGCGGCGGCAACGATGGCCCATTCGCTGATCTCGTCAGCCGATGCGGTCCCCGCCGCCACCTTCTCCGCCACAACAGGCGCGGCTTCGGGCTTCTTAGGCTGCTGCTGCTGTTGCTGTGTCCGTCGTGCCGCCTCGCGGCTTTCGCGCACGGCATGGCGCGCCATCGCCGCCAAGCGCTCGACCATGTCGGCGCGGATGGCGTGGTCGCCCAGCGGCAGATAGCCGATGGTGGCGTAGAACTCGCGCTCCGCGCCTTGCGGCAGATCCATCGAGGTGCGGCCCTCGGCCGGCAGCGGCGGGATGGTCTCGCGGTTGTTTGCGATCATCCAGAGGCCGGCCCGCAGCCGGATCGGCACCGGCTTCAGCATGCTCGGGAAATAGAGCGAGTAGACGCCCACGCGGACGCCGAGCCGCGCCAGGGCCTTGCGGTCCTCTTCGTTGAGCTGGGCGAGCTGGTCTTCGATCGGCCGCCGCGCCAGCACGCCCAGGCCCTCGCAAAGCTGGAAGATGATGCCGCGTGCGCCGGCCGGCAGCTCGGTCGTGGCGCGGGCGTCCATCAACTCGCTGAGACCCAGGCGAATGCGCGTCTCGACCCAGGTAGCGGCGCGCTTGCGCACTTCCTCGCGCGCCGGCCCGTCGAGAAGGTCGGACGGCAGCGCTTCGACCTTGGGCGCCAGGACGTCGCCGCTCGGCAGCAGGCGCGCGATCGGGCCGCCGCCCCAGCAGACGCGCAACTGCGAATCGAATACCAGCTCGCCGTCGGGCGAGTTGGTGAAAGCCTGCAGGCGCGCGGGCAGATCCTGGCGCAGCGCACGCAATGCGGCGCTCAGCACAGCCTTCTGATCGGCATGTCCCTCTGTCGCATCCGGCACAAAGCGGAATCCTTCGATGCGGCCGAGATGCTCTCCTTCGACCGACACCTCGCCCGCCGCGGCGACCGACGACGTCATTTCACCCTCATCGCGCAATCTTCGTACAAGCAAGGCCGCCCGTCTATCGACAAACCTTTGCGTCAGACGCTGGTGCAATACGTCAGAAAGCTTGTCTTCGATAGAGCGCGTTCGCTCCTGCCAATGGACGGAACGCTGAATCCAGTCCGGACGATGCGAAATATAAGTCCATGTCCGGACATGGGCGATTCGGGCCATCAAAGTGTCGATGTCACCGTCGTAATGTTCCAGCCGCTTGATGTGGCTCTCGATCCAGTCCTCGGGCAGCCGTTCGCCGCCCTGCGTCAGATGCTCGAAGAGCTGGCCGAGCAGCCGCGTGTGCTCTTCTGTCATCGTCTTGCGGAAATCGGGCACCTGGCAGACTTCCCAAAGCAGCTTTACGCGCTGCGGCGTGCGCAGGCGCGGCAGGAAGTCCGAATGCGTCGACAGGGTCTGCAGGGCGAGCTGGTCGTCCTGTTCGCGAACCCTCTGCAGCGCGGCATGGTGCGGCGGCCGGTTGAGGGAGGCGACCAGGGCGGGCACCGAATGGAAATGCAGGTCGCTGTTGCGCCACTGCACGTCGCGCAGCGGATCGAAGCGGTGGTTCTCGATCGCCTCGACCACCTCGGGCTCGAGCCCGCTGACCTCGGCCGTGGTGCCGAAGGTGCCGTCGTTCATGTGGCGGCCGGCGCGGCCGGCGATCTGCGCCAACTCGACGTTGCGCAGGGGCCTCAGCGTGCGGCCGTCATATTTGCGCAACGAGGCGAACCAGACATGGTTCACGTCCATGTTGAGGCCCATGCCGATGGCGTCGGTCGCCACCAGGTAGTCGACCTCGCCCGACTGGAACATGTCGACCTGGGCATTGCGCGTGCGCGGGCTCAAGGCGCCCATGACGATCGCGGTGCCGCCGCGCTGGCGGCGGATCAGCTCGGCGATGGCGTAGACCTCGCTTGCCGAGAAGCCCACGACCGCCGAGCGCCTGGGCAGGCGCGTCGCTTTCTTCGGCCCGGCATAGGCGAGCTTGGAGAAGCGCGGCCGGGCCACGATGTCGATGTCGGGCAGCAGGCGATTGAGCACCGGGCGGATGGTGTCGGCGCCCAGCAGCATGGTTTCGTGCGTGCCGCGTGCGTGCAGGATCCGGTCGGTGAAGAAATGGCCGCGCTCGGGATCGGCCGCCATCTGCACCTCGTCGACGGCCAGGAACGACACCTGGCGGTCGAGCGGCATGGATTCGACGGTGCAGACGAAATAGCGCGCGCCGGGCGGGGCGATCTTCTCCTCGCCGGTGATCAGCGCGACCTGCGAGGCGCCCTTCACCTTGACGATGCGATCGTAGTTCTCGCGCGCCAGCAGGCGCAGCGGAAAGCCGATCATGCCCGATTCGTGGCCGAGCATGCGTTCGATGGCGAGGTAGGTCTTGCCGGTGTTCGTCGGCCCGAGGACGGCCGTCAGCCGGCCGGCAGCGCTGGTAAGCGACATTGCCCCAACTTTCGCCCGCGGCTGCGGCCGAAGCAAGGCCGCTACAGGGCGCTGCTGGATGGATGCTCTTTAGTCGTGAGGCGGCAGTTTGCCGCCCATTTGCTGCGAATAGTGGCTCTACGCGATCCCGTGCTTGCGTTGATGCGGCCCCGAGGGATGGTCGAACCGCGACGGAAGTTGGTCAGGCGCGGCCATCGGCCTGATCCAGCGCTTCGCGCATCGATGCCAGCAGGTCGCGACCGCTCGGTTGCATGACGCTCAGGTACCTGTCCACCAGCGCTTCGATCTCGCGCAGCTCGGCTTCCTCTTCCGGCTTGATCGTCGCCGCCAGCTTCCTGTCGATGAGGTAGACGCGCCGCTGATTGATGGCGATCCAGTGCGCTTCGAGCTTCTCCTTTTCGGCAGCGCTGAGTGTCGCGGCACCTCCGGTGTGCCCGATCTCGACATCGTAGTAGAGCGGTGTCTCGGTGACGTTGGCCGAGGCGACCTGCTTGCTGCCGAAGGCCTCGTCGGTCCGCACCATGCCGCCGTTGGTCTTCTCCTTCAGCCGGTCGAGCAGGGGTGGCCAGGGCAGCGTGCCCCAGTTCACCTTCTTGGCCATCGCCGAATCGGTCGGCACCAACGCCAGCTCGAGCGACGTCATGAGCTCGAGCCCGAGCGTGTTCAGGGTCGCGTTGTGGCTGGCATGGTGGCCGACCTTGTAGAGGACGGTGCGCTTCAGCAGATCGGGACCCGTGACGGTGCGTCCGGCGAAGTCAAACTTCACCTTCTGCCAGGACAGCCAGTTGCCGACCTGTGCGTCGGCGGCAAACAGCATGACCGGCCCGCCCTCCCGCTTGGGGCCAAGCTCGAAGGCCAGCACCAGGCTGGTGTTGTTGGTGTCCTCATCCAGCTGCATGGCGAGCGTGGTCGCCACGCCCATCCAGTCGGCATCGATGCGTCGCCAGTCCTGGGTGTTGTCGATGCGCTGCTCGAGGTCTTCGTCGGTCGTGTCCGACCAGTAGCGTTCCTTGAAGAACGGCAACGCCTTGGTGCCCACCAGCGGCAGCGAGAAGCGGTCGTCGAACGGCCCGACCGGCTCGTCGCCGAGCGCCGGCTCGACCTGTTCCAGAAGCCCCATGTAGGCGCCGAAGTAGACTTGGCCCTTTTCCTTCTTGCTGGGATCGGACTGTTCGAGCAGCTCCCGATCGCGCGGTGGCCCGAGCACGAAGACGCGAACCTGGTCCTCGATCAGCTCGATCGGCAGGCCGCCGGGTTCCAGGTAGCGCACCGTCTTGGACAGTGCCCGCAGCGCCTGGCCGAAGCCCTTGAGCTTCGGCCCCGATTCGTCGCCGAAGAAGCCGAGCAACGACTGCAGGCGATCCCCCTGCTCGGCGGCGCCCGCCAGGCGCATGCGCGTATGCGCGCCATAGAGTGCCGTGAGCGCCTTGTCCTTCTTGGTCTTCAGGCTCTTGGCAAATGTATCGTCGGTGTTCTCCGTCCAAGCCGTCCAGATCTCACCGGCGCAGTCGGTCCCCAGTTCCTTGTGCAGCTCGGGGAAGCCGGACAAATGGTCCTGGTGCTCGTGCGTGCCGACCACGACGTCGATCTTGCCGCCGGTCACCTTCTTGAGGTCCTGCACGGTCTCCCGGATCCGATCGGAGCCCCCTGTCTGCGACTGGTGCACGCCGCAGTCGATCAGAACCCGCAGATCCGCGGCGCCATCGCGGGGAAAGCTCACCAGGAAGCAATCGCCAACACCGAGACGATACATGCGCACCGTCGCCCGCCGTTTGACGGCGGTCGGGGCGGCCGGGGCAGTTGTTGCGGTCGTTGCAGCCGGTGCGGTCGCACCGGTGTTTGCTGGCTCCGCCTTCTTTGCCGTCTTCGCCGCTGCGTCTGGCCTGGCTGCACCAGTCTTTGCCTTGGCCTTCGCCTTGGCTTTGGTCTGGGCTTTCGCCTTTGCCTTTGCCATCGCCGCCTCCCCGTCAAAGTCCACGATGCATCATCGCGAACGGCTCGCCGCCCTTGGCGTCGTCGAAGTAGCCGGCGCCATGGTCGCCGGCTTCGGCCAGCGCACCACGGAAGCCGAGCTCCTCGTTGGTCCGGATGGTGTTGCCGACGCGCTTTCGGATGACATAGCGGACGTCGCCGCTGTCGAGATCGCAGATGATGGTGCAGCCGCCACGGAAGGACTTGCCGCCGCCGTCGTCGGGTTTCCATCGTTGCGTCATCTCGACGATGATGTCCGACAGGATGTCGCCGTTGGGGGCGACCCGCCACGCCGGCCGCACCGAGCCGATCTCGATGCGGGACACCTTGCCCTTCTTGCCGTCGATCATGACCTGCCGCAGCGGCTGGCCGGGTGCGTTTGCACGCACCAGACCCAATGCGGCGAAGAACGCGTCGGGAGTCTCGGGTTTGTCGAGCACGTCGATGTACAGGCGGGCGGCCGCCTGGTTCCAGTCGCGGAAGACGTCGTCGCGATCGGAATTGCGGCGCCAGCGCACCGACTTGGCGGCCTTGATGGCGGCAAGGGCGTCGGGGGCGACATCGGGGCGCTGCCAGGTGAGCGTATCCACCGAGAGGTTCTGCACCCCTGGCGGAAAGATGCCGCGCTCGCGGAACGACGCGATGAAGGCCACGCGATAGCCGTCGGCATCATCGGGGACGAGCTCGCGGTCGGCGGTGATGAGCGCCCGCAGGTACTCGCCGAACGTCAGGTCGATCGGCGGGCAATAGTCCAGCGCGCGGATGCAGATGCCCAGGATCGAATCGGCAACCGAAGCCGCCTCTTTAGCCAGGCGATTGGCGAGATCGTTGGGGATGTCGCCGGCGGCCAGGACGCCGGTGCCGCCGGTGGCCAGGCGTACCAGGTCGCGCGTCCTGCGCTCGTAGACACGGCGGAAAGCGGCGAACACGGCGGCGACCAGCAGCGCGCCTCGGGCGTGCGGCTCGGTCGTGGTCTTGTACTCGTCGGCCTTGGGCGGCCGGCCGATCGCGCTGCGCAGCGCGCCGTGCGCGCCGATCGCATCGCCGAACTGGACGGCCAGCCCCGCCAGCCTCTCCGACAGGTTCATGTCGCCCCTGGCTTCGCGGATCGCCGCGTTCAGCACCGTGGGGATGGTGAAGTGCTGGAACAGCGCCACGATGTCGGCAAAGGCCTCGTGGAAGGCCAGCATGTCGAGCCCCGACGGCACCTTGTAGCGGGGATGGAGCCCGTCGAGCAGGGCGTGCGTGGTCTCGTGCGCCACGATGTCGTGCGACAGGCAATTGAACACCAGGCCGCCCGGCAGGTTGCCGACACTGGAGCCTGAGGCGCGGAAATAGCCAAACAGCAGCGCGCACTTCTCGGGGCTGTAATAGGCGTTGGCCTCGCGCAAGGCGTGCGGATAGATCCTCAGGCGCCGTACGAACCGCGAGGTGCGCTTGCCGTTCAGCGAGGCGAAGCGCGGCGCCCACAGCGCGACCCGCCCCAGCGCCTGCTCGAAGTGGCCGATGGTCTTCATGGCGACGGCGTAGACCATCTGTTGGTGGAACTGCGGATTGCCCTCGGTCGGTCGGTAGCCGCTTTGCGCCAGCAGGCTGGGATGGTTGAGGTCGACCGGCACATAGGCGCGTCCGCCGGGCGGATCGATATCGACGACCTCGAGATACTCGCCAACCGGGCCTGCCTTGAGGTCATTCTCCCACGGCACGCAGAGTTCGACTTCGTTGAGGTCGAAGTAGTTCATGTCGGTGTTGAGCAATGGATCGCGGGCATAGACCCACAGCCGGCGCACCGGCGGCACCGGCAGCTCGGGCGCTACGGCGCGGTTGCTCGGTGGCGGCATGTCGGTGGGCGGCGCCGCATCGGGATCGGCCTTCGCCGGCGCCTCGACCTTGACCGGGCGCGGCGTCGCCTGCCGCAGCCGCTGCTTCAGGGCCGACGAGATGGTCGGATGGTCGAGCAGCGCCTCGGCAATCCGCTGCGCCTTGATGGTCGCGGCCGGACCGGCGTCGGGTCCGAGCGCGTCGTATTCGTCCAGCAGGCGCTCGACGTCGTGCGATTGCTGGCTGATCTGCAGCGCTTCGAGCTCGAACATGTTCTGCCGCTCCGGCGGCGCCGCCGCGAGGCCAAGGCCGGTGAGCACCCTCAAGATCGGGAAGGAGGCGGAGTCGGCCGGCGTCTTGCGCAGCGCCGCCTGGGCCGGCGGGGCCATGGCGAGCGCCTCATTGGAGCGCAGCACGCCACGGCCGACGCGACCCATCTGACTGGCCGCTGGCGGCGCCGCGTTGTTCAGCAGCGCCTGGC
Source organism: Reyranella soli (assembly GCF_007992495.1). Taxonomy (GTDB): domain Bacteria; phylum Pseudomonadota; class Alphaproteobacteria; order Reyranellales; family Reyranellaceae; genus Reyranella; species Reyranella soli. The sequence continues at coordinate 7,945 of NZ_BKAJ01000171.1, forward strand.
GAGTCGCCTCCACGCGCATCCAGTCCTCGCCGTAGGCCTCGAGCGCCGCCTTGTTCTTCTGGATCCATAGCGCCGCTGCCGCGGCGACCTGCGGCGTCGCGGCAGAGGTGCCGCCGCCGTCCATGTCGACCGTGTTGGGGCAACCGAACTTGGCCCATGGCACGTTGGGCGTATAGGCGCCCATCGACGTCGGATCCTTGGCGGAAGGACCGTAGCACCCGGCCATCTTGCGGATCGGCAGATCGGCGTAGGGCCGGCCGTCAGCCATCACGCCGCAAGCGGCAATGACGCGATTGAAGCGCGCCGGATAGACGATGAAGCGCGTCGGCAGGTTGCCGAAATTGTTGCCGGCAGCGGTGACGACGAAGACGCCCCTTTCATAGAGGGCGTTGACGGCGTCGGCCCACGCCGCCGAGGCGATGCCGCCCATGCTCATGGTCACGACGTGGACCCGCGTATCCTCCGACGCGCACAGCGAATGGACGTAGTCCAAGGCGCGGGCGATGGCGCTGTTCTTGAACAGGACCACCCAGTTGGCGACGCGGATCGGCACGATGTCGAAGTTGCCCGCCGCGCCGAACGATTCGCCGTCGATGTTGTTGCCGGCCAGGATGCTGAGCGTGCCGGTGCCGTGGCCGAACATCGGATTGAGCAGTGCCGTCGGTTGGTCGGTGGCGTCGTTCGGCCGGTCGGCGTCGACGAAGTTGCGGGCAAGAGCGGTGTTGAGGAAGCGCGGTTTGGTGGCGTGGTTGGGGTCGTAGCCGGTGTCGAGATGGGCGATGCGCACGACCCTCCGCGGCGAGGTGCCGGGGTTGGGCGCCGCGACCTGCGAGCTCGCCTCTTCGAGCTGCGAATGGGATTCGTCGACGAACCACAGGTTGGTGTTGCCGACCGCATAGACGTCGCTGTTGGGCGGTGCCGGATCGCAGACAGCGGCGATGCCCATGGCCTGGCGGTTCGGCGTGGTCCACAGCCAGCTCTGCTCGAGATCGGGCTCGGCGATCGCGACGTTGCCGCCCGCCACGCCGAGGCCGTCGGCGAGCAGGGCGTGGCAGGCATCCCACGGGTTGAGCCGCGACTGGGCGGTGGCGAGCTGCCACACGGGAGCGGCGGCCAGCGCCGGTCCGGTCGGCCGGTCGATGCTCGGCATCAGCGGCTGCAGCGCGAACTCGGTGCCCGCGACGGCGAAGCGGCCGCCGGCTGCCTGCCGGTTTGCCTTGATCAGGATGTCCAGAGTCCGCTCGGCCATGGCTGTCCCCCTCCATGCACGCGGATGGAAGCAACCAAGCCTGACGCGGCGCTCCCCTAATCTATCGATCTTGTTACAGGAACGTCCGCCAGTAGGTGGCGAAAATCACATTCAGGTCAGCCGAACGTCAGCCCGAGACCATGGGCTCCAGCTTGTTGCAGCCGATCACCGGCCCATGGTCGGCGCGCTGCACGATCACCGCCGCGCCGAGGCCCGGCTGCAGGCCGGCATCCTCGACCGTCCAGCTCGCGGCCGCGCCGTCCCAACGGCTCAGCACTTCCAGGCGGCGCACGATGTTGAAATTGTCCAGCATGCGGCCCCGGTTCTCGCCGCTGTCGACCGGCGTCGAATGGCGACGATCGTAGATCGCGAGGGCGACGTCGGCGGGCGTGCCGTCGAGCGGGAAAGCCGCCAGCTTGACGGTGAGCGCGCCACTGTGGCTGCGCGACAGCTCCGGTGTGGCGCGCCTGGGCGAGCGGCGCTGCGCTTCGGCCAGCAGGCGCTCGATGCCGGCGCGTTCCCGGCCGGTATCGTGGCCGATGCCGTCGACCACCATCTCGGGCGTGTAGACATAGCGCTGCTTCAGCACGCGCGCATAGGCACGCTGGCGATCGGTGGTGGCGCGCGTCGCGAAGGAGTCCTTCCAGCCGATATAGTCCCAGTAGTCGACATGGAACGACAGCGCGACGATGTCGGGTCGCTTGGCCAGCAGGCCGAGATAGGCGTCGGCCGGCGGGCAGGAGCTGCAGCCTTGCGAGGTGAAGAGCTCGACCGTCCAGGGTCCTTCGGCGGCGCCGGGCGGCTTGGCCGTGGCCATACGTGCGGTCGTGACCGCAACGCCCGCCGCCGCGGCGCCGATCAGCAGGGACCGCCGCCCAGGACGCGAAAGTGTAACCATCATGAGAAGATGCGCGCGCCAGGCCCGTCCTGCCAATCAACAAACGGTTAGCCGAGCCGTGAGGTCAGCTCGCACTCGCTGGACTCTCTTAGGGTAATATTATAACAATTCCCATCATGCATGAGCCTGTCTCGCCCGGCACCGCGCTGCTCGCCATGAGTGCGCCCGTTCGCATTGCGGCAGCACTTGGCGTGTCGGCCCTGTTGTGGCTTGCCGCCTGGTGGGCGCTATGAGTGCGGCGCTCCGTCTGGTGAACCTCACCGTGAGCTACGACCGCCATCCGGCGGTGCATCACGTGTCGGCGGAAATTCCGGCCGCCGAGATGACGGCCATCGTCGGTCCCAACGGCGCCGGCAAGAGCACGCTCCTGAAGGCCCTGCTCGGCCTGGCGCCGCATATCGAGGGCCGCATCGAATCGACGGTCAAGCGCATCGCCTACCTGCCGCAGCAGGCGGAGATCGACCGCTCCTTCCCGATCTCGGTGTTCGACACCGTGCTGCTCGGCCGCTGGTCGCGCTTCGGCGGCTTCGGCGCCGCCAAGCATGTCGACATCCACGACGCGCAGCATGCCATCGAGGCGGTCGGACTGTCGGGCTTCGAGCGCCGGCCGATCGACACGCTGTCGGTCGGCCAGTTCCAGCGCGTGCTGTTCGCCCGCCTGCTGCTGCAGGACGCGGATCTCGTGTTGTTGGACGAGCCGTTCGCCGCCATCGATTCCAAGACCGTCAACGACCTCATGGCCGTGATCCAGCGCTGGCGCGCCGAGCAGCGGACGGTCGTCGCCGTGCTCCACGATCTCGACCACGTCCGGCGCGACTTCCCCAACACGCTGTTGATGGCGCGCGAGCTGGTCGATGCCGGCCCGACCGCCAGGGTCCTGTCGTCCGAGAACCTGCTGCGCGCCCGTGCCATGGCCGAAGCCTGGGACGAGCACGCTGGCGCCTGCGACGTGCCGATGAAGTTGACGGCGTGACGACGGCCGGCGTGAAAGAAAAGGCCGTCATCCCGAGCGAAGCGAAGCGAAGCCGAGGGACCTCCTCTTCCTCTTCGTCGACGCATGAGCAGGTCCCTCCGCTCCGCGCTTCGCGCTCCGGTCGGGATGACGGGTGGGAGTGATGCTCTACGACCTCCTCATCGCGCCGTTCGCCGATTTCGGCTTCATGCGCCGCGCCCTGGTGGCGAGCTTGGCGCTGTCCGTCGGTGGTTCGGCGATCGGCGTGTTCCTGATCCTGCGGCGCATGAGCTTGATGGGCGACGCGCTCGCCCATTCGTTGTTGCCCGGCGCGGCGCTCGGCTTCCTGCTGGGCGGCCTGTCGCTGCCGGCCATGAGCCTCGGCGGCTTCCTGGCGGGCGTCGCCACCGCGCTGGTGTCGGGCGTGATCGCCCGCTTCTCGAGCATGCGCGAGGATGCAAGCTTCGCCGCGGCCTATCTGACGGCCATGGCGCTCGGCGTGCTGATCGTGTCGTTGCGCGGCTCGGCGGTCGACCTGATGAACATCCTGTTCGGCGCCATCCTCGCCGTCGACGAGGCCGCGCTGGTGCTCGTGGTCTCGACCGCGACGCTGACGCTGGTCGGTCTCGCCGCGATCTACCGGCCGCTGGTCGTCGAGTGTTTCAACCCGGGCTTCCTTGCCGCGATGGGCATCAGGGGCTCGGTCTACCACTACCTGTTCCTGTCATTGGCCGTGCTGAACATGGTGGCGGGCTTCCAGGCGCTGGGAACGCTGATGGCGCTCGGGCTGATCCTGCTGCCCGCCGTTGCCTCCTCGTTCTGGGCCCGTGAAGTGTGGTCGATGACCCTGGTCGCGGCACCGATGGCCTTTGCCTCCGCCCTCATCGGCCTGCTGGTGTCGTTCCATGTCGGCCTGCCGTCGGGCCCGGTGATCGTGCTGTTCGCCAGCCTGTTCTTCCTGGGCTCGCTGCTGCTCGGCTCGCGCGCCTCGGTGCGCGCACGGCTCTCGCATCCGGTGCATCTGCGCGGTTAAAGTACCGCAATGACAGACACTCCCTCGCCCGTCCCGGGCGTCACGCTCAAGACGACCAAAGCCAACAACATCGACATGCGCTACGCCGAGATCGGCAGCGGCCCGCTGGTGCTGTTCTGTCACGGCTGGCCGGAGAGCTGGTACTCGTGGCGCCACCAGCTCACGGCGGTGGCCGCCGCAGGCTTCCGCTGCGTCGCGCCCGACATGCGCGGCTACGGCGGCACCGAGGCGCCCGAGCCGATCGACCAGTACACGCTCTTTCACCTGGTCGGCGACATGGCCGAGCTGGTGAAGGCGCTGGGTGAGACGAAGGCGATCATCGTCGGCCACGACTGGGGTGCACCCGTCGCCTGGCACGCTGCACTGTGGCGGCCCGACCTCTTTCCGGCCGTCTGCGCCATGAGCGTGCCTTGGTCGCCGCCGGGCTATGTCGACATCCTGAGTGCGCTGGAGAAGCTCGGCATCAACAACTTCTACCTGCAGTACTTCCAGAAGCCCGGCGTGCCGGAGGCCGAGCTGCAGAAGGACATCCGCGGCGCGCTGCGACGCCTGTACTTCACCGCAGCCGGCGAGATGACCGACAAGGAAAAGGGCTTCGGCGTCCTGACCGGCGGTTCGCTGCTCGCCAACACCGTCGATCCGCCGACCCTGCCGGCGTGGCTGAGCGAGGCCGACCTCGACTACTACACGGGCGAATTCTCGCGCACCGGTTTCCGCGGCGGCCTGAACTGGTACCGCAACCTGCGCCGCAACTGGGAGCTCGGCGGGCCGTGGCGCGGCCAGCCGATCCGCCAGCCGTCGCTGTTCATCGCCGGCAGCCGCGACGGCGTGCTGCGCTTCCCGGCGGCCAAGAGCCAGCTCGATGCCTATCCCAAGACGCTTCCCGGCCTGCGCGGCAGCCATATCCTCGAGGGCGCCGGCCATTGGGTGCAGCAGGAGCGGGCAAGCGAGGTCAGCAAACTGTTGATCGACTTCGCCAAAGGGCTGTGATCCACTGAAGGCCTTGGAGGCGCCGATGACCCGTCTTCTCAGCCTGGCTCTCGCCGTTCTGCTCGCCGTTGCCGCGCCGGCCTGGGCGCAATGCGACGATGCCCCGCCGCCTCCGCCCCCGCCGCAGGGCGACCAGCCCACGACCTGACATGCCGCTGTCGTCCCGCCGCCTGCTGTTGGCGGCGCTTCCTCTCGCTTGCCTCGGCGCCTGCGCACCGCCCGCCTCCTATTCGGCGATGGTCGCCGGCGTGCCACCGGGCCTTGGGCCTGCGCCGGTTTATCGCAATGCCATCACCGTCGGCTCGGTCACGCTTGGCCGCGATGTCGGCACGCCGTGGACGTCGGCGGTCGGTCCCGATCAGGTGCAGCAGGCACTGGTGCAGACGTTGGCCAATGCCGGCCTGGGCCAGCCGGCCAACGGTCGCTTCCGCCTCGACGGCCTGTTGCTGACGCTCAGCCGTCCCTATGCCGGCTTCGCCATGACAGTGACGGCGGCGATCGCCTGGCGCCTGACCGATACCACCAAAGGCACCGTGGTCTACGACCGGACGCTGCAGGGGCTGGGCACGGCGACCCTCGACGACGCCATCGACAACAACAATCGCCTGCGCATCGCCGACCAGCGCGCGATCGGCGCCAACCTGCAGCAGCTGGTACAGGACCTCTACGCACTGCCACCACGTTGAACGTGGTCCTGGCCGACATTCTTCGTCCATTGAGCGTCCTGGCGACGGCCGCGTTGCTGTCGCTTGCCGGCTGCGCCAGCCAACCCGACTATCTCTTCATCGTTCCCAACGTGAAGGATATTGCCACTTCGCAAGATCCGGCACCGGCCTATCGCAATGCCATCACGGCGGCTCCCGTCAGTGGCGGCAAGGACGTGTCGATCCTCTCGATTCCGTACATCAGCAACGCGGACTTTCAGGAGTCGCTGGTGCGCACCCTGGCCAACGCAAAACTGGCGAGCACGGGCAATGGACGATTCCGGCTCGACGCGACGCTGCAGCTCGACCAGCCGTTCCTCGCCATCAACACGACCGTGACCGCCAAAATTGCCTACCGCCTCACGGAAGTCGCAACAGGCTCTCTTGTCTACGAGCGGCTTCTGGCGACGGAGGGCACCGTGACATACTTCGAGGTGCCGGCGGGGCCCGAACGCATGCGATATGCCAACTGGCGGGCCGTGCGTGCCAACCTTCGGCTGCTCGTCGGCGACCTTTACGCTCTGCCCGAGCCGCCTACTTCTTCTCCTCGAACTTGAGCGCCACGCCGTTCATGCAATAGCGCTGGCCGGTGGGCTTGGGGCCATCCGGGAAGACATGGCCGAGATGGCCGCCGCATTTGGCGCAGTGGACCTCGGTGCGGGTCATGAAATGGCTGCTGTCGGTCGAGGTGCGACCGCGCCCTGCATCGGCGCCCAGAAGGACGGCCAGCCCGAGCCGCTTTCGTACTTGGTACTCGATTCGAACAGGGGCTCGCCGCAGCCGGCGCAGCGGAAGGTGCCGGCGCGCTTCTCGTTGTTCAACGGGCTGGTGAAAGGCCGCTCGGTGCCATGATCGCGCAGCACGTGATGCTGCAGCGGGTCGAGCTCCTTCTTCCACTCGGCGTCGCTCTTCTTCACGGAATAGTCGTCGTCTCTCTGGGTCATGGCGTCTCCACTTGGCTTGCTGTCATCCCGAGCGAAGCGAGGGACCTTTGATCGGCATCGCCAAAGGTCCCTCGCTGCGCTCGGGATGACAACACCTCGTCACACCAGCGTGCGCAGCTCGGCGGTCGCGACCGAGAGCATGGCGAGATCGAGTATGCCGGCGCCCGCCAGATCCTCCTTCAGCAGGCGCTCGACGCGGTCGAGGGCCAGTTTGCGCGGCTCACTCCAGCGCACGATCGCGGCATCGGCGTCATCGGCGGCAGGTCCGCCCGCCGCGCTCAGCGCCGAGGCGAGAAGATCGGCATGCAGGCCGATGAGCTCGTCCTGCACCGCCAGTGCCGCCTGGGCCGGCCACTGGCCCTCGCGCGGCAGCTTCTGGGCCGCGATCGCCAGCCGTGCCAGCGACAGCCGCTCGCCCAGCCGAAAATAGAGCTTGGCCGCGGCCTCGATGCTGACGCCGTTGGCGCGCGCCGCCAGCATGAGATCGCCCGCCGCCGCCAAGGTCTCGAGCGCGGCCGCGCGGCGCGCCACGCCGGTCGGCGCGCCCATCGCCTCGAAGGCGGCCGCTCGTTCGGCCAGAGCCGCGCTCTCGGCCTCGCCTATGAGGTCGGCCGGCAGGTCGCCCAGCGCCGCCACCGAGGCGGCGAGCTCGGTGGTCGAGGCCATGGCGTCGATCGGCTGCGGCAGGCGGCGCAGCGCCCACTGCACGGTGCGCGTCAGGAAGCGCTGCGAGGCCACCAGCATGCGGATCTGCGCCTCGGCCTTCAGCGCGGGATCGAGGGCTTCGATGTCGCCCCACAGGTCGCGCAGCTTCCAGGCGTCGCGCACGACGGCGAAGGCGCGGGCGATGGCGGCCGCCGGCGCGCCGGTGCGGCCGGCCATGTTGCGCACGAAGGTCGGCCCGCAGCGATTGACCAGCGAGTTCACGACCTGCAGCGCGGTGATCTCGCGGCGCAGGCGATGAGCACGGATCGATGGCTCGTGCTTTTCCTGCAGCGCCGCCGGGAAATAGCGTAGAAGCTCGCCCTCGAGCAGCGGATCGTCGGGCAGGTCGGAGTCGAGGATCTCGTCGTTGAGGTCGATCTTGGCGTAGGACAGGAGCGTGCACAGCTCGGGCCGCGTCAGGTACTGCCGGTTCTGGCCGCGCGTGCGCATGGCGGCCGAATCGGGCAGGAACTCGACGGCGCGGTCGAGCCGGCCGTTGCGCTCCAGCGCACGCATGAAACGTTCCAGCCGGTCATGCTCCTCGCCCGCCTGCTCCTCGGCGACGCTGATCGCCTGGCTCTGCTGGTAGTTGTGGCGCAGCACCAGGCTCGCCACCTCGTCGGTCATGGAGAACAGCAACGCGTCGCGCTCTTCGCGTTTCAACGCGTCGCGCTGGATCGCTTCCCCAGTGACGATCTTGATGTTGACCTCGTGGTCGGACGTGTCGACGCCGGCCGAGTTGTCGAGCGCGTCGGTGTTGATCTTGCGGCCGGCCCGCGCCGCCTCGATGCGGCCGCGCTGGGTGAAGCCGAGATTGGCGCCCTCGCCGACCACGCGGGCGCGCACCTGGTCGCCATTGATGCGCAGCGGATCGCTGGCGCGGTCGCCGGCGTCGGCGTGGCTTTCGCTCGAGGCCTTCACATAGGTGCCGATGCCGCCGAAATAGAGCAGGTCGACCGGCGCCACCAGGATCGCCCGCATCAGGTCGACCGGCGTCATGGTCGGCGCTTCGATGCCCAGCACGGCGCGCGCCTCGGCCGACAAGGCGATCGACTTGGCGGCGCGGTCGTAGATGCCGCCGCCGGCCGACAGCAGCGACTTGTCGTAGTCCATCCACGACGAGCGCGGCAGGTCGAACAGCCGCTTGCGCTCGTCCCAGCTCGTCGCCGGATTGGGCGCGGGATCGATGAAGATGTGGCGATGGTCGAAGGCTGCGACCAGCTTGATGTGCTTGGACAGCAACATGCCGTTGCCGAACACGTCGCCCGACATGTCGCCGACGCCGACCACGGTGAACGGCGTCGTCTGGATGTCCTGCCCAAGCTCGCGGAAGTGGCGCTTCACCGATTTCCAGGCGCCGCGGGCGGTGATGCCCATCTTCTTGTGGTCGTAGCCGGCCGAGCCGCCCGAGGCGAAGGCGTCGTCGAGCCAGAAGCCGTATTCCTGGGCCAGCGCATTGGCGATGTCGGAGAAGGTGGCCGTGCCCTTGTCGGCCGCGACCACGAGATAGGGATCGTCGGGATCGTGGCGCACCACGTCGGCCGGCGGCTTGATGCCCTGGGCGGCGTAGTTGTCGGTGAGGTCCAGAAGGCCGCGGATCAGCGTCTGGTAGCAGGCGATGCCCTCGGCCTGGACCTGCTCGCGCGTGCCGCCAATCGGCGGGCGCTTGACGTAGAAGCCGCCTTTGGAGCCGACCGGCACGATCACGGCGTTCTTCACCATCTGGGTCTTCATCAGCCCCAGGATCTCGGTGCGGAAGTCCTCGCGCCGGTCGGACCAGCGGATGCCGCCGCGCGCCACGCGCCCGCCGCGCAGATGGATGCCTTCCATGCGCGGGCTGTAGACGAAGATCTCGACCAGCGGGCGCGGCGCCGGCAGCTCGTCGATGGCGCGGCTGTCGATCTTGATGGAGATCCAGTCCTTGCCGGCCTGCCAGTAGTTGGTGCGCAAGGTGCAGCGCACGGCGTTGAGGAAACGCCGCAGGATGCGGTCCTCGTCGAGTGTCGCCACGCCTTCCAGCGCGCCGGTGATCCCGGCTTCGAGCTCGTCGAGCTTCTGCTTGCGCTCGTCGGAGGCTGCGTCGCCCCGCGCCGGGTCGAAGCGCGCCAGGAAGAGATCGATCACCAGCCGCGCAATCGCGGGATACGACGACAGCACGCGCTCCATGTAGTCCTGGCTGAAGGCGATGCCGGCCTGCCGCAGATACTTGGCATAGGTGCGCAAGATCGCGACCTCGCGCCAGGCGAGCCCCGCCCCCAGCACCAGCCGGTTCAGTCCGTCGCTTTCGAGCGCCTGCGCCCACACCTTGTCGAGCGCCTCGGCAAAGCGCGGGCCCGCCGCGGCGAGATCGACCGGCGACTTGTCGGCGGTCTCGACGCTCAGCACCTGCAGCGCCACCGCCTCGTTGCCCGACTTCAGCAGGAACGGCGCTTCGCTCAGCACGCGCAGGCCGAGGTTTTCCGCCAGCGGCAGGATGTCGGACAGTGCCAGCGGCGCCTTGGGATGGAACAGCCGGAGCGTGAAGCGGTGCATCAGCTGGTCGGGCGCGCGGTCGAGCCGTACGCCGAACGGCCGGCCGGCAAGGGCGGCCTGCACCAGCTCGAGGTCGGCCACGGCCTGGCCGGCATCGAAGCTGTCGCGATAGACGGCGGGGAACCAGTCGCGCCAGCGGCGGGCGGCGGCGCGGCCGTCGACCTCACCCAGCTTTTCCTGCAGGGCGGTGCGGAAGCGATCGCTCCACGAGGTCGCGGCTTCGGCGAGCGCGCGCTCGAGCTCGGCGAGATCGGGTGAGGGTGTGTCGTTGGAATCGAGCTTCAGCGTATAGAGCACCTGGGCCAAGGCTGAATCGCTGCTGACCGAGACGTCGGCCGATTGCACCTTGCCGTGCCAGGCCTGCTCGAGAAGGGTGGCGAACTGTTCGCTGAGTGTCGCATCGAAGCGCTCGCGCGGCGCGAACACCAGGCAGGTGGCGAAGCGGCCGACCGCGTCGCGGCGGGCGAACAGCGCCACGCGCCGCCGTTCCTGCAATTGCAGGATGCCGAGCACGTGGTCGTAGAGCGTGTCCTCGTCGATCTGGAACAGCTCGTCGCGCGGATAGGCTTCCAGGATGGCTAAAAGCGCCTTGCCGTCGTGGCTGTGGATGTCGAGCCCGGAGCGGCGCAGGATCGTGTCGACGCGGCCGCGCAGCAGCGGCACGTCGTGCACCATGGCGTGGTAGGCAGCCGACGTGAACAGCCCGACCAGGCGGCGTTCGCCGGTGATGCGGCCGTCGCTGTCGTAGGTCTTCACGATCACGCAATCCATCGGCCCGCTGCGATGGACCAGCGACTGGCGGTCGGTCTTGACGATCAGGATGTTGCTGGGCCCGCGTGCAAAGCGCGACATCGCCTCGCCGCCGCCGAGGCCTGCCTCGAACAGCCGTACCTCGTCGCGGCGCAGGATGCCGAGCGGCGAGCCCGCAACGATATCGTAGCGCAGGCCGCCGGGCTGCGTCGCGTCCTCGACGTAGCGATAGCGGCGATGACCCAGGAAGGTGAAGTGGTTGGCCTCCAGCCAACGCAGGAACTCGTCGTACTCGGGGAGGTTGGTCGAGCGGCTGGGGCCGAGATCGGCGATGGCGTCGAGGCAGGCGCGCCGTATCGCCCGCCAGTCTTCGACCGCCATCCGCACCTCGGCCAGCACGCGGGTGAGGGCGGCGGCAAGCTCGTCGAGCAGGGCGGGATCGGCCTGGCGGTCGATCTCGATGTGCATCATCGACTCCGACTTGGCCCGCTCGCCGGCTTCGAGGGCGAAGCCTAGAAGGTCGCCGTCGAGATCGCGCCGTACCGCCAGCACGGGATGAGCCAGCAGATGGGCGTTGATCTCGCGGCGATTGAATTCGTTGGCGATCGAATCGACCAGGAACGGCATGTCGTCGTTGACGATCTGCACGATGGTGTGGCGGCTCTCGAAGCCGTGGTCGGCCGTGGTGTTGAACACCCGCACCTTGGCCACGCCCGGCAACCGGCGGCGCGCGAAGGCGAGCAGAGAGACCGCGGCGCCGGCGCGCTGGTCGGCCGATGCACCGGCGAGATCCTTGTCGGCGACACGGGCGTACAGGCGGCGGGCGAAGTGGGCCGCCTCCTCGCCGCCGCTCGCCAAGGCAGCGGCGCAGATGGCATCGAGCCCGTAGACACGCGGGGCCAGTACGGTGGCCATTTGAGCGCCCTCCCGGTCGGCGTTGTTCAGGGAGGGATGTTACGTCCGACCATGACAATCTGACGACGGAGATCGGCGTGGCCGAAAGTGCCCACCACATCTTGTGTTTTGGGGGGTGCTCGGACGCAGGATAGCCGATTCGCTGCGGTTTCTGTTCCCGGCCCTAGGAATCCGCGGGAAAGCGCGTTTTGTTCTCCTTCAATGCTGCGACTGCGAAGATCCGCGGACAGTCAAAATCTCAAATTTTGAAAGGACATTTTTAGGTGATATTTCAATGATTTAGGTGCCCATTCTTCAGATTCACAGGCGGGGTAAAAATTTGGCAATGACACGGCTTTCGTGGGGCGTATCATCAAGGAATAGGGGCTCACCCAGTAGCCCTCCCAATATCTAGGTGTCCTTCCACAGTCTGTTCCATCCACAGCTGTGGACAAAAGCAAGAATGGGGGCCGCAAGTGTTTGATGTCGTTCAAGTTCGCAGTGGTGCGCGGGTTGTTATCGATCCCTCTCGGGACAGCCGGCTTACCGTCTTCGGCAAAGCCACCCTCTCGGATCGTTACCTGCTGCCCAACGAGAGCTATCAGGAGATGTTCGCGCGCGTCGCCTCGGCCTATGCCGATGACGATGGCCATGCCCAGAGGCTGTACGACTACATCAGCAATCTGTGGTTCATGCCGGCGACGCCGGTGCTGAGCAACGGCGGCACCAGCCGCGGCTTGCCGATCTCTTGCTTCCTGAACGAGGCCAACGATTCGCTCGAAGGCATCGTCGGCCTGTGGAACGAGAACGTGTGGCTGGCCGCGCGTGGCGGCGGCATCGGCTCGTACTGGGGCAATCTCCGCTCGATCGGCGAGAAGGTCGGCATGAACGGCAAGACCTCCGGTGTCGTGCCCTTCATCCGCGTGATGGATTCGCTGACGCTCGCCATCAGCCAGGGCTCGCTGCGCCGCGGCTCGGCGGCGGTCTACCTGCCGGTCAACCATCCCGAGATCGAGGAGTTCATCGAGATCCGCCGGCCGACCGGCGGCGATCCCAACCGCAAGGCGCTGAACCTGCACCATGGCCTGCTGATCTCCGACGCCTTCATGCGCGCCGTCGAGAACGACGAGGAATGGGCGCTGGTCAGCCCCAAGGACGGCGCCGTGCAGCGCAAGGTCTCGGCCCGCCACCTCTGGATCCGCATCCTGACGGCGCGCATCGAGACCGGCGAGCCGTACCTGGTGTTCGTCGATCATGTGAACAACGCGCGCCCCGAGCATCACAAGATGGCCGGCCTCGAGGTCAAGACCTCGAACTTGTGCAGCGAGATCACGCTGCCGACCGGCATCGATCATCACGGCAAGCAGCGCACCGCCGTGTGCTGCCTCTCGTCGCTGAACCTCGAGACCTATCTCGAGTGGCACGAGCATCCGACCTTCATCGAGGACGTGATGCGCTTCCTCGACAACGTCCTGCAGGGCTTCATCGACAACGCCGGCTCGGACTTCGCCCGCGCGACCTACGCCGCCATGCGCGAGCGTTCGGTCGGCCTCGGCGTCATGGGCTTCCACTCCTTCCTGCAGGCCAACAACATCCCGCTCGAATCGGTGATGGCCAAGGTGTGGAACAAGAAGATGTTCAAGCATATCCGCGGCCAGTGTGACGAGGCGTCGAAGTCGCTCGCCAAGGAGCGCGGCGCCTGCCCGGATGCCGCCGACTTCGGCGTCGAGGAGCGCTTCTCCAACAAGCTAGCGATCGCGCCCACCGCCTCGATCTCGATCATCTGCGGCGGCGCCTCGCCCGGCATCGAGCCGTCGGCGGCCAACGTCTACAACCACAAGACCCTGTCGGGCTCGTTCGTGGTGCGCAACCCGTACCTCGAGAAGATGCTCGAGCAGAAGGGCAAGAACGACGAGGACACCTGGACCTCGATCACCGTCAGCCAGGGCTCGGTGCAGCATCTCGACTGCCTCGACGACCATGAGAAGGCGGTGTTCAAGACGGCGTTCGAGATCGACCAGCGCTGGCTGGTCGAGCACGGCGCCGACCGCGCCCCCTTCATCTGCCAGAGCCAGTCGCTCAACCTCTTCCTGCCGGCCGACGTGCACAAGCGCGACCTGCACCAGATCCACATGATGGCCTGGAAGCGCGGCGTGAAGAGCCTCTATTACTGCCGTTCGCTCAGCATCCAGCGCGCCGAGACCGTCGCCGGCGAGGCGCTCGCGATGCCGATGGGCGACCATGGGATTTCAGCCCCCAGAGTCGACGCTCCCTCAACGGTGCCGCTCGGTACGCCGGCGGCACCGCAACAATCGACCGACTACGAAGAGTGTCTTAGCTGTCAGTAACCGCAGCCGTCCTCGCCGCGCCGCGGGTCCACACTGCGGCGCGACGGGGTCTCTTTCGTCCAATTCATATTTGATCGCCGGTAAGCCATGTCCCTGCTCGACGCCAAGCCGATCTACAAGCCATTCCATTATCCCTGGGCCTACGACGCCTGGCTGATGCAGCAGCGCATCCACTGGCTCCCCGAGGAAGTGCCGCTGGCCGACGACGTCAAGGACTGGCGCAACAAGCTCACCGACTCGGAGCGCCATCTGCTGACGCAGATCTTCCGCTTCTTCACCCAGGCCGACGTCGAGGTGAACAACTGCTACATGCGGCACTATTCGCGGGTCTTCAAACCCACCGAAGTGCAGATGATGCTGGCCGCCTTCTCGTCGACCGAGACGATCCACGTCGCCGCCTACAGCCATCTGCTCGACACGATCGGCATGCCTGAGACCGAGTACTCGGCCTTCCTTCACGTCAAGGAGATGAAGGACAAGTACGACTACATGCAGGAGTTCAACGTCGAGTCCAAGCCCGCGATCGCCAAGACGCTGGCGGTGTTCGGCGCCTTCACCGAGGGTCTTCAGCTCTTCGCCTCGTTCGCCATGCTGATGAACTTCCCGCGCTTCAACAAGATGAAGGGCATGGGCCAGATCGTGTCGTGGTCGGTGCGCGACGAGACGCTGCACTGCAACTCGATCATCAAGCTGTTCCGCGCCTTCGTGCACGAGAACGCCGAGATCTGGACCGAGGAGCTGCAGCGCGAGATCTACGTCGCCTGCTCGACCATCGTCGACCACGAGGACGCCTTCATCGACCTTGCCTTCGAGCTCGGCGGCATCGAGGGCATGACCGCCGTCGACGTGAAGCGCTACATCCGCTACATCGCCGACCGCCGGCTGACCCAGCTCAGCCTGCAGCCGATCTACCGCAGCGACGCCAAGAACCCGCTGCCGTGGATGGACCAGATGCTGAACGCCATCGAGCACACCAACTTCTTCGAGAACCGCGCGACGGAGTACTCCAAGGCCTCGACGCGCGGGACGTGGGAAGAGGCGTTCGGCTAGGGCTCCTCAACGGCGCCCTTCGCTCCGCCCGGCTGCCATCCCGAGCGCAGCGAGGGACCTTTCCTACGGCCTCAAAGGCCCTCGCTGCGGTAAGCGCGGAGTAACCTCCGCGCCGGGTGACAGACTCACTCTTCAGCGATAGTCGGTACTAGTAGCTCTGCACC
>NZ_BKAJ01000172.1 GCF_007992495.1 Reyranella soli
GGTCCGGAAAACGAAGACTTAAGGCTCGATCGTCTTCACCTGCGGCAGCCGCATCAGCTCGGCGCCGTTGTCGACGCTGTTCAGCAGCAGCAGCCGTTCCATCTTGTAGTCGGGATAGGGCAGGCGCTGGGCGAGCTGCGCTGCGGTCGTGCCGGCCGTCGGCACGATACGCAGCCGGTAGGGACGCAAGGCCGCTGCTTCGGCCTCCGACAGGCTATGGAAGGTGCGGGCGGCATTGATCAGCACTTCGATGCGCTGATCGCGGTCGGAGCCGTCGCTCAGGAGATTGAAGAAGCAGACGCGATCGCCGTGGCGGATGAGGACGTAGCGCGCCTGGCCGAGCCCGGTGTCGGAGCCGCGCGGCCGCGCGCCGATCGCCGCCTCGGCGCCGCCGATCTCGGTCGTCTGGATGTCGGTGGGCGTGGGCTTCAAGCGGTTGCGCATCCAGTCGGCGAGGCTGCCCTGCGTCGGACCCTCGGTGCAGGAGAAGAACAGCAGGGAACGGTCGCGGCCGACGCCGAGAACGCCGTCGGTGTCGTTGAACAGGCGGAAGTCTTGCGGCGCCTCGAAGGCGAGCCGCAGCACCGGATGAAGGAAGCGATTGCCGCGCACAAAACCTTCCTGCGGCGGATCGTCGACCGACATCCCGTTGATGGCCGCGAGATAGGCCTCGCGATGGGACTCGCCGGGCGCCATGGCGTCGGCGACGCCTTGCAGGGCAAGCCGCCGCTCGACCGGCGCGGGATGGGTCGAGGTCGTGCTGCGCCGATCGATCGAATCGGGCGCTTCGCCCATGAGCTGCAGTTCGAGCTGGCCCTGGCGGCGCAGTTTGTCGATGAGGCTCGCCATGGCGGTGCCGCGATAGCCCGCCTTGACCAGCATGGCGACGCCGATCTTGTCGGCCTCGAGCTCCTGCTCGCGCGAATAGCGGCGCAGCGCCAACAGGCCGTCACGCGCCACCGAGCGTCCGACCGTGATCGACCCGGTGGACGTTGCGGCCTCGACGGCGGCATCGAGCACGCTTTGGCGCTGCCGCGCCCGCTGGGCGGCATGGCGCTGCACGACGTGGCCGACCTCGTGGCTGAGAGCGGCCGCCAGCTCGGCCTCGTCATCGAGCAGGGCGAGCAGCCCGCGCGTCACCATCACATAGCCGCCCGCAGCGTGCGCATTGGCCAGCGGCTGGTCGAGCACGACGAAGCGGAAGTTGCCCGAGACGGCAGACTGGCTCACGACCTTCTGGCCGACGCGATCGACATAGGCCTGCAGCGCTGCGTCCGGATAGGCCGCCCCGACGTCGCGCTCGAGCTCGCGCGGCAGGGCCGGGATGCCGGCGCGCGACTGGGCGGCCTGCGACGGATCGTTGGCTGACGTGCAGGCGGCAGCACTGGCGAGGAGCGCGAGAAGAACGAGTAACCGGCGGAAAACCACTAACCCTCCTGCTCCCCGCCACGACCTTAGACGGTGGGCCATGGCCGTCGCAATCGCGCGGTGAGGCTGGAACAAAGGGCGCCGCTGTGGCAGTGATTCAGTCCGAGAGTCACATGCCGCGTTCAGAAACCCCGCTCCGCTCCGATTTGTTCCCGGAAATCTCGCCCTTCGCCAGCGGCATGCTGGCGGTCGACGGGCGACACACAATCTATTGGGAGCAGAGCGGCAATCCGGAGGGCGTGCCGGTCGTGTTCCTGCATGGCGGGCCGGGCGCCGGCTCAGCCCCCGTGCATCGCCGGTTCTTCGACCCGCAATTCTACCGCATCGTGGTGTTCGACCAGCGCGGCTGCGGCCGCTCCATGCCGCTCGGCGAACTGCACGACAACACCACCGGCCACCTGGTGGCCGACATGGAAAAGCTCAGGACCCATCTCGGCATCCACCAGTGGCTGCTGTTCGGCGGATCGTGGGGCAGCACGCTGGCCCTGGCCTACGGCCTGAAACATCCCGAGCGCGTCACCGGCTTCATCCTGCGCGGCATCTTTTTAGGCGCGCGGTCGGAGATCGAGTGGTTCCTCCACGGCATGCGCGCCATCTTCCCCGAGGCATGGCGCGACTTCGCCGAGCATCTGCCGGCCGCCGAGCGCGCCGACCTTCTGGGCAACTACTATCGCCGCCTGACCGATCGCAATCCCGACAACCATCGTCCGGCGGCGCGCGCCTGGAGCCGTTACGAGGCGGCCTGCTCGACGCTCTATCCGACGGCGCGCGCGCCGTTCGAATCGGACCATGGCGGCTTCGCCCTCGCCCTGTCGCGCATCGAGGCTCACTACTTCGCCAACGGCACGTTCGTGCCGGAGGGCTGGCCGTGGTCGGATCTCGATCGCATCCGCCATCTGCCCAGCACCATCGTGCAGGGCCGCTACGACATCGTCTGCCCGCCGGTGACGGCCGACGCGCTGGCGCGTGCCTGGCCCGAGGCGCGCTATGTCGTCGTGCCGGACGCCGGCCACAGCGCGCTGGAGCCCGGCATCCGCGCCGCCCTGGTCAACGCCACCGAAAGCTCGCGACTGTCGAGCAGCGACGTCGATCTGTTCGCACCGCGCTTTCCCTGGGAAACATGAGCGTGGAAACCTGAAGCATGTCGTTTGAGCTTCCGCCGGAACAGACTGGCGCGGCGGCCTGGTACGGCCCCGAGGTCGCCAAGCGCGATGATTGGCTGATGCCACTCAGCGCCGTCGAAATCGCCGAGGTCGAAAGTGCCGCGACGGCGCTCGCGCGGCGCGACGCCGACATCGCAGCCGTCACATCGGCGGACTTTCCGCTGCCGACGCTCGGACCCAAGCTCAAGGCGCGCGTGCGCGACGAAGTGTTGAACGGCCGCGGCTTCCTGCTGCTGCGCGGCCTGCCGGTCGAGCGCTGGTCGATGCGCGAGGCGGCGACGGCGTTCTTCGGCCTGGGCGCGCATCTCGGCAGCGCGCGCTCGCAGAACGGCAAGGGCCATGTGCTGGGCCACGTGCAGGATCTCGGGCTCGACGTGCACGATCCCAATGTGCGCATCTACCAGACCAACGAGCGGCAGACCTATCACACCGATTCCTGCGACATTGTCGGGCTGCTGTGCCTCAAGACGGCGAAGTCCGGCGGCCTGTCGGCGCTGGTGAGCTCGACCACCATCTTCAACGAGATGCGCCGTCGCCGGCCCGACCTGCTGAAGCTCCTGTTCGAGCCGGTCGCCACCGATCGCCGCGGCGAAGTGCCGGAAGGCCAGAAGCCCTACTTCCAGATTCCGACGTTCAACTGGCACAAGGGCTTTCTCACCGCGATCTATCAGCGCCAGTACATCGACTCCGCCCAGCGCTTTGCCGATGCGCCAAGGCTGACGCCGGCGCATGTCGAGGCGCTCGACCTGTTCGATTCGCTGGCCAACGACCCCGCGCTGCATCTCTTCATGGAGTTCAAGCCGGGCGACGTGCAGCTCGTGCACAACCACACCATGCTGCACGACCGCACCGGCTTCGTGGACTGGCCCGAGCCGGAGCGCCGCCGTCACCTGCTGCGTCTGTGGCTGGCGGCGTCGGATGCCCGGCCGCTGCCCGACGTGTTCGCGCAGCGCTACGGCACGGTCACCGTCGGCGACCGTGGCGGCATCATCGTGCGCGGCACCAAGCTGCACGCGCCGCTGGAGGCGGTCTGACGCGGTTGCAACCTAGGTGGTTGACCGCGGACGCCGTCGTCCCTAAGTGAAGGCCCGCTTAAAGAAACCACTGAGAATAGGGATAACGTATGGCCAGCGATCCAACCGCGGGCGGCGCCCCGGCTGAGATGCCGGTCGAGCCGGACGACCAGATCGACATTCCCGGCAAGCCGGAAGGCGATCTGCAGCAGCTCCAGGCCGAGAAGGCCGATCTGCAGGACAAGCTGCTGCGCGCGCTCGCCGAGGCGCAGAACGTGCGCCGCCGCGCCCAGCAGGACGTCGAGCGCGAACGCAAATTCGGCATCGAGCGCTTTGCCAAGGACGTGCTGTCGGTCGCCGACAATCTCGGCCGCGCCCTGTCGGCGCTGCCCAGCAATACCGACTCGATCGACCCGGCGCTGAAGAACGTGATCGTGGGGGTCCAGGCCACCGAGCGCGAATTGCAGTCGGCGCTGGAGCGCCATGGCGTCACCCGCATCGAGGCGCTGGGCAAGCCGTTCAACGCCGAATTCCATCAGGCGATGATGGAGATCGAGGATCCGTCGGTACCGGCCGGGACGGTCGTCCAGGAGCTGATCCCGGGCTACCTGATCGCCGGCCGCCTGCTTCGGGCGGCCATGGTGGGGGTGTCCAAGGGCGGCCCGGCGGCCCGGCCCGCCAGCAACGAGAACTAATCGGTGGCCGGGGCCTAAAAGGGCCCCGGAATGCGTCAGATTCGTCACTTTTAGGCCCGTCAAGTCATTGCAGCCAAGCCGATAGGACCTATATAGCCCCTGTCCTGACCCGGTTTTTCCGGCAGGTAACATATTCGGGGGTCGGCGAGGTGCCTGCGGGGCCGAGACGACCTGCCAAGGGAAGAGAGAGCAGTCATGGCAAAAGTCATTGGTATCGACCTCGGTACAACCAACTCGTGCGTCGCGGTCATGGAAGGCGGCGACACCAAGGTGATCGAGAATTCCGAGGGTGCGCGGACGACTCCCTCGATGGTCGCTTTCACCGACTCCGGTGAGCGGCTGGTCGGTCAGGCCGCCAAGCGCCAGGCCGTCACCAATCCGATGAAAACCCTGTACTCGGTGAAGCGCCTGATCGGGCGCCGCTTCGACGACCCGATGGTCGCGAAGGAAATGTCGCTGGTGCCCTTCAAGATCGGCAAGGCCTCCAACGGCGACGCCTGGGTCGAGGCCAACGGCCAGCAGTACAGCCCGAGCCAGATCTCGGCGTTCATCCTGGGCAAGATGAAGGAGACCGCCGAGGCCTATCTCGGCGAGAAGGTCGAGCAGGCGGTCATCACCGTCCCGGCCTACTTCAACGACGCCCAGCGCCAGGCCACCAAGGATGCCGGCCGCATCGCCGGGCTCGACGTGCTGCGCATCATCAACGAGCCGACGGCGGCTGCTCTTGCCTACGGCATGGACAAGCGCAAGACCGGCACCATCGCGGTCTATGACCTGGGCGGCGGCACGTTCGACGTGTCGGTGCTCGAGATCGGTGACGGCGTGTTCGAGGTGAAGGCGACCAACGGCGACACCTTCCTGGGTGGCGAGGACTTCGACCTGCGCGTGATCACCTACCTCGCGGAGGAGTTCAAGAAGGAGCAGGGCATCGACCTGCGCAACGACAAGCTTGCCCTGCAGCGCCTGAAGGAAGCGGCCGAGAAGGCCAAGATCGAGCTCTCCAATTCCAAGGAGACCGAGATCAACCTGCCCTTCATCACGGCCGATGCGAGCGGCCCCAAGCATCTGGTGCTGAAGCTGTCGCGCGCCAAGCTCGAGTCGCTGGTCGAGGACCTGATCCAGCGCACGCTGGAGCCGTGCAAGGCGGCGCTCAAGGATGCCGGCCTGCAGGCCGGTCAGATCGACGAGGTGATCCTGGTCGGCGGCATGACCCGCATGCCCAAGGTCATCGAGGTCGTGAAGCAGTTCTTCGGCAAGGAGCCGGCCCGCAACGTCAACCCCGACGAAGTCGTCGCGGTCGGTGCGGCTGTCCAGGCGGCCGTGCTGAAGGGTGAGGTCAAGGACGTCCTGCTGCTCGACGTGACCCCGCTGTCGCTGGGCATCGAGACGCTGGGTGGCGTGTTCACTCGCCTGATCGAGCGCAACACGACGATCCCGACCAAGAAGAGCCAGACCTTCTCGACGGCTGACGACAACCAGACCGCGGTGACCATCCGCGTGTTCCAGGGCGAGCGCGAGATCGCCGCCCAGAACAAGCTGCTGGGCCAGTTCGACCTGGTGGGCATCCCGCCGGCGCCGCGTGGCATGCCGCAAGTCGAGGTCACCTTCGACATCGACGCCAACGGCATCGTGCAGGTCTCGGCCAAGGACAAGGCCACCAACAAGGAGCAGCAGATCCGCATCCAGGCTTCGGGCGGCTTGAGCGAGGCCGACATCCAGAAGATGGTGAAGGATGCCGAACTGCACGCCGAGGAAGACAAGAAGAAGCGCGAGCTGATCGACGCCCGCAACCAGGGCGAGGCGCTGGTCCATTCGACGGACAAGAACCTCAAGGAGTTCGGCGACAAGGTCGGCGCGGCCGAGAAGTCGGCGATCGAGACGGCGCTCGCGGACCTGAAGTCGGTGCTCGCCGGCGAGGACACCGAGGCCATCAAGGCCAAGACCAACGACCTTGCCCAGGCAGCGATGAAGCTCGGCGAGGCGATGTACAAGGCCCAGCAGGCCGATGCCCAAGCCGGCGCAGGGGCCGGCCCGGGTGCCGGTGCCGCGCCGGGCGGTGGGGCCGCGAACCAGGCGGGCAACGAGAAGGTTGTCGATGCTGAGTTCGAGGACGTCACCGACAAGAACAAGAAGACGGGTTCCGGCTGATCTGGAACAAGGCAAGGAATGGGGGCCTCCCGCGCGAGCGGGAGGCCGAACTTTAGGCGGCAAGTGGGGGCTGCGTAGGGCGTATGTCGCAGGACTATTACGAGCTGCTCGGAGTCAGCCGGACGGCGAGCGCTGACGACCTCAAGAAGGCGTTCCGCAAGCTCGCCATGCAGCATCATCCGGACCGTAATCAGGATGACAAGGAAGCCGAGAAGCGGTTCAAGAGCATCAATCACGCCTACGACGTCCTGAAGGATCCCGAGAAGCGCGCCGCTTACGACCGCTATGGACCGGCGGCCTTCGAAGGCGGCATGGGCCCGGGTGGACCCGGCGGGCCGTTCGGCGGCGCCCAGGGCTTCGATTTCGGCTCGGTGTTCGGCGACATCTTCGAGGAGATGTTCGGCGCCGGCGGCCAGCGCGGCCGTGGCGGGCGCACCGACATGCGCGGCCAGGACCTGCGCTTCAATCTCGAAATCACGCTGGAGCAGGCGTACGGCGGCACCGAGGCCACGGTGCGCGTGCCGACGTCGGTCGCCTGCGAGACCTGCAAGGGCAGCGGCGCGGAGCCCGGCTCCAAGCCGCAGCAGTGCCCGACCTGTCACGGTCGCGGCCGCCTGCGCGTCCAGCAGGGCTTCTTCACTGTCGAGCGCACCTGCCATTCCTGCCACGGCGCCGGCCAGGTGATCGACAAGCCGTGCCGCGCCTGCGCGGGCCAGGGCCGCACGCGGCGCGACAAGACGCTCAAGGTCAACATTCCCGCCGGTGTCGAGGACGGCACGCGCATCCGTCTCAGTGGCGAAGGCGAGGCCGGGGCGCGCGGCGGACCGGCCGGTGACCTCTACGTCTTCCTGTCGGTGCGGCGCCATCAGCTCTTCGAGCGCGAGGGCGCGGACGTGCATTGCCGGGTGCCGATCTCGATGGTGCAGGCCACGCTCGGCGGCAACATCGAGGTGCCGACTCTCGACGGCAAGATGGCGCGCATCAACATTCCGGCCGGCGCCCAGGGCGGCCACCAGTTCCGCCTGCGCGGCAAGGGCATGCCGATCGTGCGCTCGGCCCAGCGCGGCGACATGTACATCGAGATCAACGTCGAGACGCCGACCAACCTCACGCCCAAGCAGAAAGAGCTGCTCAAGGAATTCGAGCGCGCCGGCAAGACCAGCCCCGAATCCGAAGGTTTCTTCAGCAAGGTGAAGGAGATGTTCGGCGGGTGACGTTCTACGCCTCTGCTTGACAGATCGCCCTCGCCGCCCTGCTTCCTGTCTTCTTCTGCCTGCTGCTGTTCCTCGCCGAGGCGAAAGGTCCGCTGGCAAAGCCGATCCAACAGTGCAAGGCCCTCGTCGCTCCGTACTTCACCGTCATCTCGATCCTGTTCGGACTGTTCGCGGCCCTGCTGGCCGGCGACGTCTGGCAGAAAACGGCCAGCCATGAGGAGCCCCATTCGCGCCACATGCAGCAGCAGCATGCCGTCACCGAGAAGGCCTATCGCGATCTGCTGACGACGCTGGTGCAACTGCCGTCGTCCGACAGCCTGGTGCGGCCCACAATCGCGTCTACGTCGCGAGCGACATGACTCCGCCGCTCAAGTGGCTGTCGATCGTGATCTTCGGCTTTCTCACCCAGGTCGCCCTTCTCCTGGTCCACCCTGGAAACCGCCGCGCCTCACGCGTCGCCGTCGCACTCTTCACCGTGGCCTTCAGCTTCTGCCTGCTCGTGGTGGCGTTCTTCGACGCCCCCTTCGAGGTCGTGCTGCGCGACGAGCCGGGCAAGACCATGAGGGCGGCGCTGGAGAAGCTTTAGTCTGTGATATACTGAATTCGTGAAACGCATCGCCTCCAAGTCCTCAAAGCGGGTTAACAAGGGCTACGTCCTTGGCAGGGCGCGGTTTGCCAAGATCAGTGCAATCGAAGGCATTAGCCTGACGCCCGCCATGGAAGCGGACTTCCGCGAGTTCGAGCGCAAGGGGCTGTCGGCCGAAGACCGGCGCCGGATCATCGGCAAAAAGTATGGCTCGGCCCGCTAGGCCCGCCGACTACAACGCGATTGCCGATCCCTATTGCTATTCGGACACATCGGTTCTCATAAACATTCCCGGCATTCGAAATGCCGCGATGCTCGCGCGCTTCGAAGTCGTCTCAACTGCACAGCGCGCCGACGAACCGTTGCCTCGCGGTCTCCTTAGCGTTCGTCACTATCGGGCAGTGCATCACCACCTCTTCCAGGATGTGTATGCCTGGGCGTGCAGATTCCGGACCGTGCGCCTAAGCAAGGACGGAAGCACTTTTTGCTATCCCGAGCATATCGAGCGCGAAATGAGAGCGCTCTTTCCGATCTGAAGCGACGAAAGCAACTGAGAGGACTGTCCCGCCACAGCTTCGCGCCAATGGCCGCCCACTTTCTTGCGACCCTCAATGCCATCCATCCTTTCCGCGAAGGCAACGGCCGGACACAGATGATTTTCCTGGAGCTCCTTGCTGCTCAAGCGGGGTACGTGCTCGCATTGGAGCGACTTGAACCCGACCGTTTCCTTGCGGCGATGATCAGGAGTTTCAACAGCGACGAGCGCCTCCTCGCGACGGAAATCCGCCGCATGCTCGAAGCAGGCTAAGCCGCCAGCACGCAGCGCACGAGATGTGTGTCGCCGGTCGCCCGCAGCGACGGTGGCGCCGTCGTGCAATCGGGACGCACGAACTTGCAGCGCGGCGCAAAGCTGCAGCCGGTCGGGACCTCGGCGAGGTCGGGCGGCGCGCCGGGGATCGCCTCGAGGCGCTGGCCGCGCATGCCGTCATGCACCGTCGAGGCGAGCAGGCCGCGGCTGTAGGGATGCTGCGGGGCATCGACCATCTGCTCGACACCCGCCAGCTCGACGATCTTGCCGGCATACATGACGCCGATGCGGTCGGAGACTTCCACCGCCACGCCGATGTCGTGTGTCACGAAGATCACGCCGAGATCGAACTCGCGCTGCAATTCGCGGATCAGCAGCAGCACCTGGATCTGCACGGTGGCATCGAGCGCGGTGGTCGGCTCGTCAGCAAGCAACAGACTCGGGTTGCACGACAGCGCCAGCGCGATCATGGCGCGCTGGCGCATGCCGCCCGACATTTCGTGCGGATAGGCTTTCAGGCGCTGGGCCGGCGAGGGAATCCGCACCAGTTCCAAGAGTTCCTTGGCGCGCTTGAAAGCGTCGGTCTCGCTCTTGCCGGTGTGGCGCCGGATGGTCTCGGCGATCTGCTGGCCGACGGTGAAGACCGGGTCGAAGGCCGTCGCCGGCTCCTGGAAGATCATGGCGACCCGCCGCCCGCGCAGGTCGGCGAGGGCCCGCGATCCCATCTCCAGCACCTCGTCGCCTTCCATGCGGATGCTGCCCGACCAGCGCGTGCGATGCTCGGGATGGAGCCGCAGGATCGAGCGCAGGGTGACGCTCTTGCCCGAGCCCGATTCGCCCAGAATGCCCAGCGTCTCGCCGCGCTTGAGCTCGAAGCTGACGCCGTTCACGGCGTGGACGGTGCGATCCGGCGTCTTGAAGGTGACGTGCAGGTCGCGGACTTGCAGGAGGTCGCTCATGCTGCGGCTGCCCCCCCTCGGACTGCCTTCGAATGACCGGAACCGGCGATGCTCATGTGGCAGGCCACGGACTGGTGGCCGGTGTCGGACAGCGCCGGCTCGGCTCTGGCGCAGACATCTTCGGCGAAGGGACAGCGGGTGCGGAAGCGGCAGCCCGATGGCGGATCGATGGGGTTGGGCGGATCACCCTGGATCGGTGCTTCCTTGGTGCGCTTGCGCGGATCCATCGACGGCCGCGCCGACAAGAGCGCCCGGGTGTAGGGATGCTGCGGATTGCCGTAGATCGCCTCGACCGGCCCCAGCTCGACGATCTTGCCGAGATACATCACCAGCACGCGATCGCTGAGATACTGCACGACGTTGAGGTCGTGGCTGATGAAGACGTAGGTCAGGCCGAGCTCGCTCTTGAGGTCGACCAGCATGTTCAAGACCTGCGCCTCGACCGACTTGTCGAGCGCCGACACCGCCTCGTCGAGGATCACCAGCCGCGGCCGGAGCGCCAGGGCGCGAGCGATGTTGACGCGCTGGCGCTGGCCGCCCGACAGCTCGTGCGGATAGCGTTCGGCGTAGTTGTTGGGATCCAGACCGACTTTGCTCAAAAGATCGCGCACGCGCTCGCGTGCCTCGGCGGCCGGTAGGCCGTGCGCCTTGGGCGCAAAGGCCAGCGTCTCGCCGATGGTGAGCCGCGGATTGAGCGAGGCGTAGGAATCCTGGAACACCATCTGCACCTGGCGGCGCAGCTCGTTCACCGTGATGCCGTGCGGCTCGTCGACTGGATCGCCGTCCAGCACCATGGTGCCGCGGTCGGGCTTGATCAGGCGGATCAAGAGCCGCGCCACCGTCGACTTGCCGCAGCCCGATTCGCCCACCACGCCCAGGGTCTCGCCCTTGGCCACCGACAGCGTCAGATCGTCGACGGCACGAACGACCTTGCGACCGCGGCCCAGGATGCCGCCGCCCACGGGGAAATGCTTGCGCAGGCCCGTCGCCAGCAGAAGGGGCTGGGCTGGGCCGCCGCGATCGACAGGGATCATCGTGTCCATGTCAGGCCTTCACATCCATGGCGGCGCGCAGGCCGTCGCTCATCAGGTTGAAGCAGATCGAGGTGATGAAGATCATGACGCCGGGGAGCGCCGCCAGGACCGGGTTGACGTAGATCGCCTGGCGCAGCGTGTTCAGCATCAGGCCCCATTCCGGCTCGGGCGGCTTGACGCCGAGACCGAGGAAGCTCAGCCCCGCGGCCAGGATGATGGCGACGCTGATCAACGACGTGGCGTAGACCAGGATCGGCCCCAGCACGTTGCCCAGCACGTGGACGCGCACGATGGTGAGCGTGCCGGCGCCGCTTGCCCGTGCGGCATCGACGAAATCGAAGCCGCGCACCTGGGTGGTGACGCTCTCCGAGACGCGGCAGACCGGTGGGATGAAGACCAGGGTCAGCGACAGCAGCGTGTTCTCGGTGCCCGCGCCCATGGCGCCCGACAGAGAGATCGCCAGCAGCACCGACGGGAAGGCGTAGAAGACGTCCATGACGCGCATGATCAGCATGTTCACGCGCCCGCCGAGGAAGCCTGCCGTGATGCCCAAGAGGCCGCCGATCAGCAGGGCGCAGACGACGGGCGTGACGCCCATGAACAGCGACAGCCGGCCGCCATAGATCAGGCGCGCGAGCATGTCGCGACCGAGCTCGTCGGTGCCCAGCAGGTAGTTGGGCGAACCGAGCGGCAGCAGGCGGCGGATCATCGACGTCTTGTACGGATCGGCGAGCCCGAGCCACGGCGCCGCCAGCGACGCGGCGACGATCAGGATCAGCGTGCCGGCGCAGATCAGCGTCACCGGATCGCGACGCAGGCGGCGGGCCACCGATTGCCAGTAGCCGCGCGAGGCCGACGCCGCGGTCGGCTGGACCAGCGGGCTGCCGAGCTCGAACGAGGGAGTCTGGATGGCCATCGTCAGCCTCGCTTGATGCGCGGATCGACCATGGTCTGGATCACGTCCACGGTGAGGTTGAGCAGCATGAAGAAGCCGGCCAGCACCAGGGTCGTGCCCTGCAGGATCGGCAGGTCGCGGCGGAAGATGGCACTGTTCAGCAGGAAGCCGGTGCCCGGCCAGGCGAACACCGTCTCGATCAGGATCGAGCCGCCGATGAGATTGCCGGCCTGCAGGCCCATGACGGCAAGGCAGGTCGGCGCGGCGTTCTTCAGCACGTGAAAGAGGATCTGGCGGTCGCTCAGGCCCTTAGCCTGCAACGCCGTCACGAACTCCATGCTGAGCGTCTCCTTGATCGTCGAGCGCACGGTGCGGGTGACGACGCCGAGTGGGATCACCGACAGGGCGATGGTCGGCAGCACCATGTGGGCGAGATGGGCGCGGTCGAGGCGCCAGCCGGTCGAGTTCTCGGGGCCCATGCCCATGGGCGGCAGCACGCCCCATTCGACGGCGAAGATGATCACCAGCACGATCGCCAGCCAGAAGTGGGGCACGCTGACGCCGATCAGCGAGATCAGGGTGACCAGCCGGTCGACGATGCGTGACTTGGCATAGGCCGCCGCCGTGCCGAGGATGACGGCCAGCGTGAAGGCCAAGGTCGTGGCGGCGATGGCGAGAATGATGGTGTTGCCGAACGCCGACGAGACCTCGCTGGCCACCGACCGGCCGGTGCCGATCGAGGTGCCGAAATCGCCGGTGAGCGTCACGGCGAGCCAGCGGAAGTATTGCACCGGCAGCGGCTTGTCGAAGCCGTAATACTCCTTGAGCTTGTCGATCACTTCCTTGGGTGCGTCCGGCGGCACGATGGCCGAGATCGGATCACCGGGCGCGAGATGGACCAGCCCAAAGACCAGCAGCGACACGCCGAACGCCACCGGCACCAGGTAGATCAGCCGCCTGAGCGCATAGAGGAGCATTGCCCGCCTGCCGCTATTTCATGGTGATGGGCGTGAGGTCCTGGAACCAGCTCTGGGCCTGCACGAAGCCCTGCACCTTGGGGCTCATGGCGCGCGGGTTGAGGTCGTACGCAATCCAGACCCAGTAGGCCTGATCGACGATGTAGGTATGCACGTCGGCCAGCGCCTTGGTCTGGGCGGCGCGGTCGAACGAGGTGTGTGCCTTGTTGATCAGCTCGTCGAGCTTGGGATCCTTCAGCAGGCCCCAGTTGGCGCCACGCGGCGGCACGAAGTCGCTGTGATAGAGGCGCATGAAGGCCGAGTAGGGATCGACCGTGGCGCGGCTGATGTTGATGCCGTTGGTGCCGGCCTTGGTCGAGGCTTCGCCGGTCACCGGCTGGAAGCCGAAGGTCACCAGCGCGTTCCATTCCATGACCTCGAACGAGGTGTCGAAGCCGACCGCGTTCAGGTTCTCCTGCACGTACTCGTTCATCGGCAGCGGCAGCATCTGGCCCGAGCCCGAGGTCGAGATCGCGATCTTGATCTTGGGCTTCTTGTTGGGACCGTAGCCCGCTTCGGCCAGCAGCTTCTTGGCCTCGGCAGGATCGTATTTGATGTCGAAGCTGGGCGAGCCGAACCAGGGATGGCCGGGATACACCGCGCCCTTGCCCTCCATCATCATGCCGCCCAGCAGCTTGGTCAGGCCGGCGCGATCGACCGCGAGATTGGCCGCCTTGCGCACGCGGATGTCGGTCCACGGCGAGCCTTCGACCATGCTGGGCTGGTAGGCCCAGTTGTGCGGGTACTTGTTGGTGACGATGGCCATGCCGCCCTGCTTGAGGCGCGGGATGGCGTCGGGAGCAGGAACCTCGATCCAGTCGACCTGGCCCGCCAGCAGCGCGGCCGTGCGCGTCGCCGCTTCCGGCATCGGGAACAGGAGCACCTTGTCGAGCTTGGGAACGCGCGCCTTGTCCCAATAGCCGTCGAAGCGCGACAGCTCCATGCGCTCACGCGGCACGACGCGGTCGACCTTGAACGGGCCGGTGCCGACCGGCTGCAGCGCCACCTTGACCCAGTCCTTGCCCTGCTTCTCCCAGTTGGTCGGGCTGGAATAGAAGATGTAGGACATGTCGTAGGGGAACAGCGAGTTCACGACGCGCGTCGTGAGCTCGACCGTGTATTTATCGACGGCTTTCCAGCCGACCAGCGTCGGCACGCGGCCGCGCGCCTGGGCGGCCTGCTTGGGATCGAACTGCGGCGACTTGTCGTTCAGGATCTTGTCGATGTTCCACACCACGACGTCGGCATCGAAGTCGGTGCCGTCATGGAACTTCACGCCCTGGCGCAGCTTGAAGATCCACTTGGTCGGCTCGCCCTCGACCGCCGACCACTCGGTCGCGAGGCCAGGCTTGATGTCGGCGATGGTGTCGGCCTTCGACAGGTCCCAGTTCACCAGCGCGTCGTAGATCGTGTAGCCGGCGAAGCGATAGCCTTCGAAGCCCTGGTCGGGCTGGCCGGTGGTCTGCGGAATGTCAGCGGCTGTCATGCCGATGCGCAGAGTGCCTTGCGCGAAGGCAGGCATTGCAGACGCTGCGACGAGGCCCAGGCCCATGGCAGCAATGCGAAAGCGCTTGAACATCCGAGGCTCCACTGTTTGGCGCCTGCGGACAGGCGCTTGGCCCGAAGTCATGCAAGGGCCAAGCCAAGGCTTGCGTCTGCACGCCGAATGAGGCGGCATGTCACTTGCATCTCCAGTTCGGAAGGGAGCGACATGACGGACGCCAAGACACCACCAACGCTCGAGGAGTTTCGCGCGCGCGCGGCGCTGACGGGCCTGCCGCTCACGGCCGAAGACCTCGAGCATCTACACAAGGGCTATGTTGGATTGCTGCAGTTGATGGAGCGCATCCCAACCCATTGGGCCTGGGCCGCCGAACCGCCGCACGTGTTCCGCGCCGATGAGTAAGCCCACTTCAGCCGAGCTGACGACGCTCAGCATCGCCGAGGCCGGCAGCCTGATGACGCGCGGCGAGATCACCTCGACTGCGCTCACGGAAGCCTTCCTGGCGCGCATCGAAGCCGTGGATCACAAGATCGCGAGCTACATCACCGTCACGGCCGAGCGCGCGCGGATCGCCGCCAGGCAGGCCGACATGGAATTGAGCCGGGGCCTCAATCGCGGGCCGCTGCACGGCATTCCGATCGCGCTAAAAGACATCTACGAGACCGAGGGCGTGCTGACGACCGGCCATTCGGCCCTGCGCGCCGACTATGTGCCGGCCGTCGATGCCGAGACCGTGCGGCGTCTGAAGGCCGGCGGCGCGGTCATCCTGGGCAAGCTCGCCACGCATGAGTTCGCCAACGGCGCGATGACGCCGGACCAGCCGTTCCCGTCGGCGCGCAATCCCTGGAACACCGAGCATCAGCCCGGCGGCTCGTCGAGCGGCTCGGGAGCGGCGGTCGCCGCGGCGCTGTGCATGGGCGCGATGGGTTCCGACACCGGCGGCTCGATACGCAATCCGGCGGGCTTCTGCGGCACGGCCGGCATCAAGCCGACCTATGGCCTGGTCAGCCGCTGCGGCATCTACCCGCTGTCCTTCAGCTTCGACACGGCGGGACCGCTCGCCTGGACGGTCGAGGACAACGCCCTGATGCTCGAGGTGCTGGCGGGTTACGATCCCAACGACCAGGCCTCGGCCAAGACGGCCAAGGTCGACTATGGCGCCGCCACGCACCGCTCGATCAAGGGCATGCGTATCGCGCTCGCCCGCACCTGGTACGAAAGCGGGCTCACGGCCGACATGGCCAAGGGCATGGACGAAGCCGTGCGCGTGCTACGCGACCAGGGCGCCATCGTCGAGGAAGTCGTCTTCCCCGACATCTGGGACTATCACATCTGCGGCCGCGTCGTGATCACGGTCGAGGCGCACGCCATCCACCGGCAAGAGGTGATCGAGACGCCGGAGAAGTTCGGCTACACGACGCGCCGTCGCTTCCAGCTCGGCGCGTTCCTCACGGCCGAGCAGTACCTCTCGGCGTTACGCTTCCGGCGCAAGCTGCAGGTCGACACGCGCGCCGCCATGCGCGGCTACGATCTGGTCCTCGCACCCAACCAGTGGGGATCACCGGAGAAGTTCGAGGAGCCGCAGGCGATCTTCCACTTCTTCGGCAAGGCCTCGCTCAGCATGCCGTTCAACGTCACCGGGCAGCCGGCGATGACGGTGTGCTGCGGCTTCGGCAGCGACGGCTTTCCGCTGGCCTTCCAGCTCGCCGGCCGCCCGTTCGACGAGGCCAGCGTCTTCGCCGCGGGGGCGGCCTACGAACGCGCCACGCCGTGGCGATTGCGTCGCCCCACGCTTTAGCCTCAGGAGCCTTCATGATCCGCAAGACCCGACTTTCGCGCCGTTCGATCCTGGCCGGCGCGGGCGCGCTCGCGCTGCCGTCGGGTCTTGCTTTGCCGGCAGCGGCGCAGGAGAAGCTCGTCCGCTACGGCATCTCGATGGCGGACATCCCGCTCACCAGCGGCCAGCCCGACCGTGGCGCCGGCGCCTACCAGTTCACCGGCTACACGATCTACGATCCGCTGGTCGCCTGGGAGATGGATGTCGCCGACCGGCCAGGCAAGCTGATCCCCGGCCTCGCCACCGAATGGACGGTCAACGACGCCGACAAGACGCTGTGGACCTTCAAGCTCCGGCCGGGCGTGAAGTTCCACGACGGTTCGGATCTCAATGCCGATGCCGTCGTCTGGAACCTCGAGAAGGTGTTCAACAAGGACTCGGCGCAGTTCGATCAGCGCCAAGCCTCGCAGGTGCGGCCGCGCCTGCCGTCGATCGCGAGCTACAAGAAGCTCGACGACATGACGGTCGAGATCAAGACCAAGGCCGTCGACGCTCTCTTCCCCTATCAGATGCTGTGGTTCCTGGTCGCGAGCCCGGCCAACTGGGAGAAGCTCGGCAAGGACTGGAACAAGGTGGCGTCGGAGCCGTCGGGCACCGGGCCGTTCAAGCTCGCCCGCCTGGTGCCGCGCGAGCGCGCCGAGCTGGTGAAGAACGAGGCCTACTGGAACACCAAGCGTCCGGCCAAGGCCGACAAGCTGGTGCTGGTCTGCGCGCCCGAGGATTCCAGCCGCACCGCGGCGCTGCTGACGAACTCGGTCGATATGATCGAGACGCCGCCGCCCGACGCCGTGGCGCGGCTGAAGCAGGCCGGCATGCGCATCGAGCAGAACGTGACGCCGCACGTCTGGAACTACCATCCCTCGCTGCTGCCGGGCTCGCCGTGGACCGACATCCGGCTGCGCAAGGCGGCCAACCTCGCGATCGACCGCGACGCCATCGTCAAGCTTCTGGGCGGGCTGGCCAAGCCGGCGCTGGGACAGGTCGATCCCTCCAGCCCGTGGTTCGGCAAGCCCAGCTTCGTGCTGAAGTACGCGCCCGACGAGGCGCGCAAGCTGATGGGCGAGGCGGGCTTCAGCAAGAGCCAGCCGCTCAAGACCAAGTTCGTGGTGGCCTCGGGCGGCACCGGCCAGATGCTGTCGCTGCCGATGAACGAGGCCATCCAGGAGATGTTCAAGGACATCTACATCGACCTCGAATTCAAAGTGGTCGAGCTCGAGGCGCTCTACACGGCGTGGCGCGCCGGCGCCAAGGCCGACATGAACAAGGACGTGACGGCCAATAACATCGCCTACGTGACGTCCGATCCGGTCTACGCCATCACCCGCTTCTTCGCCTCCAACCAGGCCGCACCCGTCGGCGTGAACTGGAGCTACTACTCCAATCCCGATGTCGACAAGCTGATCAACGAGACGCTGACGACTTTCGATGCCGCCAAGCAGGATGCGCTGCTGGCCAAGGTGCACGAGAAGGTCGTCGACGATGCCGTGCTGATCTGGGTCGTGCACGACACCAACCCGCACGCGCTGTCGCCCAAGATCAAGTCGTACGTGCAAGCGCAGCACTGGTTCCAGGACCTGACGACGATCGGCGTGTGACGATTCAGCCTCGCCGGACGGTGACGAGAGCCTCCTCGAATTCCGGGGCTGCGAGGCCTGCCAGGAAGCCGGCGAGCGCGATCTTGCCGACGATGCGCTGGGCCTTCGGCGCGCCAGCTTTCATTCGCCCCTGCGCGACTTCATCGCGAAACTGCGCGGGCGTCGGCGCATCGAAGTCGGTCGCCGGCACCGCCGCCTCCGTTGACCCGAGGGCGTTGAGGCTTGCGGCACAGCCATAGAACAGGCGCACCATCATCCGGATCAGACGGAGGCGGGCCAGCAGCAGGTGATCGGGCGCACGACCGAGCCATGATCGAAGCAACAAGCCCTCGAGCTCCGGCGTCGCCGCATGGAACATGGTCAGGGTCGCCACATCGACCAGAGGATCGTTGCGAAAGGCCGTCTCCCAGTCGATGAGCCACAACCGCTCGCCATCGAACAGTAGATTCGAAGGGTTGAGTTCGTTGTGGCTCGAGACCAGCGCGGTAGCGTCCCAGGGATAGGCCGCGCGGATGCGCTCGAAACCCTCGCGATGGCGGTCGAGCAAGCCCGGCACGAACAGGCCGGACTCGAGCAGCTGGCCGAACAGGTGTCCGATCATGGACGGATAGTCGAAGACAGGCGGGAAGGCCGGAACCTCCTGCAGCCGCGCGATGAGGCTGCCGAGGTCGCGCACTACGCCGGCCGTTCCGCCCGGATAGTCGGCGAGCGCCCGTTCCTGCACGAAATCCGCGATCACCACGCCCGCCCCTGCATCGGCGTGGTGCACGGCAGGGGTGAGTCCAGCCGCGGCCGCGGCCCGCATGCAGGGATAGCTGCGATGAGGATTGCGGACGGCATCCCGCTTCGGCGATTCCAGCCGCAGCAGATAGGAGCGGCCGGCAAGCTCGATACGGTAGCTCGAGGCCGACGCTCCGGCCGTGATCGACTCAAGCGACGTGACCGGCGAGCGGCCGAAGGTCGCCGACAGCGCCGAGCGCGCGCGCTCGCGACGGTCCTCGGGAATGCGATCGACGAGGTCGTTCAACAACCCAGCTTCTTGGCGAGCTCGACCATCGAGTCGCCGACGGCGTTCCATTCGCCATCGGCCTTGAGATCGGTCTTCTGGTTGGGCCCATGTTCCTTGGGACGCAGCACGAACCCTGTCGACAGGCCGCACTTCTGCGCCGCCTTCAGGTCGCCGTTGTGGGCCGCGCACAGCATCACCTGGTGCGGCTGCAGGTACATGGTCTTGACCACGCCGAGGTAGGACTCGGGATCGGGCTTGTAGTGCTTGAAGGTCTCGCCCGAGAAGCAGTGGTCCCAGGGGATGCCGCCGTTCTTGGCCATGTTGATCAGGAGCGCGACGTTGCCGTTGCTGAGCGTGGCCACGACGTACTTCTTCTTCATCATGCCGATGCCCTCGACCGAATCGGGCCACGGCCTGAGCTTGTGCCAGAGCCGGGTGAACTCCCAGCTCCCCTCCTCGCCGGGATGCTTCAATCCACGCTTCGTGAGCAGCATCTCGAAGGCTTCCTTGTGCAGCTCGTCGATGTTGGTCCACGGCAGCTCGCCCTTGCGGACGCGGTGCATCTGCGGCTGGTAGAGGCCGCGCCAGTCGTCGGCGAAGCTCGTCCAATCGGTGTCCATGCCATATTTCTTGCCGAGGCCGGGCAAGTCCTGGATCAGGCTGCCGCGCCAATCGACCACCGTGCCGAATACGTCGAAGATGCAGACCTTCAGGTCCGCGGGAACTTGAGCCATGGCTGTTTCCTCCGTCGGCGGCAGTGTGGCGTCTGGCGATGCGCTTGGGTAGGGTCCGCGCATGGCCACCAGACCCAGCACGGTGAAAGGTACCGACGGCAAGCCGCGATGCGGCTGGGCGTCCGCCGATCCGCTTTACGAGAAATACCATGACAGCGAATGGGGTCGCCCGCTCAAGGACGACCACGCGCTGTTCGAGCTCCTGACACTGGAGGGCTGCCAAGCCGGCCTCTCCTGGATCACCGTGCTGCGCAAGCGCGAGAACTATCGCAAGGCCTATGACGGCTTCGATCCCAAGAAGATCGCGAAGTACACGCCGGCCAAGCTTGCCAAGCTTTTGGCCGATCCCGGCATCATCCGGCACCGCGGCAAGATCGAAGCGAGCGTCAGCAATGCCAAGGCTTATCTCGCCATCGTCGAACGCGAAGGCTCGTTCTCCAAGTTCCTGTGGAGCTTCGTCGGCGGCAAGCCGATCAAGCGCAAGCCGAAGAGCCTCAAGGACGTGCCCGCCAAGTCACCCGAGAGCGACGCCATGTCCAAGGCATTGCAGAAGGCCGGCTTCAAGTTCGTGGGCTCCACCATCTGCTACGCCTTCATGCAGGCCTCGGGCATGGTCGACGACCATGTCGTGGGCTGCCATCGCCATCGGGCCTGAGTGCCATCGGGATTGAGAGATCGTGACCAAGCGTATTTTCATTGCCGCCCTCGGCACCGAGACCAACCAGTTCGTTCCCTTCCCGACCGGCCGGCGCGCCTACGAGGAGCATGGCGTGTGGCGCGGCGATGCCACGAAGAATGAACCCACCAACTTCACCGCGCCGCTGCATGTCTGGCGCAGGGAAGCAGAGAAGCGCGGCTGGACGGTGATCGAGGGCCTGGCGACCTTCGCCGCGCCGTCCGGCACCACGGTGCGCTCCGTCTACGAAGGCTTCCGCGACGAGATCCTGGCCGGCATCAAGGCGGCGCTGCCGATCGACGGCGTACTGATCAACGTGCACGGCGCCATGGTCGCCGACGGCTACGACGACTGCGAAGGCGACCTTCTGGCGAAGGTGCGAGCCATCGTCGGCCCGAAGGTGGCGATCGGTGCGGAGTTCGATCTGCACTGCCATCTCAGCGCGCTGATGCTCGACAGCGCCGACGTGCTGATCGGCTACAAGGAATACCCGCACACCGACACGATGGAGCGCGCGGCCGAGTTGTTCGCCATCATCGCCGATGCGGTCGAGGGCAAGGTGAAGCCGGTGATGGCGCGCCACGACTGCCGCATGATCGCCCAGTACCGGACGTCGGTGCCGCCGATCAGCGAATTCGTCACCCGCATGAAGTCGCTCGAGGGCAAGGACGGCATCCTGTCGGTGTCGCTGAGCCACGGCTTCTCGTTCGCCGACGTCGAGGATGTCGGCACCCGCACGCTGGTGGTCGCCGACGGCGACAAGGCGAAAGCGGAAAAGCTCGCCAAGCAGCTCGGCCAGGAGCTGTGGGACAACCGCGAGCGCTATGCCACCAGGTACCTGTCGGTCGGCGAAGCGATGGAGCGCGCGGCCTCGCACAACCAGGGACCCTTGGTGCTGGCCGACCGCGCCGACAATCCGGGCTCGGGCGCGCCGGGCGATTCGACCTTCGTGCTGCGCGCGCTGGTCGACCGGCAGATCGGCCCGGCGCTGTTCGGCGTGATGTGGGATCCGATGGCCTTCCGCATCGCCGAGGAGGCGGGCGAGGGTGCCAAGATCCGCATGCGGCTGGGCGGCAAGTCGGGCGCGGTGAGCGGCGATCCGGTCGATCTCGACGTCACGGTGAAGAAGATCGCCCGCGGCGTGCGCCAGCCCTATGGGCCGGTGATGGTGCCGTTGGGCGACATGGCGCTGCTGTCATCCGAGCATGTCGACGTGGCGATCTGCACGCTGCGCACCCAGACCTTCCACGCCGACGCCTTCAAGGCGGTCGGCGCCGATCCGGCCGACTACCGCGTGGTCGTCGTGAAGTCGGCGCAGCACTTCTATAACGGCTTCGTTGGCCTCGCGAAGGAGATCCTCTACGTCGCCTCGCCGGGCGCCGCCGATCCCGACGTCACGCGGCTGCCCTACACCAAGCGCAAGACGCCGTTCTGGCCGAAGGTTGCGGATCCCTGGAAGTGAACGGGAGCGCGGGCCTCTGGCCCGCGCTCCCATCAAAGCATCGGCGTCAGCGCCTCGCGTGTGGTCTTGCCTTCGACCACCGGCACGACCTCGAACTCGACGACCTCCTGCCAGTCGGCGATCCAGCGTTGGAACAGGGTGATGTCGTCGGTCTCCATGAGCTGGAAGCAGCGGCCGAGATCGGCGCTGACGTAGCTCGACACGAATTTCAGCCCGTCGGGCAGGCCGCGGCCGGCATCGCGCAGCTTGCGATAGACAGCCTTTCCATTCTGATTCCTGAACTTTTCGATAACCATGAACAGCATATTCGGCTCCCGATGAGTCGGCTAATCTAGCCCAATCAAGTCAGGGGGAACGCCATGAAGATCGCCGTTGTCGGCGCCGCCGGGCGCATGGGCCAGATGCTGGTCCGCCGCATCGCAGCCACCGAAGGCATGAGCCTGGCCGGCGCCAGCGAATCGCCCAACAGCAACGCCATCGGCCGCGACGCAGGCGAAGTCGCCGGTCTCGAACCGTGCGGCGTGAAGATCACCGGCGACAGCGCCGCGGCCATCGCCGCCGCCAACACGGTGATCGACTTCACTGTGCCCGCCGCCACCGTCGCCCATGCCAGGATCGCTGCCGAGAAGGGCGTCGCCATGGTGATCGGCACGACCGGCCTCGATCCCGCGCAGACCGCGCTGATCCACGAGGCGGCCACGAAGGTGCCGATCATGTGGGCCGCCAACATGGCGCTGGGCGTCAACATCCTGCTGGCTCTGGTCGAGAAGACAGCCTCGATGCTCGATCCGAGCTACGACATCGAAGTGCTGGAGATGCACCATCGCCACAAAATCGATGCGCCGTCAGGAACGGCGCTGGCGCTGGGTCGCGCCGCCGCCGCCGGCCGCCAGGTCAAGCTGGAGGATGTCTGGCGCAAGAGCCGCGACGGCCATACCGGCGCGCGCCCGTCGGGCGAGATCGGCTTCGCCACCCTGCGCGGCGGCGAGGAGGTCGGCGTGCACACGGTGATGTTCGCCGCCGCCGGCGAACGGCTGGAGCTCAGCCATCGCTCGTTCAGCCGCGAGACCTATGCGGCGGGCGCCATCCGCGCGGCGCAATGGCTGGCCGGCAAGAGGCCGGGACTCTATGGAATGAAGGACGTACTCGGCCTTTAGACACACGACGTTTCCAGCGCACAGGAACGGGCTCGCCTCTCGACGCAGGAGCCATCCGCAGTGCATGCACTGCCGTCGCCTTCGCTCGAGAATTTCTGCATTTC
>NZ_BKAJ01000173.1 GCF_007992495.1 Reyranella soli
TTGCGCAGTGTCGCTGTCTCCACGCGGGCCACTATGGCTTCCGTGGAGGCGCGCGCCGACGCGAGGTAGCGGGGATGACCTGCCAGGCATCCTTCGCCGATGAAGGAGCCGGGCCCCAGTATGCCGACGACCCTTTCCTTGCCCTGCTTGGACACCACGCTGAGTTCGACCTGGCCATCCTGAATGTAGAACACCGCATCGCACTCAGTGCCCTGCCGAAAGATGTAGCTCTTTTTCTTGTAGGCAGTGATCGTCCGGCCCGCGCCCACGGTCGTAAGGAAGACTTCCGTATCGAAGATCTTTCGTGACGCCATGCCACGAGTCCTTCTGCTGGCCTTTGTCCTTTCAGCCATCCTTGCCTTCGACTTGTTACCTGCCGCCACCCTGTTCTCCCGCCCACGTTTGAATGGCGCGGAGGATGGCGGGCTGCCCAGCGTTGGACAGTTCAACTTTGAACAGACGGGGACATTTTCCCGCTTTGGCCTGGGGTGATCAACAGGCGGAGAAGGCGGGGAGGTCCTAACTGCTGCGATCTGGAGGCCACCCCTACGCTACCGGTGGGTTTAGCCCGGTGGAGGGCGGCGGCCGACGACGGTTCCAAGCCGTGCTGCATCCCGGCGGGATACGCTCGCCGCTAGACGCCGTACGAGCGGCAATCGTGGCGGAACGGAAGGCGCCCAGCGAGCGGTAGCCCTTCGCTCCGCCGGGGGTGCTTCGTCATGAGGAGCAATGTCGGCGGCTGGTCCCATTCCCAGCAACTCCCTCATTTCGATCGTGTGGCGCTTGATCGCGTCCGCGTACGCGGGCTGGCCGCGGGAGGTCGTTGGGTGTTGCATGGGATCTCCTCTCAGGAGAACCCCGACCATAGGCCCTTTCTCTGGCCCCAGTGTTCAATGCGGGACTCTGCTGGGTTGATCTTTTGCTATGGCATCGCAGTGAAACACACCACGCCGCCCTCCGCCTCGACTGCACGGGCCGGCGTGGGGTTCCCTAGTGCAATGGCCGGCCCAATGCCTGCGCGATTTCTCGTCCCGCATCCGTCAAGGCGACGCGACCGGTATCGTCGCGCTGCAACCAGCCTCGTTCGGCCGCGAGCGCCACGGCTCCGTCGGTGGCACCATCGAGCCGCCGGATGGTCCGCCACGGTATCGAATCCCCGTCGGTCGCCTCATGAAGCAGGCGTACCAGAGCGAGTGCCATTGCTTCTGTCTCGTCGGGCATTGAAGTCCCGAAGCGTTGGGTTGAGGCGCAAGAAGGGCGTGGCTCAGGAATGAACCGACCCTCCGGCAGCCCTTCCTCGGAGCGTAGAGACCTATGAGGCGGGACGCTGTTCGCTTTGGCACAACTGCCGTGCGTGATCGCGCACTGTTCAATATCGCACACGGCCCGGCAACTCGACGACTGTGCCGCGCATTGGGTTGTCAGGAGGGCGTATTCGATGGCGGCCAAGCTAAGCGAGCAGGCTAGCGCTACCCGGGACCTCGCCAAAAGGGCAAGGCGGCTCGCTGCTACGCTTACCGCGGCCGGCGATGTGGAACGGCTACTGCGCTACGCTGAGGAGCTTGACGTGCAGGCGGTCGACTTGGATAGGCGCGCCAAGGAAGAAGGTGGCTAGCGCCGAGTCGAATGCGGCACCGGCCGGGCTACCTGCCGAGCTGGCTTGTCCTCCCGCATGTGATTGATGAAGCCCTTACGCTGGGGCTGAGCGACCGTCCCAACCCGGCGCGCTATGCCGAGCTGAAGCGCTCGCTGTCGGCGTTCGTCGCTGAGGCCCCGCGCGGCAATCACAAGTCGCTGCCATGGCGCGAGGTGCCAAAGTTGATGACAAGGCTGTGCGCCAACGACAGCCTGTCGGCCTACGCGCTGCGGCTCACGATCTTGGCGGCGACGCGGACGAGCGAGACGCTGGGCGCGCGCTTCGACGAGTTCGCCCACGGCACTTGGGTGATCCCGCCCGCCCGCATGAAGGGCGAGGTCGGTCAGCGCCGCCAGCATCGCGTGCCGATCACCACGGGCATCGCCAAGATCGTCGAGGATCTTCGACCGGGCGAGGAACGCAGCGCGCTGCTGTTCGCTGGCAGCACGGCAACCAAGCCGCTCAGCAACATGGCGATGCTGATGCTGCTCAAAGGCATGGGCATCGATGCGACGGTGCACGGCATGCGCGCCAGCTTTCGAAGCTGGGCCGCCGATCATGGCTACGCGCGCGAGCTGGCCGAGGCGGCGCTGGCGCACGTCGTGCCGGGCGTCGAGGCGAGCTACCAGCGAAGCGATCTGCTCGATGCGCGCCGCGCGATGATGCAGGCTTGGTCCGACTTCTGCCTCGGCAAGCCGAGCAAAGCGGCGAGCGTGCGCAGAGCGCGCTGAATTTCCGACTTATCCCCACCTTTCTCAAAATCGTCCCGCCCTACCGGGCCCCACCCCGCCCTACAGGGCCCCGCCCCGCCCCACCGGGCCCCATCAGGCCGCTGAGTTGCGGGCCTTGCACGGCGCTCTTTAGCCTTCGCTCAGGATTTTTGAGGGAGGGCACAATCGATGGCCAAGCATGATGATGTGCCGCCGGAACGGCGGGCACGCACGATGAAGGACGCGGCACGCGAGCTTGCCACCAGCCTGAGCACGCTGGTGCGGGCGCGCAGCCACGGCCTGATCAAGGTCGTTCAGTTCGGCAGGCGGCCGATCATCCCGGCATCTGAATTCGAGCGGCTCGCGCGCGATGGGCTGCCGGAAAACCCGCCCCGGCGTCGATCTTGTGGCCGCTCATGAAGCGGTTGAGGAATTGCAAACAAACGTCGTCGCGGCGGTTGAGCATGGCATGGCTCCAAAGGCACGAGGCCGCTTGCCCTGCTGGGCGAGCGGGTGGGAGCCGGGGCTCATCACCCCGGCACCCGAGCGTCCTCTCGCTTTGGCTTTTTTGATCGCGTTGTCTCGATGCCGAGCCAAGTCGCGCGATGCCAAGCCAAGCCGTGCCATGCCTAGCGCCCCGCTTTCGCGCGGGCGGTGGCCACTGATACCGCGAGACGCGCCATTCGGAAGGGCCACGAGCCGAACTCCTCACGCCTAGGACCCGGAGTCAAGCGCGGCAATGGCTACGGTTAGGGCGGAAGTAGCGTTCCGTCAGATGCGACCTTATGAAAAGTTTTGCTGAGGCCTCGAAGAGACACCGACAGTTCGTCGATTGCCCAGTCCGTGAAAGCAAAGTTGGGAGGCCACACGAGCGTACCGGCTTGCAACGGCCAAATTGCAAATAAGCCGGGCGGCACGTCCCAACCGTGCTGTCGATAGAATTCCATGTTCGTGGTCGCGACGACATGGAAGAAGCAGCTGCCAAGCCCCCATGTGACGGAGTGAATGTTGGCTCCGCTTCGAACGAAATTGGGTTCGACAGTCGCCCCCAAGGGCGCCTTAATGAGACGCACTCCACTGACAAATCGATAGAAACCTGTGCGCCACTTCGGCCCACCACCTGCGCCAATCCACATCCGAATGCCGTCAGGCGCGATCCCCGTATCCATGAACCGCCGACGGGCCGCGGAGTCATAGATCGGCATTGGCGTACGGCCTTTGAACACATCGTGCTCAGCTACCATCGCCTTCAGAGCCACAAAATTTACCAAGCGCTGAACTGCCGCGTCGTCTAGTAGCGTGGGGACGCCTGTAATCAACTGGACAAGAGTAGGCTTGGTCGCTTTCTCCAACCGACTCATCCAACCGGAATTGCACCGATCACACACGACATAGATCTTCTTCTTGTTGGCTGCGCCTAATTTCGCGCGCTCCAACTTAACAGGCCGCATCGAGCGCTCCGACTCGAGGTCTTCCATGAACTCGACGCGTTCAGCACCAGGATCGTGCGGAAAGTAATCGCCCATCCAATCCGACCAAAGGTGCTCACCTGTAATCTGTGTCCCCGCCCCATGACTGGCGCAGAACACACATCCGCGCCTTTCTGCGCCTCGAGTTGGATCAATGCCCATTTGCTACAGTAGGTTACGCGTCTGTCTATGTGGACAACCAGCGCTTTTGAGCTACATCGGCACTTAGAACAGCGCGTGCCAGAGTGCAGCGCACGAGGGACCGCATGGAACAGGGCGTACCGCCCAATTATGCGCCGCGAGGGCGAGGACACTTCGGGCTGAAGGGGGAGCGGATGCCGTACGTTGCCAAGGTCAAATGCGACGCCCGTTTCAGGTCGGATGGCCCGGCGTCCTGTTCTTAATTCCAAATCCAACCAAGCTTAAGAAAGTGCTTTCGATAGCGCTAAGTTCCTCCGCCGTCTTCCCATCCTTCACGACTGCATTCATTTCTTCATTCAACGCATAGCCCGCACAAACGAGATCGCCCATAACGTCCTCGATCAGGTGCGGTAAGG
Source organism: Reyranella soli (assembly GCF_007992495.1). GTDB lineage: Bacteria > Pseudomonadota > Alphaproteobacteria > Reyranellales > Reyranellaceae > Reyranella > Reyranella soli. Next base: position 4,373 of record NZ_BKAJ01000173.1, read on the forward strand.
CTGGTCCGGTCCGAATACCGTAGCCTGACCCATCTTCATGCCAATGCTGAGCCAAGGCCTTGACGGTTGTATGCACAGCGCTGGTGGAAAGATGGCGATATGAGGTGTCATAGTCAGCCCGCCGCTCTGCGCGCTCCGCAATCCTGAGCGCTACGATTTCTTGGCCCGACCCTTCCCTGTCTCTCAGCACCTTCAAGTCGTCCTTTAGCTGCGCGTGATCGGCGCCTAGGCCATCCCGCTCAACCAACTTCAGGAATTCCTGCGCGTTTTTGCTGAGCCGTTTAATGTGATCTTGGCGCAGTTCCTCGGCAAACGTGTCATCGCGCCGAAGCGCGCCAAGGTAGAACATCGTCTCCAACATGCTGCGGGTAATGATCGCCGCTTCAGTAGCAAGCCCCCGCTCCGCCAATAGAATTGCACCCTGCAAGCTTTGCAGCCCCCGGACGAATAAGCTGACGATTAGAGGCGCGGTCTGGATTTCTTGCGATCTGGCTAGAAGCTGTTGTCCCAATTCACTGAGGCGTTCAGCGAGCTTGAAAAAGTCCGGATTGGCAGCGCGGATCTTCGCACGAAGGTCGTCCAACTCGGGAGAAAGGAAGCCCTGTCTGGCTATGCTCATACGTCATCATAGTCGAAAAAGCCTAGTTGCACTGTTCGCAATGAACGGCTCGCGTCACAGACTTTAGGTCTGCGACAGGCATGACACGCTCGTATCGGCTTCCCAGCTACGCCCGCAAGGAAGTCTTTTTTAACTGCATAACAATTTCGGGCACAACGTCAAAACGCCCGATTTCTTGGCGCTTTAAATGGGTTTTCTAATCCCGTAGGGAGCGCCAATAGAATCAAGCTTTTCCGGTTTCGGCCGGTTTTTATGTCCAATAAGTGTCCAATATAGCCGGCGGTGCGCCTAACATCGTGGTGCAGGCAATCCACAACACGGCGTTTGTATCCTGCCGGCATGTTCATGCCCGCTTTCTACGAGTGGCCTACTGAGTCGGGGATCGTCGCCCGTCTACTCGGTGGTTACGGCGAACTGGAATTTGAGTTGGCCCTGTCCATGGGTCACTCGATTAGCGACAAGCGGAAAGGCTGGCGCGATTTCTTCGCGGCGCGCGGTGAGAAGGCCCGCATCAAGTTGGCGAGTTCGGAAGCCGGCGAGTGGATGTGCCTCACCGGGATTGGCGACCAGTTCGCCCAAGCCCTGGATGGCATCCGGGCGTGCAAAGACATTAGGAACAGCCTTTCGCACTGCCATTGGGCATCACTCAAGCACGACCAGCCGTCCGATGGTCTTTTCTATGTGAACCTTGAAGAGTCAGCGGCGGCGTCGGCCGGCCCAATTGTCTATCAATGGCGGCACGCAAGCTTGCCGTGGCTGCAAGACTGCGAAGCCTATTACCGTTACACCAGCGATTGCCTGTGGCACGTGCAAGGTCGCATGGCCGCGCAGCGCGGGCAGCCGGCGCCGCTGGCGTTCATCATGCCGCTACGGCGCAAGCCACCAGCCATGTATGTGCTGGCACCACCCGAGTCGGTCGCCCTACTTCCCAAGGAATTCTGATCGCTAGCGATTCGACAACACGTCATGATGGCCGACATGAAGTTGGCAGTACCATCGTGGCAGCGCTCACGCTGGCAATGCCGGCATCGGGATACGGCATTTGACAAGCCGCGCTTGCGTGGGCGCGGCCGGTTCCAACGAGTTGTTGGCAATCCCCCGTTTGGCGACGAAGTTCCGGAGGGCGATGAAGACCACCTCGGGTCGAATTCGTTAGCTTCCTTTGCCGTGGCCCGCGGCCGTGACGCCGTCGCCTCGGAGCATGCCATATTAGAACGCTCTATCACGTTCTTGGATCGAGGCGGCCGGCTTGGCCTAATCCTGCCGGATGGCCTTTTTAACAATCAAGGGGAAATCTCCAATTGTCCTCGCGTGCGTCGCTTCCTGGCCGAGAATGGATATGTGGAAGCTATTGTGTCGCTGCCGGACTATGCCTTTCGAAAGGCGGGTGCCCAGAACAAAACGTCAATTTTGTTCTTCCGCAAATTCACCCAAGCCGAGGAGCAGGCGTTTCGGACCGCATTCAATACGGCCATGGAGCATGACGAAGATGAATCGAAGGCGATTGCGACGGCCTGGAAGTCGCTTAGTCACAGAGTGTTTTTGGCCGAAGCAAACCAAGTTGGCTACGCGCCCACAGGTGTCACTTCACCGTTGAACGATCTTTACCGCGGAGGATCTGGCGGCCAACTGGCAGACGATCAAACTGGTACGATTCTCGGAGAATTCCGCAGTTTCCTCGCGTCGCCGGCAACGTATGCGGGGTCCACCAAGCCCGACTGCATGATGATTCCATTCGACGTGCTGTGGGAAGCGCATTCAAGTCACCGGCTGGACCCAAAGTATTTCCTCTTCAAACGTGAGGAACAGACGATCACGCCTAAGGGCTGGATTCGCGAACCGCTAAAGCGATTGATGCGCCGGAGGGCGAATCACGAAGTCGACCCGACAACTTCCCCGGAACAAACGGTAGTTGTCATGACGTTGGGGCAGAATGGTGAAATCCGCCCACGCGAGGCTGGCAAGGGCCGCAATCCGCCGGAGTGGCGAGGGATGTACTTTGAAGACAGTCCTTCCCAATGGTTCGCGGCACGCGCCGGCGACGTCGTATTCTCCTCAATCGATCTTTGGAAGGGGTGTATCTCGGTTGTCCCGCCGGCATTCGACGGTGCGCTTGTGACGAAGGAATTCCCAATCTATGAAGTAGTGGACGGTCGCCTTGATCCCGAATTTCTGTCGTGCCTGTTGCGAAGCCGCTATTACCAACGGGCGTTCCGGGCGATCACGACGGGACACAGCAATCGGCGACGGACCCAACAGGAAGACTTCGAAGAACTGGAAGTTTGCTTTCCACCCGACCAAGCGGAACAAGCTCGCTTGATTGCAGGTATCCAATCGGCGCGAACCGACCAACGTCAAGTGAACGCTCTCCTTCTAGCTAAACTATTGGAATTCAACGACTCCATAGACGGACGGGGCGCGGAACAGCTACCGGAAGTCGATGCGGCCGAACAAGAGGAACAATAGCCGGCGGCGTTCACGCATGACGCCGACCTTCAAGGTCCACGACCTTGTCCTTGAGGCCGCGCACGGGGGGCGGTCGGTCTATGGGGGAGGGAGGACCCCGGAAACCACCCCGCGACGAGCGCGCGCCCTCCCGCGGGTTAATTCGCCGCCGGTCGTTCCAAATCAATGCCAAGGCTGCAAACCTCTTGGCGGTGCTTGCGCCACCTCGCCGGTGGCCGGCGGGTTTTCTCATGTCGCGGTGACGGATGTGACGGGTCCGCCGGTTCCATTTCATACGCGCGCGCACGCCGCCCTGATTGCCAGCACTGCAGCGCGCCCGCATGCCGCACCATTTGCTGTCAGTGCAGTCTCCGCTTTCGACTCTGCTCGCCATCTGATGCGCGCTAGGACTCGCGCGGAGACAAGGGGATCCGGTCATTTGGGAGTGGCCGGGAATGGGAAGGCGCAAGGGCGAGGACACCATCGCGGCGAGGCGGCGACGCATGCCTTATGTCGCCAAAATGCGGCGGGAAGACCCGTTCAAGCCGGAGGACGCTCGAGAAGTCGAAGCCGCCTGCAGGCGGGTTGCGGCAGCGAGCGAGTTCATGGTCCTGGCTGGCTGGCGAGAAGACTCGGGCTACCGCATCTATCACTTCACCACCTGGGCGAAAGCGCGGGCCATGCAGCACTGGATCGACCGCAGCGGCATTGCAAATCGTCCGATGCCAAAGCTGGGCTTGACGAGCGAAGAGATAGCCGAAGCCAAGCGCCGCGCCTTGGAATGGGGAGTGAGAACGGGGGCGGTGCGCGATGTCGTGCAGGCTTACCGGCAAGCACGGTACTCTGGCGATGCCGAGCTGACGTCTTTCAATGCTGCATGCAACGTCGCGGCGGCCTTAGGTAGGTCGGGCGGGGAGGTGGAAAACACCGTCCGCACCTTGCTCGATTGGGCGCGTGCTTCCTACCCCGATTGGTTCAGCCGTTGCGAGCCGGTTGCCGAAGCGAATCCGCGGCCGAAGGCGGGGCAGCCTCGTCACGCGCTGCCAGTCCTGGATGACGAATGGCCACCATCAACGCCTCGGCTGGGGCCGACGTTTTAGGCCTTGCGGGCTCTCCGCTTCTTCGGTTCCGGCGCTGCCTGCCAGTTCACGCCGTCCATGATCTTCAGCGGGTGACGCAATGTCGATGGTCGCCGTTAACGATCTACGTGCTGCCTGTGCAACTTCGTGCGGCATACCGGCATTCTTTGGACGATGGGTTAGAGAGGAGACCGCGCCCCCGCGATGCACGCCAGTTCCGTTAGGGCAGGCGCGGGTCCCTCCTATCGAGGTGGGCCGGTTGCATCGTCGTTAGACATGCGCGAATTTATGACCCTCTTTAGCGGGAGCACGCTGATCGGCATGATTGCCATCGCCGCGTTAGCCTTGGCGGTCTGGGCGATACTCTGGTGGTACCGAAAGATTGATTGACGGATTCCGCGGGTCTCGCATTGGGTTGCTGCCGGCGCAGCTTGCGAAGTCTCGGGAGCGGCCCCGATAAAAGAACTGAGGGAGCCGCACGATGCCGACGTTCAGTAGGGTGCAATGGACTGGTGACGACAAGGCATGGGAGGCGATCTGCGCCCTTCATGCCGATAGCGAGCTCGTCGCCTTCCGGGAGAGTAACGGCACAGTTTCAGTCGAGACTCCGAACGGGCGGCGGGTGGCCGCCAAGGTCGGCGACTGGATCGTCAAGAGCGTCGATGGCTTCCACGTCGAGGCTGCCTGATCGCTTGTTGCAGCCCACCCCAGCCGTGAACCCGTCTAGGGACTAGCGGCCGGGGAAGGCTCGCCGGAAACATGGGGGAACCGGCACTGCACACAACGCGCACAAGGCGCCTCGGTTCTTCCTCTCGCAAAGAAATTCGCAAAGTGCCCAGCTTCAAACTAGCGCCGTCGTGGGTGTGGCACAGGCCGTACCACCTGCCTTGCCGGCTTATCTTGGCGCTGCGCCTGGTAGGAGACCTGCCGCAGTAGGTTGTCCTCGGTCCAAGTGAGATACGTCACCTCGACGACGAGCTCGGGCTTCACCCAATGCACCTTTGACAGCTTCAGCGGCGAACCGAATCGGCTGTCGCGGGGCGGTGCCTCGGCGAGCGGCATGCTCTTGATCTGCAACGGCGCCAGTACGCCGGCCAGTCGCTTCAGCTCCTTCTCGGTCATGCCGGTGCCGGCACGGCCAGCGTAGTGCAGACGGCCATCCTCGGTGTAGTAGCCCAGGAGCAGCGCGCCGATGTGGCTGCGGCTGCCTTCGGGATCAGTCCAACCGACGACAACGAACTCCTCGCGGTTGAGGCACTTCGACTTCACCCAGATCCCGCGGTCTCCCGGGGCATAGGGTCGATCGGCGCGCTTGGAGATGACGCCCTCGAGCCCGAGCCTGCAGGCCTCCGCGCGAAAGCGTGGGCCGTCGCCGGCGACGTGCTCGGTGTAGCGCAGACCATCAATCTCCTTCCGGAACAAGCGCTGCAGTCTCGCCTTGCGCTCGATCAGCGGCAGCTGCGCCGTGCTTTCGCCGTTCAGGAACAGCAGGTCGAAGGCGAAGAAGACGAGCCGGTCAGTGCGTCCCTCGTCCATGGCCGCCTGCAGGCGGCTGAATACCGGAACGCCGTGGTCATTGAGCGCACAAAGCTCACCATCGATGTAAGCGGACTTCACCCTCAGGGACTGAAGGGCTTCGATAGTGCGGCGATACCGGTGCGACCAGTCCAGCCCAGTGCGCGTCAGGAGCTTTGCCTTTCGGTCGTCGATTCGGGCGTGCATGCGGTAGCCGTCGAACTTGAGCTCGTGCACCCAGCCGCCACCCGCCGGCGCCTCGTCGACGAGGCGCGTGAGCTGCGGCTTGATCCACTTGGGCGGCCGAGATGTCGTTCCCACTAGGACCTCGGCCGCTTCGTAATGATGACCCTTCGTCCTCGCCCGCCTGCAAGGCGCGCGAGGAAACGGAAAAGCCGGGGCCTTAGCGTTGACCCCGTGAGGTAGAGCGACACCAGAAACATACGCAGTTCCGATTGAGCCAGACGCCCATGGAGCCAATGCCGGATCATGCGGTGAAGTTCCGACGGGGATACGATTTCAGCGACTCTGGCTAACGGCGCACGTCGCACTAGCGTCCCGGGCCTCACGCCGCGAGAGAGTGAGCGCCCAGAGCAGTAGTCGTTGCCAACCACATGCTTTCGATCGGCGTTAGACCGTGAGCGATGCCTGTTCTCGCAGCGTGCGAAAAGAGGCATGAGGTGATTCTCCATACAGTCCAGGATCAAGGCAGCAGGCGCCGGTCGGCACAGTGACCACGGCCTCGCCGTTCGGGTCTTGCAGCCACAGCGCGCTGGGATGGCCCCGGGTCGCATACCAAGGTGTAAATTGAGGGTGCTCCTGACACCTCACACGTTTGAGGTACCGACGTCGGTCGCCGCGATGTCTGTAGCCTGTCAGTTGCAGGCTATGCTGCTGCCCACGACACCCCGTAGCAGCGAGCATCGCGGCGTCATTCAGCCTGCTCACGCAAGGACAGCTCATGGACGCCCAGAAGATTTACACCCCGATCCGAACCTGGGTCATGGTTCGAGTGCGCGGACATCAGACGGAAGTGGAGTGCGCTGAACTGACCGCGGAGGAGCTCCAGGATCGTCTGGACAGCGGCTGGTTCGTGACTCCAGCAACGAGGGGCGAGCGCGCCCGAATTGGATAGGCCAGAGCCCTGTTGCAGCAGGGCAACAGTGGCAAAAATTAGGCGTCGGCCGCAACTCGACCGCATTCAATGGCATTCCCTGGCCACACTCCATCAAGGGGAGATAGGTCATGAAGAAGGCGGCGTTTGCGATCGCAGCGGCCATCTGCCTGCCGACTGTGGCTCACTCTCAATCGTCATGGTTCGAGTCGACCAATCCCACGTACCAGGGCTTTTACATTGGCGCCCAGGGGGCCGCCAATTGGCTGCTGAACAATCAGAGCTACATCATGGATACCGGCTGGGCCCTGGGCGGCAAGGTCGGCTACGACTTCGTCGGCCCGCGTGTCGAGCTGGAAGGCATGTACCATTCCAACACCGGCACCGCCGTCGTGGCCTTCCCCACGGGCTACGCCAACGTACGGGGCAGGATCGAGCAAATCTCGGTCATGGCCAACGCGCTCTATGACTTCTTCCCGGGCGCGATGATCACGCCGTACGTCGGAGGCGGCGTGGGCGTTGCCTTCGTCGATGCCAACATACAAGGCTGCAACCTTTGCCTCACCATGTTCGCCTACCAAGCCATTCTGGGTATTGGCTATAATGCCACCCCCGCCATGCGCATCGGCCTCGAAGGCCGCTACTACGGGACGACCAACCCGGGGGCCTATTTCAACAACAACGTCATGGCCCTGCTCAGTCTCAGTTACAAATTCGGCCAGCCGGAAATGGCCCCGCCGCCGCCGCCGGCACCGGCCATCGCGCCGCCGTCGTTCATGGTCTTCTTTGACTGGGACCGCTCGAACCTGAGCCAACAGGCGCTGAACACGATCAAGCAGGCGGCCGACGCCTTCAAGCAGAGGGGCAATGCGCGTATCACGGCCACCGGCCACACCGACACATCGGGTCCGGAGAGCTACAACATGGCGCTGTCGCTGCGTCGCGCGAACGCCGTGAAGGACGCCCTGGTGCGTGAAGGCGTGCCGGCGCAGGCGATCAGCGTGGTCGGCCGCGGCGAGCAGGGCCTGCTGGTGCAGACTGCCGACGGTGTGCGCGAGCCGCAGAACCGCCGCGTCGAGATCGTCATCCAGTAGGCGCCTCGCCCTCAGCAAGTTCCCCGACTGACCTGGTGGGCGTACGCCAGGGCAGTGTCCTGGGCCCATCTGACTGCGATGGGCCCTTTTTTTTGCATCGCTGGCAGCGTCGCCTTGGCGCCTACTATTGCGAGCGTTGCTTTCGCATGATCTCGGGCGGAACCTAGTGACCGGCCGCCTTAAGCGCCAGGACAAGGCCATCCCAAATCTTGTTCAGAAGGAAGCCGCCGATAGCGAGCAGAATGGTCAGCACGACGCCAGCTGCGAAGATAATATGACTTATGCGGTCGGTCTTCTTTCCCTGCTTCTCGCTTGCGGCCGTCAGATGTTTCACGTCGGACTTTAGTTCTCCGAGCGTCGCCTGCATCTGCATAAGAGCTTCTGTGATGTATGCGACGCCAACAGCCTGATGATAGCTGGGCGTCACCTCAGCTATCTGTCGAGGTGTTGTCTCTGGCTCACGGGGCGGGGTGGTTGGCTCAGCCATTAGCCTGTTCAGCGTTGGTCTTGATCCATTCCCACACGGGCAAGTCCAGTGTCTTGCTGGGCGACGTCGTTGCTCGGAGTGCCTGGCGTTCGCTCAACGGTAGGGAGACCGTCGCTTTTGTCAGACGCAGCGGAGATGAAAGGCGGCGTTGGCCTTGGTGACGGCGACGCTGTCGAGAAGGGCGGTTGGCCGAAAGTTGGCGCGCCCATGCCGGTCTCTACCCCTCGCTGGACAAACGGACCGCCGGGCGGCCCCGCAGCAAACGGTGCATAGATCCTCATGATCTGATCGATTGCGCCCTGAAGGGAATGGCGCGGGGGTGGGGGAAAGTCGGATAGCGCGGCCGGAAAGGCGCCGGAAGGCGCGGTGCTCGGCGTATTGCGGATTGAACCATCGGGATTCACGCGGAATCCTGGCACTTCGTCCGCCGGCGGCGGCTCGACGTGGATCCACGGTGATTGTGCATCAGGCCGGACATTGAACATGGACCTGCTCCAGTGAATTGCGCCGCCCCGCCCAGGCGGATTCGCCGAAGGCCGGGGCGACGGAAATCGGACTGTACAAAGGATAATAACTGAAGTCAATAACTGAAGTTGGTAAAAGGAGTCGTCCGCAGAACGAAACAAAGTGCCAGCACTGCTAGCAAATCTCGTTGCCGGCGGAGTTCATGCGCCGAAAGGGCCTGTTTGGAGCGCAAAAACCCTGGCCTTGAAAATGAGCACGACAGTTATTGACATTCATAACCAAAGTGCTTAACCTCCAGGCCATGAACCCGCCCGGACGTCCCACGAGCTACCGCCCCGATCATTGCGACCTGGCGCGCGAGCATTGCCTGCTCGGTGCCACCAACGACGAGCTGGCCGAGGTGTTCGAAGTCTCGCCGCGAACCATCGACAATTGGATAGCCCATCATCCCGACTTTGCGGCCGCCGTGCGCGGCGGGCGGCGGCGGGCCGACGCCAAGGTCGCGGCGAGCCTCTATGCCCGCGCCGTCGGCTTCCGGCACAAGGTCGAGCGAACGTTCCTGTGCCGAGGCGAGCCCAAGTCCTTCAGCGTCACGGTGGCCTACCCGCCCGACACCCAGGCCTGCATCTTCTGGCTACGCAACCGCCGGCGCGCCGACTGGCGCGACCGGCCGGCCGAGGCGGACGCCCAGTCCGAAGACGAGTTCGCACTGCTCGACACCGCCAGCGAAAGTGTGCGTCTCGACAATGGCGACTAACCGCTCAAAGTCGGGGAGACTCGTTGAACGCTTCAGCCGCTATCGCCACGACCCGTTCGGGTTCGTGATGGCGGCCTTCCCGTGGGGCGAGGCGGGTACGGCGCTTGCCGGTGAGACCGGCCCCGAGCCATGGCAGCGCGAGGTCTTGGAGAAGCTCGGCCGTGGCCTCTCCGAGCGCGGTAAGTCGCCGGACGAAGCTGTGCGATTGGCTGTGGCGTCCGGCCACGGTATCGGCAAGTCGGCGCTGGTCGCGTGGATCGTTCTGTGGGCGATGTCGACCGTCAAGGACACCCGCGGCATCGTCACCGCCAACACCGAGGGGCAGCTGCGCACCAAGACCTGGCCCGAGCTCGCCAAATGGCACGCTCTCTCGGTCAACAAGGACTGGTTCACCTATACCGCGACGTCGCTGCAGTCCTCGCGACCCGGCCTCGACCGCACCTGGCGAGTCGATGCCATCACCTGGTCCGAGAACAACACCGAGGCCATCGCCGGCCTGCACAACAAGGGCAGGCGCGCCTTCGCCCTGTTCGACGAGGCTTCGTCGATCGCCGACGGCGTCTGGGAGACCATCGAGGGCGCTCTCACCGATTTGGGCACCGATCTGTTCTGGCTCGCCTTCGGCAATCCGACGCGCACCACCGGCCGCTTCCGCGAATGCTTCGCCGGCGGCCGCTTCGCCCATCGCTGGCAACCGCAGCAGATCGATTCGCGCTCGGTATCGATGACCAACAAGGCTCAGATCGCGACCTGGGTGCACGACTACGGCGAGGATTCCGACTTCGTGCGCGTGCGCGTGAAGGGCGAGTTCCCGCGGGCCGGCACCATGCAGTTCATCGACAGCGAGCGCGTGCAGCATGCGGTGGCACGGGAACTGTTCAAGGATCCCGCTGCCGCGCTGGTGATGGGCGTCGACATTGCGCGACAGGGCGAAGACCACACCGTGGTTCGCTTCCGGCGAGGCCTCGATGCGCGTTCGATCCCGGCGGTGAAGTTCCGCATTCCCGACCTCATGGTGACGGCCGGCCGGGTGATGGAATTGATCAACTCCCATGAGCCCGACGCCGTCTTCGTCGACGGCACCGGCATCGGATGGGGTGTTGTCGATCGCCTGAGCCAGCTCGGCTGCTCGACGGTGCGCGGCATCGACTTTGGCGCCGGTGCCGACCGCACTGACAGCAGTGAAGCCGCCGTTCGCTACGCCAACAAACGTGCGGAGATGTGGGGCCACATGAAGGAGTGGTGCCGGTTCGGCTGCCTGCCGGACGACCGCTCGCTCACGGCTGACCTCACGGCCGTCGATTATGGCTACGATGCCGCGGACGCAATCCGGCTGGAGCGCAAGGACGACATGCGCAAGCGCGGGCTTGCGTCACCAGATGACGGCGATGCGCTGGCGCTGACCTTCGCCTATCCGGTGGAGAGGCGGAACCCGCAAGAGGAGTGGCGCATGCAGGAGAAGCTGGCCGTCCTGAAGCGGGGAATTGTGTGAGTGCTTCGCGCCGGCACAAACAAAACGAGGGCGCAGCAAGCTGCGCCCTCGCGAAACGGTCGCCGACGTCGGCGGCAGGTTCAGTTGATCAGCCCGTAGAACTTCCCGGCGTTGGTGCAGGTGATCATCTTGGTCACCTCGGGCGAGACCTCGGCGAACTGCTCCTTGATGTACTGGTCGGAGTTCGGCCACACGCCGTCGCCGTGCGGGTAGTCGGAGCCCCACATCAGGCTCTCCGCGCCCATCTCGTCGATCAGCTTGGCGCCGATGCGGTCGAACTGGAAGGTGGCCTTGCACTGGCGGCGCCAGTAGTCGGAAGGCTTCATCTTCAGCCCGAGGTCGGTGAAGCGGTCCTCCCATTCGAAGTCCATGCGGTCGAGCGCATAGGGGATCCAGCCGCAGCCCGATTCGCCGAAGGCGATGCGGATGTTGGGGTAACGCTCCAGCACGTTGGCCGCGATGATCGCCGCCAGGATGTTCACCAGGTTCATCTGGAAGCCGGACACGACGGTGAAGAACACCGAGCGGCCGACGCGGCCGGGATGCTTCTGGATCATGTCGGGCGGCACGTTGGGGAAGGTGTGGAAGTGCAGCGGCAGCTGCACGTCGTTCACCGCCTTCCACAGCGGCTCCCACATCGGGTGCCACATCGGCTCCATGTCCCACGAGCAGGAGAGCTCGAGGCCCTTGATGCCCAGCTTGGCGACGCGATAGATCTCCTTCACCGCCGCGTCGATGTCGCCGTAGGGCAGGCAGGCGAGGCCGATATGGCGGTCGGGATAGTGGCTGCAGAACGCCTTCAGCCAGTCGTTGTAGATGCGCAGCATCTCGTTGGCGGCGTCCTTGTCGTTCAGCCGGCCGGCGGCGCCCAGGATGCCGTAGATCACCTCGGCATCGACGCCGTCGCGATCGAGGTCCTTGATGCGCAGGTGCGGGTCGGAGACGCGCATGATGTTCTTGGCGCCGTCCTCGTAGAGGCCGGTCTCGGCCATCACGTCGACGCGATGATGCTTGCCCTTGACGTACTTGCTGCCGGCCGGGCCGACGCCGTTCTTGAAGCCGAAGCTGGCGCCGTTCTTGGCCGTCCATTTCGGCCCTTCGTCGCTGTCGACGACGTACGGCATGCGGTCCTTCAGCTCGCGCGACGCCATGGACGTGAACAGGTCCGGCGGCATCCAGGGCATGTCGAGATGGCAGTCGGCAGAAATGCGGTTGTACTGCATGCGTCGCTCCCTTAATTGCCGAATTGTGCGCGCCAGCCGGGCTGTCCGGCAAGGGCTCCGGCCCGGGATTCGACAGGCCCAGATTTCGACAGGCAACGGGAGGCAGCCATGCAGAAGATGACGGGACGGGTCGCCATCGTCACCGGCGCCAGCCGTGGCATCGGCCAGGCGATCGCCGAGCTGTTCGCCGCGGAAGGCGCCAAGGTCGTCTGCGTGGCGCGCACGCTGAACGAGGGCGATCACCAGCTGAAAGGCGCGCTGGCGAGCACGGTCGCCGCCATCAAGGCAGCGGGCGGCGAGGCGACGGCGGTCGCCGCCGACATTTCATCCGAGGCCGAGTGCCTGAGGCTCGTCGAGGCGGCGCGATCGGCCTACGGCCGCATCGACACGCTCGTGAACAATGCCGCGCTCAACTACTACATCCCGACCGCCGACTATCCGACCAATCGCTGGATCAAGGCATTCGCGGTCAACGTCCATGCGCCGTTCATCCTCAGCAAGGCCGTCCTGCCCGACATGATCGCGGCCGGTCGTGGCGCCATCGTCAATATCAGCTCGGGCTCGGCGATCGGGCCCGGCCGCGGCCCCTACAAGGACCAGACGGTGCGCGGCGGCGTGATGTACGGCGCGAGCAAGGCCGCCCTCGAGCGCTTCACCCAGGGGCTGGCCCAGGAAGTGGCGCATCGCGGCGGCATCGCCGTCTCCTGCGTGTCGCCGTCGCGGGTCGTGCCGACACCGGGCACGGTCTATCACAAGCTGGTCGACGGCCTCGACGATCCACGCGGCGAGCCGCCCTCGATGATGGCGCGCGCGGCGTTGCTGCTGGCGAGCGAGGCTGCGGAGAAGGTCAACGGCCGCGTCACCTACAGCCAGCAGATCCTCAAGGAGTTCGGCTGGATCGACAAAGGCGTCGGCCGCGGCATCGATGCGACCGGCAGCGGCTACTCTCAGATCTGACGGAGGACGTCATGCAAGGAAGCTGTCTCTGCGGCGCCGTCGCCTACGAAGCGACTCCGCCGTCGTCCGGGCTGCAGATCGGCCTGTGCTCGTGCCGTTCCTGCCGCAAGGCGCATGCCGCTCCGGCCAACGCCTACGCCTCGGTGCCGCGGAAAAACTTCCGCTGGCTGCGCGGCCAGGACAAGACGAGCATCTACGAATCCTCGCCCGGCAAGAACCGCCATTTCTGCTCGGTCTGCGGGTCGCAGATCATCGCCGAGCATCCCGGCGAGACCAACGTGCTGCTGCGCGTCGCCCTGCTCGACGACGATCCCGGCACGCGGCCGGTCGAGCACATCTTCCTGGGACAGCGGCCGGCCTGGTGCGACTGGGACGCCGACGGGATTACGCGCTATGAGGAATGGGGGCCGGAAGGGGAACCCGTCGCCAAGGACACATGATGAGCCAGGAAGCAGCAACGCGCCTCGAAGGCGATTTCGACTACATCGTCGTCGGCGCCGGCTCCGCGGGCTGCGTGCTGGCCAATCGCCTGTCCGGCGACGGCCGGTCACGGGTGCTGATCCTGGAAGCCGGCGGCCGCGACAACTGGATCTGGTTCCACATCCCGGTCGGCTATCTCTTCACCATGGGTGATCCGCGCGCCGACTGGATGTTCCAGACGGAGAAGGAGCCCGGCCTCAACGGCCGCGCGCTGAACTATCCGCGCGGCAAGGTGATCGGCGGCTGCTCGGCCATCAACGGCATGATCTCGATGCGGGGGCAGGCCCTCGACTACGACCACTGGCGGCAGCTCGGCCTGCCCGGCTGGTCTTGGGACGACGTGCGGCCCATCTTCAAGAAGCTCGACGGTCACTTCCTCGGCGACACCGAGCATCATGGCGGCAGCGGCGAATGGCGTGTCGAGCAGCCGCGCGTGCAGTGGGACGTGCTGAACGCGGTCGCCAAGGCCGCGGTCGAGATGGGCATTCCCGCGACGTCCGACTTCAACACGGGCGACAACAACGGCGTCAGCTACTTCCACGTCAACCAGAAGCGCGGCCTGCGCATGTCGGCGGCAAAAGCCTTCCTGAAGCCGGTCCTCAATCGCAACAACCTGCGGCTCGAGACCGGCGTGCTGGTCGAGAAGGTCGTCTTCGAGGGCAAACGCGCCGTGGGCGTGCTGTTCCGGCAGGACGGCCGGCTGGTCGAAGCCCGCGCGCGCGGCGAAGTCATCCTGTCCGCCGGCGCGATCGGCTCGCCCCAGATCCTGCAGCTTTCCGGCGTCGGAGCGGCGAACTGGCTGAGCGACGTCGGCATCGCCGTCGTCCACGACAAGCCGGGCGTGGGCAGCAACCTGCAGGATCACCTGCAGCAGCGCGCGATCTTCAAGGTGCAGGGCGTCAAGACGCTGAACGAGACCTATCATTCGCTGGTCCGCCGCGCCCTGATGGGCGTCGAATATGCGCTGCTCCAGAGAGGGCCGTTGACCATGGCGCCCTCGCAGCTCGGCATCTTCACCAAGTCCTCGCCCGAGCACGAGCGGCCGAACATCCAGTTCCACGTGCAGCCGCTGTCGCTCGACAAGTTCGGCGAGCCGTTGCATCGCTTCCCGGCCATCACGATCAGCGCCTGCAACCTGCGTCCGACCTCGCGCGGCACCATCCGCCTGCGCTCGCGCGAGCCGTCCGACAAGCCGGTCATCGCGCCCAACTATCTCGCGACCTACGAGGACCGCATCGTCGCGGCCGACGCCATCCGCGTGACCCGTCGCCTGATGCAGCAGCCCGCCCTGCAGCCTTACCGGCCGGAGGAGTTCCTGCCCGGTCCCGCCGTCGGCGACGACGACGCCTCGCTCGCCAAGGCCGCGGGCGACATCGGCACGACGATCTTCCACCCGGTGGGCACGGCCAAGATGGGAATCGCGTCGGATCCCATGGCGGTGGTCGACGAGCGCCTGCGCGTGCGCGGCCTGCAGGGCCTGCGCGTGATTGACGCTTCGATCATGCCGACCATAACCTCGGGCAACACGAATACACCCACCATGATGATCGCTGAAAAGGCGGCGCGGATGGTGATCGAAGACGGGAGGTCGACGCAGGCGGCTGCGGAGGTGGCCGCTTCATAGCCCGGAGGAGGCGGACAATGAGCAAGCGTACACTTCTATTGGTGGCTTGTGCATTGAGCTTGGGCAGTGCCGCGCAGGCACAGACGACGCTCAGGGTCGTCAATCACTCCGATCTCAAGATCATCGACCCGATCTGGACCACCGCCTACATCGTGCGCAACCACGGCCACATGGTCTACGACACGCTGTTCGCGCTGGACGGCAATCTCGAGGTCAAGCCGCAGATGGTCGACAAGTGGTCGACCTCCGGCGACAAGCTGACCTGGACCTTCACCCTGCGCGATGGGCTCGAGTTCCACGACGGCACGCCGGTCACGGCCGAGGATGTCTTGCCGTCACTCAAGCGCTGGGCCGTGCGCGATAGTCTGGGCAAGATTCTGTGGGCCAAGGTCAGCGAGGCGAAGGCAATCGACGCCAGGACCTTCCGGATCCTGCTCACGGCGCCGACCGGCATCATGCTGCAGGCCCTGGCCAAGCCCTCGGGCAGCGCCTTCATCATGCCCAAGCGCATCGCCACGACTGATCCCTCCAGGCAAATAGAGGATGCCACGGGCTCGGGACCGTTCATCTTCGTGAAAGACGAATGGAGGCCTGGCGAGAAGGCGGTTTACGTCAAGAATTTCCACTACAGGCCGCGCAGCGAGCCACCCTCGGGCCTGGCCGGCGCAAAGATCGCCAAGGTCGATCGCGTCGAATGGGTGGCGATGTTCGATCATCAGACCGCGGTGAATGCGCTGATCAAAGGCGAGATCGACATGATCGAAACGCCGAGGCACGACCTCTTCAAGGTCCTCGAGGCCGACAGGAACGTCAGGCTGGTGAACCTCAACAAGTGGGGCAACCAGTACGTCTTCCGCTTCAACCAGCTCCACAGACCGTTCGACAACGCCAGGAACCGTCAGGCGCTGCTCTATGCGTTCAACCAGAAGGACTTTCTCGACGCCGTGATCGGCGATCCCAGGTGGTACAGGACCTGCAAGGCGATGTTCATGTGCGACACGCCCTATGCCAGCATCAAGGGCTTCGAGGACAAGCTCGACTCCAACTTCAGAAAGGCCCGCGAGCTCCTCAGGGAGGGCGGCTACGATGGCGAGCCGGTGGTGCTGATGCAGTCGGCCGATGTGTCTACCTTGACCAACCTCGCACCCGTCGCCAAGGCGCTGATGGAGCGGGCTGGCCTGAAGGTCGACATGAAAACGATGGACTGGCAGACCCTGGTCGGCCGCCGCGCCCGCAAGGATTTTCCGCACAAGGGTGGCTGGAACGCCTTCCTGACCTCGGCGGCTTCGGTCGACGTCGTCGATCCGCTGGTCAATGGCTTTGTCGACGCGAGCGGCGCGAGTGCCTGGTTCGGCTGGCCGAAGGACGACGAGCTCGTGAGGCTGCGCGCCGCTTTCGCCGACGAGACTGACGACGCCAGGCGCAAGGAGCTCGCCGTCGCCATGCAGGTGCGGGTGTCGGAGAGTCCGACCCACGCCTTCCTTGGCGAGTGGTATGCGCCGGTGGCCCTGCGCAGGGAGATCACCGGCACCCTCGAATCGCCGGTGACGATCTTCTGGAACATCGAGAAGAGGTGAGGGAGGCAGGCAATGAGCAAGCGTATACTTGGTCTTTTTGTTGCGTGCGTACTGAGTTTGGGCGGCGCCGCGCAGGCACAGACGACGCTCAGGGTCGTCAATCACTCCGATCTCAAGATCATCGATCCGATCTGGACCACCGCGTACATCGTGCGCAACCACGGCTACATGATCTACGACACGCTGTTCGCGCTGGACGGCAATCTCGAGGTCAAGCCGCAGATGGTCGACAAGTGGTCGACCTCCGACGACAAGCTCACCTGGACCTTCACCCTGCGCGATGGGCTGGAATTCCATGACGGCACGCCGGTGACGGCCGAAGATGTCGTGCCGTCGCTCAAGCGCTGGGCGGTGCGGGATCCGCTGGGCCAGATGCTGTGGACCAAGGTCGACGACGTGAAGGCGGTCGATGCCAAGACCTTCCAGATCCTGCTCAAGGCGCCGACCGGCATCATGCTGCAGGCGCTGGGCAAGCCCTCGGGCAATCCCTTCATCATGCCCAAGCGCATCGCCGAGACCGATCCGTTCAAGCAGATCGAGGATGCCACCGGCTCCGGTCCGTTCATCTTCGTGAAGAACGAATGGAAGCCCGGCGAGAAGACGGTCTACGTCAAGAACCCCAAGTACAAGCCGCGCAGCGAGCCGCCCTCGGGCCTGGCCGGCGGCAAGATCGCCAAGGTCGATCGCGTCGAGTGGGTGGCGATGTCGGATCAGCAGACGGTCGTGAACGCACTGCTCAAGGGCGAGATCGACATGATCGAATATCCGCAGCACGACCTCTTCAAGGTCCTGGAGGCCGACAAGGACATCAAGCTGGTCAACCTCAACAAGTGGGGCAACCAGTACATCTTCCGCTTCAACCAGCTCTTCAAGCCGTTCGACAATCCCAAGATCCGCCAGGCCGCGCTCTATGCCTTCAACCAGAAGGACTTTCTCGACGGCGTGATCGGCGATCCCAAGTGGTACAAGACCTGCAAGGCGATGTTCATGTGCGACACGCCCTACGCCAGCTTCAAGGGCTTCGAGGACAAGTTCGATTCGAACTTCAACAAGGCGAAGGAACTGTTGAAGGAGGGCGGCTACGACGGCACCCCGGTGGTGCTGATGCACTCGACCGACCTCTACGTGCTGGCCAATCTCGCGCCCGTCGCCAAGGCGTTGCTCGAGAGGGCCGGCATGAAGGTCGACATGCAGTCGATGGACTGGCAGACCCTGGTCAGCCGCCGCGCCCGCAAGGACCCGCCGGACAAGGGCGGCTGGAACGCCTTCCTGACCTCGTCGGCCTCGGTCGACATCGTCGATCCGCTGGCCAACACCTACATCAACGCCATCGGAGAGAACGCCTGGTTCGGCTGGCCCAAGGACGACGAGCTGGTGAAGCTGCGTACGGCCTTCGCCGACGAGACCGACGACGCCAAGCGCAAGGAGCTCGCCGTCGCCATGCAAGTGCGGGTGTCGGAGAACCCGACCCACGCCTTCCTTGGCCAATGGTACTCGCCGACGGCGGTGCGCAAGAACGTCACCGGCAACCTCGAATCGCCAGTGACGATCTTCTGGAACATCGAGAAGAAGTGATCGCTGGGAGC
>NZ_BKAJ01000174.1 GCF_007992495.1 Reyranella soli
GACAAGACGGCTACTCGCGCACCACGTACGTATAAAAACGCACGCGGCCGTCGGGCTCGGTCTCGCGATAGATGCCCTGGATCTCGACGTCGAAGCCCGGGAACAGGTTGGCGCTCTTCTCGAACATCAGCAGGTAATCCAGCACCGGACGGGCCCGCTCGTCGAGGCGCTCGCCCGGCACGACGCTGGCGATGCCGGGCGGGTAGACCACGAACAAGGTGGTGGCGATGCGACCGAAGGCCTTGTCGATCGGCACGTAGTCGACGTTGTTGCGCACCAGCTGGCGTACCGCTTCGTGCGGCAGCATCGCCGGCGTCGGCAGGTGCTCGGGCGCGAACTGCGCGCGCTGCAGGTCGCTGACGCGGCTGTCGCGGAAGAAGGCATGCATCTCGCCACACAGATCGCGCAGCCGCACCCCGGAGTAACGCGCCGGCCGGCGGCGCACGAACTCGCCGATGGCGTCGTCCAGGCGCGCATTGTCGTCGTGCAGGCGCTTGAAGGCGACCAGGCTGCTCAACAGCGTGCCGGCCTTGCTCGATTCGACGCCGGGCGTCAGCAGAAACAGCATCGAATTGAGATCGTTCTTCTCCGGCACGACCTGGTTCTCGCGCAGGTACTGCGCCACCACCGGCGCGGGGATGCCGGACTCGGCATAGGCGCCGGTCGCGCGGTCGAAGCCCGGCGTGAGCAAGGTGAGCTTGTTGGGATCGGTGACCGCATAGCCCGGAGCGACCCTGTTGAAGCCGTGCCAGCGCTCACCGGGCGCGAATTCCCAGAAGCGCGTGCTGGCGGCAAGCTCGTCGGTCGGCACGTCCTCCCACGCCCGGTTGCCGACCCGGTCGGGCACGAAGGCCTCGAAGAACCAGCGCCGCACCGGGTCCTGCTCGCGCTCCTCGAACTCGCGGCGGATCGCCCTGAGCTTCTTGCGCAGCTCGATGCCGAGCCGGATCGTGTCGTCCCACAGCACCTCGCCGGACTTGCCCTTCATCATCTGCGCGCCGACATCGAGCGAGGCGAACAGCGGATAGAACGGCGAGGTCGAGGCGTGCAGCATGAAGAACTCGTTGAAGCGGCGATGCTCGATGCGCCGCCGCTGGCCGGCGATGTGGCTGTCCTTGACGTGGATCTGCGAGGCCTGGCTGAACGAAGCGAGCTGCTTGTGCGTCGACTGCGTGGCAATGATGCCCGGTGCGTCGCTGCCCAGCCCGGTCAATCCCATGGCGAAGCGGCCGGCATAGAGCGGGTGGAACTTCATGAAGCCCGCCCACGCCTCGTCGAACAGGATGTAGTCGCAGAGATGGCCGAGCTTCTCGACGATCAGTCGGGCATCGTAGATCGTGCCGTCGTAGGTGCACTGCTCGATGACGGCGACGCGAAACGGCCGCTCGCGCTTCCACGCTTCGGTGTCGGCGACCAGCGGATGATGGCGGATCTTTTCGCGGATCGCGGTTTCATCGAGCGCCTCATGCCAGATCGGGCCGATCAGCCCGTGCGCGTTGCGGTCCGTCTCGAGATAGATCGGGATGCCGCCACCCAGGAACAGCGCGCCGTGATGCGCCGCCTTGTGATTGTTGCGGTCGAACAGCACGAGGTCGCCCTGCGCCACCAGCGCCGACAGCACGATCTTGTTGGATGACGAGGTGCCGTTCAGCACGAAGTAGGTCTTCTCGGCGCCGAAGATCTGCGCCGCCTCCTGCTGCGCCTTGAGGGCGGGACCCTCGTGGACCAGGAGGTCGCCGAGCTCGAGCACGGAGTTGTCGAGATCGTCGCGGAACACCGCCTCGCCCAGATGCTCCACGAAGATGCGGCCGATCGGGCTGCGATTGTAGAAGATGCCGCCATTGTGGCCGGGGCAGGTCCACAGCTGGTTGCCTTCCTCGGCATAGTCGACCAGCGCGCCGAAGAACGGCGTCTTCAGCGTCTCGGCATAGCGCTTGAGCCGGCTCACCAGGTTCTTGGCGATGAACTCCGGCGTCTCCTCGGCGAGGAAGATGTAGCCGTCGATATAGTCCAGCACCTCGACCGGGATGTCCTCCAGCCGCTTGCGGCGCACCAGGATGACGATCGGCATCTCCAGCCCGCGGCGGCGCATCAGGTTGATCAGCGCCGCGGTCCTGCCTTCCAGGCCCTTCTTGCCCCAGTCGACCACCATGCAGCCGATGGCGGCATCGGTCTGCACGGCGATCTCGGCATCCTCGATGCGCCGGGCGCGCACCACCTGGAAGCCCATGCGGTCGATGGCGCGGGTGATCTCATCGAGCCGATGGCCCTCGAGCTCGTCGGCATCGAAGGCCGGGGCGCAGAACAGGAAGGTGAAGCGGCGGAAGAAGTCCATGTGGCACCCGCCGTCCTAGTACACTGCCGGGACGTGAAGCTCCGGCGGCACGGGCGTGCGGGCATAGTCGGGCTTGTGGTCGCGCTGTGGCAAGATGATCGGCTGGTGCGCGACGTCGCTATAGGGCACCTGCTGCAGCAGGTGATGGATGCAGTTGAGGCGCGCGCGACGCTTGTCGTTGCCCTCGACGACCCACCAGCGCGCCTCCGGGATGTGGGTACGCGCCAACATCTCCTCCTTGGCCTTGGTATAGTCCTCCCAGCGGCGCCGCGATTCGAGGTCCATCGGCGACAGCTTCCACTGCTTGAGCGGATCGTGGATGCGCATCAGGAACCGCAGGTTCTGCTCGGCATCGGTGATGGAGAACCAGTACTTCACAAGAATGATGCCCGAGCGCACCAGCATGCGCTCGAACTCAGGCACGGTGCGGAAGAACTCCTCGACGTCATCCGGCCCACAGAAGCCCATGACCCGCTCAACGCCCGCGCGGTTGTACCAGCTGCGATCGAACAGGACGATCTCGCCGCCCGCCGGCAGATGCGGCACGTAGCGCTGGAAGTACCATTGGCTGCGCTCGCGTTCGGTCGGCGCCGGCAGCGCCACCGTGCGACAGACGCGTGGATTGAGACGCTGGGTGACGCGCTTGATGGCGCCGCCCTTGCCCGCCGAATCGCGGCCCTCGAACAGCACGACAAGCTTGAGCTTGTGAGCGACAACCCAGTCCTGCAGCCTGATCAGCTCGCGCTGCAGGCGCAGAAGCTCGGTGAAGTAGGCCTTGCGGTCGATGCCTTGCGGGCTGTCGATGTCGGCGATCCCCTCCGGCAGGCGGGCCAGCAGGTCGTCGCCCAGCTCCTGCTCGAGCTCCTCGTCGATACTATCGGCCAGTTCCTCCTGAATGCGCCGCTCGAGGTTCGTGCCGTTCCCGACAGTGCTCATGCTGATCTCCACGACGATCCCCTGCACCGCCATGGCCGGCGGCGCCTCTCGTCGAGAGTAAAGAGTACAATTCGGTTACGGTTGCGTGATTGCCCGCCGGCGATCAGCCCTTCTCGACCTCGCCGCCGGCGTCGACCCAGCCCTTGAAGCCGCCGAGGTTCAGCACGTTGGCGTAGCCCATGTCCTTCAAGGTCTTGCCGACCAGCGCCGAGCGGCCGCCCGACGCACAGT
Organism: Reyranella soli; assembly: GCF_007992495.1. Lineage (GTDB taxonomy): Bacteria > Pseudomonadota > Alphaproteobacteria > Reyranellales > Reyranellaceae > Reyranella > Reyranella soli. The sequence goes on from NZ_BKAJ01000174.1 coordinate 3,503, forward strand.
AGGCCACCACCGTCTTGGAACGGTCGAAGGCCTTGTCGTGCATGGCCGAGCCGGGATCGGCGCGGAACTCGACCAGGCCGCGCGGCACGGCGACGGCGCCCGGTACCTTGCCGGAGGCCGCGACCTCGGGCGGCTCGCGCACGTCGAGGAAGAGGACATCGGCCTTGCCGACCAGCTTCTTGGCCTCGTCCGGGCTGATGCGCGGCACCGCGGCATTGGCCTCGTCGAGCATCGATTGGACGGTCTTCATGCGCTTTCCTCCCGATGGATTGTGACGGTCCATTAAAGGCCCGGCAGCGCACTTTGGCAAAGTGTCAGTCGACGTAAGCGATGGCCTGTTGCGTGCTCAGGAACTTCTCGCGCAGATGGCCGCCGGCCGTCGTCGTCGGATATTTCGGCGGATTGGCCGGATCGGCGCAGCTCGGCAGGCAGGAGACGACAGCGTCGTAGTTGGGATTCTGGAAAAACACCACCGACTGGCGACGGCTTTCGCCCAGGCGATCGAGCGGCGGATTGACGACGCGGTGCAGGGTCGAGACCCAGCGGTCGTTGGTCCAGCGCGCCAGCATGTCGCCGATGTTGACGACGAAGCAGCCGGGCAGATGCGGAACATCGAGCCAGGCGCCGTCCTTGCCCAGCACCTGCAGGCCACCCGGCCGGTCTTCGGTCTTTAGGATCGTGAGGCTGCCGTAATCGCTGTGGGCGCTGGCGCGAAGCTGGCCCGGCTCGGGCGCGATCTCGGGCGCGGGGTAGTTGCGCACCCGGAGCCGGCTGATGGAGCGATCGACGCTGGCGTCGAAGTAGTGCTCGGGCAGGTCGAGAGCGAGGGCAAACAGGCGCATGAGATCGATCGCGAGCGCGTCCATGACGCGGTAGTAGCTTTCATAGGCTTGACGCAGGCCGGCCGGCCGCTCGGGCCAAAGGTTGGCGGCGAAGTGCTTGCCGGCCGCGGCCGCCGAATAATAAGGCGCGTCGGTCGTATCGACCGGGCCGATCATCAGGCTCTCGTTCAGGTCGCCGGCCGCGTCGGCGCCGCGGCTGCGCGCCAGCACCTCGGCCTTGAAGGGCTGGTAGCCGCGCGTCACGTCAGGCGCGGGCCGCACGATCCGCATCTTCTCCTCGAGCGGCAGGTCGAAGAACGCCCGGCTGAGCGTCTCGACCGCGTCGATCAGGCCGGGATCGACGCCATGGCCGCCGATCACCATGAAGCCGATCTCGCGGCAGGTCTGGTCGACCTCGGCTGCCAAGGCGCGCCGGGCGGCAGGATCGCCATCGCGCCAGGGCGAAATATCGATGACTGGAACCACCGCCTTGGCCATCGCGAACTCCCCGGAATCCGTGGCTCGATCGCAGCAAGCCACATGCCAAGGCACGCCGTTTGCTCGTCAGCGATGGCGCCACGAGGAACCCGCCATGACCGATGACGATTTCATGCGCTATGCCATCGAGCTCGGCCGCACCAGGATGACCGAGATCGGCGCCGCACCGTTTGCCGCCGTCGTCGTCAAGGACGGCGAGATCGTGGGCGAGGGTTGCAACACGGTGCTGATCGACCACGACCCCACCCTGCACGGCGAGGTGGCGGCCATCCGCGACGCCTGCAAGCGGCTGGGCACCTTCGACCTGTCGGGTTGCGACATCTACACGAGCTGCGAGCCCTGCGAGATGTGCGTCGCCGCCATCTGGTGGGCGCGCATCGACCGCGTCTTCTACGCCAATGCGCTCGCCGACACCGCCGACATACTGCCGATCGACGGCCTCAGCCACGACGTCAGCCGCCCGATCGGCGAGCGCTCGGCGCCGGCCCGGCAACTCATGGCCGCCGAAGCCTACACGGTCATCAAGGAATGGGTGCAGAGCGGCCAGTCGGCAGCCCTGATGACCCGCCCGAAGCGCTGACGAGGAGGAAGCCACCGCATGTCCACCCTCATCCGGCAGGCCAGCATCATCGCCATGGACGAGTCCCATGGCAGCACGCCCTTCACCGGCGACATCCTGATCGAAGCCGACCGCATCAAGGCAATCGGCACGGACCTGGGCCCGGTGAAAGCCGATCGCGAGATCGATGGTCGCGACCGGTTGATCATGCCCGGCCTAGTAAACGGGCACCTGCACTCCGGCGAGGCATTGTTCAAGGGTCGCTACGACAACATGCCGCTCGAGCTCTGGATGCTCTATTGCTACCCGATCCTGGGCGCCACGCCGCCGAGCGACCGGCTGATCTACCTGCGCACCATGGTCGTGGCGATGGAGTCGCTCAAGAACGGCGTGACGACTGTCGTCGACGACGTCTACGAGCTGGGCGGCCAGTCGATGGACCAGCTCGGCCAGGTCTTCCAGGCCTACGACGACATCGGGCTGCGCGCCAATGTCTCCGGCCACATCATGGATCGGCCGTTCCTCGACACGATTCCGTTCGCCCACGAGATGATCCCGGCCGACCTGAAGGCCAAGGCGGGTGCGCTCGGCCTTCCCGGCAGGGACGACTACCTCGCCTTCTGCAAGGCCGCCGCCGGGCGCTTCCACAACCGGTCCGGTCGCCTGCGCTTCATGATCGCGCCCTCGGCGCCGCAACGCTGCACCGAACCGTTGATGCTGGCGGCCGACGAGCTCGCCCGGTCGATCGGCTCGCCCTTCCACACGCACATCCTGGAAACCAAGACGCAGGCGGTGACGGGGCCGGAATTCCACGGCAAGACCCTGATCCGCTACATGCACGATCTCGGCCTGCTGCATTCGGGCACGACGATCGCCCATTCGATCTGGGTGACCGATGAGGACATCGAGCTGATGGCCGACGCCGGCTGCTCGATCGTGCACAACGTCATCTCCAACCAGAAGCTCGGCGCCGGCATCGCGCCCATGCGCAAGCTGCTCGACGCCGGGGTCAACGTGGCGCTGGGATCGGACGGGATCTGCAGCAACGATACGCCACGCATGTTCGACGTGATGCATGCCGCCGGCCTGCTGCACTCCGTCAGCTCGCCCGACTACGATACCTGGATCGCCGCCTCCGAAGTGCTGGAATGCGCCACGATCAAGGGCGCGAAGAGCGCTCTGCTCGCCCACGAGACCGGCTCGCTGGAAGCAGGCAAGAAGGCCGACCTGGTGATCCTCGACCTCAACACCGCGCCCTTCACGCCGCGCAACGACCTGCGCAATCACCTGGTCTATTGCGAGAACGGCAGCTCGATCGAGACCGTGATGGTGAACGGCGAGGTGGTGGTGAAGGACGGCAAGCTGTTGCGCGTCAACGAGGCCGACCTGCTGGGCGAGTTGCGCGAGGCCTGGGCGGCCTATCTGCCGGTGCATGCCGCCATCGAGCAGGAGAACGCCGCCTTCCATCCGCATTTCGCCGCCATCCACAAACGCTGCACCAGCATGGATGTCGGCATCAACCGCTACGGCAGCGACATGCCGGCTTGGAAGGGCCACAACCGGCGCGCCGTTTGAAGGTCAGTCGTCACCCGAGCGGTATTGCGACAGCAGGATCGGGAACAGCAGCAGCTCGACGCCGATCAGCGACAGCATCGACAGGGCGAACACGATGCTGCCGACGGCGTTGAGCGAGGGATCGACCGAGCCCACGATATAGGCGTAGACGGCGACCGGCAGGGTCTGCTCGAAGCCGGAGACGAACCAGGCGATGATGAATTCGTCGAAGGAGAAGGTGAAGGCAAGCAGCCAGCCGCCGGCGATTCCCGGCAGGGCGAAGGGCAGCACGACCTTGTAGAGCGTCTGGAACTGGGTCGCGCCCAGGTCCCAGGCTGCCTCCTCGAGCGAGCTTGGCATCTGCCCCAGCCGCAACTGGATCACCGCCATCGCCGGCGCCGTGATGACGACCATGTGGGTGAGGATCACGCTCGATAGCTGCCCCTGCAGGCCGATTCGCGACAGCAGCCCGAGGAAGGCCACGCCCAGGATCAGGGGCGGGATCAGGACGGGCAGCACCAGGAGCACGGAGAAGGCGCCGCGGCCCCAGAAGCGGAAGCGGTGGATCGAATAGGCGGCGAGGAAGCCCAGGACGCAGGCGCCCGTGGCGGCCAGCGGCGAGACGATGAGGCTGTTGAGCAGCGCAGCGAGCAGCGTGCCGTCATCGAACAGCTTGCCGTACCATTGGAAGGTCCAGCCCTGGCCGGGGATGCTGGCGAACTGCCCCTTCTGGAACGAGAACACGATCATGGTGGCGATCGGCAGGACCAGGAAGAAGTAGCCGACCGCCATGTAGAGACGTCCGGCGAGGCGCCAGCCACGCCCGTCGGCGGCCAGAGGATCGGAGGGGTGGATGGCGGAGGCCATCTCAGCCCGCGTCGACCTTGGTACGCTCGGCGAGGGCGGCGCCGCCGGCCAGCATCAGGACCATGACCAGCACCAGGATCATCGCCAGCGCCGCGGTGCGCGGCAGGTTGGTCGAGCTCGCGTATTCGCTCATGATCATGTTGGAGAACAGCGGCACGGAACCCAGCACCGAGGCGCCGGCGCCGCCGCCGAGCAGCGCGCCCGACAGGACGTCGCCGAAACTCACGATGGCGGCGAAGCTCGTGCTGACCAGCAGTCCGGTGCGGCTCATCGGCAGGATGACGCGGCGGAAGGCCTGCCACCGGGTGGCGCCGAGATCGCGCGCCGCCTGGATCAGATGGCGATCGATATTGGCGACCGTGACATAGAGCACAACGATGAGAATCGGCGCCAGGTAATGGATCAGGCCGATCCGAGTCGCGATCTGCGTATAGAGCAGCTTGAACTGCAGGTTCTCGAAGCCGGCCCAGGCCAGGCCGGAATTGACGATGCCCTTGTTGGCCAGGAGGATCTGCCAGGAAAACAATCGAAGCACATAGCTGCTCCAGAACGGCGCAACCGCCAGCATCAGCAATAGCCGGTGGCGCGAGCGTGGCGCGACGTAGACGATCGCCAGCACCATCGGGTAGCACACGAGCACGGCGAAGAAGGCGGTGGTGAGCGCCACCCACAACGACTGGGCGATGGCCAGCGCGTAGTTCGACTTGGCAAACATGTGCTCGGCTATGTCGAGGTAGTTGTCCAGCGACAAGGCCGGAACGACCTGGAAGTCCTCGACCAGCCAGAAGCCGAGCACGACCAGGAAGACCAGCGGCGCAGCGAAGAAGGTCAGCGAGTAGAGGAGTGGAACGCCGATCCCCACCGCCTTCAGTGAATTCAAGCCGGCGGTTGCGGCTGCCTCCGGCACACCGGTCGGAATGGACTGGGGAACGTCGGCGGCGACCACGATCAGGTCCCCAACGCCACGTATGAATGGCGACCCGGCATGTTTTCCACGCCCGGCACGATATTGGGACGCAGCACGACCGTGTCGGCCGGCGACCAGTAGAGCTGCATGGCCATGTTGATGGCAGCGCGCCCGGTCTGGCTGAACGGCTCCTGCGCCACCATCTTGACCTCTCCCCCGCTCGCGGTTTCGAGGTAGTAGATCACCTGCGAGCCGGTGAACTCCCGTCCCGAGAGGACGGCGCCAAGCATGTTCTCGCCCGGCATGCCGATCGGGCTGCTCCGGACCTTGTCGGCCTGCACCACGAGGGAGACGGTCGATCCCTTGCCGGGCGGCCGTTCACCGGCGGCGGCACTGATGATCGCATCGGCGCACTGCACCCGGATCAGGCCGTCCTGCATGTCGACGACCTTGCCGTCGAAGATGTTGTTGCTGCCGACGAACTCGGCCACGAAATGCGTACGCGGCCGGGTGTAGATCTCCTCCGGCGGACCGTACTGTTCGATCCGTCCCTTGTTCATCACCACCACGCGGTCGGCCATCGAAAACGCTTCGCTCTGGTTGTGCGTCACGTAGAGGAAGGAGAGGCCGAGCCGTTGCTGCAGACGCTTCATCTCGCTCTGCATGCGGATGCGCAGATGCGCGTCGAGCGCGCTCAGCGGCTCGTCGAGCAGCAGGATCTCGGGCTCGGTGACGAGCGCACGGGCAATGCCGACGCGCTGCTTCTGACCGCCGGAAAGCTGGCTGACCCGGCGGTCGAGGAACTGGCCGAGCTGCACGAGCTCGGCAATCTCATCGACCTTGGCCTTGACCGCAGCCTTGTCGTGACGGCCGAGCGTGAGGCCGAAGGCGATGTTCTGACGGACGTTGAGATGGGGAAACAGCGCGAAGTTCTGCCACACCAGCCGGGTGCTGCGCTTGTGAACCGGCAGGGCGGAAATATCCTGGCCGCGGAGCAGGAGCTGGCCACTCGACATCGATTCAAGGCCGGCGACGATGCGCAGAAGGGTGGTCTTGCCGCAGCCGCTGGGCCCCATGATGGCGACGAACTCGCCGCGCTCGATGGAAAGATCGACGTGCTCCAGGGCGACGAAGTCGCCGAAGTTCTTGGCGATGCCGCGAAGCTCGAGATCGACCTGCGGCGCGGCGATGTCGGAAATCACATTCATGGCCATACCGCGTCGACGGCGGACCGGCAGGCGTCGCGCGACGCCCGCCGGCGCGTTGCCGTCAGCCCTTGCTGGTCTTGAACTCGTTGTAGATGGCGATCCAGGCCTTGTCGGGCTGCTTGACCGGCAGGCCGCGCGGCACGCTCTTGTCGATCAGTGTCTCGACCAGCATCTGTCCGGGATGCTTGGGATCGGGCACGTAGCTCATCAGCTTGGTCTGCTCCTCGTTCCAGAACTCCGTGACCTTCATGTTGGGCGCGCGCGCCTTGAAGCCCTTGGTGTAGACCAGCTCGGACTGGACGCGAGCACCGCTCATGTACTCGACCCACTTCAGCGCCAGCTCCTTGTTCTTGCTGTCGGCGGCGACCGCCGCCGCTTCGCTCCAGCGGATGCTGCCTTCGTCCGGCACGGTCGAAGCAAAGTTCTTGTGCCCGGCGCCGATCAGGGTGATCTCCATGTCTCCGGTCGGGGTCACCCAGGCATCCTCGTTGATCAGCGCATTGACCAGGCCCTGATTCTGCTCGCTGAACACACCGATCTGCGGGCGCAGCTTGAACAACCACTCCTTCACCTTGGCGAGATCGGCATCGGAGATGTCGTAGGGCGTCTGATTGTTCGGCTTCACCGCCAAGCTGGCATTGCTCATGTTCGGCAGGTACCAGTCGAACAGGGCCACCTTGCCCTTGTACTTGGGCAGGAACAGCGAATTCCAGGTCTTCGCCTCCTCCTCGCTCATGTACTTGGTGTTGTAGGACAGGCCGTAGAAGCTGAAGCGCGTCGGCACAGCCCAGATCTTGTTGTCCGGGGCGCGCAACGGTGGGAAGTCGCGATACTTCGGGTGGTAGTCGGCAAGATTGGGAAAATCGGATGCCTTGAGCGGGTCGATGGCCTTCTGCGCCGTCAGCTTCTGGACGTATTCGGCATCGCTGATGATGGCGTCGAACGTCCCCTTCGGCGACTGCGCGTAGAACTGCAGCATCTGCTCGCCGCCGATGTAGGTCTTGAACTCGACCTTGCAATCGTTCTTCTGCTCGAATTCCTCGATGACCGGCTTCTCTTCGTAGCCGGGCCAGCACAGCACGCGCATGCGACCGGCAGCGTGCGCCGAACGGCTGAAGATCGTCAGGCCGCTCCAGGCGGAGACACCGCCCGCCGCGGCGGCGCCCAGAAACCGGCGGCGCGTGGCTTTCGAACCGGACGGCGTGGACGAAGCGGTGCTCCCTTTTCCTTTTCTTCCTGTCATGTCGGCCTCCTCGATCGCTGATCGCGGGCTGCCTGCCGAACCGAAGCAGGGTGCCGCTCGGACGGGAATTACGACGCAACTTCCATGCCACCGCTTGGCGATATCAGTGCGCGTGCCCGTAGCGATGGATGTGATACGGCGCATTGGAAAGTCCGACGCAGAAGCTTCCCACCAGCCCCTCGAGCTGCGTACCCAGCGCCTTGGCGCCTTCGTTCAGGCTGGCCAGCCGGGCGCGTGCGGCTTCGGCATCGCGCGCGAGCTTGGTCATGTCGCAACCGACCTTGCGGCCCTTCTCCACCACCATGCGGCCGCCGACCATCACCGCGTCGACGCTGGTGCCGTCCTCCGTCAGGACGAGCTGATTGGTCGGATCGTTGATCGGGATCCAGTTCACCTTCTCGAGGTCCAGGAAGACGATGTCGGCCTTGTAGCCCGGCGCGATGCGACCGATCTTGTCGAAACCGAGCGCCCGGGCACTGCCGATGGTGGCCGCGTTCAGCACTTCCTCGGAGCGCAGCCAGCGAGTGTAGTCCGGCCCCTGCACGTTCGACACCATGGAGGCGCAGTGCATGGCCTCGTACATGTTGAGATTGTCGGAACAGTTGGCCGAATCGGTGCCGATGCCGAGATTGACGCCGAGCTCGAGCATGCGCCGCGCATCGGCGATGCCCGAGCCCAGGCGCATGTTGCTCGCCGGATTGTGCGCGACCGAACAGCCGTGGTCGGCCAGCCGCCGCATGTCGTCGTCGTCAAGCCAGACGCCATGGGCGACGGTGAAGTCAGGTCCCAGCAAACCTAGCCCATCGACATGCGCCGTCAGCGTCTTGCCATAGCGCTTGAGGGCCGAAACCGCCTGGACCTTCGATTCGGCCACATGGCTGTGCAGCACGACGCCGAAATCGCGCGCCAGACGTGCCGAGCCGGCGATCAGGGCATCGCTGCAATGAAGGGGGATGATGGGGGCGACGCCTAGTCGGACCTGCTCGCGGTCGTGCTTCCAGCCGTGCAGGGATTCACGCATCATCGCGAGCGTGCTCTCGAAGGGCGCCTCGTCGTAGGCGGCCACTTCGCGACGCAAACGGTCGGGCATGGCTTCGAGCAGGCCGGGGATCGCCTGATAGAAGGAAAGATCGGCGAGCATGGGCGCCACCACCGCGCGCATGCCGGCATCGACATAGGCCTGCCCGATGGCGCTCATCTCCTCGACCGAGGCCAGCGGATAGCCGAAGGTCAGGTCGTAGGCCGCCGTGCAGCCCTTGAGCAGCATCTCCACCGCGCCGAGGTAGGTATTGAGGTATTTGATCTCGAGATTCTGGTTGGCCATGAAGCTGGCCGCGCCCACCCAGAGCAGTTCGAGCGACCAGCGATCCGCCGTGCCCTTGCTGAGGTTGCCCATGCCGTGGGTATGAGCGTTGATGAATCCGGGATGGAGAAGCCGCGAACCGGCATCCATCACGCGGGCGTCCGACGGCGCCGGCATGCCGGGCGGTCCGAGCTCGGCGATGCTGTCGCCGATGATCAGGATGTCGGTCGGCGGCGCGACGTGACGATCGGCGTCGACCAGGCGGCCGCCGCGGATGATGATCTTCTGGGGGCTGGGCACTGATGCGCTCCGGTTTGCGGGTGGCGCTTCATCGGGCAGCAAGCGGCATGCCAGCCGATCAGACCGTGCGCGGCGCGCCAGTCCAACAATAGATTTCCCAGAGATTGTCGTCGGGGTCGCTGAAATAGGCCGCATGGGCGTGCCAGGGATAGGTCCGTGGCGGCGACCGGAAAGCCACGCCGCGGGCGACCAGTTCGGCGTACGCGGCATCGACCGCCGCCGGCGATTCCAGGCGGATGGCGACCATGGCATGCGGCCCGCGGCGCGGCGCACCATCGAAGTCGAGGGCGCGGCGGACGTCGCCCTCCTCCCACAAAGCGAGGACGGCGCCCTCCATCCAGAATTCGGCAAAGCCTGTATCGAGCCGCTTAAGCTTCAGGTCCAGGCGGTCGCGATAGAAGGCCATCGACCGCTGCAGGTCGGCGACGAACAAGGCGACATCGGTGATGCGGTTCAATCCCGCCACAGGCATGGCAGTCCCTCGCGTTCGATACGGGATTGACGAAGCAATCTTCTTGCCGCTGGTGTGGCCTTCGTCTTGCTGTGAATCCCGGCAAGGCAACGACGCGGAGACAACCATGCTGGACCTGATCGTGCGCAACGCCAGCTTCGCCGACGGCCGGCGTGGCTTCGACGTCGGCGTGCAGGCCGGACGCATCGCCGCGGTCGAGCCGCATCTGCAGGCCGATGCCGGCCAGACCATCGATGCCGGCGGCTTGCTGCTCACGCCGCCGTTCGTCGACTCCCACTTCCACATGGATGCGACCCTGTCGGTCGGCCTGCCGCGCCGCAATCGCTCCGGCACGCTGCTGGAGGGCATCGCACTGTGGGGTGAGCTGAAGCCTCACCTGACCCAGGAGGCGATCGTCGAACGGGCGCTCGCCTATTGCGACTGGGCCGTGGCGCGCGGCCTGCTGGCGATCCGCAGCCATGTCGACGTCTGCGACCCACGCCTGTTGGCGGTCGACGCGTTGCTCGAGGTGAAGAAGACGGTGGCGCCCTACATCGATCTCCAGCTCGTGGCCTTTCCCCAGGACGGCGTCTATCGATCGCCCGGCGCCATGGACCTCTTGAAGGAAGCGCTGCGGCGGGGCGTCGACGTGGTGGGCGGCATTCCTCATTTCGAGCGCACGATGGAGGATGGCCGCGCATCTGTCCGCGCCCTGTGCGAGATCGCGGCGGCGCAGGGACTGCTGGTCGACATGCATTGCGACGAGACCGACGATCCGCTGTCGCGCCATGTCGAGACCCTGGCGGCAGAGACGGTGCGCCTCGGCTTGCAGGGACGCGTGGTCGGATCGCACCTCACCTCGATGCACAGCATGGACAACTACCACGTCTCGAAGCTCATTCCGTTGATGGCAGAAGCAGACCTCGGCGCCATCGCCAATCCCTTCGCCAACATGGTGCTGATGGGCCGCCACGATACCTACCCGAAGCGCCGCGGCATGACGCGGGTGCCCGAGCTGATGGCAGCCGGACTCACCGTGGCGCTCGGGCAGGACAGCACGATGGACCCCTGGTACGGCCTGGGCAGCGGCGACATGCTGGATGTGGCGCACATGGCGGTGCACGTGGCCCAGATGACCGGCCTCGATGACATGGCGGCCTGCTTTGCCGCGGTCACCGACAATGCCGCCCGACTGATGCATCTCGAAGGCTACGGGCTGGCGCCTGGTTGCCGGGCCGACATGGTGCTGCTCGAAGCCCACGATCCCGTCGAAGCCATTCGCCTGCGCGCCACACGCCTGAAGGTGATTCGTCGGGGCAAGGTCATCGCCGAGACGCCGATGCAGCGGCCCTCGCTCGCCCTGCCTGGGCGGCGAGGCGACGTTTCGTTCCTCTGGGTTCCGGCGAAACCCTGATCCGCTTGCGGCTCAGTGGGCCAGCAGGAGCGGGATCGGGCAGGAGGCGATCACCTTGGCGGTGGCCCCGCCCAGCCCCAGGAAGTTGGACAGCTCGCCGTGTCCGTAGGCGCCCATGACCAGAAGATCAGCGTCCTTGTCCTTGGCATAGCCGAGCAGCGCGCGGCCGCGGCCCCGGCCGGTGAGGGCGCCGAACTTGGCGATATCGACCATGGCGGTGATGCCGTGGCGGCCAAGGCGACGCATGAGCAGCGGAGCGGCGACGTCATCCGGGTCGGCGTCGGCCACCATCACGGTCACCTTGCCGGCCCGCTTGAGGAAGGGCAGCGCTGCGGCGACGGCGCGTGCGGCCTGGGCACTGCCGTTCCAGGCGACGACGACGGAGGTGACCGGCCCGCGCGTCACGTTGGGCGGTGCGATCACCACCGGGCGGGCGCTGTCGTAGATTGCGGCCTTGACCGTCTCGGGTGCGATATTCTCGTCGTCGGCGCCCGGCCGGCCGATCACGACGAGGTTGGCGAAACGGCCCATCCGGACAAGGTCGTCCCGCGTCATGTCCTCGTCGCCGGTGAAGGTGGCGCCCTTCAGGGGTTCGACCAGCTCACGGAAGCGCCGACGTGATTCCTCCGCCCGCGCCTTCAACCGATCATCGGAGAGGATCTTGAGATAGGGCATTGATTGCACGGCAATGTCGGCGTCGTGCGTCTGGTGCTCGGCGAAGTGCACGGCGTCCACCGTACCGTCGAAGAGGCCCGCAAAGCGCGCAGCCAGGCGAAACGACATCTCGGCGTCCGGACCGCCCTCTGAGACCGCAAGAATGGATTTGTACAAGTCCCTGCCCCCAATGACGACGACGCAAACTAACGTCGCCGCACGCTGCGTCAAACGCCCACGCCGCAGAAGCAGCGGCGCAAGGTGATTGCCCGCTGCAATTAACCATGGGATGTTTTGCTGGGGAGTACGTCTTTGGGTCGTGGCGACACCGGTGTTCCGGATCGCCTGCGGTGGGAGCGGTATGCAGTCCAGACATTGGGGGCCGTTTGCATGGGTGCGCGGCTCGACGTGGGCGGTTGTGGCGTTGGCCGCGGTCATGCTTGTTGCCGGTGCGATCGAGGGCAACGCACAGGCGCCGCCGCCGGTGACGTGGGCCGGTCCGGGCAACGAATGGACGACCGCCACCAACTGGAACCCTGCGACGGTGCCGAGTTCTAACGCCAAGTTCACCAACAACGGCGCGCCGACAATCGTCAACGCCCCTCCTGCCGAACTTCCAGGTCGATCTCGGCTCCACGCTGACCATCTGCGACTGCACCGACACCACCATCGGCTCGCTCGGCAATGGCGCGGCCGGCGGCGGTACGCTGGTCATCGGCCCGACCGACCCCAGCACCTACCTCAGGATCGCCGGCGGGACCAACACCACCTTTTCCGGTTCGATCTCAGGCACGGGTTCACTGGAACTGGACGGCGCCGCGACCAGGCTGACGCTCACCGGCGCCAGCAACGGCGGCAATATCGGCACGATCGGCGGCGACCTCACGCTGTGCGACTGTTTCACTGGCGGGCTCACGATCGACGGCGGCGCGCTCACCGTGAACGGCTTCTTCGGGGTCTCGGTCTTCGGTGGCACGCTCTCGGTGGTCAATGGCGGCACCTTGCAGATCAACCGGGATCTCGGCATTGCCAGCGCCATGGCGATTTCCGGGACGGGCTCGACGGTCACCGTGGCCGGCACCACCTTCATCGGCTCTTTCAACGTGCCCGCGACGCTCACCATCAGCAACGGCGCCGTCCTGAACAGCCAGAACGGCGTCCAGATGGACGGGGTCTTCAGCACCGCGACCGCCACGGTGACAGGGCCCGGCTCGACCTGGAACATCGGAACCGGCGGCCTGCTGGTCGGCAACGTCGGTCCTGCCTTCGTCATCATTTCCAACGGCGGCCAGGTCAATGTCACGGACCCCATTGGCGCCGGCATCGGCGATCAGGGACCAGGCACCTCGTCGGTGACGGTCACAGGATCGGGTTCGGCGTTCAACCTCGCAGGGCCGCTCACGATCGGCGAGACCGGGATAGCGATCGGCACCCTGACGGTAGCCGACGGCGGCGCGGTGAACGTGACGGGGCCAACTTTCATCGGCCAGGGCAGCACGCTCAATCTCGGCATCGGCGGCCTCAGCGGTTCGATCGTCACGTCGACCATCGTCAACGAGGGCCAGATCGTCGCCAATTTCACCGACATTCTCACCCTCGCCGCCGACATCGTGGGCCCCGGCTCGCTCAGCAAGGCGGGCATCGGCACCCTCGTTCTCACCGGCGCCAACAGCTATTCCGGCGGCACCACGGTGACCGGCGGCCTGATCAATTTCATGGCTGGCGGTCTGGGCACCGGCACGATCACCGTGGACGGCGGCGGCCTGCAATGGGCGGCGGGCAATACGTCCGACATCTCCGCGCAGCTTGCCGCCATCGGATCGGGGGGCGCGACCTTCGACACCAACGGCAACAATGTGAGCTTCGCCACGACAGTGACGGGCAACGGCGGCCTCACAAAGGCCGGCAGCGGCACGCTGACCCTGGCGGGCGCCAGCTACACCGGGGCTACCAACGTCAATGGCGGCACGCTGCAGGCAGGTGCGGCGAACGTCTTCGCCTCGTCGAGCGCCGTCACGGTCGCGAGCGGCGCGACGCTCGACTTCAACAGCTTCAACCAGACCCTGGCTTCGCTCGCCGGCGCCGGCTCGGTGACGATGGGTGCGGGCTCCATGACGGTGGGCGGCAACAACGCCAGCACGACCTTCTCCGGCACGATCAGCGGCTCGGGCGGCCTGACCAAGAACGGCACCGGCGCGCTGACGCTCAGCGGCGCCAACACCTATACCGGACTCACCATCGTCAACACCGGAACGCTCGTCGTGAACGGCAGCATCGCCGGCGCGGTGACGGTGAACAGCGGCGGCGTGCTGAACGGCACCGGCCGGGTGGGCGCCCTGGTGGCCAACGGCGGCATCATCGCCCCCGGCAACTCGATCGGTACGCTGAACGTCAGCGGCAACTTCACCCAGAACGGCGGCACGTATCAGGTCGAGGTCAACGCCGCGGGGCAGAACGACCTCATCAACGCGACGGGCAGCGCGGCCCTGAACGGCGGCACCGTCCAGGTCCTGGCCCAATCGGGCACCTACGCCCGCAACACCACTTATACGATCCTCAACGCCACCGGCGGCGTCTCCGGCGCCTATTCCGGCGTGACAAGCAACTTCGCGTTCCTGACGCCGTCACTGTCGTACGACGCCAACAACGTCTATCTGCTGCTGTTCCAGTCGGCGAGCGCGTTCGCCGCCGGTGCGCAGACGCCCAACCAGTATGCGGTCGGCACGGCCCTCGACCGGGCCAACACGACGGCGACGGGCGACTTCAACACCGTGCTGAATGCATTGAGTGCGCTCAGTACTCAGCAGGGGCCGGCGGCTCTGAACGCCATCAGCGGCCAGCAATATGCTGACTTCGGCACACTGAACGTCCAGGGTGCGGCGCTGTTCATGAACGTCGTGGGCCAGCAGATGGCGCTGGCGCGCGGCGGCACCAGCGGTGGCCAGCGCCAGGCGCTGGCGCAGGCCTGCGATGTCGAGGCGTGCGATGGCGTGAGCCCGTGGAGCGTCTGGGCGAGCGCGATCGGCGGGCTGGGCTCGGTGGCTGGCAACGGCAACAGCTCCACGCTCACCTACAATTTCGGCGGCGCGGCAAGCGGCATCGACTACCGCATCGATCCGCGCTTCCTGGTCGGCCTCAGTGCGGCCTATGCCGCAGGCAACCAGTGGGTCGACAGCTTCATGGGCCGCGGCTGGACCGACACGGTGAGCGTCATCGGCTACGGCTCGTTCACCAATGCCGGCTTCTACGCCGATGCGCTGGCGGGCTACGCCTGGTCGGGCAACCAGATGCAGCGGCAGATCCAGTTCCCCGGCCTGCAGCGCACCGCCAACGGCAGCACCGGCGCCAACCAGTTCCTGGGCCAGATCGAGACCGGCTATCGCATCGGCCTCTATCCGCCGGCCGCGGCCAGCGTGACACCGTTCGCCCGCCTGCAGGGCTCGACGGTGACGCAGAATGCCTTCTCCGAATGGGGCGCCAATTCGCTCAGCCTCAGCGTGGCGCAGCAGACGACCAACTCGCTGCGCACGGTGTTCGGCGCCGACCTTGCCGGGGCCGTCCCGCTCGGCAGCGAGCGCAGCCTGGCCCTCGACCTTCGCCTGGGCTGGCTGCACGAATATGCCGACACCGGCCGGCCGATCACGGCGGCCTTCGCCGGCGCGCCGTCCAACGCCTTCACCGTCTATGGCGCCACGCCGCAGCGCGACGCCGCGGTGATCGGCTTCTCGGCCGGCACCACCATCGCCCAGGCGACGCAGCTCTACCTGCGCTACGACGGCGAAGTCAGCACCGGCGCCAGCAACCACACGCTCAATCTCGGCCTGCGTATTTCCTGGTAGGCTAGAGAAGCTCGGCCAGCATCTTCGCGGCCCGCGCCGCGCCGTCGGCCTCGACCGGCTTGAAGTCGGCCGGCCGCGCCAGCTCGGCCATCATGGCCTTGGCGATCGTTTCGGGCGTCGCTGTCACGAAGTCCATGCGCCGTCCGGCAGCGTAACGCTCCAGGCGATGGGCGACGTGGACGTTCTGCTCGAAATGGTTTTTTAGCGGGAAATAGAGGAAGGGCGTGCCGGCCGCCGTGAGCTCCATGCAGGTCGTCAGCCCGCCCTGCACCAAGGCAAGGTCGCAGGCCGCGAGATGGCGGTCGAGGTCGGGCACGAAGGCATGCGTCTCCACGCCCGCGGGTACATCGAATGACGCGAGATCGATGCGCGGGCCTGCGACCAGGATCATCCGCAGGTCCGGCACCCAGGGACGGACCAGAGGCCAGGCCTGCAGGATGCGCCGGATGAGATGCGTGCCGACGCTCGAGCCGCCGACCGTGACGATGCAGATGCGCTCGTCGGGCCTGTAGCCGAGCCGTTGGCGCAATTCCTCGCGCGATCCGAAGTCGTTGGGGTGCTGGCCCAGCACGTAGCCCGAGAAATCGAAGTGGCGCGGGATCCAGTCGCGCATGTCCGGCAGGTCCTTGCCGAAGGAAAGCGGCACGATGTCCTCGGGCCGGCCGACGAAGATCGCGCGATCGCGCACGCCGGGATGGCGCTCAACGTGCTCGATCATCTCGGCATTGTAGTCGGCCGTCAGGACGGCCTCGCGCTCGCCGCCCGACGGCATGGGCACGAAGCCCACGAAGTCGGTGAACCAGGCGAGCGTGGCTTTCTTGAGCTCGGGATGCTCATGCCAGAAGTGGTCGATGTCCCAGGCCTCGTCGGCGATGACCAGGTCGTAGTCGCCGCCATCGACGGCGTCCTGGAAGGTCATGAAGTTCTTGATCAGCACCTCGTCCATGCGGCGCAGCGCCTGGAAGGCGTTGAGATCGTGCTCGCCCGACTCCTCCTCGATGTGACGGGATTCGCTGGCAAGCCGCGCGCTCAGCGGATGGATGGCCTCGCCGTTGGCGCAGAGCAGGCGCGTCACCGGGTCCTGGGCCAGCCAGTCGACCTTGAGATCGGGATGGAGCTTGCGCAGTTCACGCGCGATGGCGATGTCGCGGCGCCCATGGCCGAGGCCGATCGGTGAGGAGAGATAGAGTACGCGCTTCTCGCGGGCCACACGACGCGCTGCCGGCTTGGCCGTCGCGATGCGGAGGCGGCGGTCGAGGAAGTCGTTGATCGCGGCGTTGCACTTGGCGGGATAGCGGCCGAGCGGATTGTGGCCGCCGCCGGGGAAGGTCAGGAGCTCGGCGCCGCTGAGCTCGGCGACAAGCTTGCCTCGCTCGTAGGGCTGGATCCGGTCGTCATCGCCGTGGATCGCCAGCACTGGGCAGCGGATGCGGCGGTACATCGGCTCGGTGACGTCGAACGTCGGCACGATGGACCGCGCCTCGACGGTCTTCACGATCACCGGGCCGCTGGTCTCGTTGGCCCAGGCGACGCCGTCCTCGATCTGCTTGGTCGAATGCGGCTCGGAAAAGATGTTCGAGACGAAGTGCTGGGCGAAGTCGGGATAGTCGGCCAGCCAGTGCGCGCGGTTGTACTTGTCCCAGCCCTCGAAGGTCTCGCGCGGCGTCAGGAAATGCTGAGTCGTCATGTGCTTGTGGGATGGCCCGACGAAGCCAGCCACGCCCGCCAGGATGGCGGCCTTCGCGCGCTCGGGATGATAGGCGGCGAGGCAACAGGCGAGGAGGCCGCCGGACGACAGGCCGACCAGGATCGCCTCACCGGCGTCCGTCGCGTCCATCACCGCAAGAGCGTCAGCCAGACAATTGTCGAGTGAATAGGCGGCCGTGTCGCCGGGGCGGTCGGACTTGCCGTTGCCCAGCGCATCGTAGGTGATGCAGCGGAAACGTTCGCTGAAATACGGGATCTGCGCCTTGTAGACGCGCGAATGGACGATGCTCCAGGGCGGCAGGAACACCATTGTCTGCGAACCTTGCCCGTAGACTTCGTAGTGGATGCGGTTGCCGTTGCGCTCGGCGAACCCCGCGTTCTCCGGCAGCTTGGCGCGCATGGATCACCTCTTGGATGATTTGCTTTCGGCCATACGGATGACGTCGCCGAAGCGGCGCAGAGACTGGCGCAGCGGCGCTCCCTTCTTTTCCATGCCCAGCAGGAAGAGGCTTTCGCCGCCGATGAAGGCCGCACTCACCAGGGCGGCGATCTCCTCGGGCGAGAACGGCCCCGGCCCGCCCACCTCCTTTTCGGCCTGGCGGACCACCTCGGCGATCAGCTCGAACCAGCCCATGATGCCGGTGCGCACGACCTTGGCGACCTCGGGGTCGGACCAGCTGGCGGCGATGAGCTCCTGCAGGACGCGCACGTAGCCCGAGGCGATGTCCTCGTCGAGATAGTCGCAGGCGCGGTCCCAGCGCTGCGACAGCGACAGCGTCGTGTCGTGGAACATGGCGTTCTGGCGATCGAGCAGCTGGGCGTTGAGATAGTCGAACAGCGCCAGCATCAGCCCCTGCTTGGAGCCGAAGTGATAGTGGATCTGGCTCAGCGGCACGCCGGCGGCGGCCGCCACGTCGCGCGTGGAGAGGCCGGAATGGCCGTTCTGGCGCAGCACCTTCTTGGCCGCCTCGAGAAGCGAGGTGCTGGTTTCGGCTTTCTTCGCCAGAGCGCGCGCCATTCAGGTCCTCCTCACGTACTTTCAAGCGAACGTCTACTCGGCCGGCCGCGGATGGCTGATCTCCGGCTCCGGCTTGGCCTTGCGACCCGGCCACGGGATCAGCATCGACACCTGCTGGCGATAGCGCCGGTACTGGTCGCCGAACAGGTCGATCAGGTCGCGCTCCTCGAGCCAGATGCCGATCAGGATATAGCCCGTGGTCGCCACGGCGAACAGCAAGTGGCCAGCGGTCATGCTGGGCGTCGCCCAGAAGGCCAGCAGGAAGCCGAGATAGATCGGATGGCGCACGCGCTTGTAGATGAAGGGCGTGCGGAACTGCGGCTCGGGCAGGGTATGGCCGCGCAGCCTGGCCCATACCTGGCGCAGGCCGAACAGCTCGAAATGGTTGATCAGGAAGGTGCTTAGAAGCACCAGGAACCAGCCGAACCAGAAGATCGCCTGCAGGACGACGACACCCAGCGGATTGGTCACCGTCCAGACCGGCGCCAGGATGGGGCGCCAGTGCACGAACAGCGCCACCAGGGCGAGGCTCGCCAGCAGCACGTAGGTCGTGCGCTCCACCGCCTTTGGCACGAAGCGCGTCCACCAGCGCTTGAAGGCCGGCCGCGCCATGACGCTGTGCTGGATGGCGAACAGCCCGAGCAGCAGGGTGTTGATCACCAGCGCGGGGATAAGCGGCCCCTCGGTGCCGCTGTCGATGGTCTTGGGAACGAGGGCCAGATTGCCGGTGAAGGCAATGGCGTAGAGGAAGGTGACGAAAAACAGCGAGTAGACGACGGCGCCGTACAGAACCGAAGCGATACCACCCATGCGGAGCCTCCCGGGTTCGAGCATAATTCGGTCGATCGACCGAATAAAAGTCCATGTAATTCGGTCGACCGACCGAGTCAAGACACGGACAGTGCCGCCGAACAAATCGGGAGCGGGAGCGCGGGCCTCTGGCCCGCATCATGAGCGGGCCAGAGGCCC
>NZ_BKAJ01000175.1 GCF_007992495.1 Reyranella soli
TTCATGAGCGCGCAGGATGCGCGCGGTCCAGGAGACCATGACGCGCGACTGGAGTCGCGCGCCCCCAGCAGATCAGCGGAACGGGATCGCGTACAGCAGGCCGCCGTTGGTCCACAGCGCGTTCTGGCCGCGCTCGAGCTTGAGCGGCGTGGCCGTGCCGACGTTGCGCTCGTAGCTCTCGCCGTAGTTCCCGACCTGCTTGATGACGTTGTACATCCACTTCTCGTCGACGCCGACCGCCTTGCCGAAGCTCGGCGTGACGCCCAGGAAGCGCTTGATGGAGGGATCGTCGCTCTTCAGCAGCTCGTCGACGTTCTTCGAGGTGATGCCCATCTCCTCTGCCTCGATCATGCCCATCAGCACCCACTTCACGAGATCGAACCACTGGTCGTCGCCATGGCGCACGATCGGGCCGAGCGGCTCCTTGGAGATGCGCTCGGGCAGGATCACGTGCTCGCCCTTGCCGGCGAGCTGGGCGACGCGTACAGCAGCCAGCCCCGAAGCGTCGGTGGTGTAGGCATCGCAGCGGCCGGCGGCGTAGGCCTGCAGCAGCTCGTCGAGCTTCTCGATCAGCACCGGCTTGAAGGTCATCTTCTGCTTGCGGAAGTAGTCGGCGAGGTTGAGCTCGGTGGTGGTGCCGGGCTGCACGCAGACCGTGGCGCCGTTCAACTCCTTGGCGCTCTTGATGTTGCTCTTGGCCGGCACCAGGAAGCCCTGGCCGTCATAGAAGTTGACGCCGGCGATGTTGAAGCCGAGCGAGGTGTCGCGCAGCAGCGTCTGCGTGGCGTTGCGCGTGATGACGTCGACCTCGCCCGACTGCAGGGCGACGAAGCGCTGCTGCGCCGTGGTCGGCGTGAACTTCGACTTCTCGGCATCGCCGAACATGGCCGCCGCGATCGCCTTGCAGAGATCGACGTCGAGCCCCGTCCACTTGCCCTGGCTGTCGGCCATGGAAAAGCCCGCCAGGCCGGTATTGACCGCGCACTGCACGAAGCCCTTGGCCTTGACGGCATCGAACGTCTGGCCAGCCGACGCCGGCAGCGCTGAGAGAGCGACGGCACCGCCAAGCGCGGTCGCCGCAATGAGTTTGTGAAGCATCCCTGACCCCTGTTATTTGTCGAGCCAGCATAGCAAAAGCCGCGCCTACGTCAGACCGCTCCGAGAAGGGGCACTCCGTAAGGGACCAAACGGCGGTCCTGCGTCACGAGAACCAAGCGTTCGATCCTTGCTTGGGCGACCAACAATCGATCGAAAGGATCAGTGTGATGCAACGGCAGCGATCCTGCTGCATCGGCGTGACCTGGCGTTATGCTGAGCGCCTCAAATCCAGCCTTGGCAATGGCGTCCAGCGTGTCGTGATTGAAGGCAAGCTTGCCGATCATACGCTTGATCGAAATTTCCCAGACGCTGGCGGCGCTCACTACAACTCTGTTTTCCGCGTCACCAATGGCCGACCGCGTTCCCTCGCTCAAACGCGCAGGGTCGACGTTCCACCAAATGAACACATGCGTGTCGAGCAGCAACTCCACGTCAGGGATCGTATCCGAATTGTTTGAGCAACTCTGGCGGAAGCGGCGCATCGAAATCGTCCGCCACGTACGTCACGCCTAGGAAGTTCTGCGGTTTGCGACGTTCTTTCTTGGGGCGCGGTACGGGCACGAGCTTAGCCATCGGCTGGCCATGCTTGGCGATGACGATCTCCTCGCCGGACGCAGCACGATCCACCAGCGATGAAAGCTGGTTCTTGGCTTCGTAGAGGTTGAAGACCTTGGTCATGAGAATTTGGCCAACTTGGCCAAATTCTACATCCCAGCTGCCAAGTCGGTCAAATCGTCCGCTCGACCATCATCTTCTTGATCTCGGCGATGGCCTTCGCCGGGTTCAGGTGCTTGGGGCACGTCTTGGTGCAGTTCATGATGGTGTGGCAGCGATACAGCCGGAACGGATCCTCCAGCTGGTCGAGCCGCTCGCCCTTGGCCTCGTCGCGGCTGTCGGCCAGCCAGCGATAGGCCTGCAGCAGGATCGCCGGGCCGAGATAGCGCTCGCCGTTCCACCAGTAGGACGGGCACGAGGTCGAGCAGCAGAAGCACAGGATGCACTCCCACAAGCCGTCGAGCTTGGCGCGCTCCTCGGGCGACTGCAGGCGCTCGCGCGTCGGCGGCTGGGTCGAGGTCTTCAGCCACGGCTCGATCGAGGTGAGCTGGGCGTAGGGCACGTTGAGGTCGGGCACCAGGTCGCGCACCACCGGCATGTGCGGCAGCGGGTAGATCTTGATGTCGCCCTTCACGTCGGAAATGTACTTGGTGCAGGCCAGCGTATTGGTGCCGTCGATGTTCATCGCGCACGAGCCGCACACGCCCTCGCGGCACGAGCG
The DNA here is from genome assembly GCF_007992495.1 of Reyranella soli. Lineage (GTDB taxonomy): Bacteria > Pseudomonadota > Alphaproteobacteria > Reyranellales > Reyranellaceae > Reyranella > Reyranella soli. Next base: position 2,375 of record NZ_BKAJ01000175.1, read on the forward strand.
ACGGAAGGTGAGCGAGCTGTCCATCTCGTTCTTGATCTTGATCAGCGCGTCGAGAACCATCGGACCGCAGGTGTCCATGTCGACTTCGTAGGTGTCGACCGACGGGTTCTTGCCGTCGTCCGGCGTCCAGCGATAGACCTTGAACAGCTTGATGTTCTTGGCGCCGCCCGGCGCCTTGTAGGTCTCGCCCGTGCCGATCTTGGAATTGGCGGGCAGTGCGAACTCAGCCATCGCTTCCTCTCGAACTCAGTACACGCGAGCCTTGGGCGGGAACGACTGCACGTCGTTGCTCATCGGCTGCAGGTTGACCGGGCGGTAGTCGATACGGGTCTTGCCGGTCTTCTCGTCGACCCACACGACCGTGTGCTTCAGCCAGTTCTTGTCGTCGCGCTCGGGGAAATCCTCGTGCGCATGCGCACCGCGGCTCTCGTGGCGATTGGCGGCCGAGTACATGGTGCCCATCGCCTGCAGGATCAGGTTCTCGAACTCCAGCGTCTCCATCAGGTCGGAGTTCCAGATCATCGAGCGGTCCTTGACCCGGATGTCGTCCTTGCCGGCGAACACCTTGTCCATGTTGGCGCAGCCGTCCTTCAGGCTCTGCGTGGTGCGGAACACCGCGCAGTCGTTCTGCATGGTCTTCTGCATCAGCGCGCGCAGCTGGGCCGTCGGCGTGCCGCCCTTGGCGTGGCGTGCCCGGTCGAGGCGGGCGATCGCCTCCTGGCCGGCGTCCTTGATCTGCTTGTGCGTCTCGCCGGGCTTCAGCTGCTCGGCGACGCGGTTGGCGGCGGAGCGGCCGAACACGACGAGCTCGAGCAGCGAGTTGGAGCCCAGGCGATTGGCGCCGTGCACGCCGATCGAGGCCGCCTCGCCCAGCGCCATCAGGCCGGGCACGGCATAGAACGGATCGCCGTCCTTAACCGTCATTGCATCGCAGTGATAGTTCGCCGGGATGCCGCCCATGTTGTAGTGGCAGGTCGGCAGGATGGGGATCGGCTGGCGGGTGACGTCGACGCCGGCGAAGATGCGCGCCGTCTCGGCGATGCCCGGCAGGCGCTCGTGGATCACCTTCGGGTCGAGATGCTCGACGTGCAGCTCGATGTAGTCCTTGTTGGGACCGCAGCCGCGGCCCTCGCGGATCTCGATGGTCATCGAGCGGCTGACGACGTCGCGGCTAGCGAGGTCCTTGGCCGACGGCGCATAGCGCTCCATGAAGCGCTCGCCGTTGCCGTTGGTGACGTAGCCGCCCTCGCCGCGCACGCCCTCGGTGATCAGGCAGCCCGCGCCGTAGATGCCGGTCGGATGGAACTGCACGAACTCGAGGTCCTGCAGCGGGAGGCCGGCGCGCAGCACCATGGCGCCGCCGTCGCCGGTGCAGGTGTGGGCCGAGGTCGCCGTCTGGTAGACGCGGCCGTAGCCGCCGGTCGCCAGCACCGTCTTGTGGGCGCGGAAGCGATGGATGGTGCCGTCGTCGAGGTTCCAGGCCATGACGCCGCGGCACACGCCCTCGTCCATGATCAGGTCGAGCGCGAAGTACTCGATGAAGAACTCGGCGTGGTTCCGGAGCGACTGCTGGTAGAGCGTGTGCAGGATGGCGTGGCCGGTGCGGTCGGCGGCAGCGCAGGTGCGATGCGCGATGCCCTTGCCGTACTCGGTGGTCATGCCGCCAAACGGGCGCTGGTAGATCTTGCCCTCGGGCGTGCGGCTGAACGGCACGCCGAAATGCTCCAGCTCGATGATCGCCGGGATGCCGTCGCGGCACATGTATTCGATGGAGTCCTGGTCGCCCAGCCAGTCCGACCCCTTGACGGTGTCGTACATGTGCCAGCGCCAGTCGTCGGGACCCATGTTGCCCAGCGCCGCCGAGATGCCGCCCTGCGCCGCCACGGTGTGGCTGCGGGTCGGGAACACCTTGGTGATGCAGGCGGTCTTGAACCCCTTGTTGGCCATGCCGAAAGTCGCGCGCAGGCCCGAGCCGCCCGCGCCCACCACCACGACGTCGTACTCGTGGTCGATGACGGTGTAGGACGTGCCGCCGATATTGAGGGTGCCCGCATCGCCGCCTTCGTTCTTGCCGACCTCGGCCATTCTCAGCCTCCGAATCCGATACGCAGGATGGCCACGATGGCGGCCAGCCCGAAGAACACCGCAATGAATCGCATCAGGACGATCAGCGCGAGCTTCATGCCTTCGTTGTGGACGTAGTCCTCGACCACGACCTGCATGCCGAGCTGACCGTGATGCAGGCCGATGACGATGGTCAGCACCAGCAGGACCATGACGACCGGCGAGCCGATCCAGGCGCGCACGACGCCGTAGTCGGCGCCGCTCATCATGATCAGCGAGACGGCGAACCACACGACCAGCGGGATCAGCGCCACCGCGGTGACGCGCTGCGCCCAGAAGTGATGCACGCCTTCCTTGGCCGAGCCGAGGCCGCGGGCGCGCGAGAGATGAGTGCGACGATCGCTGTCCATCAGCCCCTCCTCACGCCAGCCTGAGGCCGACGATCCACGAGACGATCGTGGCGGCGAGCGACACGGCGACGACGATCCAGCCGCTGCGATAGGCGTCCTTCAGCTCGAAGCCGTAGCCCATGTCCCAGAACAGGTGCCGGATGCCGTTGCACAGGTGGTAGAAGGCGCAGAACAGCCAGCCACCGAGGAAGATGCGACCGAGGATCGAGACGTTGAAGCTCTGGAACATGGCGTACGTCCGGGGGCTCGCCGAAGCGAACACCACCCAGACCACGAGATAGAGAGCCCCGACCGAAAGTGCCATGCCCGTGGCGCGATGCAGGATCGACAGCATCGAGGTGAGCTGCGGCTTGTAGACCTGCAAATGTGGAGAAAGCGGCCGATGTACCGGCCGATTGGCGACGCTCATCGCGCGAAAACCCCTATTGCCGACATCGGCTGAGCTTTTTTAGCGCTCGCCTGCTTCAAGTCAACGAAAGTCGCCGCGACGTGCACCTTAAGTCTCGGATTTCTCAGCGAAATTAAGCGCGCCGCGGCATCAGCAGCCAATAGTCGAGATCGAGCGTGACGGCCGGGTGATACTTGCCGTCGGCGTGCTTGCCCGGGAAGGAATCGCAGGGGAAGTCCTTGGCCGCAATGAGACGCATTCGCAACGCGCCCAGATCCGCACGGCCGGGCAGTGGCGCCTTCTCCAGCACCTCCGACCAGGCATAGATCGTGTCGCCGCCGAAGGTCGGGCCGACATGGCTGCCGGCGTTGATGGCCGCCAATCGGAAGCCGTTGGCGAGACCGTTGAAGGAGAGCGCGCGCGCCAGCGAGATGACGTGGCCGCCGTAGGCGAGCCGGCGGCCGAAGCGCGTGTTCTTGCCGGCGAAGGCGTCGAAATGGACGCGCGCGGTATTCTGATAGAGCCGCGTCGAGAACATGTGGTCGGAATCCTCGAGCGTGATGCCGCTCACATGGTCGATGCGCTCGCCGGGCTCGTAATCCTCCCAGCGATGCGGGGAGCCCGCCACGACGTCGTCGTAGCCGCCGAGCTTCAGCCCCTCCGGCACGATCAGGTCGGCCGGCGCCACCGCCGCCGCGGTCTTCGGCACGACCGGCGCGCCGACCGCCGCCTGCGGATCGCGCTTGTGCACCATCACCCAGCGCACGTAGTCCAGCACCATCTCACCCTTCTGGTTGGTGCCGGTCGAGCGCACCCAGACGACGCCGCTTGCCTTGTTGGAATTCTCGCGCAGGCCGAGCACCGTCGACTTCGACTGCACCGTGTCGCCGGGATAGACCGGCACGCCCCAGCGGAACTCGGCATAGCCGAGGTTGGCCACGGCGTTGAGCGAGATGTCGTTCACGGTCTTGCCGATCACGACGTGGAACACCAGGAGATCGTCAAGTGGCGCGCGTAAAAGGCCGATCGAGCGCGCGAACTCGTCCGACGAGTTTATGGCGAAGCGCGAGCCGTAGAGGCCGACGTTCAGCGCCGCATCGGCCTCGGTCAGCGTGCGCGGCGTGGCGTGGCGGAATTCCTGGCCAACGCGGAAGTCCTCGAAGAAATTTCCCGTGCTGGTCTTGCTCATGCCGCGGCCTGCAGTTCCTTGATGGCCGAAGCGAGCGCCAATGCGCGCTCGGCCTGCTCGACATGCAGGTTCTCGATCATGCGGCCGTCGACCGTGACCACGCCCTTGCCTTCGGCCTGCGCGGCCTTGAAGGCGGCGACGATCTTGCCCGCCATCTCGAGCTCGGCAGCCGAGGGCGCGAAGATCTCGTTGCAGGGCTCGACCTGACTGGGATGGATCAGCGTCTTGCCGTCGAAGCCCATCTCCAGGCCCTGCTGGCAGACGGCGCGGAAGCCCTCGCTGTCCTGGATGTCGTTGTAGACGCCGTCGAGGATCGCGAGCCCATGGGCGCGGGCCGCCAGCATGCCGATGCCGAGCGCGGTGATCATGGGCAGCCGCATCGGCGTGTGGCGCGCGCGCATGTCCTTCACCAGGTCGTTGGTGCCCATGACGAACAGGCCGAGCCGCGGATGGGCGCCGGCGATCTCCTCGGCGCGCAGGATGCCCTTGGGCGTCTCCATCATCGCCCACACCGCCATGGTGCTGGGCGCGCCCGCCGTATCGAGCAGCGACACGACGTGCGTCACTTGCGTCGCGCTCTCGACCTTGGGCACCAGGATCGCGTCGGCGCCGGACTGGGCGATGGCGGCGATGTCGGCCTCGCCCCACGGCGTGCCGAGGCCGTTGCAGCGGATGACGATCTCGCGCTTGCCGTAGGCGCGGCTCTCGGCCGCCAGCACGACGTTGGTGCGCGCCGCCTCCTTGGCCTCGGGCGCCACGGCGTCCTCGAGGTCGAAGATCAGCGCGTCGGCCGGCAGGGTTCTGGCCTTCTCCAGCGCGCGCGTGTTGGCGCCCGGCATATAGAGGACGCTGCGGCGCGGGCGGACGGTCTGCGACATGACGGCTCCCTGAAAAACGCGCCGGACTATAATGGCGGGCCTCCTTGTGGCAAGGTGGCCCGCGGCATGCGCTTTCTCTCGCTTCAGAGCCATGTTGCCTACGGCTACGTGGGCAATCGGGCTGCGACTTTTCCCTTGCAACGATTGGGCCACGAGGTCTGGGCGGTCAACACGGTCGAGTTCTCGAACCATACCGGCTATGGCGCGTGGCGTGGCCGCACGGCGCCTGCGGACCAGGTCGCCGACATCGTGGCCGGCATCGAGGCCCTGGGCATGTTGTCGCGCTGCGACGCGCTGCTCACGGGCTATGTCGGCGATGCCGCGCTGGGCGACGTGGTGCTCGACACCGCACGCAAGGTGCGGGCCGCCAACGCCAAGGCGGTGTGGTGCTGCGACCCGGTGCTGGGCGACGTCGACACCGGCATCTACGTTAAGCCCGGCATCGACACCTTCTTCCGCGAGCGCGCCCTTCCCCTGGCCGACCTCATAACGCCCAACCACTTCGAGCTGGAGCACCTGACCGGGGCCAAGGTCGCGACCATGGCCGATGCGCTGGCCGCCGCGCGCAGCCTGCTGAAAGGGCCGCGCCTCGCATTGATCACCAGCCTGCGCCGCGCCGACGCACCGGCCGACCAGGTCGAGATGGTCGCGGTGAGCCGGGACGCGGCATGGCGCATCGCGACGCCCCTGATCGGTTTCGAGGTCGCGCCCAACGGAACGGGCGACGCCGTCGCCGCGTTGTTCTTGGCGCACTGGATCGAAAGCGGCGATGTGCCGGCAGCACTCGGCAAGGCAGCGTCGTCGATCTACGCCGTGCTCGAGGCCACGCGGGCCATGGGCGAACGTGAACTCCAACTCGTCGCGGCACAGGATCGAATGATCGCACCGTCCCGCCGCTTCACTGCCGAAAAGCTGTAGCCGGTCGATGAACGTTCCGGGCTTTCACTTCAACCCGATCGCGCTTGCCATCGAGGGCGCGGCCATCGGCTTCCTGATCGCCGTGCCGGTCGGGCCGGCCGCAGTGCTGTGCATCCGGCGCTCGATCACGGTGGGCGCCGTGGCGGGTTACATGACCGGCGTCGGCGCGGCGCTGGGCGATGCGGTGTTCGGCGCGGTCGCCGCCTTCGGCCTGTCGATCGTCGAGCAGTTCGTCATCGAGCGCGAGAAGTGGCTTCTCGGCATCGGCGGCATCGGCCTGATGATCATGGGCTGGGTGACCATGCGCCACAGGCCGCGCACCGTCGGCGACCCGGTGGCCGACGACCGCGAGCACCAGGTGGCGACGCACTTCCACTATGCCAGCTCGAGCTTCTTCATCACCGTGTTCAATCCATTGACCGTGATGGCCTTCGGCGCGGCCTTCGCCGGCCGCAACCTTGCAGGCGTCGGCGCCAATCTCGCGGATGCAGCGCTTCTGGTGGCGGCGGTATTCTGCGGCGCGCTCGCCTGGTGGGCGATCATCTGCACGGCAGCCGTATCGCTGCGCCACCGCTTCACCGGGGTCGGCATGTTGTGGCTGAACCGCGCCTCGGGCGCCGTGATCCTGGGCTTCGGCGTGGTGGCGTTGATCTCGCTGCTGCCGCTGCCATGGAAGCAGATCGGTCACGCGCTCGGGCTCTAGTCCCGTTATACTGGACCGATGCTGCCCGTTCTGCTCGATCCCACGAAATTCCAGGACGCGCTTTTGACCGCCAAGGGCGAGGAGCGTGCCCATGTGGCGCTGCGGTCGCTCGAGACCCTGTGGTTCAATACCGGCACGCTCTGCAATCTCAGCTGCCAGAACTGCTACATCGAATCCTCGCCGCGCAACGACCGGCTGGCCTATCTGTCGGCCGCCGAGGTCCGGGTCTACCTCGACGAGATCAAGCGCGACGGCCACGGCACGAAGCTGATCGGCTTCACCGGCGGCGAGCCGTTCATGAACCGCGAGCTGCCGGCGATGCTCGAGGATGTGCTGTCGCGCGGCCTGAAGGCGATGGTGCTGACCAACGCCATGAAGCCGATGCACAGGATGAAGCCCGCTTTGCTCGGCCTGCTGGCGCGCTACGGCCGCAACCTCACCGTCCGCGTCTCGGTCGACCACTACGACAAGACGCTGCACGAGAAGGAGCGCGGAGCGCACACCTGGAAACCGACCATCGACGGCCTGGTGTGGCTGGCGCAATCGGGCTTCGACGTCCATGTCGCGGGACGGCACTTCTCGGACGAGACCGACGCCCAAGTGCGTGCGGGCTATGCCCGGCTGTTCGCAGCGCTCGGCATTGCGATCGATGCGGCGAGCCCCGTGTCGCTGGTGCTGTTTCCCGAGATGGACGCCCGGGTCGATGTTCCCGAGATCACCACGGCCTGCTGGGGCATCCTGAAGAAGTCGCCGGACAGCGTGATGTGCGCCTCGGCCCGCATGGTGGTGAAGCGCAAGGGCGCGACGCAGCCCGCCGTCGTCGCCTGTACCCTGTTGCCCTACGACCCGCAGTTCGAGCTCGGCAACACCTTGGCCGAAAGCGTCGGCGCCGTGCGCCTCAACCATCCGCATTGCGCCAAGTTCTGTGTTTTGGGCGGCGCGGCCTGCAGCCAGTGACGACCGACATCGACGTCGTCATTCCGACCCTGAACGCTGCCCGCTCCCTGGCCCATACTCTCGAATCCCTGAGGGGCGACCACGACTTGAAGCTGTCGATCACGGTGTGCGACGGCGGCTCGCGCGACGATACGGCGTCGATTGCGCGCCAGGCGGGCGCCGCCGTGCTGGAAATCGAGCCCGGTCGCGGCAAGCAGCTTGCGGCGGGCGCGATGGCGGGCGGCGCGCCGTGGCTCCTCTTCCTCCACGCCGACACGAGGCTGTCGGCCGGATGGGCCGCGGCAGCGCGCCAGCTCATGGCGCGGCCGGCGCGGAAAGCCGGCTACTTCCGTCTGCGCTTCGACTCCGCCGATCCACGCGCCCGACGCATCGAGAGACTGGCGGCCTGGCGTTGCCGCACCTTCGGCTTGCCCTATGGCGACCAGGGCCTGCTGATCGAGCGCGCCTTCTACCAGCAACTCGGCGGCTTTCACGCTTTGCCCTTGATGGAGGATGTCGACTTCGTGCGCCGCATCGGCCGGCGCAATCTCTTGCCTCTCGATGCCGACGCCATCACCTCGGCCGCGCGCTACGAACGCGACGGCTGGCTCGCCCGGCCGATGCGCAACCTCGGCTGCCTTGCGCTCTACTTTGCCGGGCTGCCGCCGACCGTCATCCGGCGCCTGTACGGATGAAGCGTCACCTCGTGATCTTCGCCCGCGTCCCGCAGTTCGGACGCGTGAAGCAGCGGTTGGCGGAGGCGATCGGCCCGTTGGCCGCGATGCGCTTCTATCGCCAGACGCTCGATCGCCAGATCCGGACCTTGTCGCGCGATCGCCGCTGGACGGTCTGGTTGTTCGTCACGCCCGACCATGTTCTCGACCACCCGGCCTGGCACCGAGCGAACGTGCGCGGCCAGGGACGAGGCGACCTGGGCCGACGCATGAAGCGGCCGTTTCGTCTGTTGCCGCCCGGCCCTCTCGTGCTGGTCGGCAGCGACATCCCGGCGATGCAGCCGCGCCACATCGTGCGAGCCTTTGCGCTGCTGGGAGACCATGACCTGGTGTTCGGTCCGGCAACCGACGGCGGCTTCTGGCTGATCGGCGCGCGGCGCGGCCGGCCCTTGCCGCGTTCGCTGTTCGCGAAGGTGCGATGGTCGACGCAGCATGCCCTGGCCGACACGCTGGCGACGATTCCGCCGGGATACACGACGGCCATCGCCGATACGCTCGACGATGTCGACGATGCCAATGATCTGCGACGCTGGCACGGATGTTGAAACGCCCAACGCCTTGCCATCCCGAAGGGAGTGAACCCCATGCCCGCATCGTTCCCGACGCAGCCTGCCATCGGTCTGTTCGAGGCGATCTACACCGCCCGCTCGCTGCGGCACTTCAAGCCCGATCCGGTGCCGCCGGCGCTGATCGAGCGCGTGCTCGATGCCGCCATCCGCGCCTCGAGCGGCGGCAACACGCAGCACTGGACCTTCCTCGTCGTGCGCGATGCGGAGAAGCGCCGCCAGCTCGGCGCGCTCTACCGCCAGGCATCGGACTACCAGAGCGCGGTCTACGCCGCACGGCCCAAGCCCGAGCACCTGAGCGAAGCGCAGTACGGACAGTTCCTCGCCAACAGCGGCTACCTCTGGGACCACATGGCCGACGCGCCGGTCATCCTGGTGCCCTGCCTCGCGAGGCGCGAGCCGCCCGAGCGCACGAGCCTCCCGGAAGTCGTGCAGGCGCGCTATGCCGATCATCTCGCCAACGTCCAACGGATCAGCGGGTCGAGCATCTATCCGGCGATCCAGAACGTCATTCTCGCCTGCCGGGCGCTCGGGCTCGGCACGGTGATCACGACCAACCACATCCTGCTCGAGAACGAGGTGAAGGCCGTGCTCGGCATCCCCGAGCACATCGCCACGTTTGCGCTGATGCCGATCGGCTATCCGACGCGGAAGTACGGGCCGCTCACCCGCAAGCCGGTGGCCGAGGTCACGTTTGCCGACACCTGGGGAAACCCGTGGCCTGACACGGCAGCAAGCTAGGACCGCTGCCTAGGAACGCTGCCTAGGACCGCCGCTTGAGCTGCTCGAGCTCGCGGCGCACGTCGGCAAACACCGCATCCCAGTCGCCCGGCCGCGGCTGGCGGAACAGGCGCGCGCTCGGATACCACGGCGCGCGCGTGCCGCCGAGCTGCCAGCGCCAGTCGACCGTCGACGGCGACAGCACCCAGGTCTGAATTCCCATTGCCGCCGCCAGATGGGCGATCGGCGCGTCGATCGAGATCAGGAGGTCGAGCTGCGACAGCGCCGTCGCCGCCTCGGCGAAATCGAAGATGCCGCGGCCGACATCGTGCACCAGGCCGCCGGCGCCGAAGGTCTGGATGTCCTTCTGATGCACCCCGCCCTGCAGGCTGAACAGCAGCAACTCGGGGTCGCCCGAGAATTCCATGAAGCGCCCGAACGGCACCGAGCGCTGGCGGTCCTGCGGCCGGCCGGGCATGCCCGCCCAGTAGATGCCGACGCTGAGCTTGGCCTTCTCGATGCGGCCGAGCTTGATGCGGCTGTCGACCGGCGCCTTGAGGTAAGGCGCCTGCAGGGCCGGCGCGTCGAAGTCGGCGCGGCAGAGATGCGGCAGCGACACCATCGAGGCATGCAGGTCGAAGTCGGGCAACGGCTCGCCCTCGGCGACGACGTGGTCGATGAAATCGACGGTGCCCAGAAGATCCTTCAGCAGCGCCTGGCAGAGCACGATGACGGTGGCGCCGCGGCGCTTGAGCTCACGGGCGAAGCGCACGAACAGCAGCACGTCGCCCAGCCCCTGCTCGGGATAGAGCAGGATGCGCTTGCCGCCGATCGGTGCGCCGTCCCACGCCGGTTGCCGGAAATCCGGCGCCGGCGTCTCGGGCAGGCGCTTGCGCGCCTCGTAGGCGGCGAAGCCCTGTGCCAGCTCACCACGCATCAGCAGCGCGAGCGCAAGCTCGACGCGGGCGCGGCGATTGTCGGGATTGAGCGCCAGCGCGCGGCCAAGGCAACCGACCGCCTCGTCGATGCGGCCGAGATCGCGCAGGCAGAGCGCCAGATTGAAGAAGCCCTCGCCGTAGTCGCGGTTGAGCGTGATCGAATGGAAGTGATGCTTCACCGCCTCGTCGAGACGGTTGGCGGCGCGCAGCGCATTGCCGAGGTTGGAATGCAGCGCGGGATTGTCGGGATCGGCTGCCAGCGACAGGCGATGATGCGACACCGAGGCTTCGAGCTTGCCCGCGAGGCGCAACGCCACGCCGAGATTGTTGTGCAGCTCGGCGTGATAGGGCCGCACGGCCAGGAGCTTGAGGTACGAAGTGATCGCCTCTTCGAGTCGGCCGGCGCGATGGGCTTGCGCCGCCAGTCGAAGCTGCTGGACGAATGTGTCATCGCCACCGAACAAAGGCGTTGGCACAGCACTGGCCTGCGATTCCGGGCGGAGAGGGTAAAGCGACGGGATGTCGTTCACCCTCTTATCTTACATGAAATATCGTTCTTAACCACCTGTAGTTAAAAGATTTTCATTTAGATTCAGAGCCATAGAAGGAATGCCGAGACCAAGCGCTTGCAGCAAATCCTTCTACTAGATGTAGCCGCGGATCAGCTCTTCGGCGATCTGCACGGCGTTCAGCGCCGCGCCCTTGCGCAGGTTGTCGCTGACGATCCAGAGCGAAAGCCCGTTGTCGACCGTGGGATCGGTGCGCACGCGGCTCACGAACACGCCGTCCTGGCCGGTGACTTCCTGCGGCGTGACGTAGCCGCCGTTCTCGCGACGATCGACGACCAGCACGCCGGGCTGGGCGGCGAGCACGCGGCGCGCCTCATGCTCGTCGAGCGGCCGTTCGAGCTCGAGGTTCACCGCCTCGGCATGGCCGATGAACACCGGCACGCGCACGCAGGTCGCGTGCACCTTGATCTTGGGATCGAGGATCTTCTTGGTCTCGACTACCATCTTCCACTCTTCCTTGGTCGAGCCGTCGTCCATGAAGACGTCGATGTGGGGAATGACGTTGAAGGCGATGCCCTTGGTGAATTTCTTGGCCTCGAGCGTCTGGTTCACGAAGAAGCTCTTGGTCTGGTTCAGAAGCTCGTCCATGCCTTCCTTGCCGGCGCCCGACGTCGACTGATAGGTCGACACGACAACGCGCTTGATGCCGGCGGCCTCGTGGATGGGCTTCAGCGCCACCACCATCTGGATGGTCGAGCAGTTGGGATTGGCGATGATGCCGCGCCCCTTGTAGCCCGCGATCGCATGGGCGTTGACCTCGGGCACGACCAGCGGCACGTCGGGATCCATGCGCCAGTAGGAGGTGTTGTCGATCACCACGGCGCCGGCCTTGGCGGCGCGCGGGCTGTGCTCGGCCGACACCTTGGCGCCGGGCGAGCTCAGCACGATATCGATGCCCTTGAAGTCGAACTTGGCGAGGTCCTGGACCTTGAGCACGCCATTCTCGCCGAACGAGGTCTGCTTGCCCGCCGAGCGCGCCGAAGCGAGTGCCACGACGTCATCGGCCGGGAAGTTCCGCTCGGCCAGGATCTGCAACATTTCGCGCCCGACATTGCCGGTCGCGCCGACGACGGCGACTCTGTAGCCCATGGCTCACCTGTATGAAGGAGGCAGGGAGATACGCGCGGAGGGGCGGTTTTGCAAGGAAGCGTCCGTCGCTCAATTCAGCCCCCATGCTCCTCTCCCCCTCGCCTTTCATGCTCCTCTCCCCCTTGGGGGAGAGGCTGGGTGAGGGGGTGATGCAGGAGGCGATCTTCGTGTTGCACCCCTCACCTAGCCTCTGGCGACGCCTACTGATCCGCCGACGCCCCCGACGCCTTGATGATCGGCAGCCACAGCGTCAGGTCGTCGCGCACCAGCTTCTGGGCCTGGGCCGGCGAGTCCGGCGGCAGCATCTCGATGCCCTGGGCCAGCATCTTTTCGCGCACCGCAGGCAACTGGCCGATGCGGTTCAGCTCGGCATTGAGCTTGCCGACCACCGGCTCGGGCGTGCCGGCCGGGACGGCGTAGCCCATCCAGGTGTTCACGACGTAGTCCTTCACGCCCGATTCGATCATGGTCGGGACGTCGGGCAAGAGGTCAGAGCGCTTCTCGCTGGTGACGGCGATCGCCTTCAGCTTGCCGCCCTTGATCAGGCCGATGACCGTCGGCGTGTTGAATAGGCCCATGGTCACCTCGCCGTTGGCCACCGCCTGGATGCCGGCGGGCGTGGCGCGATAGGGCACATGCTGCAGCTTCACGCCCGTCCGCATCTCCAGGAGCACGCCCGACATGTGATGGCTGGTGCCGACGCCGCCCGACGAGAAGGTGAGCTCGCCCGGCTTGGCGCGCGCCTGGGCGAGCACGTCGGCCACCGTCTTGGCCGGATTGTCGGGATGCACGATCAGCACGTTGGACACGCCGCCGCTCACCGCCACCGCCTGCAGGTCCTTCAGCGAATCGTAGCCGGGCGTCTTGTAGAGTCCCATGTTGAAGACCAATGTTCCCTGGCTCACCAGCGCCACGGTGTAGCCGTCGGCCGACGCTCGGGCTGCCTCGGCGGTGGCGATGGTGCCGCCGGCGCCGGTCTTGTTGTCGACCACGATGGTCTGGCCCAGCGACTTGCCGAGCTCCTCCGCGAAGATGCGCGCCACGATGTCGGCCGTGGCGCCCGGCGCCAACGGTACGATCAGGCGGATCGGCTTGGCGGGATAGGTCTGCGCACGCACGGCACCCGATGCCGCGACCAGCGACGCGGCAAGGAACGCTCTCTTCGTCATGACCATCGTTTGCTCCCTGTTCGAGGTCTCCCAGCCCCTCGATGTCATCCTGAGCGAAGCGAAGGATCTCATGCCGGTGGCGAGCGGCGATGAGGTCCTTCGCTTCGCTCAGGACGACAGTTAAAGCCCGACCGACTGAGCCACCAATGTCGCAAGCTGCCTGCGCAACCGTGCGACCGTCGCGCGTTCGCCGCGCTTGTTGATCAGGTTGTGCATTTCATAGGGATCGGTCTTGAGATCGTAGAGCTCGTCGCACGCCACGCCGTCGAGCGATTTCTGCGTCCAGTGGATGTACTTGTGACGCTTGGTCCGGATCGCCTTGTAGCTCATGCCGATGAGCCACGGCATGGCGTTCTCGCTGAAATACTCGCACATGAATGACGAGCGAATCGCCTTGCCGTTTTTCGCGATGGGCCGAAGCGACAGTCCCTGCATGTGCTCGAAGTCGGCCTTCTTGCCGCCCGCGAGATCGACGATGCTGGGCGCGATGTCGAGCGCCAGCACCAGCTCGTCCTTCACCGTCCCCGGCTTGAACCATGCGGGATAGCGGATCAGGAACGGCGACTTGATGCCTTCCTCGTAGGCGAAGCGTCGCTCGGGTCCCAACCCGTGCTCGCCGAAGAAGTAGCCGTTGTCGCCCAGGAACAGGATGAAGGTGTCGTCGAGCTGGCCGGTCTCCTCCAGCGCCTTGAAGACCTCGCCCATGCCCTCGTCGACCGACGCCATCATGGCGGCGCGCAGCCGGATCTCCTCATCGGTGCCGGCCTTGATGCCGTCCAGCACCTTGCGCGAGGCTTCGTTGCCCTTGAGCTGGAAGGCCTCGGTCCAGGCCGGCTTGTCCTTCGCCACCTCGGCCAACGGCAACGCATTGGGCCGGCGCGGGAAGTGCGCGCCCTTGTAGAGATCGGCATGGCGCTCGGGCACGCGATAGCCGCCCTTGCTGAGATCGATCGTACCGTCGGCCGCCTGGAAGGCGTCGGGATGCACCGCCTTGTGGGCGAAGAACAGCGCGAAAGGCTTGGTCCGCGGCTTGCGCAAGAACTCGACGGCGTGATCGTTCAGAAGATCGGTGATGTAGCCTTTGTGCTGGCGCTCATCGCCGTCGATGTTCAGCACCGGGTCGACGATCGAGCCGTGTCCCGGGAAGCTTACCCAGCGGTCGTAGCCCGGCCGCGGGCCGCCCGAGTTGCCCATGTGCCACTTGCCGACATGGGCCGTCTCGTAGCCCAGCCGCTGCAGGATGCCGTGATAGTTGGGCAGGCGATGGCTGTGGGCGTCGCGCGCCACGTTGTCGATGATGCCGTGCCGGCTGGCGTACTGGCCGGTGATGATCGAGGCGCGGTTGGGCGAGCAGAGCGGCGTGGTGTGGAAGGCCGACGTGAACATCGCGCCTTCATGGCCGATGCGGTCGATGTGCGGCGTCTTCATGAAGGGATGGCCGCAGATCCCGAGCTCGTCGAACCTGAGATCGTCGATCAGGACGACGATGAAGTTGGGCTTTTTCTTTGCTGGCACGATGTCATTCCCCACTCAGTTCGCTGAAGCACGCCGCGTGCCGAAACACCGTAGCCACCGGCCTTGACGGAGGCCAGAGGCTCGCGCCCTTAATCGACCGAACGAGATTTTCGGGGACCGTCAATGACCGAGCCTGGCCTGCCGCTGGCAGGATTGCGCGTATTGGATATCAGTTCGTTCATCGCCGCCCCCGCCGCGGCGGTGGTTCTAGGCGACTGGGGCGCCGACGTGATCAAGGTCGAGGGACCCGACGGCGATCCCAACCGCCGCATCATGCACGATTCGTCGAACTACCCGAAAAGCGCAGTCAACTATCCTTGGCACATGGACTCGCGCAACAAGCGGTCGATCGTGCTCGACCTCAAAAAGCCCGACGCCCGCGCGGCACTCGACCGGCTGATCGCGATCTCGGACGTGCTGATCTGCAACTTCCCGCCGCTCGTGCGCGATCGGCTCGGGCTGGATTACGAGGCGGTGAAGAAGGTCAATCCCCGGCTGATCTATGCCTCGCTCACCGGCTACGGCGAGAGCGGGCCGGACCGCGACCGGCCGGGCTTCGACGCCACTGCCTACTTCGCGCGCTCCGGCCTTCTGGACGCCCAGCGCTATGAAGGTGGGCCACCCGGCGTGCCAGTCCCGGCGCAGGGCGACCGGGCGACCGCCATGGGCCTGGTTTCAGCGATCCTGATGGGCCTGATGCAGCGCATGAAGACCGGCGAGGGTTCGTGGGTCGGCACGTCGCTGCTCGGCAACGGCCTGTGGTCGTGCGGCGTCATTGCCCAGGCGGCGCTGGTCGGCGCCTACCTGCCGCACCGCCCGCCGCCCGAGCGGCCGCGCTCGGCGCTGGGCAACATCTACCGCACCGCCGACGACCGCTGGCTGCAGCTCACCATCGTGCGCGAGGACAAGATGTGGCCCGGCGTCTGCGCCACTATCGGCCGGCCCGAGCTCGAGAAGGATGCCCGCTTCGCCACCGTCGCCGACCGCCGCCAGCGTTCGGACGAGCTTGCCGCCATCCTGCACGACGCCTTCGCGCAGAAGGACTACGAGTACTGGCGCGAGACCATGGCGAGCCACGGCATCACCTTCGGCGTCATCAGCCGGCCGCAGGACGTGCCCGACGATCAGCAGGCGGTGGCCTGCGGCGCCGTGGTCGAGACCAAGATCGCCGAGATGCCGCGCACGCTGGCCAACCCCATCCGCCTCAGCTTCGCCGAACAGCAGGTCGCCCGGCCGGCCCCGGCGCTTGGCCAGCACAGCGACGAGATACTGGCGCAAGCCGGTCTCACGCCCGACGAGATCGCGGCCCTGCACAAGAGTGGTGCCGTGCCATGAGCGAGTTGCCCCTTAGCGGGCTTATCGTCCTCGACGTCAGCTCGTTCATCGCGGCGCCGGCAGCGGCGGTCGCGCTGGCCGACTTCGGCGCCGACGTCATCAAGATCGAGCCACCGGGCGACGGCGATCCCCATCGCAACAGCTACCGCAACGCCAGCTACCCGCAGAGCGACAAGAACTTCGCCTGGCAGCTCGACGGCCGCCTGAAGCGTTCGCTGGCGCTCGACCTCAAGAACGACACGGCGCGGCCCGTGCTCGAGCGACTGATCCAGCGCGCCGACATCATGATCGTGAACTTCCCGCCGCCGGCACGCGAACGCCTGAAGCTGCGCTGGGAAGACATCGAACCCGTCAATCCGCGACTCATCTATTGTTCGCTCACCGGCTACGGCGAGACCGGCCC
The DNA here is from genome assembly GCF_007992495.1 of Reyranella soli. Classification (GTDB taxonomy): domain Bacteria; phylum Pseudomonadota; class Alphaproteobacteria; order Reyranellales; family Reyranellaceae; genus Reyranella; species Reyranella soli. The sequence goes on from NZ_BKAJ01000175.1 coordinate 18,899, forward strand.
CGACCGCGACCGGCCGGGCTTCGACGTCACCGCTTATTTCGGCCGCTCCGGCATCCTCGACCTGGCGCGCTACGAGGACGGGCCTCCTGGCCTGTCATTGCCGGCGCAGGGCGACCGCGCCACGGCCATGACCCTGGTCGCGGCGATCCTGCTCGGCCTGCGCCAGCGCGACCGCACCGGCAAGGGCTGCTGGGTCGGCACCTCGCTCTATGCCAACGGCGTCTGGTCCAACGGCACCTCGGCTGCCGGCGCGCTGGTCGGTGCGCACCTGCCGCCGCGCCAGGCGCCCGACAAGCCGCGCAACGCGCTGACCAACCTCTACCGCACCAAGGACGATCGCTGGCTGCAGCTCCTGCTGGTGCGCGACGACCGGCTGTGGCCGGTCCTGTGCAAGGCCATCGACCGTCCCGACCTTTTGGACGACCCGCGCTTCACCGAGCGCGCCGACCGCCGCACGCGATCGCTCGAGCTGGTGAAGGAGCTGATGCCGGTGTTCGCGCAAAAGACCTATGCCGAGTGGGAAGCGACCTTCGCCGGCACCGGCATCCCCTTCGGCGTCATCGGCCGGCTGGCCGAGGTCGTCGACGACGAGCAGGCGGACCATGCCGGCATCTTCGCCGACACGGCCAACCCCGAGGTGCCGCGCACGGTGAACAACCCCATCCGCCTGGGTTTCGCCGAGCCGCGAAAGGCGGGGCCACCGCCGGCGGTCGGCCAGCACAATGAGGAGATCCTGCGCGAAGCGGGTTTCTCCGCCAACGAGATCGACGCGCTCAAGAAGTCGGGCGCGTTGGGCTGAGAGATGGCGCACCTCAGCCTCGTCGCCCTCGTCGTGAAGGAATACGACCCGGCCATCGATTTCTTCGTCCGCATCCTGCGCTTCGAACTGGTCGAAGACGTCCCTTCGCTCACCAATGACGGACGGTCGAAGCGGTGGGTGGTCGTCCGCGCACCCGGCGCCGCGACCGGCATCCTGATCGCCAAGGCGGACGGCGAGGAACAGGAGCGCATCGTCGGCAACCAGTTTGCCGGCCGCGTCGGCTTTTTCCTGCAGGTGGATGACTTCAGCGTGAGCTACGACCGCATGGTCGCGGCGGGAGTGACCTTCGTGAAGCCGCCGCGCACCGAGCCTTACGGCCGGGTCGCGGTTTTCCTCGATATCGCGGGTAACAAATGGGACCTTCTTGGACCGGCGCCTAATACCTGACCACCCTCCCCTGTCATCGCAGGGCTATCGCATTTGACCAATTTCCCGTCATCCCGAGCGGAGCCGCCCGAAGGGCGGCGTAGTCGAGGGACCTCTTCTTGTCGATGCATCAACAAAAACAGGTCCCTCCGCTTCGCCTCGCTACGCTCGGCTCCGGTCGGGAAGTTTGCAGTGTTATGCGATAACCCTCGCCCGTAAGGCGGGGGAGGTGAAAGCGGCCGCTTCGTCGTATGATGGCCGCATGGCCACCCATCGCACCTATGCCGAGTTCTGGCCGTTTTATCTGCGGGAGCACCGCAAGCCGCAGACACGGGCGCTGCACTATGTCGGATCGATCGCCTCGGTCGTTTTGCTGATCTGGGCCGTGGCCACCCAGAGCTGGTGGTGGCTGCTGGCGGTGCCGGTAGCGGGATACGCCTTCGCCTGGTTCGCCCACTTCTTCGTCGAAAAGAACAAGCCGGCGACCTTCAAGGCGCCCTGGTGGTCACTGATCAGCGACTACCGCATGTGCGGGCTGTGGCTGACCGGCCGCCTCGGTAACGAATTGATGAAGTACCAGATCCGCGGCTGACCGCCGGGCGTAGAGAGGGCATGCGCCGCCTCCTCGCCCTCCTCCTGCTCGTTTTCGCCCTTCCAGCCCGCGCCGAGACCCCCGCGCTGCCGTGGGCAAAGTGGGACCCCGCCTTGTTCGATCTGGCTGCTCGCGAGGACAAGTACATCCTGCTGCACATGGCGGCGGTGTGGTGCCACTGGTGCCACGTCATGGAGCGCACGACCTACCGCGATCCCGCGATCCAGCAGCGCATCGCCGAGAAATTCATCGCCGTGCGCGTCGACCAGGATTCCGACCCTGCCCTCTCCTACCGCTACGAAAACTGGGGCTGGCCCGCCACCATCATGCTCGACAAGGACGGCAACGAGATCTTCAAGCGCCGCGGCTACATCCCGCCCGAGCTGTTTACGAAGCTGTTGGCTGCCGTCATCGAGGATCCCTCGGCCTTGCCAGCCTATACGGGCGTCGCCGCCGTCGATCCCAATGCCGTCGCCCTCTCAGCCGAGCGTCGCGCCCGCACCGAAGACTTGCTGCTTAAGAACTACGACAAGGCCAATGGCGGCTTCGGCGACACCCACCGCTTCATCCACGGCGACACGCTCGAATGGGTGCTGGAGCGCGGCCGCGACCTGCAGCGAAACGCCGAACCCGAAGCTTGGCGCGAAATGTCGGCACGCACGCTTGCCGGCGCGCGCCGCCTGATCGATCCGGTGTGGGGCGGCATGTTCCAGTATTCCGACAAGCTCGACTGGTCGGGCCCGCACTACGAGAAGCTCTTGAACATCCAGCGCGACGCCGTGCGCGCCTATGTCCTGGCGTACCAGATCAGCGGCGACCCCGCCGACCTTTCAGCAGCACGCGACATCGCCCGCTGGTTGATGGATTTCATGCGCGCGCCCAATGGCGCCTTCTACACCAGCCAGGATGCCGACGCCGGCCCGACGCTGCACGGCGACGTCTTCTATGCCAGGACGGACAGCGAGCGCCGCGCCGGCCCGCAGCCGCCGATCGATCGCAACGCCTATGCACGCGAGAACGGCTGGGCGATCGCGAGCCTGGCCGCACTGTACGACGTCACCGGTGATCCGGCGCTGATCGACGCCGCGACGCGTGCCTTCGACTGGATCGTTGCCAACCGCCGCGCGCCCAGCGGCGGCTTCGGCCACGCGCGCGCGTCCGACGACGACACCCATCTCGGCGACACGCTGTCGATGGCCGAGGCCGCGATCGCGCTCTATCGCAGCTCCGCCGAGCGGCGTTACCTCGGCGTGGCGATCGAGCTCGGCGAAGTGATCGTGCGTGACCATCGCGATCCGTCGGGCGGCTTCATGGTGTGCGCGCCCGAGCCCGGCGCGAAGGGCGTGCTGGCCAAGCCGGTGAAACAGGTCGACGAGAACGTCGCCAGCGTGCGCCTGCTCAACCTGTTGGCCCGCGCCGCCGCTCGGCCCATCTTCAAGGAAGCGGCCGAGCACGGCATGCGCTACCTGATCGCGCTGGCCGAAGAAGACCTGATCGTGCCCGGCGCCCTGCTGGCCGACCGCGAACTGTCGCGCGAGCCCGCCCACATCACCATCGTCGGCGCCAAGGACGATCCCGCGGCGCGCGCGCTCTACGAAGCCGCCCGCACCTACCCGACGCGCTACTTCCGCATCGAATGGCTCGATCGCCGCGAGGGGCCGCTGCCGGCGGCCGACGTCGAGTATCCAGAACTGCCCAAAGCCGCCGCCTTCGCCTGCGCCAACGGCGCCTGCTCGATTCCCGTGTTCGCCCCGGAGGACGTCCACCGCATCGCTGTCAAAGTCGACGATCGATAAAGCGCCTTCGACTCAAGCCTCCTCTCCCCCGATAGGGGGAGAGGTTGGGT
>NZ_BKAJ01000176.1 GCF_007992495.1 Reyranella soli
GCGCTCCGCATGAATGCAAACCGAGGATCAGGCTTTTTCCCCTCCACCGCCATCTCCGCCAAAAGCTCGCCGACGCCGGCCGAGTGCTTGAAGCCGTGGCCCGAGCAGGGTGACGCCACGATGACGCGATCGTGGTCGGGATGGCGATCGATGATGAAGCGCGCCTTGTCGACCCAGGTATAGAGACAGGTCTTGCTCCTCACGCAGGTCGGCGACAGGCCGGGGAAGAACGGCTCGACATAGGTCTCGTACATCTCGCGCACTTCCTCGGGAGGGACAGTGCGCGAAACCGACTCGGGCGTGGTCGCGACGTCATATTGTTCGGTCGCCAGCTTGACGCCCTCGTCCAGGCTACCGGTGGCGGGAAAGCCGTAGATCGACTGCGGCGCGGGAAGCTGCCAGATGTAGACAGGAAAGCGCTCGGGCGCGAACTGGGCGTGCGCGGCCTCGCTGCGGGCGCGAAACCAGTACAGCACCTGACGCGTAATCATGAAGTTGGCGGCGAGCGCAGGCTTCAGCATGGCCGGCAACCAGGCGCCGGCCGCCACGATCAGCTGGGCGGCGCCATAGGTCTGCTTGTCGGTCGTGACGGTGACGGAACCGTCGCGCTGGACAAAGGAGAGCACCGTCTCGCCCAGCCTCAGCTCGGCGCCGCGCGCGGCCGCCGCCCGCAACTGGGCGGTCACGCAGTTCTCCGGCCGCGCGAAGCCGCTTACCGTGTCGTGGTAGGCTTGGTCACCGTCGGCGACGTTGAGGGCCGGATAGCGCCGGCGCAGCGCCGCGCTGTCGAGGATTTCATAGCTCACCCCGGCGGCCTTGGCGGCAGCGACGGTGCCGCCGAGGAAGTCCTCGACGCCGTGATTCGCCGAGCGACTGCCGGCCCCCGATATCGCCAGGAAGCCGTTCTGGGTCAGCAGGTCGAGGCCCGTCTCGGCCTCGAGCTCGCGCCAGATCTCGTGGCTGCGCCGGGCGAAGGCGGAATATTCCGGCCCTTCGCCGCAGGCGATGCGGGTGATGCGCGTGTCGCCATGGGTCGAGCCGAACTCGTGCGGCGGCGCATAGCGGTCGATGCCCAGCACGCGCGCGCCGCGCCGGGCGAGCTGGTAGGTCGCGGCCGCGCCCATCGCGCCAAGGCCAAGGACAATCGCATCGTAGGTGTCGGGCATGCACGGACCTTTGCAAATTTCCCGCTACCGATCTATAAAGGTCGCCCATGTCGTTCCGCGCCAAGACCCGAGTCGTCAAAAAAGCCGCCACCATCGGTGGGTCGGCAGGGGCTTGCGCGCGCTAAAGTAAGGTAACAGCGAACGAACCCTTGAAGGCCCCGCCGCTAGACGGGGCCTTTGTCGTTCGCGGGCGCTCCGTCTCCGGCTGAAACCAGGAGAAAGCGTCATGTCATCAGAAGAACCGTCTCAACCGCCCTTCTCAGTGGGCCCCCTTTCGGTCGGGATCGTCGGCGCGACCGGCATGGTGGGCGAGCTCATGCGCGCCATCCTGGCCGAGCGGAACTTCCCGGTCGGCTCCCTGCGCCTGTTCGCCTCGGCGCGCTCCGCCGGCAAGCGCCGCGCCTGGCAGGACCAGGAGATCATCGTCGAGGATGCCGAGACCGCCGACTATTCCGGGCTCGACATCGTCTTCTTCTCGGCAGGAGGTGCTGCCTCCAAGAAGCTGGCGCCGATCGTCGCCGCCACCGGTGCCATCGTCATCGACAACTCCTCGGCCTGGCGCTCCGATCCCAAGGTCCCGCTGGTAGTGGCCGAGGTCAATCCGCATGCCCTCGCCAACATCCCCAAGGGCATCGTCGCCAATCCCAACTGCACGACCATGGCGGCGATGCCGGTGCTGAAGCCGTTGCACAAGGCGGCGGGCCTGCGCCGCCTGGTGGCCAGCACCTACCAGGCCGTATCGGGTGCGGGTCTCGCCGGCGTCGACGAGCTCGAAGGCCAGATGCTGAGCGCGGGTGTCGGCGCCACGGCGCTGGTGCATGACGGCAGCGCCGTCGAGCTCGCGCCGTCGGCCAAGTGGGCCGTGCCCATCGCCTACAACGTCGTGCCGCTCAACTACCGCATCGTCGAGAACGGCTACTCCGAGGAGGAGGTGAAGCTGCGCGACGAGAGCCGCAAGATCCTCGAGATCCCCGATCTCGCGGTGTCGGGTACCTGCGTGCGCGTGCCGGTATGGACCGGCCATTCGCTGTCGATGAACGTCGAGTTCGACCGGCCGCTGCCGGTCGCCAAGGCGCTCGACATTTTGCGCGCGGCGCCGGGCGGCGAACTCTCCGACGTGCCCAATCCGCTGGAAGCGATGGGCCGCGACGCCGTCTTTGTCGGCCGCGTGCGCCCCGATCCGACGGTCAAGCATGGCCTCGCGCTGTTCGTCTCGGGCGACAATCTGCGCAAGGGTGCGGCGCTCAATGCGGTGCAGATCGCCGAAGCGCTGCCGGCACGCGCGCCGGCGCGCAGGAAGCGCATGCTCGAGACCGCATAGCAAGGGCTGGCAGTAGCCCCCGTCCTGCTCGACCGGTCTCTACCCCTTAAATTCCCTGCCAACAGGGAGTTTACGGGATTGGCGCCGGCGAAAATGCTCCGGCGCTCATGCGAAACGTTTCTTCGGAACAACACGCGCGGCCCGCACCAGGTCATACCGAAAGTGCGATTGCTCACATTGGCCACACTTCAATCGACCTATGCTACCGTAGCGTGATAGAACTACTTTTCGAGCGTGGCCGGTCTCGCTGCGGCCCAACCAACTCCTCGGCTGGGAGAGTGGCACTGTCCGGGAATAGCCGGAATGTCGGCACCACCTCGAAGGAATGAGAATGTCGTTTCTGGCCAGTTTCATCACCTCGTTCGCCACGCGCTTTCGGATGTTACTCGATGGTCTGGTCGCACCTTTTCAAGTCGCGCCGGCGATTCTGACGGCGAGCGGCGACGGCCTTAAGGCGAAGGCCGCTACCGCGCTCAAGGATCCGCGAGTGCAACGGATCAGCTTGCGGTTGATGCGCGCTTTCCTGCCAAATCTTGTTCTGTCGAAGCCGCTCATCACAGCCTATCCGAATACTGGAACGGCGATCGTCACGCGTTATCAGGACGTCGTCGAAGTCCTCGACCGAAACGCGGATTTTGAGGTCGTGTACGAGCCCAAGATGCGGGCGATCACGGGCGGCGAGAATTTCTTCCTCGGCATGCAGGACACCGCGCTCTACGAGCGTGACGTTGCCAACTTGCGTTTGGCGATGCGCCGCGACGACGTTGCCGCAATCGTCGAGCCGGCGGCGCGCCGCTTGGCCGAGCAACTCGTCGCCAAACAGACGAACCGCATCGACGTGCCGAAAGATCTGTCCCAGCTGGTGCCGACCGCGATCGTGACCGATTACTTCGGCATTGCCGGCGCGAAGAATGACGATCTCATCGACTGGGCGACGATGATGTTCTGGTATCTCTTCATCGATCTCGCGGGTGACTCGACGATCGCCAGCAAGGCGCTCGATGCCGCGGCTTCCTGCCGTTCTGCCATCGATGCCGCAATCGCGAGCCGCAAGGCCGAGGGTGTGGCGAGGGACGACGTGCTGGGTCGGTGTCTTGTCCTGCAAAAGGCCAATCAGCCCGGGATGGACGATCTCGGCATTCGCAACTACCTGATCGGCTTGGTGATCGGCGCGATCCCAACGATCTCAAAGGCCTCCGTTCAGGCGCTGGACCAGTTGCTCGATCGTCCACAAGCGCTTGAATCGGCACAGGCTGCGGCGCGTGCGGGTGACGACGCACTGCTTGCTGCACACGTGTTCGAGGCGTTTCGGTTCAACCCTGTCAATCCGGTGATCTACCGTCGCGCCGCGTGCGATGCCACAATCGCGTCCGGCAGTCTGCGTGCGCGCAAGATCCCTAAGGGGACCATGGTACTGGCGTCCAATCTGTCCGCCATGTTCGACCCGTTGAGAATGGAAGCGCCCGAGTCCTTTCGTGTCGATCGGCCGTGGGGCGAATACATGCTCTGGGGATACGGGATGCACACGTGCTTCGGTGCACATATCAACCGTGCCGTCGTGCCGGCGATCCTCAAGCCGCTGCTGGCCAAGCCAGGCCTGCGCCGGGCCGCCGGCAGTGCTGGACGGATTGATGCGGGCGGCACGCCGTTCCCGCAGCATTTCTCGGTCGAGTGGAACTGACAGGGGAGATAGCATGAACAAGTCTCAAGATGATCGGCGTCGCGCCATGTGGCGGAACGTGTTGCCGTGTGTGACGATTGCAGCCGGACTGGTGCTGTCTCAGGCTGCTCACGCAGCCGGATACAACCCGGTTACCCAACAGGCCCAGTCGAAACTTGCAGCCCTTGGGCACGACCCCGGGCCTCTGGACGGGATCCCGGGCGGCTTGACCAAAGCCGGCGTGCTGGCGTTTCAAAAAAAGTCCGGGCTGCCAGAGACAGGCGTGCTTGATGCCGCGACCCTCGAAAAGCTGGGAGTCGGGACTTCAGTGGACAAGGCCAATGCTGTCGTGGATTGGATTCCGGTTCCTACGCAAGGGGACCTGGACAAGCTCGTAGCCAAGCCGGTCAATAGTCCGAGTGCGCCCTATACGGACTATCGACCGAATGCCCCCGCAGCCAATCTGGATCTTCCCGGGGCGGCAATATTGGCCGCGATGAATGCCAGCGCCGACGTCTTCGGCAGTCGGCCCGCAGGGCAGCCTAAGCACACGGATGAAGGTTTCAAATACCTGGCCGGATGTCTGAAGACAGGTTTCGCTCCGACGCACTGGTCCGATATCACCATCCACTACTATTGCATGATGTCGAAGCCGAGAGCCTGTTACACGTACGCACTCTCGGGAAAGTCGACGGGCGCAAAACTTCCCCGGCCCAAAGCCTATCAAGGCTGTGCAAGCGGAGTGTTACCCAATGGGAATGACTTCGCCTTTGTCGCCAAGACGCAGCCGCTGGTTTTCCAGTATGTGATGTTTGGCCAGACCCACGCGTTCAATCATGAGCAGGAACAGGCCATCATCAACGCCTTCTACGGCGTGAAGAATGCTGCCGATCGGAATGAGTGCCGGCTCAAGCGGCCCCTGCGAACAGAAGACCCCACCGACGGGACCCACTGCCTCGTGAACAAAAACATGAACGCGATATTGGTGGGGAAGGGCGATTAGATCTTCTGCATGAGGTCTCCCTGCGGCGAGAGCAACGGGCATCGACCCATACACAACGACAGATTGACCGACAGTTTCGGGCGTCAAAGTGGCCACACGGAGGGGGCGTTAAATGCGACAAACGATCTTGTCGGTCGTTCTGGACGTCGACCCACAAAGTGTTCGCCACCTGTCGGACCTCATCGAGGACTTCAAACGCCAACAAGAAGAAGCCGGGACGGAGAGTTACGTCCGGCTCAAGGACGGGTTGCCTTCGTTGCACTTCCTGTCGATGTCCGTTTTCCAGAGTGCCGACTACGATCCGGTTTTCGTCATCGAGGCCAATTTCGACGGAGCGTCGGATACTTTCTGGCGCCACTTCGAAGCAACAATGGCCGATCATCTTCGGCCGATGCTGCGATGCTGCAAGCGGCCCGTGGACAATGACGAGCCGGTCTACGATGCGGTCACCAAACCGGGCGCGCGCGAGCCTGTCGTCACTTACTTGGCGCGCAGAACACTGCGCCCCAGCGTCTTTCATCAGGGCAATCGCGGACTAGAGCGGGAAAGGATTTTGCGCGAGCGAGATCTCTTTCTGGCTATCAAGGGTGAACTCGCCCAACCCAGTCCAACGGCGCCAAATCCATATCGAGCCATTCCGGCTGAGCAGATCCACACGCGGCTGCGGAACGCAATGTCGCGGTCGTTTCCCTGGTTGGCGGAACCGGCGTCGCCGAGAATTCCCTGGACCGAGAGAACGGCGGATTTTTGCCGGCTGCTCGCTTTCCTGTTTGCGACTTTCCTTTGTCTTTCGATTCCCGGCATGGCGGTGGCGCCTGTCACCCCGGCCTTGCGGTTTGCGGTCCTGACAGCGGTCTTGGCCGGATTGGTCGCCATCGGCCTGTGGCGCATGCACCGCGCTCGAGCCGGTGAAGGCGTGCCCACTCGTTCCGGCGGTCTGACCCCAGCAAGCCTATCCGTGAAGAACAGGCTGACATCGTTCGCACACCCGGTCACCCTGGTTGCCGGCCTGCTCTTCGTTGTCGCGCTCTATGTCGTCGCTGCCACCGTGATCGGGTCGGTCCTCACGATGCTGATCACCGGCCTGAGCTATGCCGACTCCTTCTGGCCGACGGCGAGGGTCGTCTTGCTGGGATTGGCAAGCATCGCCTTCACGGCGCCGGCCGTCGTCCTGTGGCTGCGCTGGCTGGAGCGGCGCGATTCATCCCACGATGAGCCGCCCGTCGACGTTCAGCTGTTGCGCGAGATGGCCCGCCGTGAGGACTGGATTGCACAGAACCACATGGGCAGCGTTGTCCTGATCAAGCCAGGTGTCCTGCGCACGATCCTCGTCCGGACGGGCCACCTTGGACTAGGCCTGATTCTCAGGGCCATCGCGACGGACGGTTATCTCGGCAGCATGAGAACCGTTCATTTCGCGCACTGGGCGTTCATAAACAACGGCAGTCGCCTGATGTTCTTCAGCAATTTCGATCACAGCTGGGAGAGCTATCTGGACGACTTCATCGAAAAGGCGCACGGCGGGCTCACGCTCGCGTGGGGCAGCGGCGTCGGCTTCCCGCCGACCCGCTTTCTGGTGCTCGACGGTGCCAGCCACGGGCGCAAATTCAAAGCGTGGGCACGGCACTCGATGGCGGTAAGCCGATTCTGGTTCAGCGCCTATCGTGACCTCACGGTCGACCAGATCGAGCGCAATGCGCGCATCGCCGATGGGCTGCGGAAAGCCACACTGAAAGCACAGGAGGCAACTGCATGGGCGCGGGATCTGTGACCGCTTCAACGGTCAAGGAGCGGTTGAGCTGGAGGCTGAAGCCGCCGCACGACCAACAAACACAGGGCATCGTGGTCAGCGGTTTCTCTGGACTGCCGGCGGGCAAGGCACTGTTCCTTCACTGCGACGGACCAGATGCCGATGCCGGCCAAGGTCCGTGGCTGCGCACGCTGATGCGGGTGGCGCCGATCGCGGCCAGTGATGGAAAACCCGAAAAGCGTGCCGCCGCTATCGCCTTTACGTGGACGGGCCTGCAGAAGGCGGGCCTCTCTCCAGAGGCGCTGGCAACATTCGCCGCGCCGTTCCGCGAGGGTATGTATCAGGAAGACAGGCTCCGCCGCCTGGGCGACAAGATCAAGAACGAGTGGCAGGAGCCCGTCATAGACGGTGGCCCTCTGTGGAGCGGCAACGTTCCAGTCAGCGACGGCGACACGCCCGATCCCGAGTCGGCCCGGGTGACGACCCGGACGACCGTCCATGCGCTGCTGTTGCTCTACGGCGAAGCTGTCGCCGACGTTCAGGCTTGGTCGGACGAGATCGAGCAGGCGCTCGCGCCCCACAGCGTAAAGATCGTCCACCACCTCGCACTCGACCTGCAGTTCGACCAGGACGGCATCGGGCGTGAGCACTTCGGCTTCGCCGATGGAGTGTCGCAACCGATTCCCTTCGGGGACCCCAATGTCGCCTCCGAAGACACCGTCGTCCTGAGCGACGGCAAGCCTGCACCGCGCGACCCATGGCATGGGGTGCCGCTGGGCGAGATCCTGTTGGGACACACCAATGCCCATGCGGAAAAGGCGCCGGGCCCGATAGTGCGGGACGACGAGCGCGCTCGTGCTGCGAAGCTCCCGCTGCAAGGAGCACCTGAAGGCTTCCTCAACTTGGGACTCAATGGCAGCTACATGGTGGTGCGAGAGCTGCGCCAGTACGTGGCCCGGTTTTGGCAATCTCTCGACGACAACGCGGCAAGAATCCGCGCCCACGACCCATCCGCCACGCACGTTACGGCCGACTGGCTCGCTGAACGGATTGTCGGGCGCAATATTGATGGGCATCTGTTATGCCCCCGCGGGCTGCTCGCAGCCGACGAATACAGGCAACCACAAAACGGCTTCGGCTTCGCCAAGCTCGATCCCCACGGACAAGGTTGCCCACTAGGCTCTCACGTGAGACGTGCAAATCCTCGCGACGGCCTCGCGCAGAACCTTGCCTCGGCTCCCGCCCTGCTCGACGCGGTGAACAACCACCGCATCTTGCGCCGCGGCCGCAAGTACGGCCCCACGCCGACCGACAGCCGAATCGACGACGGCGCAGAACGCGGGTTGCTTTTCATTTGCCTGAATGCCGATATCGCCCGCCAGTTCGAGTTCATTCAGCAGACTTGGCTGTTAAACAAGAACTTTGCGACCTTGTACGATGAAACCGATCCACTAATGGGTCCCAAAGGTCGCTTCACAATCCCCGAGCAGCCCCTGCGCCGGATCGTCGAGGTGCAGACCTTCATCCAACTAGCCGGCGGCGAGTACTTCTTCCTGCCAAGCCTTCCTGCTTTAAACTACCTGTCAGGTCTTCAAGACTGACCCCGGCACGCCGATGACGCTTCGGCTGCCTTCCGGATCGGTCCAGCGAACGACGATGAACTCTTCGCGGTTCAGGTATTTCAACTACCCCTATCGGCCGACCGACGCGGGCACCCGACGGCCAGCAGTCGGAGCGGCGCCTACTCAATCTGTGGTTCAGCTCGCAGGACAAGGCCGCGCGCTGCGGGTCGTGGACCGCCCGACAGTGGAGTTTCCGCGACGGGCCCTGGAAATGGCCTGAGCGTAGTACCGGCAGGTCGCGACGGCGCGACCTGCCAGTCGGCCTACTTCATCGTGATCGGCGAGAAGTCCTGGAACCAGTTCTGCGCCTGCACGAAGCCCGTGACCTTGGCCGACATGGCGCGCGGGTTGACGTCGTGGGTGACGAACAGGAACAGGGCCTCGTCGACGATCTTCTGGTGGATCTGGCGCAGCACCTCGTCCTGCGCCTTGGCGTCGAATGTCGTGCGCGCCTTCTCGAGCAGCGCATCCATCGCCGGATCGACGTAGTAGCCCCAGTTGGTGCCGTTGGGCGCGACCAGCCTGGAATCGAGATGGCGGATGAAGGCGGTGAACGGGTCCTGGATGAAGTAGGTGAAGTTGATGCCGCTGGCGCCCTTGACCTGATCGGACTTGGCGCCGGCGCGCCACATGTTGATCATGGCGTTCCACTCGACGACGTCGAAATCGACCTTGATGCCGACCTCGGCGAGGTTCTGCTGGATGTACTCGTTCATCGGCAGCGGCTGCATCTGGCCCGAGCCCGAGGCCGAGATCAGGATCTTGACCTTGGCCGGGTTGGACGGCCCGTAGCCCGCCTCGGCCAGAAGCTTCTTGGCCGCTGCGGGATCGAACTTCACCTCGAACTTGGGCTCGCCGAACCACTGGCTGCCCGGCACGACGAAGCCCTTGGCCGGGATCATCAGCCCGTTCAGCAGCACCTTCAGGCCGGCGCGGTCGATCGCGAGGTTGGCGGCCTGACGCACACGCACGTCCTTCCACGGCGAGCCGTCGACCATGCTGAGGTGCCAGGTCCAGTTGTGCGGATAGGCATTGGTCACGATCTTGAAGCCGGCCTTCTCGATGCTGGGCACGGCATCGGGCGACGGCGCCTCGATCCAGTCGACCTGGCCCGAACGCAGCGCCGCCGTGCGACTTGACGCCTCGGGGATCGGCAACAGGATCAGCTTGTCGAGCTTGGGCACCCGCGCCTTGTCCCAGTAGTCCTTGTTGGGCGTGAGCTCGGCGCGGGTCTGCGGCACGAAGGCGGTGAGCTTCCACGGGCCGGTGCCCGACGGGGTGAAGGCGAACTTGTTCCAGTCGCGGCCGACCTTCTCCCACTGCGCGGGGCTCGACATCATGATCCACCCGATCTGATAGGGCAGGAAGGCGTCGGGGGTCTTGGTGATGAACTCGACGGTGTAGTCGTCGAGCGCCTTGTAGGACTTGACCGCGGGAATGCGCGAGCGGCCCTGCGCCGCCTGCTTGGAATCGAACTGCGGCGACTTGTCGTTCAGGATCTTGTCGAAGTTCCAGACGACGGCGTCGGCCTTGAAGTCGCTGCCGTCGTGGAACTTCACGTCGCGGCGCAGCGTGACCAGCCAGCGCGTGGTGTCGCCCTCGTCGACCTTCCAGCTCGTGGCGAGGCCGGGCACGAGCCCCGACGGCTTGTCGGCCGACGACAGGTCCCAATTGATCAGCCCGTCATAGACCGTATAGCCCATGAAGCGCATGCCCTCGCCGCCCTGGTCGGTCTGACCCGTCGTCAGCGGCACGTCAGCCGCGGTCATGCCGATGCGCAAGGTGCCCTGCGCGAGTGCTGCCTGGCCGCCGAGAGCGACCGCAAGAGCGAGGGCGGTCGCGCACGACCGCGAGAGAAGACACGACAGCTTCAGCATGAGGCGAGGTCCGGTAGCAGTTGGCGTCGATGCCAATGGCAGCAAGGAGCATACCATGCCCGCTTTTCCTGTCCGGCACATGTATTGCGTAGAGGACCGCAGTCGAACCAGCGGGACCGTTCCATGAAAAAGCGCGACTTCCTGAAATTGTCGTCGGCGGCGACGGCAGGCCTGGCGTTGGGCGGTGCCACACCGCCTACGGCTTACGCGCAGTCGACGGCCGGAACGCTGCGCGTGGCGATGACCGCAGCGGACATTCCGCTGACGACGGGCCAGCCCAACCAGGGCGCCGAAGGCGTTCGCTTCATGGGCATCACCGTCTACGACGGGCTGACGCGCTGGGACCTGTCGAAAAGCGACGTCGCCGCCAAGATCGTCCCTGACTTGGCAGAGAGCTGGTCGATTTCGGAGACCGACAAGCGGGTATGGACCTTCAAGCTTCGGCAGGGCGTTCGCTTCCATGACGGTTCGGCGTTCAATGCCGATGCCGTCGTCTGGAACTTCGACAAGCTCCTGACCAAGACCGCGCCGCAGTTCGATGCCACGCAAGCAGCCCAGGGCGGCCTGTACACCGGCGGAATCGCGTCCTGGCGCAAGATCGACGACAACACGGTCGAGATCACCACGAAAGTCGTCGACGCCGTCCTGCCCTACTCGCTGGCGAGCGTCTTCATGTCGAGCCCCGCCCAATTCGAGAAAGTCGGGCGCGACTGGAACAAGTTCGCCGAGCATCCATCGGGCACGGGACCGTGGAAGCTCGAGTCTTTCAAGCCGCGCGAGCGCGCCGATCTCGTGCGCAATGCCGACTATTGGGACAAGGCGCGCGTTCCCAAGTGCGAGCGCCTGATCCTCTTTCCGATCCCCGACGCCAATACCCGGGTCGCGGCCCTGCTGTCAGGTCGCGTCGACTGGGTCGAGGCGCCGCCGCCCGATGCGATCGCGCGCCTGAAGCAGCAGAAGATGCAGATCGTCACCAACCTCTATCCGCACGTCTGGCCATATATGCTGAGCTTCGAGGAGGGATCGCCCTTCCGCGACATCCGCGTGCGCAAGGCCGCGAACATGGCGATCGACCGCCAGGGGCTCGTCACGCTCCTCGGCGGGTTGGCGGCGCCCGCCAGGGGCATGGTCAACCCCGGCCATCCCTGGTTCGGAAATCCGGCGACGGACCTCAGCTACAATCCTGCCGCCGCGAAGAAGCTGCTGGCGGAAGCGGGCTTCAGCGAGAAGAACCTCGTCAAGGTGAAGTTCATCATTTCGCCGTCGGGCTCGGGGCAGATGCAGCCCCTGCCGATGAACGAGTTCATCAAGGAGAACATGCGCAGCGTCGGCATCGACGTCGAATTCGACGTCCTCGACTGGGAAGCGCTGCGCAACCGGCGGCGCCTCGGTGCGGCGGCGCCGGAAAATCGTGACAGGCATGGCATCAACAATTCCTGGGCCTACTGGGACCCCGACATCGGCCTGATCGGCCCGGGCTCGACCTTCATGAAGGCGAGCGGGTTCAACTGGGGCAACTACAGCAATCCGAAAGCGGAGGAGCTCGCCAAGGCGGCGAAGGAGACGTTCGACCCCCAGGAGCAGGACAAGCTCCTGGCGCGGCTTCATGAGGTCCTCGTGGACGATGCCGCCTGGATCTGGGCCGTCCATGACCTCAATCCCCGTGCGCTCGGCCCCAATGTGCAGGGCTTCGTGCAGGCCCAGAGCTGGCTCCAGGATCTGACCCCGGTCACGGTAAGCTGAGGCAAACAGCGCGGAGCATGGCTGGGGCGCCAGGATTCGAACCTGGGAATGGAGGAATCAAAATCCTCTGCCTTACCACTTGGCTACGCCCCAATCGGCGCCGGAACATAAGGGCTCAGGCACTGTAGTCAAAGCCGTTTATCCGTCGGTCCCTCCGCTCGCTTCGCTCGGTCGGGACGACGAAAGCTCAGGCTGCCTGCAGCGCCTTCTTCAGAAGCTCGCCGTGCACGAAGGCGCCGTCGCAATAGAGCAGCGCGTGGGCCGCGGGATCGAGGCGGATGTCGACGATCTCGCCGAGATAGATGGTGTGCGTGCCAGCGGCGACCTCGGTCACCAGCTTGCAGTCGAACGACACCGGGCAGCCCTTCAACACCGGCGCACCCGTCGTGAGTGTCGTCCATTCGCCCATGTCGACGAAGCGGTCATCACCCTCCACGCCGTCCATGCCGGCGAAGCGTTCGGCGATCTTGCGATGCTCGGGCGCCAGGATGTTGACGCAGAAGAAGCCCGCCTCGCCGATCGGGTCGTGGGCGCTCGCCGTCTTGTTGACGCAGATCAGGAGCTGCGGCGGCTCGGCTGAGACCGAGCAGACGGCCGTCGCCGTCAGCCCCCCGCGCAAGTCGCGATGGCGGGTGGTGATCAGGGTGACGCTCGCCGCAAGGTGGCGCATGCCTCTCTTGAAGGCAGTGGCATCGACGCTCATGGGTGGACTCTAGGGCAGCGCGGCCATCGGCCGCTACCGGAAACGGATGGGAAACGTCGCTGGCTAACCATCGGGCCGGCCAGCGAAATCAGCGAAAAGTGCAGGTAAAGTGCTGTTTGGTGCACGTCATAAAACCTTCATCAGACTGTCGTTCTTTGCTGTTGCCCGGCCTTTTCGGGCCGCTACGGTCGGCCCTGCATGGCGCCCTTCGACACTGGTCTCGCCCCCACCACCGCGCCCGATGTTGCGCTGCGCCACATCGTGGCCGACTGCCAGGCCGACCTTCGCAAGTACCGCGCCATCGTCCTGGAAAGCCGCCGGCCGATCGGCATCCATCAGACCCGCGTGGCCCTGCGCCGACTGCGGGCGGCCTTCGGGCTGTTCCGCCATGCCGTCGACGGGCCGGTGATCCGGGCGCTCTCCGCCGAGGCCAAGTGGCTGGCTGGCGAATGCGCACCGGCGCGCGACCTTCATGTCTTCCTGACCGAGACGGTCGAGGACGTGCCGCCGATCGTCCAGCGCATCGCCCGCAGGTTGGCCGAAACCTACATGCAGCGCGCCCGCTCCGCCCTTTCCGGTGCGCGGTTCGAGGCCTTCGACCGCCAGCTCCACGTCTTCATCGACCTGTCGCCGGCCCATCCGACCGAGCGGCTCGACCATTTCGCGCTGGCCGAGCTCGACCAGCACCATGAGAAGGTCATGCATCGCGGCCGCAAGATCGATTCGCTCGATCCGCACCGCCTGCACCGGCTCAGGATCGCCATCAAGAAGCTGCGCTATGCCGCCGAGTTCCTGCAGCCGGCCTTTGCCTCGGCGACAGCCAAGCCCTATATCGAGGCGACGGTGCGCCTGCAGGGCGCGCTCGGCGCCATGAACGACCGCGCGGTCGCCCGGCACATGCTGGCCGACCTCGCCACGGCGGCGCGTCCCAGCGAGGACGCCAAGAAACCGCTGAAGCGCCTCGCCAAGCAGACGGAGGCCGGCGAAAAGCGCCGCCGCCGCAAGCTCGAGCGGGCGTGGCAGGCGTTCAGGAAGGCGGACAAATTCTGGTGACGGCCCTCCGTCACCTGACGGATGGGGATTGGTATTCATGAGCGACACGCAGACCGCCGCCGAGCAACGCATTCCCGTCACGGTGCTGACGGGCTTTTTAGGCAGCGGCAAGACCACGCTGCTGAACAAGCTGCTGCGCCGGCCCGAGCTTGCCGACACCGCGGTGATCATCAACGAGTTCGGCGAGATCGGGCTCGATCACCTGCTGGTCGAGAAGTCCGACGACGAGGGCATGGTGACCCTCAATTCGGGATGCCTGTGCTGCACGGTGCGCGGCGACCTGGTCCGCACCATGAGCGAGCTGTTCCTCAAGCGCTCCAAGGGCGAAGTAACGCCGTTCAAGCGCATGGTGGTCGAGACCACCGGGCTCGCCGATCCCGCGCCGATCCTGCACACGCTGATGACCGATCCCCTGCTCGCCTCGCGCTACCGGCTCGACGGCGTGGTGACCACGGTCGACGGCGTCAACGGCACCAGCACGCTCGACAACCACGAGGAGGCGGTGAAGCAGGCCGCCGTCGCCGACCGGCTGCTGCTCACCAAGAGCGACATCGCCGACGCGCCCAAGCTCTCGGAGCTCAAGAGCCGCTTGCACCAGCTCAATCCCGGCGCGCCGTTCCATGCCATCTCGAGCGGCGACATCGATCCCAACGAGATCCTGAACGCCGGCCTCTACAATCCCGACACCAAGAGCGCCGACGTGAAGCGCTGGCTGCACGAAGAGGCTTATGGCCACGAGCACGGCGGCGACCATCACCATCATCATCACGGCCATGGCCACGACGATCATGATCACGAGCATGGCCATGGGGAGCAGGACCCGCACAACGTCAACCGCCACGACGATCGCATCAAGGCGTTCTGCATGACCTTCGACGAGCCGATGAGCTGGTCGACGGTGGCCGCGGCGTTCGATGCGCTGGTGACCTATCGCGGTCCCGACCTGCTGCGCATGAAGGGCATCCTGAACGTCAAGGACACCGACAAGCCTGTCGTGATCCACGGCGTGCAGCACGTCTTCCATCCGCCGGCCACGCTCGATGCCTGGCCCGAGGGCGACGACCGCAAGAGCCGCGTGGTGTTCATCACCCGCGACATCGCCGAGAGCACCATCCGCAAGGTCTTCGCCTCGTTCTTCGAGGCCGAGAAGAAGGGATGGAGCGGACAGCTCGACGAGCAAAAGCCGCAGTAGGCTGGGGGCGCGCCACTCCAGTGGCGCGTCATAGGCTGTGTGATCGACAAAGACGCGCCACTGGAGTGGCGCGCTCCCAGCAAAACCGCGCTGCGGTCCTTCTTTCCGCGGCAGCGCCGTTGTAGGCAAACCAAAAAAATGATGGTGTACCGGCCCGCGCGGCAACGACTGCGCTGGAAGGAAACGCCATGCCGAAGACCCTGTTCGACAAGATCTGGGATCGCCATGTCATCGCCGATCTCGGCGACGACTACGCGCTGCTGCACATCAGCCGTCATCTGATGCACGACGGCGGCGGCCGCGGGCTCGCCATGATCAAGGCGGCCGGCCAGAAGGTGCGCAATCCCGACCTCACCTTCGCCACCTTCGATCACGTCATCTCGACCGAGCCCGGGCGCGACCACAATACGCTGAAGCCCTACGCCCAACGTCTCTACGACATGCGCGACGAGGCCAAGCGCTGGGGCATCAAGCTCTTCGACCTCGGGCAGCCCGGCCAGGGCATCATCCATGTCGTTGGCCCCGAGCAGGGCATCAGCCTGCCCGGAACGCTGCTGGTCTGCGGCGACAGCCACACCTGCACCCATGGCGGCATGGGCGCCATCGCCTTCGGCATCGGCGCCACCGAGGTGATCCATGTCCTGGCGACGCAGTCGCTGGTGCAGCGCAAGCCCAAGCGGCTGCGCGCCACCTTCGAGGGCACGCGCCATTCCAGCGTCACGCCCAAGGACATGATCCTGCACCTGATCGGCCAGATCGGCACCGCCGGCGGCACGGGCTACGCAGTGGAATATGCCGGCAGCGCCATACGCGCGCTCGAGGTCGAGGGCCGGCTCACCATCTGCAACCTCTCGATCGAGCTCGGCGCCAAGGTCGGCATGATCGCGCCCGACGAGAAGACCTTCGCCTACCTCAAGGGCCGGCCCTTTGCGCCGACCGGGGCGATGTGGGACCAGGCCGTCGCCGACTGGCGCTCGCTGGCGAGCGACGCCGACGCGGTGTTCGACCGCGAGGTCGCGGTCGACGTCGGCAAGATCGCGCCGCAGATCACCTGGGGCACCAGCCCCGAGCAGGTGATCCCTGTCACCGCCAACGTGCCTGATCCGAAGTCGGTCGCCGATCCGGACAAGCAGAAGGCCATGCAGATGGCGCTGGACTACATGGGCCTGAAGGCGGGACAGCCCATCCAGGACGCCAAGATCGACTGGGTGTTCATCGGCTCCTGCACCAACAGCCGCATGTCCGACCTGCGCGCCGCTGCCGAGGTCGCCAAGGGCCGCAAGGTGGCGGGCCATGTCCGCGCCTGGGTCGTGCCGGGCTCGGAGAACATCAAGCGCGAGGCCGAAGCCGAGGGTATCGACCGCGTCTTCAAGGAAGCGGGCTTCGAATGGCGCGAGCCCGGCTGCTCGATGTGCCTCGCCGTCAACGGCGACACCATCGCGCCGGGACAGCGGAGCGTGTCGACCTCCAACCGCAACTTCGTCGGCCGCCAGGGGCCGGGCGGGCGCACGCATCTCGCCAGCCCGGCGATGGCCGCGGCCGCCGCCATCGCCGGCCACATCGCCGACGTCCGGCAAATCTAGGGAGCCGCGACCATGGAAGCCTTCACCGAGCTCGATGCCGTGGCCTCGCCCGTGATGCGCCAGAACATCGACACCGACATCGTGATCCCCATCCATCGTCTGCGCGACGTGGCGCAGGCCGAGCTCGGCGCTTACGCCTTCGAGCCGCTGCGCTACCTGCCCGACGGCAGCGACAATCCCGAGTTCCCGCTCAACAAGCCCGCCTACAAGGGCGCGCAGATCCTGGTCGCCGACAACAACTTCGCCTGCGGCTCGAGCCGCGAGGGCGCGGTGTGGGCGCTGATGGGCATGGGCATCCGCTGCGTGATCGCGCCATCGTTCGGGCCGATCTTCCACAACAACTGCTTCCAGAACGGCGTGCTGCCCATCCAGCTGCCGCGCGAGGACGTCTTGGCGATCGCGGCCGAGCTCGAGGGTGCGACGCGGCCCGGCGCCAACAGCGAGCCGCGGCTCGCCATCAACCTGCACGACCGCACGGTGACGACGCCGTCGGGCCGCAAGATCGAGTTCAAGGTCGACGGCATCCGCCGCGAATCCCTGCTCAAGGGGTTGAACGAGGTCGAGCTGACGCTGACCAAGGAGAACGAGATCGCCGCGCACCAGGCCAAGGCTCGCGCCGCGACGCCGTGGCTGTACCAGACGTCTCTGTCGTCCTGAGCGTAGCGAAAGACCTCATCGCCGCTTGCAATCGGGACGAGATCCTTCGCTGCGCTCAGGATGACCAAAGGCGGGCCTGGAGGCCCGCGGTCCAATGAAAGGGAGGACGAGATGGTCTCAGTCATCAGGCGCCGCAGCATCATCGCCGTTGCCGCGTCCGCGCCGGCATGGCCGATGATGGCGCGGGCGCAGGGCAAGACGGGCTCGGCCGTCTATCCGGTCGCGGTGCCGACCTACGAGGTGCAGTTCGTTGCCCAGGAGAAGGGCTACTTCAAGGACGAAGGCTACGACTTCAAGCTGATCCAGGGCGGCTCGGGCGTGAAGACGCGCGAGATCCTGGCGTCGCGCCAGGGCGACTTCGCCATCGCCGACATCCTGCATGTGCTGCAGCTCAACAAGAACGGCCGGCCGACGCGGGCGCTGAACACGCTCGACCAGCGGGCGCCCGGCGTGCGCTTCGCCGTGCGCAAGGACCTCTACGACCAGGGCATCGACACGGTGCAGAAGGCCGCTTCCTTCAAGCGGCCCGACGGCCGGCGCGCCATCTTCGGCGTCAGCTCGCTCGGCGGCACGTCGCACCTGTGGTCGCACTATTTCATGGAGAAGATGGACCTCGCCGACAAGGTGACCTGGGTGCAGACCGGTAATGTCGAGACCATGCTGGGCGCGCTCAAGACCAAGCAGGTCGACGTGCTGTCGAGCGCCATCTCGGTGACGACCGAGGCCGAGCGCAACGGCTGGGGCAAGGTGATCTACTCGCCGAGCGACGCCAAGGTGTGGAATGGCGTGATCGGCGGGCCGGTGCCGGTGAACGTCAACTTCTGCCTCACCCAGACGATCGAGAAGGAACCGGAGAAGGTCCAGGCCTTCACCAACGCCGTGTGGCGCGCCCAATGCTGGATCAAGGCCAACAGCCCGGACAACATTTTGGGCACCATCGAGCGATTCGTCGGCTCGACGTCGAAGGATGCCAACCTGCTGGAGATCGGCGAGCTCAAGGACGTCGCCGACTGGAACGGCCTGATCACGCCCGAGTCCTACGCTCGCGGCGAGAAGGTCTGGTACAGCGAGCTCACGGGGATCAAGCAGCCGATCAAGCTCGAGGATGCCGTCGCCGACAAGTTCCTCAAGGCGGCGCATGCAAAATACCCCGCCTAGGTCGCGCATCGAGATCGACAGACTCCGCAAGATCTTCCTCGCCGAAGGCCGCGAGGTCGTCGCGGTCGACGATGCCTCGTTCCGCATCGACGACGGCGAGTTCGTGGCCCTGCTCGGGCCCTCGGGCTGCGGCAAGAGCACCATCCTCAACATGGTGGCGACCCTGATCGCGCCCAACGGCGGCGCCATACGCGTCGACGATGCTCCGGTGGTTCCCGGCCGGCCGATCGCCCAGGTCGGCTACGTCTTCCAGAAGGACACGCTGTTTCCCTGGCGCACCGTCGAAGGCAACATCGGCTATGCGCTGGAGCTGGCCGGCGTGCCGACCGGCGAGCGCAAGACGCGCGTCGCTGAGGCGATCCACCAGGCCGGCCTCGACGGCTTCGACCGCTTCTATCCCGCGTCGCTGTCGGGCGGCATGCGCCAGCGCGTGTCGCTGATGCGCACCTTGATCGCGCGGCCCGAGATCCTGCTGATGGACGAGCCGTTCGGCGCCCTCGACACCCACACCAAGCTCGACATGCATTCGGTGCTGCTGAGCCTGTGGGAACGCGAGCGGCAGACCGTGCTGTTCGTCACCCACGATCTTGGCGAGGCACTGACCTTGGCCGACCGCATCATCCTGATGTCGGCGCGGCCGGGCCGCGTGAAGGCCGACTTCAAGGTCGACTTCCCGCGGCCGCGCGATGCCGTGAAGCTGCGTGAGACGCCGCAATATGCCGAGCTGTTCTCCAAGGTCTGGCATTCGCTGGGCGAGGAGTTCGCGAAGGGGCGCAGCGCATGAGACGCGCCATGACCCTCTTCTGGCAGATCGCCATCGGCCTCGGCGCGCTCGCCATTTGGGAATGGGGCTGGGCTCTGCACGACAAGGTGCCGTGGCTGGTGCCCGACATCCTCGACCCCTACTTCGTCTCCAAGCCGTCTGAAATCTATAGGCAGTTCCTGCGTATGGGCTGCCTGGTCTCCTCGCAGGGCGACTGGACGCTGGGCACGCCGGGCGCCTTCGAGAAGTGCATCGGCCGGTCGGAGAACAATCTCTGGATCGCCACCTACTTTACCCTGAAGAACACGCTGTGGGGCTTCGCCACCGGCGTGAGCTCGGGCTTCGTGCTCGGCCTATTGCTGGGGCGCTCCGATCGCCTCAGCGAGATCTTCTATCCCTACATCACAGCCTTCAACTCGATCCCGCGCATCGCGCTGGCGCCCATCATCATCCTGGCCTTCGGCATCGGCGATGCCTCCAAGATCGTGACGGCCTGGCTGGTCGTGGTCTTCCTGGTGTTCTTCAACACCTTCGAGGGCGCCCGCGCCGTCGACCGCGACCACATCAACGCCGCCCGCCTGCTGGGCGCCGGCGAATGGCAGGTGACGCGTACAGTGATCGTGCCGTCGACCATGGCCTGGTTGTTCGCCTCGCTGACGCCCGCCGTCTCCTTCTCGCTGATCGGCGTGATCGTGGGCGAGTTCATCGGCGCCGAGCACGGCATCGGCCGGATGATCATCGAGGCCGAGGCGCGCGGCGAGGCCGCCGGCATGATGGTGGCGGTGTTCGTGCTGATGATCGTGGGCGTGATCCTGGCCGCCGGCGTGCGGCGCATCCAGGCCTACTTGCTGCGCTGGCGACCAGCGTCCACCATGGCGACCTAAGAAGGCCAACAAGGCCACCCATGAGGTCGATAGGGAGGACCAGCATGCTTCGACGCCATCTGTTGGCCGGGTCGCTCGCGCTCGCCGCCCTGCCGGCGGCCGCGCAAAACTGGCCCAACAAGCCGGTGCGCATCGTCGTGCCGTTCGGGCCGGGCGGGCCGGCCGACATCTATGCGCGTGTGCTCGGACAGGAGCTGGGCGAGGCGCTGAAGCAGCCGTTCGTTATCGAGAACAAGACCGGAGCGGGCGGCACGATCGGCGCCGACATCGTCGCCAAGGCCGCACCCGACGGCTACACGCTGCTGATGATGTCCAACACCCTCACCACCAACGAGACGCTGCTGGCCAACAAGCCCTATGCGCTCATGCGCGATCTCACCGCGGTGGCGCCGGTCAATGCGTCGGACCTGGTGATGGTGGTGACGCCGTCGGTCGAGGCCAACACGCTGAAGGAGCTTATCGCCCTCGCCAAGGCCGAGCCGGGCAAGCTCGCCTACGCTTCGGCCGGACCGGGCACGCCCTATCATCTCTCCGTCGAGCTCTTCAAGACGATGACCGGCACCGACCTGCTGCACGTGCCTTTCAAGAACAGCGGCGATGCGCGCAATGCCGTGGTCGGCGGCCATGTGCAGATCATGCTGGACGCGGTCACGGCCATGAAGCCGATCATCGACAGCGGCCAGGTCCGCGCGCTCGCGACCACCGGCGACAAGCGCTCGTCGGTGCTACCCAATGTGCCGACGATGAGCGAGGCCGGCGTGCCGGGTTACGAAGCGACGCTGTGGCTCGGCATCATGGCGCCCGCGGGCACGCCCAAGGACGTCGTCGATCGCCTGAACGGCGAGATCGGCAAGGCCATCGCCAAGCCCGCCATCCGCGATGCCTGGGCCAAGCAGGGCGCCGAGCCCATGACCATGACGGCCGCCGAATTCGATACCTTCCTCAAGAAGGACATCGACAAGTGGGCCAAGGTCATCCAGCAGGCCGGCATCAAGGCGCCGTGACCTCCGTACGCCTCCTGAGCGGCGGCGCCGCGCAAGGCCTGGTCGACAGCGTGCGGCCGGCCTTCGAAGCCCAGACCGGCTGCACCATCGACGGCGTGTTCGGCGCGGTCGGCGCCATGAAAGCCCGCCTGCTGTCGGGCGAACCGGCCGATCTTTTGATCCTGAGCCGTGCGTTGATCAACGAACTGGCCCGCGTCGGCCACGCCGCATCGGCCTCGATCAGGGACATCGGCGAGGTCCCGACGGCAGTCGCGGTGCGTTCGGGCGAGGTGCCGCCTTGGCTGCATTCCGCCGGTGACCTGCGCGCCGCGCTCCGTGCCGCGGACGAGATCCATTTCCCCGATCCCGAGCTCGCCACCGCCGGCATCCACTTCGCCAAGGTGATGCGCGATCTCGGCGTATGGGATGAGCTTCGCGAGCGCCTGCGGCCCGCACCCAACGGCGCGACGGCGATGGCCGCTCTCGCCGCTTGCAAGAGCGCGAGACCCATCGGCTGCACCCAGGCGACGGAGATCCTGTCGACGCCGGGCATCGTGCTGGCCGCACCGCTGCCGCCCGGCTGCGCGCTGGCGACCACCTACACCTGCGCCATCACCGGCCACGCTGCGGCGCCTGAGCCCGCGGCATCGCTGATCGCCCTGCTGACCAGCGACGCGAACCGCGATGCGCGCCGCGCCCTCGGGTTTGCCTGATCCTGGCGG
>NZ_BKAJ01000177.1 GCF_007992495.1 Reyranella soli
GCACGCAGGACACTCCTCGAATTGATCGGATTCGACGTCGGCGTCCATCCATCAGGGGACGCGCTTCGGCGCGGCGATGCAGCTTGGCGCCCACAGCTTGCTGAGCTCTGGGAGGCCACGGTCGCTGCCGCGAGGCGCGCCGCTCTGGATGACCTGCCGATCGACATGCATCGGGGCACCGCCGCGCTGCGGCGATAGACCATCGACAACCACGCGCCAGTAAGGGCGCGTAAGGCTGTCCTGTCCCGCCGATCCTAAGATTCTCTGTAAGGCCGGACCTTTCCTCTGATCTGTGTGGCTGGTGTTAAGAGCGCACACCGCCTTTTGCGTCGGCAGAATCTCAAAAGGCGTTGTCAAACCTTAACGATGTGGCACGACAAACGTATTGCGAACTGCACGGCGAATGCCTTTCCGAGTCTCCAACGTAGTCGCACATCTCGAATGCTCCCGTCTGCCGGTTGAGAGTGTACGATTGGGTGAGGTAGTAGTGCCCTCCGGCAATAGCAGTGTGTCCGAAGAGCACTTCAGTGGAGCTAATAAGTGTCGAGTTGATAGGGACCTCTGCGCGGATCAATTGATTGTCAAAGTCGACCGAGAAGGACCAACGGGCAGAAGACAAAGAGTCCTCGCAAAGGAATCGCGCGACACCGTTTTGCGCAATGCCTGATGTCGGCATAAGAAATCCGGCGGCCACTAAACAAATCGACAGGCTGCGCTGTCGTGAAATTCCTCGTGCCAATTTCAACTCCTCGCATTGGCGTCTTAGCTCGCAGAAGAGGAGGACAAACGATGCCACCGGGTTGTGCGAAAACCCACATCATGGCTGCTTCTACTCGGCGCACGAGCTGTCCAGCGTCTACCGGGTAAAGCGCGAAATATTCATGGAGGTGACTAACGATAGCCTCGCGCTAACTGTGCAATGGATAGCAACGCGTTAGCGTCGGCTGTCCCATCGGCGTCGCCGTGATGAAGAGGATGTCCCGAAAGGATTAGCCTCCTTGGTTCGCTATCTCCCACCAATTGGACAGAGCCCTCTATTTGCGCCGAGTCTAACTTGACACAAACCGGGAGGCGAAAACGGGGCCGTAGGTTGGTCCCCTGCGGGGGCGTTCCCCCTTAGATGAATTGCAGGGGCGGGCGACATCGGCAGTCAAGTCTTGCTGACGCCTATTCTTGCTGAGGGCGGCGCCGATCCCCACACCGGTCGGCAAGGAGGATATCAATTCCAAGATGACTGGGAGGACTACCGTGATCGATATTGCGAATGGGGTAAGAGAGGTTATCGAGTATCACCTCGGTGCCGCGAAAGCGGGCATGACAGAAGACGCCAGACTCACCGACCTTGGAGCTGACAGCATCGATCTCTATGAGCTCGTCATGTCGCTCGAGGAGAAATTCAACATCAATATTGACGACCGCGACGCGCAACGTTTGACCACGGTCGGAGACACGATTGAATTCATCAAAAGCAGACTCAGCTGACTAAGGCGATCCGATCGGACGCGGGCGACAACAATGAACGTTCTGGAAGAACTGCATGCGGTAGCGGCCAAGCTGGGGTTCGACCTGTGGGGGCCGCGGCCAGGGCAAGCTTGAGCTCATCGACGAGCGGCCGGATCCGATGTTCGGTGTGCTCTGAATGACCTGGTAGACACTGAAGTGTGACCGTCGTGAGTGTGGCAAGCTCACAATCGTCTGAGCGTGGCTGGCAGATCTGGTCGCTGGCGGCCATCGGGGCGGGTCTCGGCAAGCTCACTCGCGCCGTATCTCCAGGGCTATTCAAGCAAATCGGGCGTGGCCTCCGTTTGTTGCCTTGTTGGCGAGGTCGACACGCGAAGCCGCGCAGTGAAGGGCCTAGGACTTCGCGAGCCTCTTAGTAACCACCGGTTCGTGCCTACGCCCTGTTCATGGTTCACAGCTCCAGGTAAACCAACCAATTAGCTGCAAAGCCCAACAGGGCAAACAATGGCGCTCCCACAGCCAAGGGAACTATGCGGGCGGTCGCCATTTCGCTAGCTCATATCTACTCACAACATTGCTGCGCGGACAGCTCCTTGGTGCATTAGCAGTAGCTCTCTTGGCCTCGCTATAGGTTGAACGTGCGTGGGTTATGCTATCAGCCCTCGCTGCCATCCGCGCAAAACATGCAGCGATTCGGCTAGGCCCCCCGTTGATACCTCACCCTGTGGTGTCTGTGCGGTGCCGCCGATAACCCGCAAGAGGTTCTCGCTGCCTAAGGACAATTGTATGCCGCACCGTCGCAGTCCAGACGTTTCCATGAACGCCTGCGAGCTTCGAGCACTTCGCTACTTGTGGCGGAACCTGCCGCAATGCATTGAGAAAGAACACGCGGAACTCTTGGTCCGCATGGGGCTCGCCGAGGTTAACGCCGGGGGAACCTTAGAGATTACCGAGGATGGAAGGCGTCGGTTCTCCATCGAGCGCTATCGATCTTCGCTTTTTGACATGATGGAAGGTCGAGCCGCCTGAGGCCGCCCGCGAGGCGCCCAATCGTACCAACGCCGAAGGTCTGCTGTGGGCGGCGATCGCCTTTGTCGGCTGGCTGTCATCCAGCAACCGCCCCGTCTCTGGGTCAAAGCTCTCATGAGTACGGCTAACCCTTGTGGGACACCGGCCGCGACCAGCCTGTTGATGAACGCTGCGGTCGGGTCGTTTGCCTGAGCCTTGAGTGTCTTGCGCTGGCGAATACGGTAGTGAACTTCGACCCGGCTGCCCGTGGTCAACTGCCGCCGATGGCGATGACGAGGTCCACACCGGTCTTCACCGGGAGCACGGCGGGGAGCCGGGCTGTAGATTGCGTTCTGATGTGAGCTTATCGACGTGGCACAAGACCTAAGAACAGCCCGCCCGGGTCGCCGTAGGAGGCGAGCTTTTTTCTGTATGTTTGGCAGTAACGCGCGTACTCGCGCTTGGGCTTGGCGCAGACGTCAATTGGCACTGCCCTTATGTGTGTATAGGGATTGGGGAATAGGATAAAGGGGGACCCTCGTAGCGGCGTTGGCCGGATGGGAAGCTGAGATATGCAGCCGTGCAAGGTGACGGTGGCCTGGGCCAGGAGTAAATTGCAGGAATGGTGAAATATCCGCTTCGGGACTTACTCGTGCTGAGCCACGTCCGTGCCCTCCGGGCGCAAATGGATGTCCGGTTTCAAAGGGAACTCGTGAGTAACCAAAAGCGGGCCGGACAGGACACTAGACAGGCGCTCGATACGCTTGTCGTCCTGGACGAGATTGAAGCAGCGGCGGCTGAATACCGGGACCGCATTGATGCGATGGCAAGCAGCTACGCGGGCCCGTAGCCGAAGGGAGTTAAGAGCAGGCGCGAACTCTTTTGTTCGATGAGCAGGGCATCGAGATAAATCGGAAAGTCATTTTCGAGCTGAGCCGAGAGGTCGGGACGATACCGATTCAACTGGCCCGATTGATCGCGCTAATCGAAGACGCCGCAGGTGCACTTAGAATCGCCACGTGACGTATCCACCGGCGGACATGAAGCGGCGATATTCGTCCGGGCGCTATTTCGTCGCCGGTCATCTTCGTCCGCCACGCAAGCGGCAGCCACACTGGACCGGAAGGCTGCGCTGCGGCTGTTCACGTTCGAGGGAATAGGGATGAACGGAATACTCGTCGGCCCCCAACCCTTTTCGTCGGAGGTGCTCGATTACCGCAGCACTTCTCCATCGCCTCGCAACGGTCTGACCTGTCCGCGAAGTTGGTTGCCGCGAAGCAATGCCGGCGTTGCCGTGCGATTTACCACGAAGATGGTGGCATAGGCGCTATCTGCGCTGAACTGATTGCCCTCCACGCGGATTTCAGGTGTTGGCTTATCCACGCCTTCTGCCCCGACCGAGATCGCAGCCGATTGGTTCTCGGTCTTCGGGCCCTTCTCCAAGCGATTGTTCTGGATGACCACGGCGCCGCCGTTTGGAATATCAACCAGATAGCTTGCGGTGCCGGTGGGCCCGTCGCCTATGTCACAGCCCAAAATCTCGGTTCGAAAGGCGCGGGATTTGACGTGATGACCCGCGCGGGTTTCGCGGAACGCCGATCGCTCGACACGCAGGAGGGCAAGCCGGTTGACATAAATGCCATGGGCGCAAGCCTGCTCGCAGGTGCCGTTGCGGACGAACTCGCTGTCACGCACGATGAGCTCGCCCTGGGGCTGATCGGCGGCCAGGATGCCGTTCTGGTTGTCGATGAAGCGAACCTTCTCCACCAACAGATTGCGGCCTTCGGCGCGGATGCCGGCGCCATTGCCGTCGGGCGAGCGGGCACGGGTCAGGGTCAGGTTCCGTACGGTGACGTTACTACCGGGAATGACGAAGAGGGCCTTGCCCTGGCAGGTCTTGTCCGTGATCACGGTATCCTGGGCCGACGCCCCCTCGACGGTCAGGTTGTTCTGTCGCCAGACCGCACAGTCGAAGTAATGACCGGGCGCGATCACCACACGGTCCCCATCCTGAGCCACCGCTGCCGCTTGCGATGGCTGCGAGAATTGCTTGCCGGCTCCGACTTCTAAGGTCCTTGCGCCTGCCGGAAGGGCGAGAAATAGCAAGGCCAAGCCAACCAGCTGAAACGGAGAGAGCATTGCCAATCTCTTGGATAGGGGGTGCGTGCCGCTGGGGACGGCTCGGAAAAGTCAGAAGCCTCTTTTGAGCCTAGCCTTTGTGCGGGTCCGCGGAATCGGCTCGCGGCCATCCACCCTAGCCGTGGACGTCGGCCTTGTCTGCGAGCGGGGCCGCTTCGTCGTGGTGGTAACACTAAAGAGGATCGATCCGCGCTACGGCATCCGTCGACTCAGAGGCTCGGCAGACAGACAGTAAGGGCCCAGGGCCCCGGATCGACGCCAAGGCAGCGGTTTGAGCCTCTGGCTGGCCTCCGGGTCTCGCCGGCTCGACAGGATAATCCAGTAAGTCGGATTTTGACTCTGGAAGCGTCGAGATCGTCGATGTGCTCGCACGTCTGGAAGCATTGGAGCGCAAAAGGTGATGGACGCTATCAAGCGCCGCTTATCTTGGCTCGACGGTGGCCGAGATCCGGGTGACCGTGCACACGTTGGCTGCGCTCACGGTCGACCGACTGGACGACTTCATCGCGGCACGGGTGCCCGAGATTTCAACAGTGCCGCACACGAAGTGGTGAGTGCCGTGAAGCGTCACGCCATCCGGCTGGCTCTGCCGGCCGGCAGGTCCGCGCTTCTCGCTGCAGCGCTTCTGCTGGCAGGTCCAGCGGTGGCGGATGAGCTGCTACTCCCCGCGCCGGCTCTGGACCCCACGGGGCCGGTCGTCGTGCTGTGGCGGCCCGATGCGCCGGCCGCTGGCGAACTGCAACTGGAGTGGACTGAAGGGGAGGGCCGACTGCTCGAACGGCACCGCATCACGCTGGCAGAGCCGCAGGCGGAAATTGCGATTCGCCTCGACCTGCGACGAGCGCGTACGCCCGCGAACCGGATCACGGCCCGCTTCAGGCCCGCCGGATCCGGCGCGGAAACGAAGGCCGAGGCCAGGTTCTTCGTCCGTCCCGCCTCGGGATGGACGCAGTACCAGGTCATCCTTTGGCAGGATCTGCCTGCGGCCGCCCTGGTTGGGATGCGCAGTCTCGGGATCACCGGGTCAAGGCTGTTGCGACCTCTCTCGCCGGCCGGCCGGGACGATGCGGAACAGCGGATGGCGGTCGGGCTGCGGTGGTACACCGAAAACCTCGCAACCGACTTCTACGCCCCCTATCACCGCTGGACGCCGGGGCGCTCGGTGACTTGGCTGTTCGACCAGACAAAGGCCCGGCACCAGCAGAATCCGGATGACCTGACGGTTTTCCATCGCCAGCCCAGTCTCTCCGATCCGGCCTGGCTCGCAACCATCGAGGCCAGGTTGACGGAGATAGCACGCGTGCAGGCTCCCTATCGTCCGCTTTTTCACAACCTGGCCGACGAGAGCGGTATCGCTGATCTGGCCGCGGCCTGGGACTTCGATCTCTCGCCTGCCTCGCTGGAAGGCATGCGGGTTTGGCTGAAGGAACGCCACGGAAGCTTGGCCGCCCTGAACCGGGCCTGGGGAACCGATTTCCCGACCTGGGAGGCTGTCACGCCTGCCCTGACCCGTGATGCGCTCAGAAGCGAGGCGGCCGTACCCTCCTGGATGGAGTTCAAGGCATGGATGGATGTCGCATTTGCCCGTGCCGTGCGCGCCGGTACGAACGCAATCCATCGCGGCGATCCGCAAGCCAGTGCTGCCCTAGAGGGGGCGCAGGTGCCGGGCTGGGGCGGCTACGACTACGGACTGCTTGCGTCTGCCGTTGATGCGATGGAGATCTACGACGGCGGGAACGCCATCGAGATCGCACGCTCATTGAATCCGGACTTGCGGGTCCTGATCACCTGCTTCGGTACCGGCGCGGCAGAGCAGCATCGCCTCTGGCGGGCATGGCTGCTGGGCGCGCAGGGAACCATCATCTGGGATGAAGACGGCAGCGTTGCCGGCCCGGACGGCCAAGCGGGCCCACGTGGCGCCCTGTTCGCCGCGATGTGGCGCGAGCAGACCGGCGCCTTGGGCGTGCAGCTGTTGGAGGCCCAACCCGCGCCGGGACAGGTTGCGATTCTTTACTCGCAGGCCAGCTTCCGGATGAATTGGCTGCTGGATCGGCGCCTGGGCGGTGATGCCTGGGTTGAGCGCGACTCAGAAGCGGAGGGGGCGGATAATCCCTGGCGCGCCGCGACGCGCCGTGCGGCACAGGCCTTGGCTGGGCTTGGCGCGCAGCCGCGCTGGATCACGCCGGAAGCACTCTCGGCGGGCGAACTGACTCGGGATGGCACGCGCCTTCTCGTCCTCCCGCACAGCATCGCCCTGTCGAATGAGGAGGTCGCTGCGGTGCGCGGCTTTGCCGAAGCGGGTGGTCTCATCCTGGCCGATGTGCCACCCGGCGAGCACGATGCGCTCGGCCGCCGGCGGAATGCACCGCCGTTTGCGGACCTAGTTGCTAGCCGACGCCTGCGCTTGCCCGCGAGCCTGCAGGCGGAGAAGGTGCCACCGGGTGAAATGGTGGCTTTGTTGGCCGAGGCCGGAGTGCATGCGCCCCTGGCGCTCCTTGACGCGACCGGCCGACCGGCGGCGGACTTGGACATACGTCTGTTTCGCAGCGGCGGCATGATGATTGCCGGCATTCAGCGCCAGGATGGGGCGGAAGGCGAGCGACAGGTGGAACTGCGCCTGCCGGGACGACTCTGGGTGCGATCCCTGCGCGACGGCACGCCGGCGGCGCTCACCGACAGGCTCGTGATGCAACTTGGCCCGATCGAGCCCGTGCTGCTGGCATTGTCGCCCGCGTCGTTGCCGGCGCCGACCTTATCCGGTCCAGCGCTGGCCGCCCGGGGTGATCTGGTCACCTTCAGGCTGGGCCTGGACGGGCCCGCTTCTGCCTCGGCTCATGTCATGCGGCTGGAAGTCGTGGGTCCTACGGGGCAGGTCGTGTCTGTGGCGTCGGGAACGGTACGAGTGACGCCGGAGGGTACACTATGGCATCTGCCCCTTGCCCTCGACGACATGCCTGGCCAATGGCGGGTGCGCGCGACGGAAGTTGTAAGCGGTCAGTCCGTGGCAATGAACCTTCAGGTGCGCTGATCTCCCGGCAGGCCACGCACCACTGTACCGGATCAAGGCCCACCCCGACAGTTCCAAGCCTAAAATGGCATGGCTCTCCGGAACAGAGCGTGTTGGATGAGTTGATCGATGATCCAGTACAGCGACTTTATCCAAGATTTCCTGGCGCGATGTCTCGATATGCTCGAGCACGCCTGCCGGAATACTCACCTCCCGGCCAAGGGAGCTGGCCGTGGGCATTATGAAGGCCGAAAATACCTGTTCCATCTGTTCAAGTGGGGCGTGGCCGGGGAGAAGAAGCTGGCGGCGAAGTACGCCAACCGGCCGCCGCCGAATGAAGATCCGCATCACCAATCCCCAAGCGATGATCATCCTCGGCCGCGACCGCCGCAGGGACGGGTCCGCGGCGCTGGAGCCCGGCCAGCAACTCGACCTACGCCGAATAGAGAACTTCTTCGCGGGCACTGCCGAAACGGATGGCGGGCCGAGCGGCGCCCTAACTGGGCGCGGCGTACGTCCGCATGTCGTCGTCCGAACTCGACGCACTGCAGCGTGCTTTCCGCGAGGCCGGCCGCAAGGAGTCGACCGTCGTGATATCAGCGTCAGTGCCAGCCGATCCTGTACGGCTGGAAGGAGGGCAGCGGCCACTTTGGGTCCGAGGCGCGGGACCAGGGCGACATTTGGCATTTCGATAGACCTTCTCGAAACGACCTTCATCGCACCATGAAGCCCGTGATGCTGGTCGAACGCACCATCCGTAATTCGTCCAATAGAAAGGCTGTCGCCTTGGACCCGATCGGTGGTTCGGGAATCCCCATGATCGCCGCCGAGCGAGTGGGCCGGCGTGCGCGCCTTGTCGAGCTCGATCCAAAGTACGTCGATGTCGCCGTCCGGCGGTGGCCCGCAGGGCGATATCTCCAAGCTCGTGGGTATCGACCCCCAGACGTTGCGCCTGCTCGCGTCAGCGTGGTGTGGGTGTCGTTGCTACTACTTAATAGTTACGCCGAGATAGTTACGACGAGCCGTCGTCTTCATCGGGCACTTCAGGTCCACGTAAGTATCGCCGCGTATCGTTAGGGCGAACCGAAGGAGACCCGCTTGGTCGGCCTCAGCGCTGAATCTCTGGACACAGACGGTGTGACAGGAACGGCAAGCGTCGGTAAGGCCGGTGGCCTGATCAACAAAGTCTCGGAGCCGATATGGCGCAGCCTGGAGAAAGACTTTTCCGGCCTTTATGGGATAAGCGCACGTTGCGCCTTCATCCGAGCTGGCGGGAGTTGCTTCAACGCGACGAGGGCGCCAGAGAAACGATTGCGATACCTGCTCTGCAGCTAGACGAGCAAGATCCATCTGCAACTCAGGGTGTGCTTGCCGCATCTTTCGACCCGGCGCACGATCAGCCCGCGTCCCTTGCATTTTTGATGGGCAAGGCGGACTTGCCGGTCGAGAAGGCAATAGATTCACCGACGCCCGCGATGATCTCGGCGACCGTTGCAGCGAGCGAGAATGTTTCGACCGGCTTCAATGCAAGCCCGGTCGTTCGCCCGCCGTCAGTCCCGTCCTCGCCGCTCCATTCCACGAGCGCCATCTCAAACAGTGTGGGCGCGTCAGCCCCCTCGGTCATCGCCAGCGCAAGCGCCGCGCCGCCGACCTGTTGTGGGTCCTGTGGCTATATAAATTGCCCTACCCAACTTCTCGGCCCGCATGCGGACAAGGTGGCGCAGGCTCCTCTCGCTGGCCAACTGGGCGGCAAGGGCGCCGATGGCGTGGCCGATTTTGTAGCCATTACGAAGGCTGTTTTCGGCAGTTCGGTTAGCGCGTCGCTGTCGACGGACAACCTCGGCGCCGCGGCGGGTTGGCGAGGCAGGCTTTCCTACGTGGCGGAGCCGACCAGCGCTGCACTTCCTGGCGCTGATAGTACTGGCAGCGCAGCGACGCTGACGGGTCAGGTCGGCATTCTGAACGGCGACGTGACGGATCAGTCCAGCAGCAGCTCGATGGCCCTGACTGCAAACGCGACCTCGACCAACCCGATCGTTCTAGAGAACCAGAAGCCCGGCAATCCCGAGAGCGAGTGGGGTATCGACGGTGCCGGCGATTCCAATATTGAAGGCTTCGCGACCGATATCAGCGTCAATCACGGCAATACGATCAATTTCAAGATCAACACCGATTCGAGCCACTATCGGATCGACATCTACCGTCTGGGTTACTATGGCGGCATGGGCGCTCGTAAGGTTGCTACGATCGACCATACCGGTGTTCAGAATCAACCAGATCCGCTCTCTGATCCGACGACCGGGCTGGTTGATGCGGGCAATTGGGCTGTTTCCGCCTCCTGGGCGGTTCCGGCCGACGCCGTGTCGGGTGTCTACATCGCCAAGCTGACACGGCTCGATGGGACGTCTGGCGAGAACCAGATCCCTTTCATCGTTCGCGACGATTCGAGCCACAGCGACATCGTCTTTCAGACGGCCGACGAGACTTGGCAAGCTTATAATGGCTGGGGCGGCGCCAATTTCTATGGCGGCAACGGACCGGCCACCGGCCAGGGTGCCGGCCGCGCCTTCGCGGTGAGCTACAACCGTCCGATCGCGACGCGCGGCGGGGTCGGCACCGCCTCCGGTCCACAAGACTATCTCTTCGGCGCAGAGTACGCGGCAATTTCGTGGTTGGAGCAGAACGGTTATGACGTCTCCTACATGGCGGGCGTTGATATCGACCGCTACGGGAGCCTCCTGCTCAATCACAAGGTCTTCGTCGATGCCGGCCATGATGAGTACTGGTCGGGGCAGCAGCGTACCAACGTTGAGGCGGCACGCGATGCTGGCGTCAATTTGGAATTCTGGAGCGGCAACGAGGTTTATTGGAAGACGCGCTGGGGCAACAGCATCAGTAGCGACCAGACGGCCTATCGCACTCTGATCTCCTACAAAGAGACTTGGGCCAGCGCCGACAACGACCCGTCCAATCAGTGGACCGGAACCTTCCGCGATCCACGCTTCGCTGGTCCTAACGCGCTCGGCGCGGGCAATCCTGAGAACTCCTTGACGGGCCAACTTTTCCAGGTCGATTCATCCGGCTCTAACGGAAACTTCCGTCTCGATGCCATCACCGTCCCCTATGACGACGCGAATCTTCGTTTCTGGCGCAATACAAGCGTCGCCAATCTTCAGTCCGGCCAGACGGCCACGCTGAACACCAACTATCTCGGCTATGAGTGGGATGAGGCACCAGACAACGGATTCGATCCTGCCGGATTGGTCAAGCTATCGTCGACGACGTTGGATGTGAACTCCTACCTGCTCGACTACGGCAATACTACCGGCAACGGAACCGCCACCCACAACCTGACACTCTATCGGGCACCAAGCGGCGCGCTCGTCTTCGGTGCCGGCACGGTCTACTGGTCCTGGGCGCTGAGCAACAACCATGACAACGAGGTCACGCCGACCGATCCTCGCGTCCAGCAGGCGATGGTCAACCTGTTCGCCGACATGGGCGTGCAACCGGGGACCTTGGCTTCCGGGCTGATCACGGGTCAGCCTACTACGGACCATACGGCGCCCTCCTCGGCTATCAACCCGATCGGCACGATATCTCCCTTCCATCTGGTGACGATCTCCGGTACGGCGACGGACGCCGGCGGCGGCGTGGTCGCCGGCGTCGAGGTGTCGACGGACAACGGGTTGAGCTGGCATCCTGCAACGGGTGACGAAAACTGGACCTACGGTTGGAATCCGCAGACGGCCGGAACCTATACGATCCTGTCGCGCGCCGTCGACGACAGCATCAATCTCGAGGCGCCTTCGGCAGGGCAGACAGTCACTGTCTCGAACTCCAACTATGTCACGCTGTTTTCGGGGTCGTCGACGCCGGCCGTCGTCAACACGACTGATTTTTCGGCGGTCGAACTCGGCGTGAGGTTTCAGTCCTCGGTGGCAGGCACCGTGTCCGGCATCCGCTTTTACAAGGGAAGCAACGACACCGGTGTGCATACCGGAGAGATCTGGTCGAGCACAGGTCAAGAACTTGCAACGGTCACTTTCTCGAATGAGACATCGAGCGGCTGGCAGACCGCGTTCTTTTCCAATCCCGTTACCATCCAGCCCGGCATCACCTATACGGCATCCTATCACACCAATGTCGGGCACTATTCAAACACGGCGAACTATTTCATCTCAGATGTCGTCAGCGGTTCGCTGACCGCGCCGGGCAGCAGCAACGGCGTCTACGCTTATGGCAGCAACAGCCTGTTTCCCACAAATACATACCAGCAGGAAAATTTCTGGGTCGACGTGTTCTTCAGTCCGGGCGGGACGGGCGGCGTGAACCAGCCGCCGGTCGCGATCAACGACGTCGGGCCTGCGGTGATTCGCGATACGCCGGTAACGATTGCCGCTGCATCTCTCCTGGCTAATGACAGCGATCCGAATTTTGACCCGCTGACCATAACGTCTGTGTCGGACGGGGGCCTCGCGCACGGCAGTGTGTCTCTTAACACGCAGAATAACACCATCACCTACGCACCCGACGCTGGGTATACCGGTCCGGCAAGCTTCACCTATACGGTGTCGGACGGACGAGGCGGCACCGCAACGGGCACCGTGAGCCTCACCGTGTGGCCGCCTGGATTGGTGCCGGTCAGTCTGTTCACGGCGTCCCAGACGCCGGTGCAGACCAATCTGAATGACGGCTCGCCGATCGAAGTCGGCATGAAGTTCCAGTCGTCGGTTGCCGGCCAGATCACGGCTCTGAAGTTCTACCGAAGCGCCGGCGATACGGGTGCCGACCTGCTCGACCTATGGACCGTAGCCGGAACCAACCTCGCCAGCGTGACATTCTCGAACACCGCTGCAAGCGGCTGGCAGACGGTCAATCTATCGACGCCGGTGACCATTGCCGCCAACACGACCTACGTCGCGTCCTACCACACGACCGGCGCCTATGTAGCGACCGACAATTTCTTCACCACTGCGATCACGAGCGGCGTGCTGACTGCGCCTTCCACCATCACGGTGGCTGGCGGCAACGGCGTCTATGCCTATGGCGGAAGCAGTACGACCGGCATCTTCCCGATCAGCACCTTCAGTGCTGCCAACTACTGGGCCGATGTGGTGTTCGCCAGCTCGGCGTCGAACACCGCGCCGACAGCGGTCGCCGACACGGCCGATGCCACCGAGAGGGGCGGTGTTGCCAACAGCACGGGCGGCTCGCCCGCGACCGGCAACGTGCTGACCAACGACACCGATCCCGACGCGGGCGATACCAAGACCGTCTTTGCAGTCAGCTTCGGTGCGGTGAGCGGCACGCTTGGCGCTGCGCTCGCCGGGGCGCATGGCAGCCTCGTACTCAATGCCTCGGGGACGTTCACCTACACGGTCAACGAGACGGATGCTGCCGTGCAGGCGTTGCGGCAGTCGACCGATACGCTGAGCGACGTCTTCAGCTACACCATGCGCGATACGGCCGGTGCCACGTCCTCGACGACGCTCACCGCCATCATTCACGGCGCCGACGACGCGCCGACGCTTGCGGCGCAGACCGCGGGCCAGAATGCGACCGTAGGCTCGGCGTTCTCCCTGGCGCTGCCCGCCGGGACCTTCGCCGACGTCGATGCCGGCGACAGCCTGGCCTACACGGCAACCGCCGCCGACGGCTCGGCACTTCCTACCTGGCTGAGCTTCAATGCCACGACCCGCACCTTCAGCGGCACGCCGGCGGCCGGAGATGTCGGCACGCTCGGGGTCAAGGTCATGGCCACGGATCTCGGCGGCCTCGCGGCAAGCGAGACTTTCAATATCGCCGTGACGACGACGCCGGACACCCCGCCGACGGCGGTCGCCGATACAGCCGATGCCACCGAGAAGGGCGGCATTGCCAACAGCACGGGCGGCTCGCCCGCGACCGGCAATGTGCTGGCCAACGATACCGATCCCGACGCGGGCGATACCAAGACCGTCAGCGCGGTGAGCTTCGGTGCGGTGGGCGGTACGCTTGGCACGGCGCTCGCCGGCGCCCATGGCAGCCTCGTGCTCAGCGCCTCGGGCGCCTTCACCTATGCGATCAACGAGACGGATACTGCCGTGCAGGCGTTGCGACAGTCGACCGATACGCTGACCGACACCTTCAGCTACACCATGCGCGATGCGGCCGGCGCCACGTCCTCGACGACGCTCACCGTCACCATTCACGGTGCCGACGACGCGCCGACGATCTCTAACGTGGCCGTTGGTGCGACGTCCATTTCCTTTGTAGCCAGCGATCCAGATAACGCGACACTCTCCCTGGCGAGCCCGTTTGCGGCCGCCTTCGGCAATCCTTCAATTACGAGCGGTGCCACCACCACTCTGACGCCCAGCGTGCGAACGACAGCGGTGTCCGGCACCTTGCAGGTGACTGATGGCACCTACACGGCAGATGTCGTCGGTCTCTACCTGGGGACAAGCGGTAACAATACGACCACTGCGCCCAACCCCACGACGCCAAACGCGATGTATGGCTTCGGCGGCGGTGACACGTTTACCGGAGGAACGGGGGCAGACAGAATCGTCGGTGGCGCGGGCGCGGACGTGCTGGGCGGTGGTGCTGGCGACGACACGTTCTACCTGGCCAACGGCGATTTTGCCTCGGGCGAGTCCATTGACGGCAGCGCGGACGCGGACACGATTGTTCTGACCAACGCGACGACAGTCGCTTTCAGCAATGGCACGGTCAGCAACGTCGAAGCGCTGACGGGCAGCAGTGGCAACGACATCGTCACGATGTCTGCCAACCAATGGGCCGGCTTCAACGCGATCGATCTTGGCGGCGGAACCAATGTGCTGAATGTGGTGGCCGGCGGAGACACTTCCGCTGCTCTAACGCCTGTGACCACTAACGTCACGACCGGGAGTCTGACCGGCACCAGCGGCAACGACTCGATCACGCTCACTGGCGCGCAGCTTGACGCGATGATCATCGGCGCCGGCACGATCAATCTCGCCGCCGGTACGGACACCATAAACCTGACCTCGACTTCTGCGGACCTCAACACGCTCGGGGCGACGAACGCCTCGATCCAGGGGGTGGAAGCGATTTCTGCAGCTGCGGCGCCGTCCGGGGTCACCATCATGCTCTCGGGCCAGACCGAGGGCTTCACCATCACGGGAAGCGCGAACAACGACACGATCACAGGCGGTCGCGGGGCCGACACGATCACCGGCGGAGCCGGCGTCGATCGGTTCGTGTTCAACAGCGGAAGTTCGCCGGGCACGGTCGGCGGCTCCGGCAACGCTGGAACGATCACCGGCTACGATGTCATCACGGATTTCTCCGTGAATGCCGGCGGCGACGTCCTGGACACCCCAAACGTCAACGTGAGAGCAAATGAGACTGTCAACGGCACCGACTCGGTCTTGACGATCGGTGGCCAGACCATCAAGTCACATCAGATAAGCAACGGCATCATTGCATTCAGCAGCAACAATACCTTTTCCGCGGCCACGACCTTGAGCCTGACGTCGCTCGCGAATGTCGCGGCGGCCATGGACTATGTTCATCGAAACGACTTCGCCACCGCCGCTGGCGCGAATATTGGGTTCGTGGCGAACATGAACGGAACGCCGCACACCTTCATTTTTGATCAAGTCGCCAACATCGCCAGCGCTGCGAACGACATTCTCGTCGATCTGCCAAACGTAACCCTGACGAGTCTCAGTGGCGCAAATCTCGCTCCTGCCGGCACCGCTGGCCAAGCCATCAATCTGGGCCTGACAAATCCTGCAGATCACCTAGGCTTGATCACGGTGAACATTGCCGGCGTGCCGTCCGGTTGGACCCTGAGCGAGGGGGCCGACAATCATGACGGCACTTGGTCGGTACAAACCTCCGACGTATCGGCGCTGTCCATCACGGCGCCTGCGACTTATGCCGGCGCGGTCTCGTCGCAGATATCGCAGACGTGGACCGCCCCGACCGGAGGCACCGCGCTGGCGATGATCACCAACAATGTCGAAGCCTATGCTCCGGGCGGCCCCATCTTTGCGATCGCCGGCGACGACCACCTGAGCGGCTCGAGCGGCAGTGACATGTTCGTGCTGGCGCAGCCGATAGGCAACGACACGATCCACAACTTCGACGTCGCCCATGGCAAGGTGGATCTGATTGCCTTTGGCGATCTCTCGAGCTTCCCTGACATCCAGGCCAGACTCTCCGCGAACGGCAATGGCGACGCGGTCGTCACGATTGGGGACGGCCAATCGATTACCTTCGATGGCGTGAGTTCAAAGGCCCTGACGGCAGACAATTTCGTCTTCAACGTCGATCCCGTGATGAGCAACGCGAACAGCATTGCCATCGACGATCGGTCTGTCCTGCCGCTCGCCGGCACTATCGACAACGGCGGAACGATCGAACTCGCATCGACCGGCGGCGAAGCACGGCTGCTGGTTCTTGCCGGCGGTCTCACCCTCGAGGGCGGCGGCCATGTCGAGCTGTCCGATGGCAATGGCAATATCATCGCAGGAACGACGCCGGACGCCACTCTGACTAACGCGGACAACACCATCTCCGGCGCCGGCCAGCTCGGCGACGGACAGCTGACCCTCCATAACCGGGGGACCATCATCGCCAGCGGCAGCAATGCGTTGACAATCGACACCGGCGCAAACGAAGTGGACAACGCCGGCACGCTGGAAGCGACCGGCAGTGGCGGCCTGGTCATCAATAGCGACATCGCCAATTCCGGATTGCTGTGGGCGAATGGCGGCAATGTCACAGCGGCTGGCAATGTAACCGGCACAGGCTCCGCACGGATCGACGGGGCAGCGATCTTCGAGGCCGCTGGGACGTTCAGTGGCAATGTCATGTTCGAGGCCGACGCCGTTGCCACCTTGAAGATCAACCATGCTGCCGATTTCCACGGTACCGTGGCAGGCTTCGACGGCAACGATGTGCTCGACCTTGCGGATCTCGCTTTCGGCGGCAGCACGACGCTTGGCTATGCGGGCAACAGCAGCGGCACGGGCGGGACCTTGACGGCAAGCGACGGCACGCACATGGCCACGATTGCTTTGTTGGGCCAGTATGCGGCCTCGAGTTTTGCGATGTCTGCCGACGGTTCCGGCGGAACGTTCATCCACGACGTGCCTCCGACAATCCTGGCGGCGACGCCGACTCAGCCGCAGCACGCATGACGGGATCTGACCAACGGGGGCTTGCAGCTCTCGTGACGTTGCTTCGAACCTTGGGTGTTAGCGTCGATCCGGGCCAGATATGCCATCAACTGGGCACCGATGCGATCGGTGTGC
The DNA here is from genome assembly GCF_007992495.1 of Reyranella soli. Taxonomy (GTDB): domain Bacteria; phylum Pseudomonadota; class Alphaproteobacteria; order Reyranellales; family Reyranellaceae; genus Reyranella; species Reyranella soli. The sequence continues at coordinate 16,906 of NZ_BKAJ01000177.1, forward strand.
CCGAGATGCTGCGCTGCGCGCGCCAGCTCGGCCTCAAGGCACGTGAGTCGAAGACCCGTTGGGATCGGCTGGCGCGCACGCCTTTGCCCGGCATCGCCGCGTTACGCGATGGCGGCTTTCTGCTGTTGGGCCATGCCGGCGAGGACAAGATCCTGGTCATGGCGCCCGATCAGCCCCGCCCGCAACTGATGACGCGAGCCGAGCTCGAGGCCGTGTGGGACGGCCGGCTGGTCCTCATGACCCGGCGAGCGAAGCTCCCCGATCTCGGCAGGCGCTTCGACGTCACCTGGTTCCTGGGTGCAATGCACAAGTACCGAGGGCTCCTGGGCGAGGTTCTGCTGGCCTCGTGCTTCGTGCAGTTGTTCGCGCTGATCTCTCCTCTTTTCTTTCAAGTCGTCATCGACAAGGTGCTGGTCCATCGCAGCATAAGCACGCTCGATGTGCTGGTGGTGGGGCTTGTCGCCATCGCCCTGTTCGAGACCATACTCGGCATCCTGCGCACCTATCTCTTCTCGCACACGACCAACCGGATCGACGTCGAGCTCGGCGCGCGGCTATTCCGTCATCTGCTGGCCCTGCCCATTGCCTATTTCCAGGCGCGCCGAGTCGGCGACTCGGTGGCGCGCGTGCGCGAGCTCGAGAACATCCGCAATTTCCTCACAAGCTCGGCCCTCACCCTGGTGATCGACCTCTTCTTTACCCTGGTGTTCGTGGCGGTGATGTTTCTGTACACGCCGCTGCTCACTTGGATCGTGCTGGGCTCGCTGCCTCTCTACATTGCGATCTCCGCGGCTTCCACGCCGCTGTTCCGCCGCCGCCTTGACGAGAAGTTCCGCCGCGGCGCAGAGAACCAGGCGTTTCTGGTCGAATGCGTCTCTGGCGCGGAGACGCTCAAGGCCATGGCGATCGAACCGCAGATGCAGCGCCGCTGGGAGGAACAGCTCGCGGGCTACGTCGCGTCCTCGTTCCGCGTGCTCGCGCTCGGCAATGTCGCGAGCCAAACCGTCCAGCTCGTCAACAAGATCGCGATGGCGGCCATCCTCTATTTCGGCGCCAAGCTCGTGATCGAGGGCGACCTGACCGTTGGTGAGCTGGTCGCCTTTAACCTGCTGGCCGGCCGCGTGAGCCAGCCAGTGCTGCGGCTCGCCCAGGTCTGGCAAGACTTCCATCAGGCGCGCCTGTCGGTCGAGCGCCTCGGCGACATCCTGAACACCCCGGCGGAGCCGATCTTCAGCATGGGCCGCACCTCGCTGCCGACGATCAAGGGCGATGTCACCTTCGAGCACGTCACCTTCCGCTACCGCATCGACGGGCCGGAGGTGCTGAGCGACATCAACCTGAAGGTTCCGTCCGGCCAGGTCATCGGAATCGTAGGGCAATCGGGCTCGGGCAAGAGCACGCTCAGCAAGTTGGTGCAGCGCCTTTATGTTCCCGAAAGCGGCCGCGTGCTGGTCGACGGCGTCGACCTCGCGCAGATTGATCCGTCCTGGCTGCGCCGCCAGATCGGCGTGGTGCTGCAGGAGAACGTGCTGTTCAACCGTTCGATTCGCGACAATATCGCGCTCGCCGATCCCGCCGTGCCGATCGAGCGCGTCGTCGCGGCGGCGAGGATGGCTGGTGCCCACGACTTCATTCTCGAATTGCCGGAGGGTTACGACACGCTAGTCGGAGAGCGCGGCAGCAGCCTGTCGGGTGGTCAGCGGCAGCGGATCGCCATTGCCCGAGCCCTGATGACGGACCCGCGCATCCTGATCTTCGACGAGGCGACCAGCGCGCTCGACTACGAAAGCGAGCGCATTGTGCACCAGGGCATGGCGCAGATTGCGCGCGGGCGCACGGTCTTTGTGATTGCCCATCGCCTTTCCGCGCTCAGGCTGGCTGACCGTATCCTCACCATTGAGCGTGGCCGCGTCGCCGAGGACGGCACCCACGACGAGCTGATCAAGACCGGCGGCCGTTACGCCACGCTCTACCGCCTCCAGGCAGGCCTGCATGAAGTCCACTGAGCCCAGCCCACCCCCGCCCGGCAAGGAGCCCAGGAACGTGGTCTCCTTCCCCCAACGGCGCATCGAACGCAGCCGCGACGAGCTCGCCTTCCTGCCGGCTGCGCTCGAGATCGTCGAGTCGCCACCGTCGCCGATCGGACGGGTGACTGTCTACACCGTGGTCGCGGTATTTGCCGCCGCGCTCGCCTGGGCCAGCATCGGCACGGTCGACATCGTGGCCGTAGCGCCGGGCAAGATCATCCCGAGCGGTCGCACCAAGACCATCCAGCCCTTCGAGACCGGCGTGGTGCGGGCGATCCAGGTGAGCGATGGCCAGAGCGTCAAGGCGGGCGACCTGCTGATCGAGCTCGACCCCACCATGAACGCCGCCGAGCTCGGGCACCTTAAAAGCGATCTGGTGGGATTACGAATCGAAGCGGCTCGCTTGCATGCCGCGCTGGTCAAAGACGATCAACTCGCCGCGTTCCAGCCGCCGGCAGATTCACCGCGGCCCCTGAGCGAGATGCAGCGCCGACTGCTGGCGAGCCAAGTGGCCGAGCAGAAGGCCAAGCTCGCCTCGATCGACAGGCAAATCGCGCAAAAGGAGGCCGAACGCGAAACTATCAAGGCCTCGATCGACAAGCTCAAAGCCACCCTCCAGCCACTGCAGGAACGGGTCGACATCCGCCGTACAATGTTCAGCAAGGAGCTTGGCTCCAAGCTGATCTACCTCCAGGAGCTACAGGACCTGGTCGGCCAGCAGAAGGAGGTCTTGGTCCAGGAGAGCCGGCTGAGCGAAAGCGACTCGGCCATCGCGGCACTTCAGGAGACGCGCAGCAAAACCGTTGCAGAGTACGAGCGCGGTCTGCTTGACGACCTTGCCAAGGCCGAGCAGAAGGCGGCGGGGCTGGCCCAGGACGTCATTAAGGCCGAGCAGCGAACCAGCTTGCAGAAGCTAACTGCGCCGGTTGACGGCGTGGTGCAACAGCTTGCCGTACACACGATAGGGGGCGTGGTGACGCCGGCGCAGCAGCTGATGGTGATCGTGCCGGCCGAGAGCCGGCTGGAGATCGAGGCCACAATATCCAACCGTGACGTCGGCTTTGTCGAGGTCGGGCAGGAGGCGGCGATCAAGGTCGACACCTTCAACTTCACGCACTACGGCCTGTTGCAGGGCACGGTGCTCACCGTGTCGAACGACGCCATCCAGCGCGAACGCCCGCAGGACAAGCAGGCCGACAAACCGCAGACGCCGGATGCGACCTCGAGCGAGCCCAAGGGGCAGGAGCTGGTCTACGCCGCACGCGTGTCCCTCGACCGCGTGCGCATGCAGGTCGAGGACAAGACTGTCCAGCTGTCCCCCGGGATGGCGGTTACCGTCGAGATCAAGACCGGCTCGCGCAGCATCTTGAGCTACCTGCTGTCGCCGCTCGTCCGGTACAAGCACGACAGCCTGCGCGAACGGTGATCGTTTTCTTCTCCGAGTTTCGTTCCCCGTAATGTTTAGAGTCACCTAGAGAGACCGCCGGGGACGCGTTCGTTGAATGACCAGACCAGTACCTCACGCTGTTGCTGTTGATCGGCCCGTACCGCACTAGGTTGGCGCTGATGCTTATGGCCCATTTAGATGCCGCTGCGGATGGGCTGCTCGATGATCTCGAGCTGATGGACGGCGACCGGCACGAAGTAGGGCCGGATACCGTTGGCCTGCAGCCGCTATCGGTGTGCCGCCACGGCGAGCGCCTCGTATTCGGGATACGCTGTGTATCCGGCCAATCGAGTCTTCGCCAATTGGCTTCTCGATGAATCCGTCGAGAGAAGTGTACAGGGACGCTGAACGTTCGCGGATGAAGGCACGCAGGGCGCACCGTCACAGTGGGCAAGGAGCAGTGAAAGGCTGTCGCAGCTCTCCACGACAGGGGATAACGGAAGCGGTTCCGCCGATCTCGTAAAGAGAGGAACCGTGGCGGTCGCCGGAAGCAGCGCGTGGACCGACTATCGGCTGAGCTTGGTGATGCGCTCGGAGACGGCCGCCACGCTTCATCGCCCACAGAGTCGATACCGATAATTTCTATCGCTTCGAGCTCGGCCACACACAGAGCGTTCGAAGGCTGGTGAAGTGCGGGCGGGAACGTTCTCAAGCGTGTGGGAAGATGAAGTCGCCCCATCGCCGGCCGCGATTATTTCGTGACGATCGACGTTCACGGTGACCAGATTGCAGTTCCTGTTGGCGGCGAGACTTCTTCAGCGGCGTCGATCGCTTGCAATCGGGTTGTTCAGTCATGGAAATGACGGGGCTGTGTCTTCGTCCGCAAGAGTGGTGCGTCGGTATGGGTGCGGAACTGTCGAAGCCAATTGACAGGCCCAAGCGCGTGCGTGCGCGCATCGTGGGCTCTTATCAGAAAGCGGCCCCATACCCCGCTTGCGGGAGGGTATGGGGCCTAACCGTTGGTCGTTAGTGCTCTGTTTGGGAAAGAGCGGTCCAGCGGCTAGCAACAATCATATGTCGGCCTGCAAGCCGCAAATCGAGAACGGGGGAGTTACCTCCGATGCGCTCCACAGCTAGGATTGGCCGTTGGCGCGCAGCGCAGGATATTCCTCGGCTATGTCTTGGCGCGTGAGAGCGCCAAAGGGAAGCACCGTTGACGGCATTTGCTTTCTGGCGCTGCGAGGTGCCGCAGCCAATCGGCCCGCCATAGGGCGCATCGAAGTCTCGGCGCACGTACACGCCGCCGGCTTTCCGCCTTGGTTTCCTCGCAACTGCTCTTTGGAAAGTACCTGGCCACTCCAAGCCACCAGTATTCTACGCCGCCGCCCTGATC
>NZ_BKAJ01000178.1 GCF_007992495.1 Reyranella soli
GCGCTCGGGGTGACAGCGGGTGGGAATTACCAGGCGGGTAATCGACCAGCCGACGCGCCATCCTCACCTTGGCGGCATGTCCGTCCTGTCCAGCCGTACCCAACGCATTCTCGAAGCACCGGTCCTGCCGCTGCTGCTGTCGCTTGCCGCGCCCAACATCGGCGAAGCCGCCGCCCGCATCACCTTTCTGACGGCCGACGCGATATTCGTGTCGTGGCTGGGTGGCGATGCGCTGGCGGGCGTCGCCGTCGTGTTCCCGCTGTTCCTGATCCTGCAGACGGCGACCGCATCGGGCGTCGGGTCGGGCGTGTCGTCGGCGATCGGTCGGGCCCTGGGTGCCGGCGATCATGGCCGCGCAGTCTCGCTCGCCGGCGTGGCGGTGTCGATCGCGCTGATCGGCGGCGCGCTCACCACCGCTTTGATGCTGCTTGCCGGTCCATCGCTCTATGCCGCCATGGGGCTCACCGGACGGCCGGTCGAGATGGCCGTGCTCTACGGCGCCGTGATGTTCGGCGGCTCGGTCCTGGTCTGGCTGATGAATCTCCTGGCCAACGTCTCGCGCGGCGCGGGCAACATGATGGTGCCGGCCTTCGCCATCGCCATCGGCGAGGCCTTCCATCTCGCCTTATCGCCGGCGCTGACCCTGGGCTGGGGTCCCTTTCCAGCGCTGGGCATCGTCGGTGCGGCGCTGGCTGCCGTGACGGCCTATGGCGTCGGCACGATCGTGCTGCTGGTCCATCTGCTGTCGCGCCAGGCCCTGGTCCGGCTGCGCCTCGACGCCATCCGCCTGCATCGCGACGAGGCCGCCGCCATTCTCGGCGTGGGCGTCGTGTCGGCCGCCGCCGCGACCCTGTTCCAGGTCTCGACCTTTTTCGTCGCCGGCATCGTCGCCTCGCTGGGCAGCTCCGCCGTTGCCGCCTACGGCGCGGCCAATCGCCTGGAGCTGCTGCAGTATCCCATCACCTTCGCTTTCGGCTCGGCCGTCATCACCATGGTGGCGACGGCGGCGGGGGCGCGCGACTTTGCGCGGGCCGAGCGCGCGGCCTGGACGGGCGCCGCGGTGGCAGCCGCCATCGGCCTCGTCTTCACCGTCGTCGCCCTGTTCGGCCGGCACTGGATGGGCCTGTTCACGTCCGATCCCGCGATCCGCGACATCGGCGCGCTCTATCTCCTGAGCCAGGCCGCGGTGTTCCCGCTGACCGGCGCCGGTCTTGCCTGCTACTTCGCCTGCCTCGGCATCGGTTTCGTCGGCAAGCCGTTTGCGTTGGCCGCGCTGCGTCTGGTGCTGATCGTCGGCGGTGCCTGGCTGGCCCTGGCGCTCACCGGCAGTGTCATGCTGGCCTTCGCCGCGGTTGCTGTCGGCATCGCCTCGTTCGCGTTGGGCCTGATCGCCGTCATGCGAACCAAATTCCGCCGCCTGAGAACACCGTAACAGCTCCGACATGTCGCCTGACGAACAGAGCGGTCAGGTCTGCAACCTGCGTACGGCAGGCGACGTTTACCGGTCCGGCCGGTCGCACTAGTGTGAACCTCGGAGGGTAAAGTCATGTCCAGTGAAGCGCTGCACGAAGACGCCGGCAAGCTTGGCCCCGAGGTCATCGACCAGCACCGCGCCATCGTCTCGCTGATGGAGGAGCTGGAGGCCGTCGACTGGTACAACCAGCGCGCCAAGGCCACCAGCAATGCCGAACTGCGCGCGATCCTCGAGCACAATCGCGACGAGGAGAAGGAGCACGCGGCCATGGCCCTGGAATGGCTGCGTCGCAACGACCCTACCCTTTCGCAGCATCTCAAGACCTTCCTGTTCACCGAGGGCCCGATCACTGGTATCGAGGCAACGATGGATGAGAAGGGCGCGGGCGACGTCGGCGGTGCCGCCGACACCGACGGCAGCCTGGGTATCGGCAGCCTGCGCAAGGCCAAGGGGGAGAACCGCAGATGAAGAACCATCTTTTTCGCGATCGCGCACCGATCACCGAGGCTGGTTGGGAAGAGATCGAGAAGGAAGCCAAGCGGACGTTGCGCGGCATGCTGGCCGCCCGGCGCGTCGTCGATTTCCGCGGGCCGCTGGGCTGGGACGATTCCGACGTCGAACTGGGCCGCGCCGATGCCATCTCCTCGCCGCCGAACGGGCCGGACGTGCAGGCGCGCCTGCGCCGCGTCCAGCCGCTGGTCGAGCTTCGCATCCCCTTCGAGGTGGCGCGCGCCGAGCTCGACGCCATCGATCGCGGCGCGCGCGATCCCGACCTCGATTCGGTGATCGCTGCCGCGCGCCAGATCGCCATCGCCGAGGACCGCGCGATCTTCCACGGCTATAAGGCCGCCCACATCACCGGCATCTGCGAGGCCGCGGCGTCCACGGCGGTGCCGCTCGGCACCAGCCACGCCGACTATCCCGGCGCAGTGTCTGCCGCCCTCACCAAGCTGCGCGATGACGGCATCGAAGGCCCCTTCGCCGTGGTGCTGAACGAGCAGCTCTACAAGGACCTCGCGGCACGGACCGACAGCGGCTATCCGATCCTGAGCCACGTCCAGCGCCTGGTCGACGGCGAGATCGTCTGGGCGGCCGGGCTCGACGGCGGCCTGGTACTGTCCAAGCGCGGCGGCGACCTCGAGCTCACGGTCGGCCAGGATTTCTCGATCGGCTATCTCGACCACGACCTGGAGCGCGTGCGGCTCTACATCGAGGAGAGCTTCACATTCCTGGTGCTGACCAACCAGGCCGCCATTCCGCTCACGACGGGCGGCAAGAAGGGTTAGTCACGAGGGGCAGCCTCGCGGCGAATACCAGGGGCATGCTAGACTGTCGCTGTGGCGATCCAGCTCTCTCCTGAGCAGCAGCGCTGGCTGGAAGCCCAGGTCGCCGCAGGCCATTTTGCGTCCTTGGAGCAAGCTGTCGCTGTTGCGGTTGCCGATCTGATGGCGATGGCGCCGGACGATCTCGACTGGGCAAAACCTCTTGTCGACGAGGCAGCCGCCGAGCTCGACAGGGGCGAAGGTTTGCCTCATGACGAGGCTATCGCCCGCATCCACACGGTTCTTGATCGTCAACGTTAGCTCGTGGTGCGTCTCGATTTCGCGCCTAAGGCGATTGCCGACACGCAGGAAATACTTTCGGCGCTCGTCGACAGGGCCGGGCGCCCTGTCGCGGTTGCCTATTTCGAACGGTTCCGTGCGACGTTCGATCGGATCGCAACCTTTCCTGATTCAGGTGCACCAAGGCCACGCCTTGGTAGTGGAGTTCGGCTTGCCGTCGTCCATCCGTACGCCGTGATCTATCGCCGGTCGCGCGACGGTGCGCAGGTCATGCGAGGCCTTCACGGTCGGCGAAATATCACGCGCCGGCTGCTCCTGCGTCGGTCGTCTCCACCTACTTCAGCTTGAACAGCGTGCGCACGAAGTCGCCGACCGCGGCCTGCGCTGCGGCGGTCGCGACGGCGTTGCGGCCGACATGCGGGTCGAGCTGCACGCAGGCGTCGGTGTAGGCGAACGGCGCGCCGGTTGCGGTGTTGACCAGCACGCCGGCCGGGCCTTCCTTGATGGTGCAGGCGCGCACCGTCTGCGAGCCCTTGGCGACCACGACCGGCGGGCCCAACGGCGTGTCGAAGCCGTGCTGGCCGTCGGCGTACTCGGTGAGCTCGATGTCGCGGCCGGCGCTCTTCAGGCGCGCCATGTAGGCCTTGCACGAGGCCACCGGATTGTAGTCGTCGGCGATGCCATGGAAGATCCGGATCGGCACTGGCGTTACGTCGGTGTCGTCGATGTAGCTCGTCGAGCAATCGGGATAGAACGGGATGTAGGCGGCGAAGGTCGCGCCCGACTTGTTCCACGTCTTGTGAAAGCGCGTCAGGCTCGCGAACAGGGCGGCCTGGCCGCCGCGCGAAAAGCCCATCAGCACGATGCGCTCGGGATCGACGCGCGGATGCTTCGCGAGGATGTCGAGCCCGCGATAGATATCGAGGATGAAGTTGAGCCGCCCCAGCTGGGCCTGGTTGCTCGAGGTCGAGACGAGGCCGCGGCCGGTGAAGCCGTCGATGGCGAAGGTCGACACGCCCATGGTGTTGAACAGTCGGCTCCAGGCGTCGATGTTCGGCCCGATACCGCCCGAGCCGTGCATCAGCATGACAACGGGCAGCTGCCCCGCTCCCTGGGCGACGCGGAGCTGGCCGCTCACATTCACTGCCTTGCCGTCCTTGCCGGCGAGGAAGTCGCCGTCGCTCAAGGTCATGCTCGGGATGGCGTGAAGCTCGGTGCGCTGGGCGATGTCGGCGGTGGGCGTCTCCGCGAAAGCGGTTGCCGGAACGAGTGCGGCCGCCAACAAGGCGGCGAGTGCAGATTTCTTCATGTTTCCTCCGGCGTCAGCGGCGCTGGCGGGCCGATTGTGCCGACCGCGCCAGCGCCAGGCACAGCCTGCGCGCTATCGCCTCGTCGGGATAGCCCGTCGATTTGCATTCTTGCTCGGCCTTCAGGATCACCTGCAGCGCCGAGCTGAGGCGGCCCAGAGGCCAGGCCCGTAAATGGCGTTCGAAACGCTGGCGCACCGGGCCGCCGCGCGGCAGGCCGCGCGCCTTGAACATCGCCCCTTCGAGATTGCCACCGTTGGCAGCGTGACCCGCCACGAGGTGGAGCTGGTCGGTGTGGCGCTGCAGGGCGCGCACGAGTTGCACGGGGTTGCCGCCCTCGGCGAACACGCGATCGAGCGCCCGGTCGAGGGCCACGAGCTGGCCGTCGAAGGTTGCGGCGACGACGTCGTCGATGCCGATGGCCGCGGTGTCGCCCAGCACGGCCAGCGCATCGTCGAGCGAGACCGCTTTGCTGCCGTCGCCTTCCTTGTAGAGCAGCAACTTGTCGATCTCGCTGCGGCTCTGGCCGCGATCGCCGCCCAGGCGCTCGACGATCCATTCCAGCGCGTCGGCATCGACGGAGAGGCCCTGGGCTCGCGCAGCACTCTCGACCAGCCCTTCGAGGGCCGCCTCGTTGTCCATGTAGCAGGGCAGCGCCGCCAGGCAGGCTTCGGTCTCAGCCAACGTGCGCAGGCCCGAGCGCGGCGTGAGGTTGCCGCCTTCGATCACGATCAGCGCGTCGCCGGCGGTCGCTTCGACCAGGTTCTCCAGCGCCGTCGTCGTCTCCTCGCCGGCCGGGCGCACGCGAATGACGCGCCGGCCGCCCATCAGCGACATCGCGCCGAACTCGTCGGCCAGCCGCGCCGGATCGTTCTTCAGGACATCGCCCGCGATGTCGACGACGCGGAACGGGTCCTTCAGGTCCTCGCACACGGTCTTGGCCAGCGTGAGCGCGCGCTCGGCTATGAGCCCGTCGTCATTGCCGTAGATGACCACGCCGCGAATCTTGGGATCCGGCTTCTTGAGAAAGGCTTCGACCTGGCGCGGCTCAATCTTCATCGGGCACACCACGTCCGCCACATCTGGCGATAGAGCTGCACCGTGTCGCGGGCGAATTGCCGGCAGTCGCAGATCGGCGAGCTTTCGGTCATCGCCCGCAAGGTGCCGTGCATCTCGTCGAGGGCCTTGCGGTCCGCGGCCAGCGTTTTGACGATCGACACATAGGCATCGGCGTCTGCCGCGACCAGGTCGGGTCTGCCGATGACCGTCAGGATCGCCTCCGACGCCCGCGCGACCGAGCGCCTGCCGCGCAACGCCACGACCGGCACGCCCATCCACAAGGCCTCGATGGTCGTGGTGCAGCCGTTGTAGGGAAACGGGTCGAGGCCGATGTCGACGCGGTTATACGCCGCCATCAGCTCCTCGCGCGTGGTGAACCCTTCGACCAGCAGCCGGCTTTCGCCGACGCCGTGCGCGGCGAGCTGGTCGATCGCCTCGCGACGCAGCGCCGGATCGTCGAACCGACCGGATTTCAGGAACAGGCGGCAGTCGGGAATTTCCGCCATCACCCGCGCCCACAAGGCGATCGTTTCGCCCGAAACCTTGTTCCAGTTGTTGAATGATCCCAGGGTCAACGGCTGCCCCGCCGGCCGTGCCGTCACCGGGATGTCGAGGCCGGTCGGCGCGAAGCAGAAATGGGCGTTGGGCAGGCGCAGGATCTTCTCGGTGAACGAGCCCTCGTCCTCCGGCGGAACGACCCAGCGGTCGGTCACGAGGTAGTCCATGGCCGTGAGGCCCGATGTGTCGAGATAGCCTTGCGTCAGCATCTGCACGGGCGCGGGCTTCCGCGCAAACAGCGACAGGCGATTGCCCGCGGTATGGCCGGCAAGGTCGACCAGGATGTCGATGCGGTCGCGCTGGATGATGGCGTCGGCCTCGGCGTCGGACAGGCCGGCGATCGTGCGGAACCCGCTGGCGGCAGTGCGAATGCGCGCCGTCATGTCGTCGTCGACCGTCGAGTTGCTGTAGCAGTAGGGCTCGACCTCAGCCGGATCGAGATTGGCGATCACGCCGTGGAAGAAGTAGGAAACGCCATGGTTGCGGAAGTCGGGCGAGACATAGCCGACGCGCAGCCGCCGCTCGGGATCGCGCACGTTGGCGAAGTCGGTGCGCGGCCTGGCGGGCTCGATGTAGCGGGCGAACAGCCGCGCCGCCTCGAGCGTGCTGTCGTTGCCGTAGCGATCGGCGAAATGCATGTCGAAGATGGCGTTGTCGAGGTTCGACAACGCCGCCCGGTAGTCCGGCCGTCGCTCCAGGGCCTGGCGGAAGCAGGCGATGGCTTCGGCGAACTCGCCCTGGTCCTTGAGCGCGTTGCCGAGATTGGACAGGAGCGTGGGATCGTTGGGCTTGACCGCGAGCGCGCGCCGGTAGGCCGTGGCGGCTTCCTTGCTGCGGCGCTTCTCCCGCAGGAGCATGCCGAGATTGAGCAGGATTTCCGGCGCATCCGGCTTCAGCTTGAGGGCTTGCTCGCATCGGGCGATCGCGTCGTCGGTCCGGCCCAGCGCCTTCAGCGCGAGCGCGAGATTGGAGAACGCCTCCGGGATGCCCGGATCGAGCGCCAGCGCCTGCTCATAGAACGTGACCGCCTGTTGCAGCCGGCCGGCCTGGTGAAGGCGGGCGGCCTGGCCGAGCGTCGCACGGACCTGGTCCGTCTTCGTCGACGAGGGCGCCTTGCCGGCGAGCGCGGCGCGTCTCTGTCGACGATTGCCCGGCATCCCCTGCCTACGCCACGACGTTGACGATCCGGTTCGGCACTACGATGACCCGCTTGGGCGTCTTGCCGTCCAGGCCGCGCGCCAGCTCGGGCAAGGCCAGAGCCGCCTTCTCCGCCTCTTCCTTGGGAGCGTCCTTGGCGAGCTGCAGCGTGCCGCGCAGCTTGCCGTTGAGCTGCACCGCCACGGTCACCGTGTCGTCGACCAGCAGCGCATCCTCGGCGAGCGGCCACGGCGAATCGGCCAGCAGCGACTTGTGGCCCAGCGCCTGCCACAGCTCCTCGGCCAAGTGCGGCGTCATCGGACCGGTGAGCCGCACGAAGATCTCCAGCGCCTCGCGCTTGGCCCACTTGTCGGCCGCGTCCTTGGACTTCAGCCCGTCGATGGTGCTGGCCAGCTCATAGAGCCGCGCCACCGCCTTGTTGAAGTGGAAGGCCTCGATGTCGGCCGACACGCCGGCGATGGTCTTGTGCGCCGCGCGGCGCAGCGCCGTCGCCGCGTCGGAGAAGGACGCGGGCTTGGGCGTGCCGGCGGCCGGCAGCTCGGCCACCGCCTCGCTGGCGATGCGGAACAGCCGCTGCTGGAAGCGCCAGGCGCCGGTGACGCCAGCCTCGGTCCATTCGAGGTCGCGTTCGGGCGGGCTGTCCGACAGCATGAACCAGCGCGCGGTGTCGGCGCCGTAGTCGTGGATGATCTGGTCCGGGTCGACGACGTTCTTCTTCGACTTGGACATCTTCTCCGAGCGGCCGACCTCGACCGGGCTCTTGTCGGAGGCGCGCACCACCTTGCCGCCATCCAGGCGCTCGACCTCCTCGGGCAACAGCCAGGAGCCATCGGCGGCGCGATAGGTCTCGTGGCAGACCATGCCCTGGGTGAACAGCCCGTCGAACGGCTCGTCGCGGCTGGTCATCTGGACATCGCGCATGGCGCGCGTCCAGAAGCGCGAATAGAGCAGGTGCAGGATCGCGTGCTCGACGCCGCCGATATACTGGTCGACCGGCATCCAGTAGTGGTTCTCCTCGCGATCGAACGGCGCCGTCGCGAACTTCGGCGAAGTGAACCGGTCGAAGTACCAGCTCGAATCGATGAAGGTGTCGAAGGTGTCGGTCTCGCGCCGGGCCGCGCCGCCGCAGGTCGGGCAGGCGACGTGCTTCCAGGTCGGATGGCGGTCGAGCGGATTGCCTGGCCGGTCGAAGGTGACGTCCTCCGGCAATTCGACCGGCAGGTCCTTCTCGGGCACCGGCACCACGCCGCACTTCTCGCAATGGATGGCCGGGATCGGGCAGCCCCAATAGCGCTGGCGCGACACCAGCCAGTCGCGCAGGCGGTACTGCGTCGTGCCCTTGCCGACGCCCATCTCCTCGAGTCGTTCGATGACCTTGATCTTGGCGTCCTCGACCGTGAGGCCGTCCAGGAAATCCGAGTTGATGATCACGCCGTCCTCGACGAACGGCTCGTTGGCGACGCTGAAGCTCTTGGCGTCGGCATCCTCGGGCATCACCACCGGGATGATCGGCAGGCCGTACTTGGTCGCGAACTCATGGTCACGCTCGTCATGGCCGGGGCAACCGAAGATTGCGCCGGTGCCGTACTCCATCAGCACGAAGTTGGCAGCATAGACCGGCATGGTCTTGCCCGGCATCAGCGGATGCTTGGCGAGCAGCGGCAGCTTGTAGCCGATCTTTTCGGCGGTCTCGACCTCGGCCGCCGCCGTGCCGGTCTTGCGGCATTCGGCAACGAAGTGCTGCAGGCCGGGATCCGTCTCCGCCAGCTCGGCGACGATCGGATGCTCGGGCGACAACGCCGCAAACGAGGCGCCGTACAGCGTGTCGGGCCGCGTCGTGAAGATCTCCAGCTTGCCCCAATCCTTACCAGATGGGGCGGCGCCCGAGGCGTCGGTCAGCTGCCAGAAGACGCGGGCGCCGCGGCTCTTGCCGATCCAGTTGGCCTGCATCAGGCGCACCTTCTCCGGCCAGCGGTCGAGCGTGTCGAGACGCTCCAGCAGCTCGTCGGCGAAGTGGGTGATCTTGAGGTTCCACTGCGTCAGCTTGCGGCGCTCGACCGGCGCGCCGGTGCGCCAGCCCTTGCCCTCGATCACCTGCTCGTTGGCCAGCACGGTGTTGTCGACGGGATCCCAGTTGACCCACGCCTCCTTGCGGTAGGCCAGCCCCGCCTTCCAGAAGTCGAGGAACATCTTCTGCTGGTGGCGGTAGTAGGTGGGATCGCAGGTCGCGATCTCGCGGCTCCAGTCGAGGGAGAGGCCCATCGACTTCAGCTGCTTCTTCATCGCGGCGATGTTCTCGTAGGTCCACTTCTTGGGATGGACCTTCTTCTCCATCGCGGCGTTCTCGGCCGGTAGGCCGAAGGCGTCCCAGCCCATCGGATGCAGCACGTTGAAGCCGCGGGCGCGCTTGTAGCGGGCGATCACGTCGCCCTGCGTGTAGTTGCGCACGTGGCCCATGTGGATGCGCCCCGACGGATAGGGGAACATCTCGAGCACGTAGTACTTGGGCCGCGCCTTATCCATGCGGGCGTGGAAGGTCTGGCGCTCTTCCCAGGCCTTCTGCCACTTGGCCTCGGTTTCGCGGAAGTTGTAGCGCGCTGGCGCGACGGGTGTGGAGGGCGTCGAAGACACGATCTGATCCCAAAAAAGCGAGTCTAGCCTAGAAAAGACTGGGGCCGCAGCGGATGCCCGCTGCGGCCCCGATCGTCAAGCGTTGCGACGTGACGTCAGGAACCGCCAGCGATGCGAAGCTGGCGCGCCCGCGTAAGGATGGCGTTCTCGATGTCGATGTTGGTGCGCGGATCGACCTGGGCATCGACCCAGTTGCCGCCCTTGGCCGAGGTCTGCTGCTTGAACACCGAGACCCGCACGCCGTCGGCCCGCAATTCGCGGTCGAGGATGGTGACCTGGACCTTCATGCGCTCGTTGGGCGTCTCCGCCGGGGTGTACCAGTCGGTGATGATGACCCCGCCGAACGGATCGGCCGAGACCAGCGGGATGAAGTTGATGGTGTCGAGCGAGGCGCGCCACAGGTAGGCGTTCACCGCCACGCCGGTGCCGGAGTCGGCCTGCTCCTTGGGCTTGGAGCCGAACAGGCCGCCCGGGCCGAACAGGCTTCCGTCCTCACGGCTCCGGCCGCCCAGGCCCTGGTTGATCGAACGCTTGGCGTCACCCGTCGTCCCGTGCCGGCGCTCGTCCTCCTTCGAAAATTCACCGGTGCCGCCGCAGGCCGACAAGCCGATGGCAAGCAGTCCGACGTAAAATACAGTTAATAGGGTGGAATTAGGCGAACCCGGCATCGAGGCCTTCCCAGTTCTTTTGATGAAGATACCATAGCGCTGGGGCGCACCTAAAGCGCGACCGCGGCGTAAATACAAGGGGCGGTATGGCACAGTACAAATAGTCCTTTGTCTATACTAACCGGAATATGTAAGTCTCTTATTAGAACTTATAAGCCCATCTCAGGCTCTATCCTGTGCCGCAGAAGGCCTGCGGAAACGATCGAATAGTGGCCCAAAATGTGACAAGAACGCCACACGTGCGCGGAGAATCGTGCGCTGGCGCGTCCATTTCTTGACCCTCGTTTGGCGCGAGTGTTCTATTGGCTTGGCCGTATTGGCGGGTCGTGTTCCGCCGGTCGGACAGGCCTTTTGGTACGCACCAGTCTCTGATCAATGAGAGAGGGAGAATGATGAAAAAGCTTCTACTCGGCACGACCGCCTTGGTCGCCGGCGGAGTGATGGCCGCCCCGGCCATGGCTGCCGATCCGATCAAGATGGGCATTGGAGGTTACTACACCTTCTATGCTCTGGCCGGTAATATCGACTCGACTTACGCCTTCAACGGATCCTTTACGAACTACAAGGGTCTGACGATCATGCAGGAAGGCGAAATCCACTTCATCGGCCAGACCAAGCTGGACAACGGCACGTCGGTCGGTCTGACGGTCGAGTTGGAAGGCTGGAACCCGAACGCCTCCGTCAACGGCACGAGCGTGGCCAACGCCCAGATCGACGAAGCCTTCATGTTCGCCTTCGGCGATTGGGGCCGCGTTGAGGTGGGTTCGCGCGACGCTGCCACGTACCGTATGTACTACGGCACGCCGTCTGCGCTGATCGGCTGGGGCGCCATCCAGCACAACCACAACTGGGTGAACCAGAGCGTCTCGTCCTTCAACAAGGGCTATGCCCGTACGATGGCGACCACGATCACCCCGACGTGGCAGGACGTGAACCGCATCAACTACTTCACGCCTCGCTTCCAGGGCCTGCAGATCGGTGTCGGCTACGCTCCCAAGCTGAACGCTGCGGCGGCTGGTGGTAACGCGGCAACTGGTGCGCCGAACGTCGCCGGCCTCTGCGGCTACAACAACGCCACCAACATGCAGAACTGCCCGACGTCAGACTACGCCTGGCAGGATCTGTTCGACGTTGGCGCCAACTACCTGAACAAGTTCGGTGACTTCACCGTCGCTCTGTACGGTGCGTTCGCCTACGCTTCGTTCGTCCCGGGCTACATGCCGCTGGCCGGCCCGGCCAACATGGCGACCGGTGCCAACCTCACGGCTTGGAAGCAGTGGGTGGTCGGTGCTCAGTTCGGCTACGCCGGCTTCACCATCGGTGGCGCCGTCGGCTACGACAACAACGGCCTCGGTGCGAACTACTTCACCGGCGTCGACAACGACACCCGCTTCTACACCGCTGGTATCATGTACGAGACCGGCCCGTGGCAGATGTCGTTCATGTGGGCCGGCTTCTACAACACCAATGGTAACGGCTCGACGAACATCTCGTCGATCGCGCCGGGCACCAACATCATGACGACCACGACGTCGACCTGCGGCGGCGTTCCGGGCGTCAACAGCACCTGCTTCAACGGCAACCCGGCGACGGCGCTGGCGTTCGGTACCGAGACCATCAACAAGTGGGAAATCGGTGCCAACTACGCGCTCGGACCGGGCGTGAAGCTGACCGGTGGTGCGATGCTCTACACGGCGGGTGGCCCAACCAACGCCGTCAGCGGCAACAGCTGGGCGTTCCTGCTCGGTATGGACCTGCGCTTCTAGTCGCAAGCCGACAAAGCCAAACGGGAAGAGTGGGCGAAAGCCCGCTCTTTCTGTTTGTGCTTCAGGCCAATCCGCTCAGATGAGGCGACCAACGATGTTGACGAACAGGGTCGGCATGTAGGTGCGCGACACCGGCAGGCGCTCGGTGGCCTGGCGGGCCAGCACGGCGCGATTGTCCTCGTGATCCAGCACGAGCTGGAACAGGCCCTGCTCGACCGCGCCGGACCGTGGATCGAGCTCGGGCTTGCCGTCGCGCACGACGCGGTAGGCCACGTCCAGGCCGACATCGCCGCCGCTGTAGAACGCCGCCACGATCTCCAACCGCCCGAACAGCCGCATCAGGCCGCGCACCGAGAAGCGCCACAGATCGTCCGGCGTGGCATGGAAGGCCTGCGACCAGGCCGCCGAGACGAAGACATGCCCAGCCGGCTTCAGCAGCCCCTCGATGTTGCGCGCCGCCCGCCAGGGGTCGCGCGTATGCTCCAGCACATGGCAGCAAAGAACGAGGTCGAAGGCCTCCTCGCCGAGGGCGGCCTTGAGGCTGCTCGCGGATCCGCAGATGTCGAGCACCTGGTCGACATTGGTGCCTTCCTCGAGATCCATGCCGATGAAGCGGCCTTTGCCGGCGAATCGCTTGCCGACCAGGCTCCGCCAATTGCGAACGTTGCGATCCGAAACCAACGTTCGCGAACCCACCTGGAGCACACGCGGCGCGCGCCGGCCGAGCGATGCCGACACGCGGTCGAGCAGAGCCTCGGTCTCGTGCGTGACTGTCGTGCCGACGATGCGCAGTTCCGCCTTGCTGTCAGAAGGGGAAGCGTCGCCAGCCCCGCTCATCCGAACAGCCTCATTCCCGCACCACCACGATATGCATGCGCCGCGGCCCATGGGCGCCGAGCTCAATGGTCTGCTCGATATCGCCGGTGCGCGACGGGCCGGTGATGGTGTTGACGGTGCGCGGCATGTGGTTCTTGCCGTAGCGTGCCCGGAGCCGCCCCCACACATCCTCATAGCCGCCGACGATGTCGCCTTCGCGCAGCACGACGATATGCGTGTCCGGCAGGAGATTGAGCGTCACCGGATGGTCGGGCCCCGATGCCGTCACCAGCGTGCCGGTCTCCGCGATGCCGGCGAACGCCCCGGTGATCGAGACATGGTCACTGCCCTCGCCGCGGCCGCGGCGCAGCGACAGCATCTTCTGGCTGGCCCAGTCGTAACCGTCGAGCGCCGACCCCGGCGCCATCGCCGCCTCGGCCGGCAGGTTGTTGCGCGCCAGGTAGGTCGCGACCTCAGCTGCCACGTCGGCCGCCGCCACGCGCGCCACCGTGGCATTGTTGGCTTCGGCCCATTGGCAGAACAGCGCCACCTTGTCGGGCTGCGGAAGGTCGGCGCGCGCCACTGCGGGGCCGCGTGGCGGGTCGGCCAGCCGGACTTCGACGGCCTGGCGCTGGGCGCCGCTGAGCTCGCCGCGATGGAGCGAGCGGCGGATGCCGTTCAGGATTGTAGAGCGGGCGTCGCTCATGGCCTCTTCCGCTTCCACTGAGCATGGAACGTGCCGCCCGGCGGCGGCGCTGGGAAGTCGCGAAAGCGCGTCCAGCCGCTGGCCAGGGGCAGGGCGGCGTAGCGGCCGTCGGCTCTTCCGAACAGGGCAAGCACGCGGTTGGCCAGCCCCGTCAGGCTCTTGTAGAGCCGCGGACGGCGGGCAAGGAAGCTCCACAGCGCCAGGCCCTGGCGCACCGCCCTGGGCGTTAGATGGCGCTCGAACTCGCGCTCGCGCCAGTGTCGCATCAGCTTGGGCAGGGGAATGCGCACCGGGCAGACGCTCTCGCAGCGGCCGCAGAAGGTCGAGGCGTTGGGCAGGTTGGACGCTTCCTCGACGCCCAGCAGCTGCGGCGTCAGCACCGCGCCGATCGGGCCGGGATAGACCCAGCCATAGGCATGGCCGCCGATGGCGCCATAGACCGGGCAATGGTTCATGCAGGCGCCGCAGCGGATGCAGCGCAGCATGTCCTGCATCTCGGTACCCAGCACCGAGGACCGGCCGTTGTCGAGGATGACGACGTGATAGTGCTCCGGCCCGTCGAGGTCGCCCGGCCGCTTCGGGCCGGTATTGAGGGTCGTATAGGCCGACGATTCCTGGCCGGTTGCCGAGCGCGCCAGGACACGCAGCAGGACGGCCGCATCCTCGAGCGTCGGGATCACCTTCTCGATGCTGGCCAGCACGATGTGCATCTTGGGCAAGGTGTTCGACAGATCGGCATTGCCCTCGTTGGTCACCAGCATCGACGAGCCGGTCTCGGCCACCAGGAAGTTGGCGCCGGTCAGGCCGACATCGGCGTCGAGGAACTTCTGGCGCAGCACGTAGCGCGCCTCGGCGACAAGATCGTTGCGCTCGGTCAGGCGCTTGGTGAAGCCGAGCTTGCCGTGGGCCTCGAGGAAGGTGTCCGCGACCTGGTCCTTGGTGAGATGGACGGCGGGCGCGATGATGTGGCTCGGCGGCTCGTGGCGCAGCTGGATGATGTACTCGCCAAGATCGGTTTCGATCGGCGCGATGCCCAGCTCCTCCAGATGGTCGTTGAGGCCGATCTCCTCGGAGACCATCGACTTCGACTTGGCGACGGTCCGGGCGTTCATGCTGCGGCAGAGGTCGGTGATGATCTGCCGCGCATCGGCCGCCGTCGGCGCCCAGTGGACGTGGCCGCCGAGGGCCGTGACCTTGCGTTCGAACTCCTCGAGATAGAAGTCGAGGTTGGCCAGCGTGTGGTTCTTGATGTCGCGCGCGCGATCGCGCAACACCTCGAATTCCGGCAGCCGTTCGGCCGCCTGCCGGCGGCGCTCGGAGAAGCCGACCTTCAGCTTGGCAAGCGAATCCTGCAGGTTGGGATCGACCAGTGCCGCATGGGCATTTTCCTTGAAGTCGTGGGCGGTCGACTGCATCAGCGCGTCCCCGAATCAAGCGTAGAGGGTTCGCCAATGGCCGCGACATCGCCCATGTCGGCCAGCACCTCGGCGACATGGCGTACCTTCACCGTGCTGCCTTCGCGCTGCAGCTTGCCCGCCATGTTCATCAGGCAGCCGAGATCGCCTGCCAGCAACGTGCCCGCGCCGACGCTGGTGATGTCGGCCGATTTCTCGCCGACCATGGCATTGGAGATCTCGGGATATTTCACGCAGAACGTGCCGCCGAAGCCGCAGCAGACCTCGGGCGATTTCATCTCGCTGAGGCGCAGCCCCGTCACCGATCCCAGCAGCCGGCGCGGCTGCTCCTTGACGCCGAGCTCGCGCAGGCCCGAGCAGGAATCGTGATAGGTGACGACGCCGTCGTAACGCGCGGTGACCTTGGTGACGCCCAGCACGTCGACCAGGAACGCCATCAGCTCGTAGCTGCGGCCGGCGAGGTTCTCGGCCCGCGCTTTCATGGCCGGATCGTCGTCGAACAGCCCCGGATAGTGATGGCTCAGCATGCCGCCGCAGGAGCCCGAAGGGGCGACCACGGCGTCGTAGCCTTCGAAGGCCTCGATCACCTGGGCCGCGATCGCCCGGGTGGTGGCGCGGTCGCCGGAATTGTACGCAGGCTGGCCGCAACAAACCTGCAGCGGTGGCACCTCGACGGTGCAGCCGGCGTCCTCCAGGAGCTTCACGGCGGCGAAGCCGACCGACGGCCGGAACAGGTCAACCAGGCAGGTGACGAAGAGCGCTACTCGGCGCGGCTTTGGCGATGTTTTGTTGGGCAATGCTGACACGGCGGCCACATTGGCAGCCGCAAAAATGCCGTGCAACGGGCCCTTTTCATAAAATCACATCCATCTTGGGGCGGCCATTTGGCCGCCCCTTGAAGGATCGTCGTGCCGGATCAGGCCCGGTCGAAGCGGTCGAGGTTCATCACCTTGACCCATGCCGCCGCGAAGTCAGTCACGAACTTCTGCTTCGCATCGGCGCTGGCATAGACTTCCGCCAGGGCGCGCAGCTGCGAGTGTGAGCCGAAGATCAGGTCGGCACGGGTGCCCGTCCACCTGACCTCGCCGGTCTTGCGGTCGCGTCCCTCGAACACGCCGTCGCTATTCGCCGCCGGCTGCCACTCGGTGGCCATGTCGAGCAGGTTGACGAAGAAGTCGTTCGTCAGCGTGCCTGGTTGCCTGGTGAAGACGCCGTGCTTGGACCCGCCGGCATTGGCGCCCAGGACCCGCAGGCCGCCGACAAGGACGGTCATCTCGGGCGCCGTCAGCGTCAGCAGCTGAGCGCGATCCACCAGCTGTTCCTCGGCCGACAGGCGCGCCGGCTTGCCGCGCAGATAGTTGCGGAAGCCGTCGGCCACGGGCTCGAGCGGAGCGAAGGAGTGGACGTCGGTCTGCTCCTGCGATGCGTCCATGCGGCCGGGCATGAAGGGCACCTTCACGTCCTGCCCGGCATCCTTGGCCGCCTTCTCGATGGCCGCGCCGCCGCCGAGCACGATCACGTCGGCGAGCGAGACCTTCTTGCCGCCGGACAGCGAGGCGTTGAACTCCTTCTGGATCGCCTCGAGTTTCTGCAGCACCTTCGCGAGCTGGGCCGGCTGGTTGACGTCCCAGTCCTTCTGCGGCGCGAGCCGGACGCGTGCGCCGTTGGCGCCGCCCCGTTTGTCGGAGCCGCGGAAGGTCGACGCCGATGCCCACGCCGCCGAGACCAGCTCGGAGACGCTGAGCCCGGAGCCGAGGATCTTCGCCTTCAGGTTGGCCACGTCCTGCTCGACGACCAGGGGATGGTCGACCGCCGGGATCGGGTCCTGCCAGATCAGGTGCTCCTTGGGCACGAGCGGACCCAGGTAGCGGGCGAGCGGTCCCATGTCGCGGTGGGTCAGCTTGAACCAGGCGCGGGCGAAGGCGTCCGCGAACTCAGCCGGGTTCTTGTGGAAGCGCCGCGAGATCTTCTCGTACGCCGGATCGAAGCGCAGCGAGAGGTCGGTCGTGAGCATGGAGGGCCCATGCTTCTTCGATGGGTCGGCGGCATCCGGGAACGTGCCGGCGCCGGCGTCGCCCTTTGCCTTCCATTGATGCGCGCCGGCCGGACTCTTGGTCAGCTCCCACTCGTAGCCGAACAGATTGTCGAAGAAGTTGTTGCTCCACTTGGTCGGTGTGGTGGTCCAGGTGACTTCCAGGCCGCTGCCGATCTGGTCGCCGCCCTTGCCCGAGCGGAAGCTGCTCTTCCAGCCGAGACCCTGCTGCTCGATGGGCGCAGCCTCGGGCTCGGGACCGACCAGGGCCGCATCGCCGGCGCCGTGGGTCTTGCCGAAGGTGTGGCCGCCGGCGATCAGCGCGACGGTCTCCTCGTCGTCCATCGCCATGCGCGCGAACGTCTCGCGGATGTCGCGCGCCGCCGCGATGGGATCCGGCTTGCCGTTGGGGCCTTCCGGATTGACGTAGATCAGGCCCATCTGCACGGCGCCCAGCGGGTTCTGAAGATCGCGGTCGCCGCTGTAGCGCTCATCGGCCAGCCACTTGCCTTCCGGACCCCAATAGATGTCCTCCTCGGGCTCCCAGGTGTCGACGCGGCCACCGGCGAAGCCGAACGTCTTGAAGCCCATGGACTCCAGCGCAACGTTGCCCGTGAGGATGAGGAGGTCGGCCCACGAGATCTTGCGGCCGTATTTCTGCTTGATCGGCCAGAGCAGCCGGCGCGCCTTGTCGAGATTGACGTTGTCGGGCCAGCTGTTGAGCGGCGCAAAGCGCTGCTGGCCGCCGCCGGCGCCGCCGCGGCCGTCGGCGATGCGATACGTCCCGGCGCTGTGCCAGGCCATGCGGATGAAGAACGGCCCGTAGTGGCCGAAGTCGGCCGGCCACCAATCCTGCGACTGCGTCATCAGGGCGTGCAGATCCTTGATCACGGCGTTGAGATCGAGGCTCTTGAATTCCTTGGCGTAGTCGAAGGCCGTGCCCATCGGATTGGACAGGGCGGAATGCTGGTGAAGAACCTGGAGGTCGAGCTGGTTCGGCCACCATTCACGATTCGTTGGGGATCGCCTGCCGCCCGAGAAAGGGCATTTGCTTTCAGTCATCGATGTCTCCGCTGATAGTCCGTCTTCTTGATATAGTTTAGAATGATTCTAATCAAGAGGGCGAGCGTTATTTGATCACCCTAGCGGCCCCGGGCTGGGCGGACAGTGTCCGAAGGCATGCATTGACAGCAGGGACTTCATCTCTTTCGGACCGCGCGCTTCCAGCGCGCTCATGAGCGCGCCGTCCGGAAGAAGAAGACTCTGATTGGCCGTGCGGCTGCTTCTCAGCCGGCCTTGGCCTCGGCCAGCATGTAGCCTACGCCGCGCACCGTATGGACCTGCACCGTGGCGCCGCTGTCGGCCAGCATGCGGCGCAAGCGATGGATGTAGACCTCGACGGCGTTCGACCCGACCTCGTCGGTCAGGCCGAAGAGGTGATCCTCGAACAGCCGCTTGGGTGCGACGTTGCCGCAACGCCTGAGCAGGATCTCCAGCACCGCCGTCTCGCGGCTGGAGAACGGCCGCACAGTGCCGTCGACGGTCACCTGCCGGCCCTCGGTGTCGAGCGCCACATTGCCTAGGGTCAGGCACTGGCCGAGCAGATTGTCCGAGCGCCTCAGCAACGCGCGGAGGCGGGCCACCAGCTCCTCCATGGCGAACGGCTTGACCAGGTAATCATCCGCACCTGCCCGCAGTCCGGTGACGCGGTCGCTGACGCCGTCGCGCGCCGTGAGGACCAGAACGGGCGTCGAATCGCCGCGTCCGCGCACCGTGCGCAGCCACGACAGGCCGTCCTCGTCCGGCAACCCGAGGTCGAGCACGACGGCGGCATAGCGGATCGCTGCAAGGGCATGGTCGGCGTCGGCGGCATTCCCTACCGAATCGGCGTTGAATCCGCTGCGTTCGAGCCCTTTGACGATCAGTGAAACGAGGTCGTCGTTGTCCTCGACGAGAAGGATGCGCATTTGTGAGCCTTCCGCCATGTCAGAGCGATGTAACGCATCTTAGCGTGTTGGCACAGGTCCAGAGGCCCGGGCGTCAGGCTTCCGTAATCTGAACTCCCTAAGTTCCGAGCCAATGAGCACGCCAACCAAAACTTCTCTGACCAAGCGCCTGCCGCGCCATCGCCTGTGGTTTGCCGGCGTAGGCGTGGTGGGTATCGCCATGGTCGCCGGTTGGATGATGCTGAACACCAACCCTGGCAATGCCCTGATGCGGCCGGCGGCCCAAGTCGAAACCGACGGCGCCTTCCGGCCCAGCGAATCGCAGTGGGCGGCCTTCCAGTTCGCCAAGGTCGAGCCGATTGCCTTCCGCGAGGAGCGCGCGACCGACGGCCGGATCGCCATCAACGAGGATACGACCACGCCGGTGTTCTCGCCCTATTCCGGCCGCGTCAGCCGACTGATCGCCAAGCCCGGCGAGTATGTCGAGCGCGGCGCGCCGCTGTTCGCCATCGAGGCGAGCGAGTTCGTCCAGGGGCACAACGATCTGATCACCGCGGTGGCCGGCGTCGAGAAGGCGAAGTCCCGGCTGGCGCTCGCGCAGATGGCCGAGAAGCGCCAGCGCGACCTGCAGGCGATCCGCGGCGGCGCCCTCAAGGATCTCGAGCAGGCGCAGTCGGACCTGGTGCAGGCGCAGGGCGATCTGCGCACCGCCGAGATCACGCTGGCGGCGGTGCGCAACCGCCTGCGCATCCTCGGCCGCAGCGACGAGGATATCGCCGATCTCGAGAAGCGCGATCGCGTCGGTGCCGAGACCATCGTGACGGCGCCGATCTCCGGCACCGTCATCCAGCGCAAGGTCGGCCTGGGCCAGTACATCAACGCCGGCGCCAACGACCCGGTCTTCACGATCGGCGACCTGTCGACCGTGTGGCTGGTTGCCAATGTCCGCGAGTCCGACGCCCCCAAGATGAAGGTTGGCGCGCCGGTCCGTGTCACCGTGCTCGCTTTCCCGGGCCAGGTGTTCAACGCCAAGCTCGACTACGTGGCGCCCGCCCTGGATCCCAACACGCGCCGCCTGCCTGTGCGCGCCGCGGTCAAGAACACCAATCTCGAGCTCAAGCCCGAGATGTTCGCCTCCTTCCGCATCGTCTCGGGCGAGGACCGCTCGATGCCGGCGGTGCCGGTCGATTCGATCGTTTATGAGGGTGCCAATGCCCGCGTCTGGGTGGCGCGGCCCGACAGCAAGACCGTGGTGTCGCGTCCCGTCGTGGTCGGCGACACGAGCAACGGGCTGGTCGAGGTCAAGAAGGGACTCAATGTCGGCGAGACCGTAGTGACCAGCGGCACGCTGTTCATCGATCGCGCCGCCCGTCGCGACTGACCGCGGCTCGCACGCCAACCTCAAGGCCGTCGTCCCATGCAGGCCGTCATCGCCAACGCCCTCAGGCAACGCGTCCTGGTGATCATTCTCGGTGCGGTGCTGATGGTCGGCGGCCTGTTCGCCTATCGCACCCTCAACATCGAGGCCTATCCCGACCCGGTGCCGCCGCTGGTCGACATCATCACCCAGAATCCCGGCCAGTCGTCGGAGGAGATCGAGCGCTACATCACCGTGCCGATCGAGATCCAGATGGCGGGCCTGCCCTACGTCCAGGCGATCCGCACCATCTCGCTGTTCGGCCTCAGCGACGTGAAGGTGCAGTTCACCTATGACGTGAGCTACCAGCAGGCCTCGCAGATGGTGATCAACCGTCTGTCGCAGCTTCCGCCGCTGCCCAACGGCGTGCAGCCGTCGCTGTCGCCGACCAGCCCGATCGGCGAGATCTTCCGCTATCGCGTCGTTGGCCCGCCCGGCTATTCGGTCGCCGACCTGAAAACCATCCAGGACTGGATCCTGCAGCGCCGCTTCAAGGCGGTCCCCGGCGTGATCGACGTCACCGGCTGGGGCGGCAAGACCAAGACCTACGACATCACCATCGATCTCGACCGCCTGCTGGCCTATGGCCTGACGCTGAAGCAGGTGCTGGACGGGCTCAACAACGCCAACATCAATGTCGGCGCCAACACGGTGAATATCGGTACGCAGTCGGCGATCGTCCGCAGCGTTGGCCAGATCCGCACCATGGACGACATCCGCAACACCATGCTGACGGTGCGCGACGGCTCGCCGGTGTTGGTGTCCGACGTCGCCACCGTGACTGTCGGCAACCAGCCGAGGCTCGGCATCGCTGGCCAAAGCAACGACGACGACGTTGTGCAGGGCATCGTCCTGATGCGGCGTGGGGCGGAAACCATGCCGACGCTGACTGGCGTCCTGGCAGAGGTCGACAAGATCAACAAGTCAGGCGTGCTGCCGGCCGGCGTGCGCATCGAGCGCATCTACGACCGCAGCGCCCTGGTCGACATCACCACCCACACCGTGCTGCACAACATGGTGATGGGCGTGACCCTGATCTTCCTGATCCAGTGGCTGTTCCTGGGCGATCTGCGCAGCGCGCTGATCGTGTCGGCCACCATTCCCTTCGCG
>NZ_BKAJ01000179.1 GCF_007992495.1 Reyranella soli
TCATGACTCATGAGCGGGCCTGGAGGCCCGCGGTCCGGCAAGAGGCTGCAATCGCGCGCAGGCCTTCCCTATAGGTCGGATAGCGCAATGTCACGCCGAGCTCGTTCTTGATCCTGTCGTTCTTCACCCGCCGGTTCTCGGCATAGAACGACCGCGCCATGGCGCTCATGGTCGGCGCCACCTCGTCCCATGGCAGAGCCGCCGGCACCGGCTTGCTCAAAAGCTCACAGGCGAAGGCCACGACCTCGCCGGTTGCGGCGGGCAGGTCGTCGGCGACGTTGTAGATGGCGCCGGCGCGTGGATGGCCGAGCGCCAGCAGCACGGTGCCCGCGACATCCTCGACATGGATGCGCGAGAAGACCTGGCCCGGCTTGTCGATGCGGCGCGCGGTGCCCGCCTTCACCTGGTCGATGGCGCTGCGCCCCGGACCGTAGATGCCGGGCAGCCGGAAGATGTCGACAGCCGAGCCCGACTCCAGGCCCACCGCCTGCCAGGCACGCTCCGTCGCCAGGCGCTCGATGCTGCGCGGCTGCACGGGCCGCGCCGGCGTGTCCTCATCGACCCATCCGCCGCCATGGTCGCCGTACACGCCGGTGGTCGAGAGATAGCCCAGCCAGCGCGCATCACGTAGAACGCGTGCCGAGGTCTTCAGCGCGGGATCGCCCGTCGTGCCCGGCGCAATGGTGCAGAGGACGTGCGTCGCCTTGCCGATCGCCTCCGCGGGCAATGCCGCGGTGCCGTCGAACAGATGCGCCTCGAAGCCCAGCCCCCTGAGCTCGTTCGCCTTTTCGCTCGTCCTGCATGTACCGGCCACGTTCCAGCCGGCCGCTCGGGCAAGCTTGGCAATTTCAAGGCCGCAGTAGCCCAGCCCGAAGATGAAAAGACGTCCTGTCATCTTGTCAGGATCGCCGCGACGCGGTTCTTTTCAAGGATGTTGTTTTCCCGCCTGGCGTCCTGCCTTGCGCTGTTTGCCGCTGCGCCGTGCGCCGCGCAAGGTTTGAGCATCCTCGATGGATCTCCGGACCATCTGCGCAAATACAACGAATGCATGAACCTCGCGCGCGCGGAGCCGTTGAAGGCGTTGCCGGTTGCGGAGAAGTGGCACGCTCAGGGTGGCGGCATGGCCGCCCGTCACTGCGTGGCGACCGCCATGTTCGGCGCTGGCCGCTACACGCAGGCGGCGGCGCAATTCGAGGCGATCGCGCGCGACTTGGGCAAGGAGCGCCCGGGCCTGCGCGCCGAGTTGTGGGCACAGGCCGGTCAGGCCTTCATGGAGGCAGGCCTGCCCGAGAAGGCGGCCGAGGCGCAGAGCCGGGCCCTCGAACTCAATGCCAAGGACGCCGACCTGTGGCTCGATCGCGGCTTGAGCTTCGCCGCGCAGAAAGCCTGGCCGCGCGCCATCTCCGATTTCGACCGCGCGCTCGGCCTGCGGCGCGACGACGTCGAGATCCTGGTGCTGCGGGCCGCGGCCTGGCGCAATGCCGGCAATCCGGCGAAGGCCTATGAGGACGCGTCGCGGGCGCTGAAGGTCGCCCCCGATCATTCCGAGGCCCTGCTCGAGCGCGGTTTCGCCAGCCTGGCGCGCGGCGATCGCGCCTCGGCCAACCTCGACTTCAGCGCCGTCCTGCGCCTGGTGCCGCCCGGCTCGAGCGCCGCGCACGGCGCCGAAGCGGGGCTGCGCGGCGAGCAGCCGCCGGCTGCCGCGCCGGTTTCCCCCTCGCCACAAGCTGTTCCACCGAGGAGTGGGGGGAAGAAGTAGCGTCCCAGTGACCCCTGATGTAAGAGCCGATAGATAATGAATCGATTCCTGGTCCTGCTTCTCACCCTCCTGGCAGGTGCCGCCGCCGCCCAACAGCCGCAGCCGCAACCGTCGACTCCTTATTATCCTGCGCCGCCGCCGGAAAGGGCGCCGACCGTGCAGCAGGGAGCGCCCACCAGCGGGCTCAGCTCGCCGCTGCCGGCGGGCATTCCCAAGATCGACCGCACCGAGATCGCCTCGGACGCCGAGGCGCAGCTCTTCGCCGATGCGCGCAAGATCGTGTGGGGCCGCTATGCCAAGGTGAAGGGTGCCAAGTCGGGTGACGTCAGCGTCACCAAGCAGGGCAATGTCTGGATCGTGAAGGGCCGCATCGACAGCGTGGCGCCCGGCAGCGAGGGCGACTGGGCGTCGGTCGACGGCGTGGTCGAGAAGATCGCGCCCGGCCTGGTGCAGATCAGGGGCGAGGTCGCCTTCCGCGTCGCCAAGGTGGAGAAGGGCACGGCCTGCAAGGTCGCCGGCGTGCTGAATTTCAAGCGCTCGGGCAAGTCGCAGGTCTGGCGCCTGGCCGAGGGCGACAATCCCTGCGACGGCATGCGTGAGGGCTTCGACCTGGTCTACGAGAAGCCGGCCGAGAAGAAGCCCGTTCCGGCCCAGCCGAAGCGGAGTTGACGGGAGCGCGGGCCTCCGGCCCGCATCATGTTCAGGCTCTTCCGAACCGCGCGCGTCCTCGCGCGCTCATGATCATGAGGCGCGCGGGGCCGCGCGCGGTCCGGAAGACGATGAGCGGGCCAGAGGCCCGCGCTCCCATCATGACTCTGGCGGGACGCCCTCGGTTCGGATCTTGAGGATGGCGTTGCGCGCCAACTCGTCCGCGCGCTCGTTCTCCGGGTGGCCGCTATGGCCCTTCACCCAGCGCCATTCGACCTGATGCGGCGCCCGCGCGGCGTCGAGGCGTTGCCACAGCTCGACGTTCTTCACCGGCTTCTTGTCGGAAGTGCGCCAGCCGTTCCGCTTCCAGCCGTGGATCCACTTGGTGACGCCGTCCTTGACGTAGACGCTGTCGGTCCAGAGCCGCACGTTGCATGGCCGCTTCAGCGCCTCCAGCGCCATGATGGCGGCCATCAGCTCCATGCGGTTGTTGGTCGTGGCCGGGTCGCCGCCCGACAACTCGCGCTCTCGGCTGCTCCCTTCCGTTTTTTTGACGCGCAGGATCGCGCCCCAGCCGCCCGGTCCGGGGTTTCCGCTGCACGCCCCGTCGGTGAAAATCTCTACTTCAGGTGCGCTCACAGTCCGTAATCCGCAATCGATGAGATGCCGCGATGGAACCTGAGCTTAGCGAGGTACTCCTGCGGATCCTTGCGCTTGACCATGGCATCGGGCGGCGTATGCACCCAGTCGTAGAGCCGCGTCAGCAGGAAGCGCAGCGCCGAGCCGCGCGCCAACAGCGGCAGCACCTTGCGCTCGTCGTCGCCGAGCGGCCGCACGGCTTCGTAGCCCTGCAGCAGGGCGCGGCCCTTGGTGGCGTTGAACGACTTGTCGGGTTCGAAGCACCAGGCGTTGAGGCAGATCGATACGTCGTAGGCGAAGGCGTCGTTGCAGGCGAAGTAGAAGTCGATCAGCCCCGACAGCTTGTCGTGCAGGAAGAGCACGTTGTCATTGAACAGGTCGGCATGGATGACGCCCGATGGCAGCCCGCTCGGCCAATTGGCCTCGAAGAAATCGATCTCGGCCTCGAGCTCGGCCGCGAGCGGCGCATCGATGTGATGGCGCGAGCCTTCGTACAGCGGCCGCCAGCCCGCGACCGACAGCGCATTGGGCCGCTTGAGCTCGAAGTCACGGCCGGCCAGGTGCAGGGCGGCCAGCGCTTCGCCGACCTGGCCGCAATGGCCGAGCGTCATGCGACGCGGCCACAGCCCCTGCAGGAAGGTCGTGATGGCGGCGGGCCGTCCCGCCAGCGTACGCAGCGCCTTGCCGTCGCGGCCATGGATCGGCTGCGGGCAATTGATGCCGCGGGCGGCGAGATGGTCCATCAGGCCGAGGAAGAACGGCAGGTCCTTCGGATCGACGCGCTTTTCGTAGAGCGTGACGAAGTAAGGCCCCTTGTCGGTGGTCAGGAGGAAGTTGGAGTTCTCGACTCCCTCGGCGATGCCCTTGAACGATTCGGGGCTGCCGATGTCGTACTCGGCGAGGAAGGCTTCCAGCTCGGCATCGCTGACTTCGGTGTAGACCGCCATCAAGCCACCAGCGCGCGCGGCAGCTTGAACACGACGCTCTCCTCCATGGTCCGCACTTCTTCGACCGTAACGTCGTAGTGCTCGCGGCAGGCCGTGACCAACTCGTCGACCAGCGTCTCGGGCGCCGAGGCGCCGGCGGTGATGCCGAGCCTGCTTGCGCCCGCCAGCCAGCCCCAGTCCATGTCGGCGGCGCGCTGCACCAGCCGTGACTTGCAGCAGCCGCAGTTGGCCGCCACCTCGACGAGCCGCATGGAGTTCGACGAGTTCGGCGCACCGATCACCACCAGGGCGTCGCACTTCGGCGCGATCGCCTTGACCGCGGCCTGGCGATTGGCGGTGGCGTAGCAGATGTCCTCCATCTTGGGACCGTGGATCGCCGGGAAGCGGCGGTGCAGTGCCGCCACGATGCCGATCGTGTCGTCGACCGACAGCGTGGTCTGCGTGGCATAGGCGAGATTGTCCGGGTCGGGCACTTCCAGCACCTCGGCCTGCGCCACGTCCTCGACCAGCAGCACCGCGCCGGCCGGCAGCTGGCCCATCGTGCCGACGACCTCGGGATGGCCGGCATGGCCGATCAGCACCACGGTGCGGCCTGAGACATGATGGCG
This sequence comes from Reyranella soli, assembly GCF_007992495.1. Lineage (GTDB taxonomy): Bacteria > Pseudomonadota > Alphaproteobacteria > Reyranellales > Reyranellaceae > Reyranella > Reyranella soli. The sequence goes on from NZ_BKAJ01000179.1 coordinate 4,602, forward strand.
CTCGGCCTCGCGATGGACCTTGGAGACCAGCGGGCAGGTGGCGTCGACGTAGAGCAGGTTGCGCCGGCCCGCCTCGGCCGGCACGGCTTTCGGCACGCCATGCGCAGAGAACACGACGGGCCGGTCGTCCGGCACCTCGTCGAGCTCGTCGACGAAGATTGCGCCCTTGGCTTCGAGATTCTCGACGACATAGCGATTGTGCACGATCTCGTGGCGGACATAGACCGGCCGGCCGTAGCGCTCGATGGCGCGTTCGACGATCTGGATGGCGCGATCGACTCCGGCGCAGAAACCGCGAGGGCTGGCGAGCAGGACTTTTAGCGGTTTCTTCGGCGGGCTCATGCTGAACGTTCTGCCCGCTCGCTTGCGGGCCTCTTGGCCATTGCCTAGAGTCCGCCAGCAACAGATTGGCAGCAACGGACTACGGCGGCGGCACCGTAACAAAGCCGCTGCAACGGGGAAAGCAGACATGACCGAGCCGGTTGTCGCGGCGTGCGACGGAACCCACAAGGCCCTGGCCAAGATCCCGTCATGACCCACCGAAAGTTCGTCATTTTGGCGCCGGCCCTGCTGGCTCTGTCGCTGGCCGCCTGCGGCGGTGGTACGCCGGAAGTAGGATATGCCTGCCCGGCACCGTTCACGGTGGATGACGCCGGGCGCCTGACCCATTTCGCCGACGGGCCGGGCCGCGATCCGCGCGACATCGCCTATGAGGCGTCGATCGCCGGGGCGGGGACCAAGTGCTCGGTGAGCCGCAGCCGGGTCGACGTCACGCTGCTCCTCCGCATCTCCGCCAACGCCGGCCCGTCGGCCAGCGCCGCTCGAACCAGCGTTCCCTACTTCGTGCGCGTGCTCGATTCCAACAACAACGTTGTCCAGAGCCAGGAGTTCACCGCCGACTTCCGCCTGACGTCGGCCAATCCGCGCGCGACCTCGCAGGAGGAGCTGACGCTTACGCTCCCGCGCGACGGCGGCTTTCGCATCGCCGTCGGCCTGAAGCCCACGCCCGAAGAGCTGAACTACAACCGGCGCGGTCGTCAGCCTTAGGTTATTTCGTGACGGGCCTGAGCCAGGTTCGCTCCTCGCTCAGGATGAAGCGCTCGCGCTCGGCGAACTCGAAGTTCGCGCGGCCGGCCGGATCGGCGCGCAGGCGGGCGCGATAGGCCTCGTAGGCCGCGAGACTCTCGAACGAGATCAGCGCGTGGGCGATGTTGTTGGTGCCCTCGTGCGGCATGAAATAGCCCAAAAGATCGCCGCCACAGGCCGGGATGATGGTGAGCCAGTTCTTGGCATAGGTCTCGAAGGCCTCGCGCTTGAACGGGTCGATGACGTAGCGGATGGCGCAGGTCACGGTCATGGATACCTCCGATCGATGGGGCCGAGACTATAGCCGACGGCGGTCGATCCATGTTTCGGCCGGTGCCGAAGGCTTGACAGTGCCCGAGCGTGAGCGCTTGCATGCGCGCCACTCACTACGTGTGACGTACGGAGGATTGCCTTGAGTGCTTATGCCGAACGTCTGGAAGCCCTGGCGGCCGATGCCGCCGACCGCTGCACGACCTGCGGCAAGTGCTTCGAAGCCTGCCCGACCGCGCGCGAGATCGGCCTTGATGCCGGCGCCGCCAAGGACCGCGTCGGAGAGCTTCTGGCGCTGACGCGCGGCGAGGCGCCGGCCGACGAATTGCAGCAATGGCTTGGCGCCTGCGACGGCAGCGCGCGCTGCACCGAGGCCTGCCCCGAAGACATCAATGTCCGCCAGTGGGTGACCATCGCCAAGATGAAGGCGGTCGAGGCGACGCGCCCGCGCGAGATCGGCGCGGCCAACGCCGCCAATCGCTTCCGCCACATGGCGCAGGCGGTGCGGCTGCTCGCCAGCATGCAATTGCCGTCGGAGACCTTGAAGAAGATCCTTGCGCCGGCCGAGCGGCGCACCGCCGACGTGCTGTTCTATACGGGCTGCAACGTGCTGCGCACGCCGCACATCGTGCTGAACGTCATGGATATCCTCGATGCGCTGGAGCTCGACTTCGACGTCGTCGGCGGCACCGCCCATTGCTGCGGCGTCTATCAATTCCAAGAGGCCGACCTGCCGACCTACGAGCGCATGGGCCATCGAACCTTCAAGCGCTTCGGCCAGTCCGGCGCCGGCCGTGTGCTGACCTGGTGCCCGACCTGCACCAAGAACTTCGACGAGCTCGAGAAGGACGTCGAGGAGCCGTCCTTCGACCTGGGCCACGTCAGCGAGTTCCTGGCCGCCAACCTCGACGCGCTGAAGGCACGCTTCGTCGCCGACCAGCCCAAGCGGCGCGTCGTGATCCACGAGCATCTCGGCATCGGCGCCACGGTGGCCTCGATCCGCAAGCTGCTCGCCGCCGTGCCCAACCTCGAGCTGCTCGAGCTGCCGCAGGATTCGGGCTTCTCTTATGCCTGCGGCGGCCAGGCCGCCAAGTTCAAGGAGCGCGAGCAGGCGATCCATCGCGGACTCGCCGAGGGCGCGGTCGCGGCCGGTGCAGACACCATCGTCACCATGTACCACTCCTGCCATCGCGCGCTCGCCGGTGCCGAGGCGGTCTACCCGCAGCTCAAGGTCGTGAACTTCACCGATGTGCTGGCCGAGGCGCTGGGCCGTGGCGGCCATCCCGACTACTACCGCCTCTATAAGCAGGGCGGCGCCATGGATGAGGCGGTGACTGCCGCCCGCCGCTTCCTGCAGGACAACGGCGTGCGCGTCGACGAGTCCTCGGTGGCGTCGCTGACCGCCGATATCTTCAACGAGACGGGATTGGCAGGCTCACGTGAGGCTTTCGCGAAGGCCTTCACGGAACTGGCGAAGACGACTTGAACGACGACGTCTGGCTCTTCTCCTACGGCACGCTTCAGCAGGAGGGCGTGCAGATCGCCACCTTCGGCCGCCTGCTCGAAGGCTGCGCCGACGCGCTGCCGGGCTATGCCACGGTGCCGTTCGAGATCACCGATCCGGAGGTGATCGCCACGAGCGGCAAGAAGTTCCACACCATGGCGAGCCCCTCGGGCAATCCCGCCGACGAGGTCCCCGGTGTCGTGTTCCGCATCACGCCGGCCGAGCTTGCCGCCGCCGATACCTACGAGGTCTCGGACTACAAGCGCATCTCGGTGCGGCTGAAGTCGGGGCTGGAAGCCTTCGTCTACGTCGGCGCCTGACGCTACTTCTCCTTCACCGACAGTACCGCCCAGGCGGCGTCGGCGAAGAACCGGACATGGTCCGACAGGTCGCCGGTAAAGCGGCCGTAGACCTTGTAGGTCGCAGCCTGCATGACCACGCCGATGGCGGACGCGGCGGCGAGGTCGACGTTCCGCTTCGGGATCTCGCCGGCCTTCATCGCCTGGCTGATCACATCGCGCACGACGGTCACCGGATTGGCCATGCCGTCGGGCACCTGGATCAGGAACGAATGCTGGTTCAGGAGGTGATAGGCGAACAGCGTCCAGTCGCGATCGGCCCATTCGCAATAGCAGCGCACGATCGCCTCGATCTTGGCGCGCAGCCCCTTGGCCGGGCGCTGCGCCTCGGTGAGCGCCTCGGCCAGGCCCTGGTGGTGGCGCAGGAAGAGATCGAGCGCCAGTTGCTCCTTGCTCGGGAAGTAGCGGTAGATCGTGCCCTCGGCGACCGAGGCCGCCATGGCGATCTCCTTGGTCGTGGTCTCCGCGACGCCGCGCGCCACGAACAGCGTCAGCGCGGCGCGCTCGAGCCGCGCTTTGGTGTCCTCGGCCTTGCCCATGTCGGCCAGTCTATGAGCAAGTGCTCACTTGTAAAAGCGCGACGGCATCCCGAGCGCGCTGGCGAGACGGTTTCCGCCCTCCGGCGGCCACATCCAGACGCTCAGCAACCCCAGCAGGACGCCCGTCGGCATGTCGATGAAGTGATGCTGATAGGTCGTGAGCACCGAGGCCCCGACCAGCAGTGCGCACACGATCGTCACGGGCAGCGTCCAGCGTGGCAGCGTGCGGCTGTACAGGTCGAAAAGTATGACCGTCGTCGCGATGTGCAGCGATGGCGCCTGGTTGAACGGCATGTCGAGGATGCCAAGAGCGTCGAACAGCAGGCCGAATTCCGCCGTCGTCTGCGGTCGGGCGAAGGAAACCCTCAAGGGAAAGGCGATGAAGCAGACGACGGCGACGACTTGGGCGGTCAACAACCGCTTGGCGTGGCTGTCGAGCTCGACGCGGTTGCGACAGACATAGAAGGACAGGGCGAAGAGAGCGTGCGTGCCGAGATACGGGATGATGGTCCAGGCCAGGAAGGGAATGCCGTGTTCCCAGGCGAACACGATGGTCGGCACATCGCCGCGCTGGCTGGCGAGCCAGTTCGAGACGCTGTAGCTCAGGTAGAAGAACGCCGCGAGCGCAATCAGCCAGCCGGTTGCCCGTCGCCACGGCCGGTTGATGGACGGAGCTGTAACGGCCGTGCCCATGCCGGCCAGTCTATGAGGGGCCGCTCACTTGGCAAGGCGACATCCATCGGCTCGCAGAACCAGCGCCAGTCGAGCGTCCAATCGCTCGTCGCGGTGGTGGTGATGGGCGACGCCTCGCTTTGCACGTCGAGGAAGACGGTGAAGACACGGCGGATGTACATGCGACCCTCCTTTGGATATGAGCGCATGCTCATTTTATAAGTGAGTAATCACTCAATTTCAAGTCCCATCTAAGTTCCGGATTTGTCATGGGTTTTCCCGGTGGACGCCGCCGGAGCGGCCACCTAAGGTCCCGGCACCCAGACGATCCCTGTGGGAGAGACCGCTGCTCGACAGCGGCGCCGAAGGAGCAACCGGCCCCGGAAACTCTCAGGCAAACGGACCGCAGGAGGATGGGTCTCTGGAAAGTGGCGGGTTCTCGCAAGAGAGCGCGCCCACCGACGAAGTAAGCCGGGTCACTCCGGCGAATCTTTCAGGTCTCCGGACAGAGGGGGTCGCAAGGCGGCGCAGCTTTTGCGTCGGTTGATGCGACTCTGGAGACCTGCTTGGCCGATCCTCTCAAACGCACACCGCTTTACGACCTTCATCGCGAGCTCGGCGCGCGTCTCGTGCCGTTCGCCGGCTACGAGATGCCGGTGCAGTATCCGACCGGGATCCTGGCCGAGCACGCCCAGACGCGGACGGCCGCCGGCCTGTTCGATGTCTCGCACATGGGCCAGGTGCGGCTGACCGCCAAGCCCGGACAGAACGCGGCCAAGGCGATCGAAACGCTGGTGCCCGGCGACATCGCGGGCGTGGCGCCAGGCCAGCAGCGCTATACGCAGCTCACCAACGAGAGCGGCGGCATCCTCGACGACCTGATGATCACCAGCACGGGCGATCACCTGCTGATGGTATTCAACGCCGCCTGCAAGGAAGCCGATCTCGCGCATGTGCAGAAGCATCTCGCCGCGACCTGCGAGATCGAGCCGATGTTCTCGCGCGGGCTTTTGGCGCTGCAGGGACCGCAGGCATCGCAGGTGCTGGCGCGCCTCGCGCCGCAGGTCGCGACGATGAAGTTCATGACCGGCGCCTTCTTCGTCATCGACGGCGCGCGCTGCTACATCACGCGCTCGGGCTACACCGGAGGCGACGGCTTCGAGATCTCCACGCCCAACGATGCCACCGAGGCGATCGCCCGCAAGCTTCTGGCTGAGCCGGAGGTCAAGCCGATCGGCCTCGGCGCGCGCGATTCGCTGCGCCTCGAAGCGGGGCTCTGCCTCTACGGCCACGACATCGACACCACCACGACGCCGATCGAAGCGGGCCTGCTGTGGAGCATCGGCAAGGAGCGTCGCACGCAGGGAGGCTTCCCAGGGGCCGCCGTCATCCAGAAGCAGATCGCCGAGGGGGCGCCGCGCAAGCGCGTTGGCCTGCTGCCTGAGGGCAAGGCCATCGCCCGCGAAGGCGCGGAGATCGCCATCGGGGGCAAGTCCGTCGGCAAGGTCACATCGGGCGGCTTCGCGCCAACGCTCGGGCGTGCCATCGCCATGGGCTATGTCGAGCGCGCCCACTCGGCCAACGGCACCAAGGTCGATCTTGTGGTGCGCGGCAAGCCCGTGCCGGCCGAGATCGTGCCCATGCCTTTCGTCAAACACGCCTACTACCGCGGATAGGAGCTTTTAGATGGCCGACACCAAGTACACCGAAGAGCACGAATGGATCCGCGTCGAAGGCGATATCGGCACCATCGGCATCACCCAGTACGCCCAGGAGCAGCTGGGTGACGTGGTGTTCGTCGACGTGCCGCAGGCCGGCCGCAAGGTCGCCAAGGGCGAAGCCTGCGCCGTGGTCGAATCCGTCAAGGCCGCTTCTGACATCTACGCACCGGTGACGGGTGAGGTCGTCGAGGCCAACGCCGCGCTCGCCGATTCGCCGGGCGACGTCAACGCCGAGCCCATGGGCAAGGGCTGGTTCTTCAAGATCAAGCTTTCGGACAAGGGCGAGCTTTCCGGCCTGATGGACGAAGCCGCCTACACCGACTTCGTGAAAAGCCTGGGCTGATCATGCGCTATCTCCCCCTCACGCCGACCGATCGCAGCGACATGCTGGCGGCCGTCGGCGCCAAGTCGGTCGACGAATTGTTCAAGGACGTGCCGGCGTCGGCGCGCCTGCCCGGCAAGGTCGCCGGTTTGCCCGATCATCTTGGTGAGCTGGAAGTCGAGCGCGCCTTCCAGGCCTATGCGGCGAAGAACGTGTCGCCGTCCACGGCACCGTTCTTCATCGGCGCCGGCGCCTATCGCCATCATGTGCCCTCGACCGTCGACTACATGATCCAGCGCGGCGAGTTCCTGACGTCCTACACGCCGTACCAGCCCGAGATCACGCAGGGCACGCTGCAATACCTGTTCGAGTTCCAGACCCAGGTCAGCCTGCTGACCGGCATGGAGGTGGCCAACGCCTCGATGTACGACGGCTCGACCGCCGCGTCGGAGGCCGTGCTGATGGCCAACCGCATCACGCGCCGCACCAAGGCGCTGCTCTCGGGCGGGCTGCATCCGCACTACCGCGCCATCATCGAGACGACCGCGCACTGGCAGGGCTATAGCGCGGTGTCGGCCAAGGCCGATGCCGAGGGCCTGGAGGAGCTGATCGCCAAGGTCGACAAGGAAACCTCCTGCGTGGTCGTGCAGAACCCGAGCTTCTTCGGCCATGTGCGCGACTTCACCAAGCTCGCCGCCGCCTGCCATGCCGCCGGCGCGCTGTTGATCGTGGTCGTGACCGAGGTCGTGTCGCTCGGACTCATCAAGCCGCCGGGCGAGATGGGCGCCGACATCGTGGTCTGCGAGGGCCAGTCGATCGGCAATGGGCTGGGCTTCGGCGGCCCCTATGTCGGCCTGTTCGCCACGCGCGACAAGTACGTGCGCCAGATGCCGGGCCGCCTGGTCGGCGAGACCGTCGATGCCGACGGCAAGCGCGGCTTCGTGCTGACCTTGAGCACGCGCGAGCAGCATATCCGCCGCGAGAAGGCGACCTCCAACATCTGCACCAATGCGGGCCTGTGCGCGCTCGCGTTCACGGTGCATCTCACGCTGTTGGGCGAGGCGGGCTTCCGCCGCCTGGCCGAGCTCAACCATGCCAAGGCGAGCGAGCTTGCCGATCGCGTGGCCGCGCTGCCCGGCGTGAAGCTGTTGAACGACAGCTTCTTCAACGAATTCACCCTGCGTCTGCCCAAGCCGGCAGCGCCGGTCGTCGAGGCCCTGGCCGAGCATCGCATCCTGGCTGGTGTTCCGGTGTCGCGGCTGATCCCCGACGATCCTTCCGTCGAGAACCTCCTGCTGCTGGCCGCGACCGAGACGGCGACCGAGGCGGGCTTGGCGCCGCTGATCGCCGGCCTGAAGGAGGTGCTGTGATGGTCCAGTCGCTCGACCGCTCGCAAGGTCGTATTGGTGGCGGAGCCGCCAATACGACGGCAGGTCCGGTGTCCACTTACACCGGCAATCGCGCGCTGCAGATCGAGGAGCCGCTGATCTTCGAGATGGGCCAGCCCGGCCGCTGCGGCGTCGACCTGCCGGAGCCTTCCAAGGTGAAGGACCGCCTGAACGGCCTGAAGCGCGCCGGCGAGATCGGCCTGCCTGGCCTTTCCGAGCCGCAGGTGGTGCAGCACTACACCCGGCTCAGCCAGAAGAACTACGCCATCGACATGGGCGTCTACCCGCTGGGCTCGTGCACCATGAAGCACAATCCCAGGATCAACGAGAAGGTCGCGCGTCTGCCCGGCATCGGCGACCTGCATCCGCTGCAGCCGGTCTCGACGGTGCAGGGTGCGCTCGAGCTCATAGACCGCCTGGCGCACTGGCTGAAGACGCTGACCGGCATGCCGGCCGTGGCGATGTCACCGGCCGCCGGCGCGCACGGCGAGATGTGCGGCATGATGGCGATCGCCGCCGCCCTCGAGGCGCGCGGCGAGCGGGCCAAGCGCAGGGTCGTGCTGGCGCCGGAATCGGCGCACGGCACCAACCCGGCGACGGCGGCGGCGCTCGGCTTCACCGTCAAGCCGATCCCGGCCAACGACCGCGGCCGCGTCGACCTCACCGCGTTGAAGGCGGCTTTGGGCCCCGACGTGGCGGCGATCATGCTGACCAACCCCAACACCTGCGGCCTGTTCGAGACCGAGATCGTCGAGATCTCGCGGGCGGTGCACGAAGCGGGCGCCTTCTTCTACTGCGACGGCGCCAACTTCAACGCCATCGTCGGCCGCGTGCGGCCGGGCGACCTCGGCGTCGACTGCATGCACATCAACCTGCACAAGACCTTCTCGACGCCGCATGGCGGCGGCGGGCCGGGAGCGGGTCCGGTGGTGTTGTCGGCGGCGCTGGCGCCCTACGCGCCCTATCCATGGATCGTGAAGGACGACGGCGACACGTGGCGCGTCGCGGAAGACGGCGCCGCGGTCGATGGCAAGCCGCTGGGACGGCTGAAGGCGTTCCACGGCCAGATGGGCATGTTCACTCGCGCCCTTTCCTACATCATGAGCCACGGCGCCGACGGCCTGAAGCAGGCGGCCGAGGACGCCGTGCTGTCCGCCAACTACGTCATGGCCTCGTTGCAGGACGTCATGACGCCGGCCTTCGAGGGTCCGTGCATGCACGAGGCGCTGTTCGACGACAGCTTCCTCAAGGACACCGGCGTCAGCACCCTCGACTTCGCCAAGGCGATGATCGACGAGGGCTATCATCCGATGACCATGTACTTCCCGCTGGTCGTGCATGGCGCCATGCTGATCGAGCCGACCGAGAGCCAGGCCAAGGAGGACCTCGACCTCTTCGTCGGCGCGCTGCGCGCGCTGGCCGAGCGCGCGAAGAGCGGAACTGCCGCCGAGGACTTCAAGGCCGCTCCGCGTTTCGCCCCGCGGCGGCGCCTCGACGAGACGCTGGCCGCGCGCAAGCCCGTGCTACGCTGGCGGCCGTCGAACAATCCGCCCGAAGGCGATCCGATGAAGCAGGCGGCCGAATAGCGGCCGCCGACCCGGATGGCCGTGGCACGGCCCCGGGAGTGCGTCGCATTCGCCCTGAAGCGTACCAGACGTTCAGCAGGACCGAATGGGCGAAGCTGCGCGCCAACACGCCGCTCACGCTTACCCAGGACGATCTGATGTCGCTGCGCGGCCTCAACGAGCGCGTTTCGCTCGAGGAGCTCGCCGACGTCTACCTGCCGCTGTCGCGCCTGCTCAACCTGCATGTCCGGGCAGCGCGCAATCTCAACGGCGTCACCGACACCTTCCTTGGCCGGCCGGTGACCGGGCACACCTATGTGATCGCCGTCGCGGGCAGCGTCGCCGTCGGCAAGAGCACTTTTGCCCGTATCCTCCAGGCGCTGATGGCAAGGTGGCCCGACCATCCGGCGGTGGACCTCGTGACAACCGACGGCTTCCTCTATCCGCTGCGCATCCTGGAAGAAAAGCAGCTCATGTCGCGCAAGGGCTTCCCCGAGAGCTACGATGCCAGGCGCATGGTGCAGTTCCTGTCCGACGTGAAGGCGGGTCAGACGGAAGTGCGCGCGCCGGTCTATTCGCATCAGTCATACGACATCGTGCCCGATCAATGGCAGGTCGTGCGTCGGCCGGATGTGCTGATCTTCGAGGGCCTGAACGTTCTGCAGCCCGGCCTCGCCGGCGGTTCAGGTGGCCGGCCTGCATCGGTGATCCTCTCCGATTTCTTCGATTTCTCCATCTACCTCGACGCCAGCACATCCAACATCGCGGCCTGGTATCTCGATCGCTTCCGGCTCCTGCAACGCACCGTTTTCCAGCAGCCGACGTCCTATTTCCACCACTACAGGGACCTCGGGCCCGAGGAAGCGAGCGCGGCGGGACGGCGGATCTGGTCGTCGATCAATGAAGTGAACCTCAAGGAGAACATCCTGCCGACGCGTGAACGGGCCCATGTCGTGCTGTACAAGGACGCCGACCATTCGATCGCGCGGGTTTCTCTGCGACAAATCTAGGAGTGCAACGAAATGCGCGTGTTCACCACTCTGCCTCAGGAGAACCTGGCGACGGTCGGCCAGGCCGCCCAGGCGATCGAGGCGACGGGCTATACCGGCGTCAGCACCCAGGAGAACAGGCACGAGCCCTTCCTCTCCCTGGCCGTCGCCGGCGCCGCGACCAAGCGGATCGAGCTGCACACCGGTGTTGCCATCGCCTTCGCGCGCTCGCCCATGGCGGTGGCCAATGTCGGCTGGGACCTGGCTTCGAGCTTCGGCGGCTCGCGGGTGACGCTCGGCATCGGCAGCCAGGTGAGGGCGCACAACGAGCGGCGCTTTTCGGTGCCGTGGTCGCCGCCGGCGCCGCGCATCCGCGAGTATGTGCAGGCGGTGCGGGCGATCTGGAAGGCGTGGAAGGACGGCAGCAAGCTCAACTACGAGGGCAAGCACTATCGCTTCACCCTGATGACGCCCAACTTCGTGCCCGAGCCCTATGACGGCCCGTTGCCGCGGCTCGGCGTCGCCGCCGTCGGCCCGGTCATGCTGAAGGTGGCAGCGGAAGAATCCGACGACGTAAAGCTCCACTCGTTCTGCACCAGGAAGTACCTGGAGCAGAACATCATGCCGATCATCGATGCCGGCCTCGCCACCCGTGGCCGCAGCCGCGAGAGCTTCGAGATCTCGGGCGGCGGCTTCGTCGTCACCGGCAAGGACGACGAGGCGGTCGCCAGGCTGTTCGACTGGGTGCGCTATCGCGTGGCCTTCTACGGCTCGACGCCGGCCTACTGGCCGGTGTTCGAGGTGCATGGGCTGGGCGAGCTTGGTCGCAAGCTCAATTCCATGACCCGCGCCGGCCAGTGGGACCAGATGGCGAAAGAGGTGTCGGACGACGTCGTGCACCTGTTTGCCGCCGTCGGCCGCCACGACCAGATCGCCAAGGCGATCACGGAACGCTTCGGCGGCCTGGTCGATTCGATCGGCGCCAGCGCGAACTCGGCAAAGCCCTCCGACATGCCGCCCGACCTGCTGCAGGACCTGGCGAATATCCCGACGGTGTATCGCCATCTGTCATCCTGAGCGCAGCGAAGGATCTCATGCCGTGTCGACAGGCATGGCGACGGCAATCGCCATGAGATCCTTCGCTGCGCTCAGGATGACCTTCAGTCGAACAAGTTTGCCAGCCGCTGCTTCATCTGGTCGGCGATGTAGAGCGCCGTAGCTTGGATGGTCGAGGTCGGGTTCACGCCGCCGCCCGTCACGAAGACGCTGCCGTCGACGATGAACAGATTCTTCACGTCGTGGCAGCGGCCCCAGTCGTTCACCACCGAACGCTCTGGATCGGTGCCCATGCGCGCCGTGCCGAGAAGATGGCCGGGGCTGTTGAGCGCGGTGCGCGAGCAGTAGAGCCGGGTGGCGCCGGCCGCGGTCAGGATCTCCTCAGCCCGCGCGATCCCGTGCTCCATCATGCGCCGTGTGTTGTCGCTGATCGCGTAATCGATTTTCGGCGCAGGAATGCCGTTGCTGTCCTTCAGCACCGGGTCGAGCGTGACGCGATTGTGCTCTTCCGGCAGGTCATCGCAGGCGACGCCGATCCCCACCCGGTGCTCGAACATCTCGCGATAGACGCGATGATGCTCGTGCCCCCACGGCAACTGGCCGGTTACGGCGCTGGTGATCGCCTGGTTGGCCGGGCCCATGCCGCGATTGAACTGCAAGGTGTAGCCGCGCACGAAGCCGCGAGAGCGGTCGGTCTCGTAGAACTGCTTGCTCCACAGGTTGGTGATGGGTGCCTTCCCACCATCCAGCGTCTCCTCGACATAGCCCGAGATCATCGGCCACGGGTGCAGCATCAGGTTCTTGCCGACCAGGCCCGAGGAATTGGCAAGCCCATTGGGAAACTTTCCCGAGGCCGAGTTCAGCAGCAGGCGCGGCGTGCCGACACCGTTGCAGGCCACGATCACGACCTCGGCCGGCTGGAACTGCTCCTTGCCCTCGGCGTCGTAGTAGATCGCGCCGGACGCCATGCCGTGCTCGTCGGTGGTGATCTCGCGCACCCGGCAGCGCGTGCGCAGCTCCACGCCGGCGCGGATGGCGAGCGGCCAGTAGGTGATGTCGGTGCTGGCCTTGGCGCCCTGTGCGCAGCCCGGCGTGCAATGGCCGAGGTTGATGCATTGCGCGCGACCCTCGTAGGGCGTCGTGGCGATGGTGGTGTCGGAGGGCCACCAGTGCCAGCCGAGCTTGTTCATCGCCTTGCCGTAGTGTGAGCCGGTCTTGCCGAGCGGGATCGGCGGCATCGGTGGATGGCGCGGCGGCACGCCGGGATCGCCGGCGAGGCCCGACACGCCCATCATGTGGTCGTTCTCCTCGTAGAACCGCTCCAGCGTCCAGTAGTCGATCGGCCAGTCGTCGGCCACGCCGTCCAGCGACTTCACCTTGAAGTCCGACGGGTGCATGCGCGGCCAGTGTGCGGTGTAGATCACCGTGCCGCCGCCGACGCCGTTGAAGTTGGCGACCTTCATCGGCGAGTTGTCGTCGTTCACCGGATAGTCGGTGTCGCGCCCGCGGCGGTTGGGGAAGATATCGAAGTCGTCGTAGCGGCGCGCCTCCCAGTTGCGGCCGTTGGTGGGGAAGTCCGTCGACTTCATCCAGTCGCCCTGTTCCAGGCAGAGGATGCGCATCTTGGTTTCGGCGAGGCTCCAGGCCACGGCAGCACCCGAGGCGCCGGAGCCGATGATCAGCACATCGACGCGCTCGTTGCCGCTCATGTCGCCAGCTCCTTGCGATCGTCGCGCCACAGCGGCGCTCGGCCGCGCACGGCATCGAGCAGGGACCAGTCGCCCTGCTCCAGCGTGTAGCCCTTGGGGAAGGGCGCGCGGGGTTCCTGCTTCAGGGACAGGAGCACGCGGTCATCGCGGTAGTAGGCGCCCAGGATCAGCCGTCCCAAGGCCACGATCGCCGCGCCGCCGCCGGCGTAATAGCCGTTGATCAGCGCCTCGCGCTGGTCGCGATCCAGAGCGGCGAAAGCGCCGCCCGACTTCGCCTCGATCTCCGCGAGAGCCTGACGGACCAGCAGAAGATCGCGGCCCACCGACCGCGCGATGTCGTGCAGGATCGCAGGGTCGTCGGCGCCCGGCACGCCGAGTGCGGCATCTGCGGGGATCATCGTGCCTGCGACGGTGCGCAGGCTGTCGAGCTCAGGGACGGAGAGTGCGGCGGCGTTGCTGTCCATGCACCAACGCTACCACAGCTACACTGTCACACTACTGGCACTGGCCGTGGGCGGCGATCACCGCCTCGAGGCCCTTCTGCTGCGCCGCCGGCAGCGCCTTCGCGTCAGGCGGGCCGCCATTCGCGCCCTTGGTCGTGTTCATGCTGTGCATGGCGGCGATCGCGTCGGCCCGGACGGCGCCGGTCACCTTGCCCGACATGCAGGTACAGGCTTTCGCGGGATCGGCCGCGGAGGAGCCCTGCTGGCATTCGCTCATGAAGTTGTCCGTCTGGGCGGCGGCCGACAGGCCAAGACCAATCACGGTGGCAGCCGCCGCGATGCCGAGAAACGCACGAATCATTAATAGTCTCCCCCGATACGGACGACGACGCTAGTCGATGGACGCTACGGCGTCTTGTCCGATCTTACTTGTCCGATCTTACCTCCTCCCCCGTCTTACGGGGGAGGATAGAGGAGGGGGCAAGCAACAGTCGAAGTGCACGCCGGTATCAGATCTGAAATCGGAGAGACCGCCGGTGTGGCTTTCCCCCTCCTGTATCCTCCCCCGAAGACGGGGGAGGAAATGAGGGCAAGAAAAAGCCCCCGCCTTGCGACGGGGGCTGCCAGGTAGCCCGCGATTTTTGTTTGCGGGAAATCGTCAGTGCAAGCGGCGCGGCAGTTCGGCGATCGCCTCGTCGACCAGGGCCGTGCTGCGGCCCGAGCCGACCTGATCGCGCAACAGTGCGCGGGTGGCCGAGAGTGCCACGTCGACGGCGGTGTCGCGCACTTCCTTGGTGGCGGCCGCTTCCGACTGGGCGATGCGGTCGAGCGCCTGCTGCTCGCGCAGGGCCACGGCCGTCTCCAGGTTCTGGGCGGCGCGGGCCTGCATGCGCTCGGCTTCCTCGCGCGCCTGCTTCAGGATCTCGGCGCCTTCGGACTGTGCCTGGCCGAGCGTGCGCTCGGCGTCCTGCTTGGCCTTCATGGCCTCCTCGCGCAGCCGCGCGGCATCGGCCAGCGCCTTGGCGATGTCGGCCGCCCGCTTGTCGAGCATGCCCGAGATGCGGCCCCACAGGGCCTTGCCGGCGAGCGCGAAGAACAGGACGAAGGCGACCGCGACCCAGAACGCCGGATCGGAGAAGATGCTCTCGCTGTGTGCGGCGTCAGCCGCCCAGGCGGTGCCGATCATTACCTGCCTCCCTTCGCCACTGCGATCTTGGCGGCGAGCGCCGCCTGATCAGCCGGCTGGCCGGCGAGCTTGGCGTAGACGTCCTGGCCGATGTCCTTGGCCATGTTTTCCAGGCCCGCCATGACATCATCGCGCTGGGCGGCGATGCGCTTCTCGGCTTCGCCGATCTGCGCCGCGAGCTTGTCGTGCAGTACCTGCAGCCGTGCGGCAGCCGCCGCGCTATCGGCCTCGCCGCGCTCGCGCATATGCTTGCGCGCTTCCTCGCGGGTATCGGCCAACCGCTTTTCATACGCCGCGACAAGGCTACGAGTGTCCTCGTTGGCCTTCTCCGCCGCGTCGAGATCGCCCTGGATCTTGGCCTGGCGCCTGTCGATGGTGTCGGAGATCGCGGGGACCGCGAGCCTCGACATCACGAAGTAAAGCGCCAGGAAGGCGATCGCGAGCCAGACGAGCTGCGGTGCGAAGCTGTGATAGTCGAGCTGCGGCATGCCGCCCGACCCTTCCTTCGCCATTGCCGTGCCGCTCGCCACCAACACGGCGAGGCCGGCGAGCGCACCGTAGATCGACCTGAGCATCGTCGTGCTTAGAACACGAACAGGATCATGAAGGCGATGACCAGCGCGAACAGCGCCACGGCTTCCGTGAGCGCGAAGCCCAGGAGCACGTTGCCGAACACGCGGGGAGCCGCCTCGGGGTTGCGCAGCGCGCCGGAGACGAAGCTGCCGAAGATGTTGCCGATGCCGACGCCGACGCCGGCGAGGGCGATGGTGGCCAGACCGGCACCGATGAGCTTGGCTGCAGAAGCGTCCATTTCGATTTCCTTTCAGTCGATGGATCAGTGATCAGTGATGAAGATGAACTGCGTCGTTCAGGTAAAGGCAGGTCAGGATCGCGAACACGTAGGCCTGCAGGAACGCAATCAGCAGTTCCAGGCCGGTGAACACGACGATGAAGGCGAGCGGCGCCCAGCCGCCGATGATGCCCAGCATCACCACGAAGCCGCCGAACACCTTCAGCATGGTGTGGCCGGCCAGCATGTTGGCGAACAGGCGGATCGACAGGCTGAAGGGGCGGATGAAGTAGGAGATGATCTCGATCGGCACCAGCAGCAGCAGCAGCGCGAACGGCACGCCTTTGGGCACGAACAGTGACAGGAAATGCATGCCGTGCCGGGCGAAGCCGATGATGGTGACGCCGACGAACACGAACGCGGCCATCGCGAAGGTGACGACGATGTGGCTGGTCGGCGTGAACGAGTAGGGCACCATGCCCAGCACGTTGCAGAACAGGATGAAGATGAAGAGCGTCAGGATGAACGGGAAGTACTTCTTGCCGCCATCGCCGACGTTGTCGCGCACCATGCCGGCGACGAACTCGTAACCGACCTCGGCGACCGACTGCAGGCGGCCCGGCACCAGCGCCCGCTGGCGCATGCCCCACACGAACACGGCGGTCGCCAGGATCACGGCGATCACCATCCAGGTCGATGAATTCGTGAAAGAGGCGTCGATGCCAAAGAGATTCAGGTGGAGCAGCCGCTTGATCTCGAACTGCTCCATCGGGCTATGCATTTGGCTTACCTCGTCCCCAACGCGTCTATCTTACGTCCGACCGGTTCAGGGCAGGCGGCGCTCTTCGTCGCTCCCCCCTGCCTTGTTGGCGTCCCTCGAGTAGGCCCGAATGGCGCGCCAGGCATTGTTGACGCCGGCGACGAAACCCAGAACCAGGCCCGTCACCAATGACCAAGGCGCCCAACCCAACCAGCGGTCGAGCCAATAGCCGAGGAACCCCCCGACCAAAAGGCCCGCGATCATATCCACCATCACTCGATACGCAACGCCTGTCTGGCGGTGCGACATTCCGCTACTTACCCCGTTGTTCGGGCGCGGTTTTTCGATTTTTCCGCGTGCCGCCTTGAGGCGCGCGTCGATGTCCTCAACGCGCCGGCGATCGCCCTCGGGGTCCGGAGGATTCGCCATATGAATCAACCTCTTAGATGGGAGCGCGGGCC
>NZ_BKAJ01000180.1 GCF_007992495.1 Reyranella soli
CCGCCAGGACTGGAAGAGGCAGGCGGATTCGTGGCTTCTGGAAATTTCCGACAGAGGCGCACGAACGCGATCCCGTTTTGCCGTTCAGCCTGTCAAAACCATTGTGCAGAGCCGGTAGACTAGGGTATCGCGCCGGACTTGATGCGTGTAAGAACTTAAGTTATACCAGGGTTACCCTCCGGTGAGGCGGTACTAGAGAAATTTGTGTGCCTGTCCGAAGTGCGCATTGTCGCTGCTAGTCCCTATTCAGGGGACAGTGCTCGGGCACCATCAGTGTCAGAAGAATCATAATATCAATAGTTTGATGGGATTTCCGGAGAAGCGCGGCGAACTCGATCCCGTTTTTGCCGCTCAGCCCGCCAAATCCTCTGGGAAGAGATACTCTAGTTGGGGAGCAGGGCCACCACGCAGACGCCGATCCAGATGACGATCGCGAGGGCGAGGGGCCAGTCCGACAGCACTGCATCGGTCGGCGATTCGCCGCCGCCCAGACGCTCGACGACGTACCAGTAGCGGTAGAGGCCAAAGATGACCAAAGGGATCGTTGCGGCAAGCTTGGCGTTGGCCGACATCACGAACAGGCTGTAGAAGATCAGCGCGCCGGTTGCCGACATCTCGGCATAGCGCTCGATCAGCGCCGCGGAGTACATGCGCAGCACCTCGCGGCTCTCGGTGCCGTTGCTCGCCAGTTCCTGCCGCCGCTTGATGGCCGCCAGATAGAGCGCCAGGCAGAGCGTGGTGATCGCCATCCAGCTCGACAGTGGCACGGCCAGCGCGAGGGCACCTGCATAGGCACGCAGCACGAAGCCGGTGGCGATTGAGAAGAGATCGAGCACAGGCTGATGCTTCAGCCAGTAGGTATAGGCCACGTTCAATGCCAGGTAGGCGAAGATCGCGAGCATGGTATCCACCGACCAGAACCACCCGGCGGTGAGCACGCAATAGCAGGCGATCAGCAGGCCGATCGCCGAGCGCAGTGAGACGGTGCCGGCCGCGAGCGGTCGGGAGTGGCGCTTGATCGGGTGGGTGCGGTCGCGCTCGACGTCGCGGATGTCGTTCAGGATGTAGGTCGCAGACGAGGCCACGCAGAACAGCCCGAACGCGATCAGTGCATTGATGACGGATTCGGGATGCGTGAACTCTCGGGCGAACACCAGCGGCGCCAGCAC
This sequence comes from Reyranella soli, assembly GCF_007992495.1. GTDB lineage: Bacteria > Pseudomonadota > Alphaproteobacteria > Reyranellales > Reyranellaceae > Reyranella > Reyranella soli. Next base: position 1,170 of record NZ_BKAJ01000180.1, read on the forward strand.
GAAGGTGTTCTTTATCCACTGCTTCGGACGGGTGAGGCGAAGCAGGCCGATCAGCGGCGACATATTGATAACGAGATCATACCCCCGAGATGGTTATACTGGGGACCGGGAGCATGGAAAAGGTCAATTGATGCGGCTTGCGATCGTCTACGCGATCATTGCCCTGATCGCGACGGCCGCGAACCTCGCGGCTCAGGCGCTCGCCGTCCGCCTGTGGACCGGTCCGTGGCAGATCGAACTGTCGGTGCTGGTCGGCACCGCGGTCGGCCTGGTTCTCAAGTACCTGCTCGACAAGGTCTTTATCTTCAACTTCAAGGCCGAGAGTGCGGCGCACGACCTGCAGACCTTCATCCTCTATTCCGGCATGGGTGTGGTCACCACCCTGGTCTTCTGGGGCTTCGAATTCGCTTTCTACAGCGCTTTCCAGGACAAGAGGCTGCGCTATCTCGGTGGGCTGATCGGCCTCGTCATCGGCTATTGGGCGAAGTATCGCCTCGACAAGCGCTTCGTGTTCCGCGCTGCTGCCGCGCCATGAGGCGCATGTCGTCCTGGGGCCGGCTGTCGGCGCTGCCGCACGATGTTGTGGAGCTCTCGGATCGGGCCACCGTGGCGGCCGCGCTGGCTCGCAGCCGGCCTGGCATCGCCTATGGGCTCGGTCGCAGCTACGGTGACGTCTGCCTCAATCCCGGTGGCACCCTGTGGCGGACGGCCGGCCTCGATCGTCTCATCCACTTTGATGCGTCGACCGGACGTCTGATCTGCGAGGCGGGCGTGGTGCTGCGCGATATCCAGAACCTGTTTCTGCCGCGCGGCTGGGGCCTGGCGGTGCTGCCTGGCACGCAGCTGGTCACGGTGGGCGGCGCCATCGCCAACGATGTCCACGGCAAGAATCATCACGGGAGCGGCACCTTCGGTGACCACGTCCTGTCGATCCGCCTGCAGCGCAGCGATGGCGAGGAGATCGTTTGCGGTCCGGCCGAACGGCCCGACTGGTTCGCCGCAACCGTGGGGGGCCTTGGCCTGACCGGCCTCATCGTCGAGGCCGAGCTGCAGCTACGGCGCGTCCCGGGTCCGTGGCTCGAGGCCGAGACCATCGCCTACGCGGGCCTCGACGCCTTCTTCCGGCTGTCCGACGAATCGCATCCTGCCTGGGAGCATACGGTTTCCTGGATCGACTGCACCTCGGGCGGTGCCGGGGGCGATGCCGGGGGCGACGCTGGCCGCGGCCTTTTTCTGCGGGCACGCCCGGCAGCCGTTCAGCAGGGCGCCTGGCGCGCCCGCCGGCTCGCCATGCCGGTGTCGCCGCCGATCTCCTTGATCAACCGCCTGACGCTGAAGCCGATCAACCAGCTCTATTGGTGGCTCAACCAGCGGCATCTCGGGCCCCGCATCGTCCACTACCAGCCGTTCCTGTTTCCGCTCGATGCCATCGCCGGCTGGAACCGCGCCTACGGACCGGCTGGCTTCTACCAATATCAGTGTGTCGTGCCGCGCGAGAACGCGCCGGCGGTGATCGCAAGCCTGTTGGCGGAGATCGGCCGCTCAGGCGCTGGATCGGTTCTGGCGGTGCTGAAGACGTTCGGCGAGCGTTGGCCGCCGGGCCTGCTGAGCTTTCCCCAGCCGGGCACGACACTGGCGCTTGATTTCCACAATCATGCCGGCGTCGAGGCCTTGTTCGAGCGCCTGGACGCCTTGGTCGTTGCGGCGGGCGGCCGGCTCTATCCCGCCAAGGATGCACGCATGCCGCGGGCGATGTTCGAGGCCGGTTATCCGCGCCTCGGCGAATTCGTGCGCTACCGCGATCCCGGCATCAGCTCGGCGATGTCGCGCCGGTTGATGGGAGGCTGAAAGCCGAAGGAGGCTGGAGTGAGGATAGTCGTGATCGGGGCAACGTCGGCAATTGCCGAGCATTGCTGCCGCGTCTGGGTGCAGCGGACGGCCTGCGATCTGCTGCTCGTGGCGCGCGATGCGTCCAAGGCCGAACGCGTGGCGCAGGACCTCAAGGTGCGCAGCCCGACGTCGACTGTCGAGGTGGCGACCCTGGATTTTCTCGATGCCACGGCGATCGGCCGGCTGGCGGAGCGGGCTGCAGCCAGCACGCCGGTCGACATCGTGCTGATCGCCCATGGCAGCCTTCCCGAGCAGCGGTTGGCCGAAGCCGACCTCGCTCTGTGCCGTAGCACTGTGGAGGTGAACGCCGTGTCGCCGGCCCTGTTCGCCGAGGCCTTCGCCGCGCAATTGGCAAAGGCCGGGCGCGGCACCCTGGCGATCATCGGCTCGGTCGCCGGCGATCGCGGCCGCAAGGCCAATTACATCTATGGCGCGGCAAAGGGCTTCATCGAGCGTTACGCCGAGGGGCTGCAGCATCGCTTCGCCGGCGGCCCGGTGGCCGTCGTGCTGATCAAGCCCGGGCCGACCGACACGCCGATGACTGCCACAGTCAAGGCGCGCGGCGGCCGGCCGGCCCCGGTCGAGGAGGTGGCGCAGACGATCGTGCGGGGAATCGATGCCAAGTGGCCGTCGTTCTATGTTCCCGCGCGCTGGGGGATGATCATGCTCGTGGTGCGCAACCTGCCGCGGGTCGTGTTCAACCGGCTCAACATTTAGAGCCGGCCTCACGCAAACGTAAGCGGTCGTGTAGACGCGACCGTCGCGTTGGCGAAGTGCGCGATGTCGCAACTGGCGTTGGTGGCCGCGCTGCAGGAACTGGGGTTCAGGGAAGTTGCTCGCGTCTATTGAATAAGCGACCCGGACGTACGGCACTTTGCGCATAAGCAGCATCCTGGAAGAACCTCCTCACGATCCCAACCGACGTAAGGCATTTTCCGGCCGGCCAGCCGCTGGCTGTTCACATGCGGGGCACCATGGGCCAGGAAAAGCAAGACCCAACAGGTATCTCTAAGCTCTCGCCCCGGCCTCCGCCGTAGGTTACCATCCGCCCAAGGAAAGAGTTCCAAATGGCAGGGGAATCCACTCCCCAAGCAGGGGGGAACAAAGGAGGCTGGCACAGCGGTCGTTTTGCGCACACTTTCGCCGCCATCGATCTCGGCACCAACAACTGCCGGCTCCTGGTGGCCCGGGCGTCGGTCGACGGCTACGAAGTCATCGACGCCTACTCCCGGCCGGTCCGGCTGGGCGAGGGAGTGGCACTGAACGGGTCGCTGTGCGGCGAAGCGATCGAGCGCACCTTGGCCGCGCTGGGCGTTTGCGCGTCCAAGATCGAGCGCCATAAGGTCAGCCGCGCCCGCCACATCGCCACCGAAGCCTGCCGTCGCGCCTGCAACGGCGAGGACTTCCTGGCCCTGGTGAAAGCGCGCACCGGCCTCTGCTTCGAGGTCATCCCGCCCTCCGAGGAGGCGAGGCTCGCCCTGGCCAGCTGCGAGAACCTGCTCGATCCCGAGATCCCCTATGGCCTGCTGGTCGACATCGGCGGCGGCTCCACGGAAGTGAGCTGGATCAAGGTCTTCCGCCGCGCCGATCGCCTGGGCGGCGTCGCCACCGAGCTTCTGGACATGACCTCCGTGCCCTGGGGCGTCGTCACCCTCACCGAATCGTGCGTCAAAGGCCAACCGCGCGAGCAGCCCGTCACCCGCGCCTGCTACGACGACATGGTCGAGCGCATCCGCACCGACCTGCGCCCGTTCTGCGCCAAGCACGGCATCGGCGGCGCCATCGCCCGCGGCGAGGTCCAGATGGTCGGCGCCTCGGGCACCGTGACGACGGTCAGCGCCCATCATCTCGGCCTGAAACGCTACAACCGCACCCTGGTCGACGGCTCGCGCATCGGCCGCGATTCCATCCTGCGCATCTGCGACCAGCTCTCGGAGAAATCCGTCATCGAACTGACCGACATGCCCTGCATCGGCAACGAGCGTGCCGACCTCGCCCTGGCCGGTGGCGCCATCCTCGAGGCGGTGTGCCGCCAATGGCAGGCGCCGATGGTGCGCGTGGCCGATCGCGGCCTGCGCGAGGGCGTGCTAATGGACCTCATGCGCCAGGCCGACCGCGAGGCAGATCCGTTCCGCTGCCGTGACGAATAAATCCAGCAAGCCGACAGGACGCCGGGCCACCGTGCGCGTGAAGACAGCGCGCGGCCGCACCGTGTCGTCCCAGCGCTGGCTGCAGCGCCAGCTCAACGACCCCTATGTCGCCGAGGCCAAGAAGCGCGGCTACCGCTCGCGCGCCGCCTTCAAGCTGCTGCAGCTCGACGACCAGTTCCGGTTCCTGAAGCCCGGCGGCCGCGTCGTCGATCTTGGCGCCGCGCCGGGCGGCTGGACCCAGGTCGCCGTCGAGCGCGTGAAACCCGGAAAGGGTGGAGGCGTCGTGGTCGGCATCGACATCACACCCATCGAGCCGATCGCCGGTGCCACTGTGCTGGCCAAGGATTTCTACGACGACGACGCGCCCGCCGTGCTCGAGGAATTGCTGGGCGGGCCGGCCGACGTCGTGCTGAGCGACATGGCGGCCGCCGCCACCGGCGAGACCCAGGTCGATCATCTGCGCATCATGGGGCTGGCAGAGACCGCCCACGATTTCGCCCGGCAGGTGCTGAAGCCGGGCGGCAGCTTCGTCGCCAAGGTGCTGCGCGGGGGCACCGAGCGCACGCTGCTCGACCGGCTCAAGCGGGACTTCGCCAAGGTGAAGCATGTCAAGCCGGAGGCCAGCCGTGCCGATTCGGCGGAGATGTACGTCGTGGGAATAGGCTTTCGGGGGCAGGAAGCCCTTTGACTTCCTAGGGGCTGTGCACGGTGGTTTTGACGGGCTGAACGCAAACGGGATCGGATTCGTGCGACTCTGCCGGAAATTACCGTAGGTCATTGATGCCTCTGCCTCTTCCGGCCTTGACGGCGGCCGGATGCTGTCGCTCAAACCGCGACAGAGGCGACATTTCGCGTTCCTTGGCTCGACCGCGGGTCGGCGTGAATTTCCGCTAGATTCCGCTAGACCCGCAAACACCGACGAAGCCATTGAATCTTCGGCCTTTTTTAATTCCGCTATTTCCGCTGGCCGTTTTCACTCACCCCGACCGAACCGCCTTCCGGCGGCGTGACGGGATGACGGAAAACTGGGTCCGGCAGGGCTGCCGTCGGGTGCGCTGGTATCGGATGAACGATGCATAGAGCAGAGCCGCTGGGAGGCGAGCACGAGGTCAACATAACT
>NZ_BKAJ01000181.1 GCF_007992495.1 Reyranella soli
CTGTGCAGAGCGACTAGCGCAATTTTCTGGCCTCGCCCCACCGTTACATCCGTGGGCTGTGCACTGGACGCAGATGTTCGCCCGGCCTATCCTCCTCTGGAAACTTGGGCTTGGAGCGGGGGCTTCATGGCTTTGTTGACGCGGCTCGGCTCGTGGCAGCCGACGAGGGTGGTTGGCCTGCGGCGAACGCCAGTGCGAGACCGTTCCGGCTGCCCTTGGGCGTGAAACGCCAATGTCTGACATCGTCGCTCTCGGTCACTCCATCATCAGGCTGTCACGTCGACAGGCGATGACGAGCTTTCAGCCATTCTCGAGGAATTGGACGAGGGCTTCTATTCCGTCGATCGGGCATGGCGCTTGCGGCGATTTAACAGGCTTGCATCTCGCTATTTCAGCCGCCCTCCGGGCGACGTCATTGGGCGAGGCTTGTGGGACTTGTTTCCGACTGCCGCAGCAACGCCCTTTGGGCGGGCAATTCTTCAAAGCGATGGACACAAGGCAAACTGTCGTCGATCGAGCGGAATCGGTCGTCATCAAAGGCCGGGTCGTTTCGTTCAGGCTTTTTCCACTACGTGACGGCCTTGGCGTAGCCTGGCGCGACGTAACCGTCGCGGAGCCGCCGATTCATGATGTTGCATCGGATGTAATGGGCTTCGGTGTGGCGGAGCTCTTTGCAGACGGTCGAGTCGCAAAGGCCAATGACGCAGCGCTTGCAATTCTCCAGCGCCGCGACGGCTTCTGCCTTAGAGACCGTCTGCGTGCTCATGCGCCGGTCGCCGATGCCCTGCTCCAGAAGCTGATTGGGCAGGCCGCAAGGGCTGCCGGGCTAGGCCAGCGATATTGCGGTCACCTATCGATACCGCGGACCCCAGCCGCCAGGCCGTACATTGCGCATGTGAGTTCGATGCCTCCGGTCGGGGACAGCATGGAGGACAAGCCCTCTGTCTTGTTGATGATTTCGGACGCGGACAGGGCGTTTTCGGTCGATCACAGCGAGCTCGTCCATCTCTTTGGCCTCACCGCATCGGAAGCTCGCTTGGTTGCGCTCCTGGCCGAAGGAATGCCGTTGCCGGCGATCGCCAGAAAACTCGGCGTCGCGTTCGAGACAGCGCGCACCCAGCTCGCCAGCGCCCGTTCCAAGACGCAAACGGTGTCGCAGGTTGACCTTGTGCGACTGCTTCTCAAGAGTTTTCCGACCTAGGACTGCACTTGGCGGCTGCTGGGCCGGTGACCGTTCAATGACGACGCGAAGTTCTGCGCTGTCACCCAATTGGGTGATGATTGCGTCGCCGGTGCCCAGTTAACGTCATAGCGCAGGCGTCAAGGCGAACGAACTGGGACTTCGGGAGCATTGGTAACTGCAACTGGGTGCGGCTGAAGGGTGAGACCGGGTCAGTCGACTTTCTTGGGATCAACTGGCGATTGCACACCTGCCGGCTGTATAGACAGTGAGGTTTTCCCCGATTAACCTTTTCTCGGGGAGTTTTTGGGGAAGTAGCACACGTCTTTGGGGGGCTCATGGCTTCGGTAACGTGGCTCAACGCGTCGCAGCCTAGCGACGTGTTCACTCTGCTGTCTTCGGGTTTTGCGTCGGTCTCGAACTCGAGTCCGACATCGTTTCGGGTGAACCTCCACGACGGCAGTTTCTGGGTCATGTCCGGAACCGGCTTCACCTATGACGGGGACGGCAAGCCGGTCACGGGCACGGTCAGCTCCCTGCAGGTCACGTCCGGTAGTGCCCAGCCGATCGTCGAGATTACCGGTACGGCAGTGCCTGCATCGGACGCCTTCGCCCGGTTCACCTTCTCCGACAGCTACGGCCTGTTCTCACTCGCCCTTGCCGGGAACGACACGGTCAACGGCAACGCCGGCAACAACTCGCTCTACGGCCTGGGTGGCGACGACACGATCCTTGGCGGTGCCGGAGGCGACTACCTCGTCGGTGGAACGGGCAACGACACCATCGACGGCGGCGCTGACATGGATCAGGTCAGCTACCGCAACAACAACACAGATGGCGGGTCGGGCGCGACCGGCGTGACCGTGAATCTCCAGACCGGCACGGCGTCGGACGGGATGGGCGGCACCGACACGTTGACCAGCATCGAAGCCGTCGAAGGCAGCACCTTCGCCGACACAATCACGATGAAAGACGGCGTCAACGGCTGGGTGTTCGCCCGCAACGGCAACGACACGATCTTCGGCGGGACGGGGCAGGACTTCATCAGCGGCGGCAGCGGCAACGACACGCTGAACGGCGGCGGCAGCAACTTCGATTTTGCCAGTTATGCCGATGATGGGTTCGACCCTGTGGGCCTGGGAACCCATGGCGTCACCGTCAACCTGGCGGCGGGTACGGCGACCGACAACTGGGGCAACAGCGATACGCTGAGCGGTATCGAGAACGTCGGCGGCTCGACCTTTGCCGATACGATCACCGGCGATGCCGGAGCCAACAACCTGAGCGGTGGCGCCGGCAACGACACGCTGGACGGTGGCGCCGGCAACGACTTCCTGCGCGGCGACAGCGGCAACGACACCATCATCGGCGGCGCCGACATCGACACGGCGGATTACACGGAATTCTTGGGCGATCCGGCGGGCCCGGCAACCCAGGGCGTCACCGTCAACTTGACGACCGGTATCGCGACGGACAACTGGGGCGGTGCCGACACGCTGAGCGGCATCGAGAACGTCAACGGCTCCAGCTTCGGCGACACGCTTACCGGCGACAACAACGTCAACAACCTCTCCGGCCAGGGCGGCAACGACACGCTGAGCGGCGGCGGCGGTAATGACAGCATAAACGGCAATCAGGGCAACGATACGCTGGACGGCGGCGCCGGCAACGATTTCATGCGCGGTGACAGCGGGAACGACTCGATCAACGGCGGCGCCGACTTCGATACCGCCGACTATTCGGATTTCGGCTTCGATCCGGCGGGTCCTGGGACTCAAGGGGTCATCGTCAACCTGTCCAATGGGACGGCGACGGACAACTGGGGCGGCAGCGATACGCTGTCCAACATCGAGGCCGTCAACGGCAGCAACCTCGGCGACACGCTCACCGGAGACGGCAACAGCAACAACCTGAACGGCAATCAGGGCAACGACACGCTGTCGGGCGGCGGCGGTAACGACAACCTGTTCGGCGGTGGTGGCGCCGACTCCCTGAACGGCGGGGCAGGCAACGACTTCCTGCGCGGTGACAGCGGCAACGACACGATCGACGGCGGGGCCGACACCGACACCGTCGACTACCTGGATAACGGCTTCGACCCACTCGGCGCGCCTACCCAGGGCGTGAACGTCAACCTCGTGACGAACACGGCGACCGACAATTGGGGCGGCACCGATACGCTGTCCAATATCGAGAATGCCAACGGCTCGAACCTCGGCGACACCCTGACGGGCAATAACAACAACAACAGCCTGAACGGTTTCGCCGGCAACGACACGCTGGTGGGCGCCGGCGGCAACGATTCCATGAACGGCGGCGACGGCAACGATTCGCTGGATGGCGGCGACGGCAACGACAGCCTGGGCGGCGGCAACGGCAACGACACGCTTGCGGGCGGGACGGGCAACGACACGCTGGGCGGCAATGCCGGCGATGACGCGATCGATGGCGGGGCAGGCACCGACACGGCGATCTACATCGGATCGACCGGTGGAGTGACGGTCAACCTGGTGGCCGGCACGGCGACGGGCGATGCCTCGATCGGCAGCGACACGCTGACCTCGATCGAATCGGTACAGGGCACGGCGTTCGACGACACGATGACGGGCAACAGTGCCGTCAACAACCTGTTCGGCCGCGAGGGCAACGACACGCTGTCGGGCGGCGACGGCGGCGACTTCTTCCGCGGCAGTGCCGGCAACGACATCATCGACGGCGGCGTGGCCTATGACTACGCGCGGCCCGACCGGATCAACGACTTCGACGCGGTCGATTACTCAGTCTACGATACGAACAGCGGCGCCGGTCAGTCGAGCACCACGCTAGCGACAACGGCGGGCATCACGGCCGACCTCGCGGCGCACACGGTGACCGGCGACGCGACCGTGGGCACCGATACGGTGACCAACATCGAGCGCGTGGTCGGCACGAACTTCGCCGACACGCTGAAGGGCGGCGGCGGGTCGCGCTTCGAATCGTTCCAGGGCCGTGGCGGCAACGACACGATCACCGGCGACGGCATCCACCAGACACGCGCGGAGTACAACGACGCCAACGGCGACAGCGGCGGCGTGACGATCACGCTGTCGAACGCGGCGGACGGCACCGGCACGGTGGTGGGCGGCAACAGCGTCGGCACCGACACGGTGAAGTACGTCAACCAGTTCTATGGATCGCAGTACAACGACGTCTACAACGCCAGCCAGTTCACGTTGCGGATGGCCGACGGGCAGGCGACGACGCCGTTCAACGTGTTCCGCGGCACCGGCGGCAGCGACATCATCCAGGGCAACGGCTACACCCGGATCGAGTACGGCGACAGTTCGACGGGCATCACGGTCGACCTGGTGGCGGGCACCGTCGCTCACGGAGCGTCGACCAACATACCGGTGAACTCGTCGGTGGCGCTGGGCGCGGCCGGAACGGATACGGTTTCGGGCGTGCGCGAGGTCGTCGGCAGCAACTTCGACGACGTCATGCAGGGCGGCAACACCTCGTCTCTCAACATGGAGTACGAGGGCTTCCGCGGCGGCGCCGGCAACGACACGATCATCGGCGGCGCCGGCTTCGACGAGGCGCGTTACGACGACACCAATCCTGCCCTCACGAGCGGTGTCAATATCGTGATGGCGGCCGGCAGCGATGCCGGCGGCGCCTATAGCCTGGTGAGCGGCGATCCGCTGTTCGGCGTCGACAAGCTTTACGGCGTCGAGGCGGTGCGTGGCAGCCTATTCAACGACACCTACGACGCGACGGGCTTCAACAGCGGCAATGCACAGGGCACGTTCTTCGAGGGTCCGTTCCCGTCGGCGACCTACAACCGGTTCGGAGGCGGCGCCGGCAACGATGCCATCACGGGCAACGGCCAGACGCAGATCGACTACCGGATGGCCGACGGCGGCGTGACCGTGACCTTCACTGGCCACGGCAGCGGCACGGTGACGGGCGATATCTCGACGGGTAGCGACACCTTCACGGGCGTCTACAGCGTACGCGATTCCGTCTATGGCGACGTGATCCATGGCAGCGACGCCAACGGCAACACCATCGACGATGCCGAGGTGTTCAACCTGAGCGGAGGCAACGACACGGTCGATGGCGGCGGCGGGTTCGATAGCGTCAGTTACTCGGACCAGTCGAGCAGCGTGACGGTGAACCTGGCCACGGGCCAGGCGACCGGCAGCTCGATCGGGACGGATACGCTGTCGAACATCGAGGGCGTCAGCGGTGGCCGCGGCGACGATACACTGATCGGCAGCAGCGGCGACAACTACCTGACCGGTCAGTCCGGCAACGACACGCTGGACGGCGGCGGCGGCATCGATACCGCAAACTACTTCCACAGCAGCGGCGGCGCGACGGTGAACCTTGCCACGGGCACGGCGAATGACGGCCAGGGCGGCACCGACACGCTGTCGAACATCGAGAACGTCCGGGGCTCGCGCTTTGACGACACCCTGACCGGCGATGGCGGCAGCAACCAGTTGAAGGGCGAGGACGGCGACGACACGCTGAATGGCGGTGGTGGCGACGACACGCTGACGGGCGGCACCGGCGCCGACAAGTTCGCGGCCGCGGCGGGTGGCGGCAACGATACGGTCACCGACTTCGAGAACGGTATTGACAAGATCAACGCCGGCACGCTGGCGACCTCGTTCGCCGGGGTGACGGTGACGCAGGAAGGCGTCGACGCGCGGGTGGGTTTCGGCGCGGGTAACCCGACGCTGCTCCTGAAGAATACGTCGTCGGCATCGGTCGATGCGTCGGACTTCATATTCGGCGTGGCGGCGCAGATCTCGGGCGACGTTACCGGTTCGGTGACTGAAAAGGGCGGTGTGGCCAACGGCACGGCCGGCGTCGCCACGGCGACAGGCAATCTCGACGTGACGGATCCGGACAGCCCCGAGACGTTCGTCGTCCAGAGCAGCGCTGCCAAGACTTACGGCACGTTCTCGATCGATGCGACGGGTGCGTGGAGCTACACGCTGAACGACGGCAACGCCACCGTGCAGGCGCTGGCGGCAGGGGGCACCCTGCACGAGCTGGTGACGGTCGCGACGGCTGACGGCACGCAGCAGGTGATCGACATCACGATCAACGGCGCCAACGACGCGGCGACGATCACCGGCACGGCGACGGGCGCGGTGACCGAGAAGAGCGGCGTCAACAACGGCACGGCCGGCACGGCAACTGCCACTGGGAGTCTGTCTGCGTCGGATGTCGACGGTCCCGAGACGTTCACGGCGCAGAATGCCGTGGCCAAGACCTACGGCACCTTCTCGATCAACGCCGCGGGTTCGTGGACCTATACGCTGGACGACGGCAACGCCACGGTCCAGGCGCTCAATACAGGCGGAACGCTGCATGAGCTTGTGACGGTGGCGTCGGCCGACGGCACGCAGCAGGTGGTCGACATCACGATCAACGGCGCCAACGATGCCGCGGTGATCACCGGGACAGTGACCGGCTCAGTGACGGAGAAGGGCGGCGTCAACAACGGCACGGCCGGCATCGCCACCGCCACCGGGACTCTGTCTGCGACGGACGTCGACAGTGCAGCGACATTCACGGCGCAGAACGCCGCGGCCAAGTCCTACGGCACGTTCTCGATCGATGCCGCCGGCGCGTGGAGCTACACGCTCGACGACAGCAACGCCGCGGTCCAGGCGCTGAATGCCGGCAGCACGCTGCATGAGCTGGTGACGGTGGCGACGGCCGACGGTACGACGCGGCAGATCGACATCACCATCAACGGCGCCGACGACGTAACCGGCATCACGGTCACCCAACGGGACCCGGCGCAGTCGCTGCAGATGAACGGCCTCGTGCTGTTCGGATTCTCGACGGTGACGAATACGACGCCGACGTCGTTCCAGTGGGCGGCCAGCGCCGGCGCCGTCTGGGAGATGACGGGAACGGGCTTCACCTACGATGGCAGTGGCCACCCGACGGCGGGAACCATCAGCTCGATCAGCGTCACGAACGGCCTCGGCCAGCCGGGCATGCTGATCACCGGTCTTTCGCTGTCGGCGCCGCAGTTCTCGACTTGGGTGCAGGCCAACGATTCGGGCTCTTTCATATCGGCCATCACGACCGGCGACGATACCATCTCCGGCAATGCCAGCGTCAATTTCCTCGTGGGCGGCGGCGGCAACGATTCGATCACCGGCGGCAGCAGCGCCGACAACATCTGGGCAGGCAGCGGCAACGATTCGATCAACGGCGGCGCAGGGAGCGATGCCGTCAACTACAATGGCTTCGGTGGTCCCGATCCGGCTGGCGCGCCGACGCAGGGCGCTGTCGTCAACCTGCTGACCGGGACAGCGACCGACCCGTGGGGCGGCACCGATTCCCTGACAAACATCGAAAGGGTCGGCGGGTCCAACCTCGCCGATACCATAACGTTGAGCAATGTCGACGGCCAGGCGTTCGGCCTCGATGGCAACGACACGATCACCGGCGGCTCAGGCCTCGATTACATGGAGGGCGGCAACGGCAACGATTCGCTCTCCGGCGGCGGCGGCAACGACACCTTCGTCGGCAACAGCGGCAATGATTCGATCGATGGCGGCGCCGGCATCGACACCGTCTCCTACTACAACAGCTCCGGCGCCACGGTGAATCTGGCGACTGGCATCGCCAGCGACAGCTTCGGCGGAACCGACACGCTGAGCAACATCGAGAATGTCGTGGGCTCGACGGGCAACGACGTGCTCTCCGGCAACAGCGCCAACAACACGCTAGACGGTGGCGGCGGCAACGACAGGCTGGATGGCGGTGGTGGCAATGACACGCTCATAGGCGGGACAGGCAACGACACGTTCGTGTTTGCACCGGGCGCCGGCTTCAAAACTATTCTGGATTTCCAGGACGGCATCGACAAGCTCGACATCACCGCCTTGGGGACATTTTACGCCTATACGGCGGACGGTGCCGATACGATTCTGACTTTCGGGGCCGGCAACCCGGGTGTGAAGCTGGTCAATACGCCGACCTCCGCGATCGATGCGTCGGACTTTGTGTTCCCCCCGCCGTCGAGCCTGACCGTCACGTGGCGCGATGCGACGTCGGCGATCGACATGACCGCCCTGTCGTTCGCGGGATTCACGACCGTCACCAATACGTCGTCGACGTCGTTCCGGTGGAACGCCTCCGACGGCAGCTTCTGGACCGTGACCGGGACGGGCTTCACCTACGACGGCAGCAACCATCCGACGGCCGGCACCATCAGCTCGATCGACGGTACGTCGGCGGGAGGCCAGCCGAATCTCCTGGTCACCGGCGCGTCGATGTCGGCGTCGCAGTTCTCAGGCTGGGTGACGAGCAACAACGTCTTTGCTTTCCTGTCCAATGGTCTGGCCGGCAACGACACGCTCACCGGCAACGCCCAGAACGACACCCTGACCGCGTTCGCCGGTAACGACACGCTCAACGGCGGCTCGGGCAATGACAACCTGCACGGCGGTGGGGGCGCCGACGCGCTGAACGGCGGCGACGGCAACGACTGGCTGCGCGGCGAGAGCGGCAACGACACCCTCAACGGCGGCAACGGCAACGACAACGCCGACTATGGGGATTCGGGCTTCGACCCGGCGGGCTCGGCAACACAGGGCGTCACCGTCAATCTGGCGACCGGCACGGCGACCGACAACTGGGGCAACACCGACACCCTGGTCTCGATCGAGAACGTCAGCGGCTCCGCTCTCGCCGACACGATCACCGGCGACGGCAACGCCAACAGCCTGTCGGGATTCGCCGGCAACGACACGCTGTCGGGCGGCGGCGGTGACGATAACCTGCAGGGCTACAGCGGTAACGACGCGCTCAACGGCGGCGCCGGCAACGACTGGCTGAATGGCGGCAGCGGCAACGACACGCTCGATGGCGGCGCTGATTCGGACACCGCCGACTACGGCGACTACGGTTTTGATACCGCAGGCGCCGCGACGCAGGGAGTGGTCGTCAACCTGACAACGGGTACGGCAACCGACGGCTGGGGCAATACCGACACTCTGATCTCGATCGAGAACGTCAACGGCTCGAACCTCGGCGACACGATCACCGGCGACGGCGGCGTCAACACCCTGTTCGGCCTCGCCGGCAACGACGTTCTGAACGGTGGCGGCGGCAACGACAACCTCAATGGCGGCGCGGGCAACGACACGCTGAACGGCGACGCCGGCAACGACTGGCTGCGCGGCGACAGCGGCGGCGACGCTCTGAACGGCGGGGCGGACGTCGACACCGTCGACTACAACGACTGGGGAGGCGATCCGGCCGGCCAATCGACGCATGGTGTCACCGTCAGCCTGTCCACCGGAACGGCGAGCGACAACTGGGGCGCGAACGACACGCTCAGCGGCATCGAGAATGTCAACGGGTCGGCATTCGCCGACCTCATCTCGGGCGATGGTGGCAGTAACAGCTTCAACGGCAATGGCGGCGACGACCAGCTGTTCGGCGGCGGCGGCAACGACAGCCTGTTTGGTGGCGGAGGTCACGACACCATCAAGGGCGAAGCGGGCAACGACTACTTGCGCGGCGAGAGCGGCAACGACTCGATCGACGGCGGCGCGGACACCGATACCGTCGACTACACCGACAACGGCTTCGACCCGCTGGGGCCGGCAACCCAGGGCGTGATGGTCAACCTGTTGACCGGGACGGCAACGGACAACTGGGGCGGCAACGACACGCTAATCTCGATCGAGAACGCCAATGGATCGGCTCTCGCCGATACCATCACGGGCGACAACAACAGCAACAGCCTGTCGGGCTTCGGCGGCAACGACACGCTGATCGGTGGCGGCGGCAACGACGGTCTGCTCGGCGGCGGTGGCAACGATTCACTCGACGGCGGGGCAGGTAACGACTTCCTGCGCGGCGAGAGCGGCAACGACACGATCTCGGGCGGCGCCGACAGCGATACCGTCGATTACACCGACAGCAGCTTCGACCCGCTTGGGCCGGGCACGCAGGGCGTCACGGTCAATCTGCTGACCGGCACGGCGACCGACAACTGGGGCGGCACCGATACGCTGAGCGGGATCGAAAACGCTACCGGTTCCAGCCTTGCCGATACGCTGACGCTCGGCAACACGAACGGAACGGCGCGCGGTCGCGGCGGCAACGACGTGCTGAACGGCGGGACGGGCAACGATTCGTTCTTCGGCGGCAGCGGCAACGACGCGATCAACGGCGGTGCCGGCACGGACACGGCCAACTACAGCGACGACGGTCTGGACAGCGCCGGCGCGGCGACGCTGGGCGTGACGGTCAACCTCTCGACGGGGACGGCGACCGACAGCTGGGGCGGCAACGATACGCTCTCCGGCATCGAGAACGTCACCGGCTCGAACTTCAACGACACCATCACCGGCGACAACAACGCCAACAGCCTGACCGGCCTCAACGGCAACGACACGCTGATCGGCGGCGGCGGCAACGACAACCTGAACGGCGGCTCGGGCAACGACACGCTGGACGGCGGCACGGGCACCGACACGGCGAACTACATCGGTTCGACGGGCGGGGTCACGGTCAACCTGGTGGCCGGCACAGCGACGGGCGATGCCTCGATCGGCAGCGACACGCTGACCTCGATCGAATCGGTACAGGGCACGGCGTTCGACGACACGATGACCGGCAACAGCGCCGTCAACAACCTGTTCGGCCGCGAAGGCAACGACACGCTGTCGGGCGGCGACGGCGGCGACTTCTTCCGCGGCAGCGCCGGCAACGATATCATCGACGGCGGTTTCGCCTACGACTACGCGCGCTCCGACCGCATCAACGACTTCGATACGGCGGACTACTCGGTCTACGACACGAACAGCGGTGCGGGTCAGGCGTCGACCACGCCGGCGACGACGGCGGGCATCACGGCCGACCTCGCGGCGCACACGGTGACCGGCGACGCGACCGTGGGCACCGATACGGTGACCAACATCGAGCGCGTGGTCGGCACGAACTTCGCCGACACGCTGAAGGGCGGCGGCGGGTCGCGCTTCGAATCGTTCCAGGGCCGTGGCGGCAACGACACGATCACCGGCGACGGCATCCACCAGACACGCGCGGAGTACAACGACGCCAACGGCGACAGCGGCGGCGTGACGATCACGCTGTCGAACGCGGCGGACGGCACCGGCACGGTGGTGGGCGGCAACAGCGTCGGCACCGACACGGTGAAGTACGTCAACCAGTTCTACGGATCGCAGTATAACGACGTCTACAACGTCACGCAGCTTGTGATGCGGCTCAGCGATCCGACGTCGACGACGCCGTACAACGCGTTCCGCGGCAACGGCGGCAGCGACACGGTCCAGGGCAACGGCTACACGTCCATCGATTACGGCGACAGTTCGGCCGGTGTCGTGGTCGACCTGGTGGCCGGGACGGCAAGCCATGGCGCCTCGACGAACGTGCCGGTGGGCTCGTCGGTGGCACTAGGTGCCGCGGGAACGGACACCCTTTCCGGCGTGCGCGAGGTCGTGGGCAGCAACTTCGACGACGTCATGCATGGCGGCAACACCTCGTCTCTCAACATGGAGTACGAGGGCTTCCGCGGCGCCGGCGGCAACGACAACATCTTTGGCGAGGCGGGCTTCGACGAGGCACGCTACGACGACACCAACACGGCGATCACGTCGGGCGTAACGATCGTGATGGCGGCCGGCTCCGATGCGACCGGTGCCTACAGCCAGGTGAGTGGTGACGCCTACTTCGGCGTCGACAAGCTCTATGGCGTCGAGATGATCCGCGGCAGCCTGTTCAACGACACCTACGACGCGACCGGCTTCAACAGCGGCAACGGCACAGGGACGATCTGGGAGGGGCCGTTCCCGTCGGCGGACTTCAACCGGTTCAACGGTGCCGCCGGCAACGACACGATCACCGGCAACGGCCATACGCAGATCGATTTCCGGACCTCGACAGCCGGGGTGACGGTGACCTTCACGGGCGCGGGCAGCGGCACGGCGACGGGTAATGAGACGGTGGGCACGGACACGTTCACCGGCGTCTTCGGGGTACGTGATTCGTTCTACAACGACGTGATCACGGGCAGCGATGCCAATGGCAGCGCGTTTGATAGCGCCGAAGTGTTCAACCTGAGCGGCGGCAACGACACGGTCGATGGCAAAGGCGGCTTCGACATCGTCAGCTACTCCGATCAGACGAGCGGCGTGACGGTCAATCTGGCGACCGGCCAGGCGACCGGCAGCTCGATCGGGACCGACACGCTTTCCAACATCGAAGGCGTGAACGGCGGCCGCGGCGACGACACATTGACGGGCAACAGCGGCAACAACTTCCTGTCGGGCGGCTCGGGCAACGATGCGCTGGACGGCGGCGGCGGCACCGACACCGCGGTGTATTTCTTCAGCGGCAGCGGTGCGACGGTCAACCTGGCGACCGGCACGGCAAGCGACGGCAACGGCGGCACGGACACGCTCGTCAACATCGAGAACGTGCGCGGCACGCGCTTCGGCGACACGCTGACGGGCGACGCCGGCAGCAACCGGCTCGACGGCTCGGACGGCAACGACACGCTGATCGCGGGTGGCGGCGACGACATGCTGGTCGGCGGCACCGGCGCCGACGTCTTCGTGATCGGCGCCGGCGGCGGCAACGACACTGTCGTCGACTTCGAGAACGGTATCGACAAGATCGATGGCGGCACGCTGGCGACGTCGTTCGCCGGGGTGACGGTGACGCAGGACGGCAGCGACGTGGTGGTCGGCTTCGGCTCGGGCAGCCCGACGCTGCGCCTGCAGAACATTTCGGCGGCCTCGATCGACGCGTCGGACTTCATATTCGGCCAGCCGGCGCAGATCACGGGTGACGTTTCCGGCTCGGTGACCGAGAAGAGCGGCGCCGCCAACGGCACGGCCGGGGTGGCCACGGCGACCGGCGACCTCGACGTGACGGATTCCGACAGCCCGGAGACGTTCGTCGCGCAGAATGCGGTCACCAAGACCTACGGCACATTCTCGATCAACGCAGCCGGTGAGTGGACCTATACGCTGAACGACAACAACGCCACCGTGCAGGCACTCAATGCGGGTGGCACCCTGCACGAGCTGGTGACGGTGTCGACGGCCGATGGCACGACGCAGCAGATCGACATCACGATCAACGGCGCCAACGACGCAGCGGTGATCGCCGGCACGGCGACGGGCTCGGTGATCGAGAAGGGCGGCGTTGCCAACGGCACGCCCGGAACGGCGACGGCGACCGGCACAGTCTCGGCGACGGACGTCGACAGCGCCGCGACATTCACGGCGCAGAACGCCGTGGCCAAGACCTACGGCACGTTCTCGATCGATGCCGCGGGCGCCTGGACCTACACGCTGAATGACAACGACGCGGCCGTCCAGGCACTGGGCACGGGCGCCACGCTGCACGAACTGGTGACGATCTCGACGGCTGACGGCACGACGCAGCAGATCGACATCACGATCACCGGCGCCAACGACGCGGCAGTGATCACCGGCGCAATGACGGGTTCGGTGATCGAAAAGAGCGGTGTCGCCAACGGCACGACCGGCGTGGTCACCACCACCGGGACGCTGTCCGTGACCGATGTCGACAGTGCTGCGACGTTTGTGGTGCAGAACGCCGCCGCGAAGACCTACGGTACCTTCTCGATCAATGCCGCCGGCGCGTGGAGCTACACGCTCGACGACAGCAATGCCGACGTCCAGGCCCTGAATATCGGCGGCACGTTGCAGGAAGTGGTGACGGTCGCGACGGCCGACGGCACGACGCAGCAGATCGCCCTTACGATCAACGGCGCCAACGATGCGGCGGTGATCACCGGCACGGCGACGGGCTCGGTGACCGAGAAGGGCGGAATCGCCAACGCCACGCCAGGCGTTGCGACGGCGACCGGCACCCTCTCGGCGACGGATATCGACAGCTCGTCGGCGTTCGTCGTGCAGAGCAGCGTCGCCAAGACCTACGGCACGTTCTCGATCGATGCGGCGGGAGCGTGGACCTACACGCTGAACGACAGCAATGCCACCGTGCAGGCACTGAATGCCGGCGACACGCTGCACGAGCTGGTGACGGTGGCGACGGCCGACGGCACGACGCGGCAGGTCGACATCGCCATCAATGGCGCCGATGACGGCACGGTGATCGAGTCCTTCGGCTCGACCCGGTTGGTGCTGATGGGAGACCACTACCACCTGTGGGACAGCGACGGGGTCGGTCCGACGGTC
Organism: Reyranella soli; assembly: GCF_007992495.1. Classification (GTDB taxonomy): domain Bacteria; phylum Pseudomonadota; class Alphaproteobacteria; order Reyranellales; family Reyranellaceae; genus Reyranella; species Reyranella soli. The sequence goes on from NZ_BKAJ01000181.1 coordinate 14,404, forward strand.
AAGTTCGGGGGAGCTCCCATCCAAGCCAGCATCCAGGGAGCTTGGACGATCATCGCAGGCGAGCAGACCGGTAGTGACTACCTGGTTGCCTGGAAGAACGGAGCGGCTGACGAGTTCGTCATCTGGAAGGTGAACAGCAGCGGCAACTATGTTTCCAATGTCACGGGCAGCGTGCCGGGCTCCGACTCAGCGCTGCGGCAGCTCGAGACGGATTTCCATCAGGACCTGAACGGCAGCGGACAAATTGGCACGCTGACGGATCTCGTGGTGGCGAGCATCACGCCGTCGACGACGTCGTTGGCACAGGGTGCGCTGCTCAACTTCTCCTATGTGGTCGAGAATTCCGGATCCGAGTCAGCGGGGACCAGTTGGGCAGGCTTCCGCATCGACAGCCAGCCGGACAGTACGCACTACGCCGGCTTCAACTCCGTCGGGTCGCTGGCGGCGGATGGCACGCAGACACTGAGCAG
>NZ_BKAJ01000182.1 GCF_007992495.1 Reyranella soli
GTCGCGACCCTCCGATGCATTCCGTCGACATACGCCTTCAAACTGGAGCGGGTGAAGGGAATCGAACCCTCGTCGTAAGCTTGGAAGGCTTCTGCTCTACCATTGAGCTACACCCGCAACTCCTGAACAGGGCTACCACACGCCACGCTTTGGGGCCGTTGGTGGAGGGGGAAGGATTCGAACCTTCGTAGACGCGAAGTCGGCAGATTTACAGTCTGCTGCCATTGACCGCTCGGCCACCCCTCCGAACCTGCGGCAAACGCGGCGCGAGATAAGCCTGTTCAGCCCGTGAAACGGGCGCGCGTTGCTCGCAAATCCAATGGGTTACGTCAAGGGCAAATCCCCTTATACAGGCGCCCATGCGCAACCGACCGCACCGACCCAGCCGGCCGACCCGTGAACGGCAGCAAAAAGGGGGGCATCAGTCGGTGTGGCTTTTCGGCCGCCACGCCGTGCTGGCCGCCCTGGCCAATCCCGAGCGCCGGATCGAGCGCGTCCTGGCCACCAAGGAAACGGCCGAGCGTCACGCGGCCGAGCTGGGCAGCAAGGTCGAGCTTCTCTCGCGCGACGATCTCAGCCATCGCCTGCCCGCTGGTGCCGTGCATCAAGGCCTCGCCGCCCTGGCGGTCCCCCTGGAGGAGCCGCAGCTCGAGGATGTCTTGGCGCGCTGCGGCGACAATGCCCTGGTTCTCGCCCTCGACCAGGTCACTGACCCACACAATGTCGGCGCCATCCTGCGCAGCGCCGCGGCGTTCGGCGTGGCCGGCCTGATCGTCACCGAACGCCATGCGCCGGCCGACACCGGCGTGCTGGCCAAGGCCGCATCGGGCGCGCTGGAAATCGTTCCTCTGGTGCGTGCCGTGAACCTGGCGCGCACCCTGGAGCAGCTGAAGGAAGCCCGCTTCTGGCTCTATGGCCTGGACGAGCGCGGCGACGTCGCGATCAACGATCTCGATCTCGGCGGTCGCGCCGGCATCGTGCTGGGTGCCGAGGGCGAGGGCCTGCGCCGCCTGACCACCGAGAAATGCGATCGGCTCGTGACAATTCCGACCGACCAGCGGCTTGCGGCGCTCAATGTCTCCAATGCTGCGGCGGTCGCCGCCTATGAATGGGCGCGGCGACGCAGCAACTCTTCATAGACAGCGACATACTCGCTCGCCATGCGTCGCGCGGTGAAGCGGCGCTCGAAGCAGGCGCGCACCTCGCGCCGATCGATCTCGCCCAACCGGCCGACGGCGCGCACGGCGCCCTCCTCGTCGTCCACGACGAAGCCTGTGATGCCCTCGTCGATCACCTCCGGCACCGAACCATGGCGAAAGGCGACGACCGGCGTGCCGCAGGCCATTGCCTCGATCATCACCAGACCGAACGGCTCCGGCCAGTCGATGGGAAACAGGAGTGCGGCGGCTTCGGCCAGGAATTTCTCCTTGGTCTGGTCGTTGACCTCGCCGGTGAGCTGGACGTCGCAGCCGTCGATCTTGGGCTCGAGCTGCTCCTTGAAGTAGCCGCGCTCGCCCTTGGGCACTTTGGCCGCGATGCGCAACGGCATGCCGGCGGCGCGTGCGATCCGCATGGCCGCCTCGGGTCCCTTCTCCTTTGTCAACCGACCGAGGAAAGCGAGGTACGATCCTCGCTCGAAGCGACCGTGTAGGGAATCGGCCGGCAGGCCGTGATAAACGGTGCCCAGCCAGTTGGCGCCGGCAAGCGGCAGTTGCTGATTGTGCGAGATCGACACGAACGGCGCGTCGGGAAAGTGGCGCACGACATCCGGCAGGCCGGCGATGTCCAGGCGCCCGTGGAAGGTGGTGAGAAACGGCACGCCCGCCCGGGTGAGCAGCGGCAGGTGCAGCCAGTCGATATGGCAATGGACGACGTCGAATTCCCTGGAGCGCGCCGCGAGGGTTTCAAGCAGGACCGATTGTACGGCGACGGGATCGGTGCGCGGCCGGCCAAGCCGGAAGGCGTAGGGCCAGACTGGCACCAGCTTCGCCCGCGTGCGCGAATTGCCACTGGCGAACAGCGTGACGTCGTGGCCGAGTTCGACCAGCTCGTCGATCAGCCAGGCAACAACCCGTTCAGTGCCCCCGTAGAGCTTGGGCGGCACGCTTTCAGCCAAAGGCGCGACCTGGGCGATGCGCATGGCGAACCTGCAGTCACGGCCGCCGGTAGCCGGCCAGCAGATCGAGCCAATCCTCGAGCAGGCGACTCATCAGGAAGTTCTCGCGCACCATCTCCCTCGCCCGCGCCCCGAGCCGCCGGCGCAGGTCGGCATCCTGCAGCAGCTGCACGATGCGCTCGGCCGCCTGGTCGATGCTGTCGACCAAAAAGCCGTCCTTGCCGTCGGTGATCTGGCGGCGAATGCCGCCGACATTGCCGCCGATCACCGCGGCGCCTTTCCACATCGCCTCGGTGACGGTGAGCCCGAAACCTTCGCGCGTCGACTTCTGCAACACGACGGCGGCGCGCCGCTGCAGGGCGTTCACCAGGACCGGATCGTCGACCGTGAGCACGATGACGCGCTCGTCGATCGAGGCCTTGATGGTCTCGAGGATGACATCGCCTTCCGGATCGTCGGTCGCGCTGTTGCCGACCAACACCAGGGTGCAGTCGACGCTCTGGCGCGCCTTGCGGAACGCCTCGATCACGCCCATCGGATCCTTCCAGCGATCGAACCGCGAGATCTGCGTGACCAGCGGCCGATTGGTGGGGATCCTGTGGCGCATCAGGCACTCGTCGATCTCGCTCTCGGACAGCTCGGCGTTCTTGGCTGAGAACGGATTGATCGCCGGCGTGAAGAAGTGCTGCACGATATCGATGTCCTGGGCGTACTCCGGCAGTGAGAAAATTGCGGCATCGTAGGAGTCGACGAAGCCACGCAGGTAGTTCCAGGTGGCCGGGTTGGGCGTCGAAAGATCGATGTGGCATTGCCACAGCCACGGCATCTTGCGGTCGGCGAAGTGCCCGACCAGCGGCAAGGGTTGCGGGTCGTGGATCACAACAGCGTCACAGCCCGCCAGATGCAGCCTGGTGGCATTCTCGAACACGACCTGCTCGTAGACCGCCTTCTCGGCGTCCGTGAGATCGACCCTTTCGCCCTGCAGCGCGTTGTGAAACTTCTTGGTGCAGCTGAAGAAGGCCGGCGTTCCCTGGATCTGTCGCCAGCCGGTTTCGATGCCGAGCGCGTTCATCATCAGGGTGAGCGGGGTCAGGATCTCCGTGACGCCGCCGCCATAGAACGTCGAATTGACGTGGATGACGTGCGCGTCGCGGACCTGGTCGGCTTTCTTGAATATTCGGCTGGCAGCCGCCTGCCCGATCAGCGGCTCGTACTGTTCCAGCGGATGGAGGCCTAGGGTTGCCTTGTCGAGGGCCGCAGTTTCAACGGTCATCGGCTGCCTGCCATTTTGAAGCACCTCCCGAAACGATGAGGTGGATAAGGGATTAGACCGCCCGAGGTTGCTCGGCGCTGAAGGGGCGGCTTGGCCAATGCAAAAGAAAACCCTAAAAGGGCACGCAACGCCGGGTTAGCACAGCGGTAGTGCAGCGGTTTTGTAAACCGAAGGTCGGGGGTTCAAATCCCTCACCCGGCACCACCCTCCGAAGCTTTGGCGAAGGAGGGCGGCTGAAAGACGGGGTGGATTCCGCAGATATGACGGTCACAGTCTTGGTTACGGGCGGCGCCGGCTATATCGGCAGCCACGTCTGCAAGGCGTTGGCCGAAGCGGGCGACACACCCGTCTGTTACGACACGCTCGAGAAAGGCCACGAGTGGGCCGTGCAATGGGGTCCTCTCGAGAAGGGCGACATCGGCGACAAGGCACGGCTCGACGAGGTGTTCACGCGTCACAGGCCGCGGGCGGTGATCCACCTCGCCGGCTATATAGAAGTCGGCGAATCGGTCCGGCAGCCCGAGCGCTATCTCCACAATAACGTGACCAAGTCGTACGCGCTGATCGATGCGGCGGTACGGCACCATATCGAAGCCTTCGTCTTCTCGAGCACCTGCGCGGTGTACGGACTGCCGCAGATGGAACTGCTGACCGAGACCCATCCGATCGCCCCGCTCAGCCCCTATGCCGAGTCGAAGGCCAAGATCGAGGATGCGCTCGCCGAAGCCGCAGGTCGCGGCTTGCGTTCGGCAGCGTTGCGCTACTTCAACGCCGCCGGGGCGGATTCCGGCGGGACGATCGGCGAGGCGCACAATCCGGAGACCCATCTGCTGCCGCTGGCCGCCGATGCCGCGCTCGGCCTCGGCCCCGCCCTCACCCTGCTCGGCACCGATTATCCGACGCCCGACGGCTCGTGCATCCGCGACTTCGTGCATGTGAGCGATCTCGCCGACGCCCACCTTCGCGCCATCGCCTGGCTCGGCGGCCGGTCGGCAAGCGGTCACGAGACGTTCAACCTAGGCAGCGGCTCGGGCTACAGCGTGCGCCAGGCGATGGCCGAGTCCGGCCGCATCGCCGGCACACCCGTGCCGCATGCCGTCGGCCCACGCCGTCCCGGCGATTCGCCCAAGCTGGTCGGCGACATCGCCAAGGCCAAGCGCGAGCTCGGCTGGTCGCCGAAACGCGATCTTGCCGCACAGATCGAGGACACGCTGCGCTGGCGACGGAAGATGCCGCGTTGATCGGAGCGCGGACCTCCAGGTCCGCTCATTGCCTTAGTCTTCCGGACCGCGCGCATCCTGCGCGCTCATGAATCATGAGCGAGCTGGAAGCTCGCGGTCCAGAAGAGCATGAGCGGACCTGGAGGTCCGCGCTCCGATCAGAGGCGCAGCGGCAGGTTGCGCAGGCGCTTGCCGGTCGCGGCGAAGATCGCGTTGGCGACGGCGGGCGCGATCGGCGGCGTGCCGGGCTCGCCGACGCCGCCGATGGCGGACGAGCCGGTGTCGACGAGATGCACCGCCATCACCGGCGCATCGGCCAGGCGCACCGCGTCGTAGTCTGGGAAGTTCGATTGCTCGACGGCGCCACCCGCCAGCGTGATCTCGCCGTAGAGCGCGGCCGAGAGCCCGTAGATGATGCCGCTCTCCATCTGCGCCCGCACGATGGCAGGGTTGACCACCGGGCCGCAGTCGATGGCGCAGGTGACGCGCTTGACCTGCAAGGTCTTGCCGTCGGTCACCGTGACCTCGGCGACCTGGGCCACGATCGAGCCGAACGAGGCGCGCAGCGCAATGCCGCGGCCCGAGCCCGCCGGCAGCGCCGTGCCCCAGCCCGCTTCCTTCGCGGCCGTCTCCAGCACTTTCAGATGCCGCGGATTCTTCGCCAGCAACTCGCGGCGGAACTCGAACGGATCCTTCTTCAGCGCCAACGCCAGCTCGTCGACGAAGCTTTCGTCGAAAAACGCGGTGTGCGAATGGCCGACCGACCGCCAGAAGCCGACGGGCACCGATCCATCCGGAACGATGGCCTCGAGCTTGTAGAACGGAAAGGCGTAAGGCGGGTTCTCTACGGCATTGCCCTCTGGCTTGCCCTGCAACGGCAGGCCGACCACGCGCGCCCCGAACTGATCGGCCGGCGACTGCGCCACCTGGCGCTTGGCGACGCTCGCCAGCTTCGGCGTACCGCCTGACGTATCGAGTTCGGCGCGCCAGCGGGCGAGCGCCATCGGCCGATAGAAGTCGTGCTTGATGTCCTGCTCGCGACCACAGGACCTGCACCGGCTTGTCGGGCATGGCGAGCGCACAGGTCACGGCCTGGCGCACCAGGTCGACCTCGGCGCGCCGGCCGAAGCCGCCGCCGAGGAAGGTCGTGTACACACCGACCGCGTCCTGCGGCACGTCCGCGACCTTGGACGCGATCAGGCGCACCAGCGTCGGCGACTGGTTGGGCATCCAGACCTCGACCTTGGCCTTGTCGCCACCCGTGCCGTCTTGGCGTGTGACCTGCGCCGTGCAGTTCATCGGCTCCATGGTGGTGTGCGCAAGATACGGTGCGCGATAGGTCGCCTCGATTGGCCGCACTGTTGGCTGCATTGCCGCGGGCTTCTTCTCCTCGCCCAGCGTGCGGACAAGCGCCGGCTTGCCGTCCTGCATCAGCCCCTCGTAGCGCTGCCACAGGGTAGCGCTGTCGAGGTTGGGTTCCGGTCCCGGCTGCCACTGCACCTCGATGCCTTCCTGCAGCAGCTTGTTGGCGCGCCACCAGCTGGTGCCGATGGCAGCGATGCCGCCCGGCACGATGATCACGGTCTCCACGCCCTTCGCCAGGTTCCCCTTCACCTTGAAGCCGGTGGCCGAGCCACCGAAGGTCGGCGCGTTCAGCACCGCGGCATAAAGCAGGCCGGGCCGGCGCACGTCGATGCCGAAGGTTGCCGTGGCCAAAACCTTGGCCGGGATGTCGAGCCGCGGCAGCGGCTTGCCGATGAGCTTGAACTCCGACGGCTTCTTGAGCGGCGGTGCCGGCATCGACGACAGGTCGCCGACGTGATCGACCAGCTCGCCGAAGGTGGCGACGCGCCCGCCGCTCTTGCGCCGCACCTCGCCATCGAAGACCACGAGCTCGCTCACCGGCACCGACGCCTTGCGGCTCGCCGCGCGCAGCAGCAGGTCGCGCGCCACGGCGCCGGCGACTCGCATGGGATGCCAGGCGTCGCGCACGCTGCTCGAGCCGCCGGTGGCCAGTACCCCCAGGACGCCGCCGAGCTTGCCCGCCATCCAATGTGCGATGTCGACGACGGTGCCCGTTTCCTCCGGCGAGAAAGGCAGTCCGTCGATCAGGATGTCGACATTGCGGTAGACGCCGTTCTCCGGCGGGTCTTCGACGCGCACCTGGTTCCAGCGCGCATCCATCTCCTCAGCCACCAGCATGGCCAGCGCCGTCTGCACGCCCTGTCCCATCTCGGCGCGCGGCACGGCCACGACCACGCCGTTGTCGCGCGTGATCTTCACCCAGCCGCTCAAGCCCGCTTCGTTCGGCTTGACGTTGAACAGCGTGCGATCGCCCAGCCGATCGCGCTCGCGGGCAAACCAGAAACCGACACCCAGCAGGCCTCCACCGGCGACGCCGCCGATGATCGCCATGCGCCGGGTCCACTTCTTCACGGCGCGCCGCCCAGCAAGGCCGCCGCGCGATGGACGGCGCGGCGAATGGCGCTGTAGGTGCCGCAGCGGCAGATGTTGGACAGGACCTCGTCGATGTCCTGGTCGGTCGGCTTGGGATTGGCCTTGAGCAGCGCCACCGCCGACATGATGAAGCCGGGCTGGCAGTAGCCGCACTGGGGCACCTGCTCCTCGATCCAGGCCTTCTGCACCGCGTGCAACGTGCCGGGCGCCAGCCCTTCGATGGTGATCACCGTCTTGCCGGCAGCGTCCGATGCCGCCATCGAGCACGACCGCACTGGCGCGCCGTCGATGTGGACGGTGCAGGCGCCGCACGACGCCACACCGCACCCATACTTGGGTCCCGTGATATTGAGGTCCTCGCGCAGGACCCACAGCAGCGGCTTCTCGGCCTCGACATCAACCTGAGCCAGCTGGCCGTTGACGGTGAACGAGATCATCGCCGGATGAGCGTATCACCCATGACGAGGACGTCCATCTTGGTTCGCAGGAAACAGTCGATGGCTTCCTCGGGCCTGCAAACAACCGGCTCGTTCTCGTTGAAGCTGGTGTTCAGGACCATGGGCACGCCGGTGATGTCGCGGAACGACTGGATCAGCCGGGCATAGCGCGGATTACCCGCCCAGGTGACCGTCTGTAGCCGGCCGGTGCCATCGACGTGGGTGACCGCCGGGATCTCCTTGCGCTTGGCCTCTCGGATCCGGAAGACCTGCATCATGAAGGGGACGTCGTCGTCGGTTTCGAACCACTCCGGCACCGCCTCGCGCAGCACGGAAGGCGCAAACGGCCGGAAGGATTCGCGGCGTTTGATCTTGAGGTTGAGGATATCCTTCATGTCGGCGCGCCGCGGATCGCCCAGGATCGAGCGGTTGCCGAGCGCCCGTGGGCCCCATTCGAGACGGCCCTGGAACCAGCCGATCACCTTGCCGAGCGAGATCGCCTCGGCCGTCCGCTTGCACAACGTCGCCTCGTCGGCGATGCGCTCGATGGTGCAGCCTGCGGTGTCGAAGTCGGCGCGGCGCTGGGCGATGGCGGCGGCGATCTGGTCGGGTGTCGCCGACGGCCCCCAATAAGCGTGATCCATCACGAAGTGACGGCGTGCGGCGGCCCCGCCAAGCTTGTGCCAGGTGGCGAAGGCCGCGCCGATCGCGCCGCCGGCATCGCCGCCGGCCGACTGGACGTAGAGCTTCTTGAACGGCGTGCGCTCCAGCACCTTGCCGTTGGCCACCGAGTTGTAGGCGCAGCCGCCCGCCAGCACGACGGCGTCGGCGCCGTAGCGGCGGTGCAAGGCGCCCAGAAGATTGAAGAAGGCGTTCTCGTAGGTGACCTGCGCCGAACGCGCGATGTCGCGATGGCGATCTTCCAGCGGCGCGGCCGGATCGCGCGCCGGGCCGAGCAGGCTCGCGAGCTCGTCGCTCCACAATTGCCCGCCCGAGGGAATGCCGTCCTTCACCTGGTAGTTGGCGCCCTGGCCCGACGCGTGGCGGAAGAAGCGCAGGTCGAGCTCGAACGTGCCGTCGTCCCTCGTCTTCACGATCTGCTTCATCAGGTCGACGAAGCGCGGCTCGCCGTAGGGCGCGAGCCCCATCACCTTGTATTCGTCGCCATAGTGCGGAAAGCCGATGAATTGCGTCATCGCTTCGTAGAACACGCCGAGCGAATGAGGGAAGTAGACGCGGCCGTCGACCCGGAGGTTGCCGCCCTCGCCCAGGCCCCAGGCGGCCGACGAAAAATCGCCGAAGCCGTCGACCGAGACCGCCGCGGCCTTGTCGTAGGGCGACACCAGGAAGGCCGAGGCGAGATGGCAGAGATGGTGCTCGACGGCATGCACGGCGCCACGGAACTCCTGGTCCGGCAGCGCCTGCTTGAGGTTGCCCGCTATGTCGGCGCGCTCGCCGCGCTGGCGTAGGCGGCTCAACACATAGGACGGGGTGACGCCCGAGGTCAGGACATAGCCGAGCTTGCGCCAGCGGTTGGCGCGGTTGTCGCTGTTGACGGCGACGTGCTCGACGTCGGCGAGCGCGATGCCGGCCTCGCTGAGGCAGTAGCGGATCGCTTCGCCGGGAAAGCCGCCCCAGTGCTTGATGCGGCGGAAGCGCTCTTCCTCGACGGCGGCGATCAGGGTGCCGTCCTTCACCAGGCAGGCTGCGGCGTCGGCGTGATAGGCGTTCAGCCCGAGGATGTAGGTCATCGGTCGAGGTCGCGGCGCAGCAGGTGCATGGAAAGGATCAGGTCGGCGGTCACGCGCTGGGCTGTATAGAGAAGCCCGGCCGTCCCGTCGAATATCAGGCCCTTCACGACCAGGCAGTGCACGGCGACGGCGATCGGCCCCAGGAAGCGCGTGCGGCGCAGGCGGCCGGGCCAGCTCAGCTCGGACCATGGCCGGGTGGTGAGCTTCTCGGCTTCCTGCGCCTGGTAGCGCGACTGCGACTGCAGCCAGCGCTCCAGGCTCTTGCGGTCGTCGTGCAGCAGGCGGTTGTTGAGCTTCACGATCGGCCCGTCGATGCGGAGCTTCTCGGTATGGCCGTCCTGGACGAACCGGCCACGGCCGCGCCGGAACAGGACGGGCAGCGCGGGATAGAGCGAGGCGCGCAAGGGCCGGCCATCAATGCAATAGGTAAAGGCGATCTCGCAGGCGGCGGTCTCCTCGGCCGGCGTCAGCGCCGCGATCTCGTCACGCAGCGCCGGCTCGACCATGTAGTCGGCGTCGAGCCGCAGCACCCAGCCGCTGGTGATGCCGGTCTGCTCGACGGCGAAGCGCCACTGCTCGGCGTGGGTATCGAACGGCCGCTGGACCGTGCGGACATTGGGGAAGCGGCTGGCAATCGCCAGCGTGTCGTCGGTCGAGTTGCTGTCGACGACCACGACCTCTTTCGCCCATGTCAGGCGCTCGAGGGAGCGGCCGATGTTGGCGGATTCGTTGTAGGTCAGGATGACAGGGGTGATTTCGGCCAGCACGATGCCTGGAGGGCCATTGGGGGCCTATCTCACTGGTATAAGTGAGTTTTTTGGCACCGACCACCGATTTCCCCCAAAACTGTCTGCAGTCGACCGTCGCTGTCGCCGTATTATTGCCGCGTCATTGGGCGACTTGACGAAAAAGCGCGAGGCGCGCAAACGAGCACCCCATCGCGCTTGGCGAGTCCACAGGGTACACCGTGCCCAACCTCGCAAGTCTTTGAAAAATAGGATAAAAGCCCTCTCTTCGCGTGAAAGGCTGGTCAATGTCCAAGAATGATCTCGTGGTCGTCACCGGTGCCGGTGGCTTCATCGGCGGCCATCTGGTCCGCGTCCTGCAGCAGCGCGGCCACACCAAGATCCGCGCCGTCGACGTCAAGCCGCTCAACGAGTGGTACCAGAAGACCCCGGGCGTCGAGAACCAGGTGGGCGACCTCGCCCTGCTCGAACCGTGCCGTGCCGCCGCCAAGGGCGCGCGCATGATCTACAATCTCGCCGCCGACATGGGCGGCATGGGCTTCATCGAGACCCACAAGGCCGAGTGCATGCTGTCGGTGCTGGTCAGCACCCACATGCTGGTCGCCGCCAAGGAAGCCGGCACCGAGCGCTTCTTCTATTCGTCGTCGGCCTGCGTCTACAACGGCGACAAGCAGATCCGCACCGACGTCACCGCGCTCAAGGAAGAGGACGCGTATCCCGCCATGCCGGAAGACGGCTACGGCTGGGAGAAGCTGTTCAGCGAGCGGATGGCCCGCCACTATCGCGAGGACTACGGCATCGCCACCCGCGTGGCGCGCTACCACAACGTCTACGGCCCAGAAGGCACCTACGACGGCGGGCGCGAGAAGGCGCCGGCCGCGATCTGCCGCAAGGTCATCGCCGCCAAGCTCTCGGGCAAGCATGAGATCGAGATCTGGGGCGACGGCGAGCAGACCCGCTCGTTCATGTACATCGACGACTGCACCGACGGCACGATCCGCCTGGCGCAAAGCGACATCATCGAGCCGCTGAACATCGGCAGCGACGAACTGGTCAGCATCAACCGCCTGGTCGATATCGTCGAGAAGATCGCCGGCGTGAAGCTGAAGCGCTCCTACAAGCTCGACGCGCCCAAGGGCGTGCGCGGCCGCAACAGCGACAACACGCTGATCAAGAAGCTGATGAACTGGGCGCCCTCCATCCGTCTCGAGGACGGCATGGAAAAGACCTACAAGTGGATCCACGACGAGATGACCTCGGGCAAGGCCTCCGTCGTCAACGCCCTGCCGCGCGCGGTCGCGGCGCAGTAGCGGTTCTGGGACCTTAAAGGTCCCTCGGCCTTCGGCCTCGGGATGACAGCAATGTTGTCATCCCGAGCGCTGCGAGGGACCTTTCTCTAGCGCCCGACGCGGCTCACGTGGTTGTTGCCGCGCAGCAGGCCGTCGAAATACTCGACGGTGTTCTTCAGCCCCTGTTCCAGCGGCACCTTGGGCTCCCACTTGAGCTTCTCGCGCGCCAGCGTGATGTCGGGGCAGCGCTGCAGCGGGTCGTCGACCGGCAGCGGCCGGGCGATCACCAGCTTCGACTTGCCGCCGACCACCTTCAGCACCGCCTCGGCCAGTTGCTTCATCGAGATCTCGACCGGGTTGCCGATGTTGACCGGCCCGGTGAAATCGTCGGGCGTGTCATTGACCAGGCGCATCCAGCCCTCGATCTGGTCGTCGACGTAGCAGAAGGCGCGCGTCTGCGTGCCGTCGCCGTAAAGCGTGATGTCCTCGCCCTTGAGGGCCTGGACGATGAAGTTCGACACCACGCGGCCATCGTTGGGATGCATGCGCGGGCCGTAGGTGTTGAAGATGCGCGCCACCTTGATGCGCAGCTTGTGCTGGCGCCAGTAGTCAAAGAACAGCGTCTCGGCGCAGCGCTTGCCCTCGTCGTAGCAGGCGCGCGGCCCCAGCGGATTGACGTTGCCGCGGTAGCTCTCGACCTGAGGATGCACCGTCGGATCGCCGTAGACCTCGCTGGTCGAGGACTGGAAGATCTTGGCGCGCGTGCGCTTGGCTAGGCCCAGCATGTTGATGGCGCCGTGCACCGAGGTCTTGGTCGTCTGCACCGGGTCGTGCTGGTAGTGGATGGGCGAGGCCGGACACGCGAGATTGTAGATCTCGTCGACTTCGACATAGAGCGGGAAGGTCACATCGTGACGCATCAGCTCGAAGCGCGGATTATCGAGGCACGCCGCCAAATTCTGCTTGGTACCGGTGAAGTAGTTGTCGACGCACAGGACGTCGTTGCCCTGGGCCAGTAGCCGCTCGCACAGATGCGAGCCCAGGAAGCCCGCGCCGCCCGTGACCAATATCCGCTTGCTCATGTTTCCTCAGAAAGCCCCGCTCGATCCCACGCCCCGACAGTAGTGTACGCGCTCTGGGCGATCAAATCCTTGAAATCACTCCAAAAGCCCCGAAGATGCCGCGCAATCGGGGAAAGCGTTCAATGAGCATCGAGATCACGAGCCTGGCAGACATCGTGCGACGGCATGCGGCCGCCCGCCCTGACGCCGCGGCCCTGGTCCATGCCGGCCACACGACGAGCTATGCCGCACTCGACCGGGCGGCGAGCCGCGTCGCCAACGGCCTCATCGTCGAGGACATCGAGCCGCAGGCGCGCATCGCCCATCTGGACAAGAGCAGCGACATCTTCTTCGAACTGCTGTTCGGCGTGGCTAAAGCCAACGCCGTGATGGTCTCGGTCAACTGGCGGCTTGCCGCGCCGGAAGTGCTGCACATCGTCAACGACGCCAAGGCCGAGATCCTGTTCGTCGGCGAGGAGTTCTTCGCCGTCGTCGATAAGATCCGCGACGAACTCAAGACCGTGCGCAAGATCGTGGCCTTCGGTGCACGCCACCCGGCCTGGGAATCCTTCGCCACCTGGCGCGATCGCCAGGACGACACCGATCCCAACCTGCCCACCCGGCCGACCGATACGGCGGTGCAGTTCTATACCAGCGGCACGACGGGACTGCCGAAGGGGGCGGAGCTGACCAACGCCAACTTCGCCTGGATGCTGCCGCTGTGGACCAAGACCTGGCTGCTGGCCGAAGGCGTTCCCAACCTCGTCTGCCTGCCGATGTTCCATATCGGCGGCGCCGGCTGGGGCATCGCCGGTCTCTTCTCCGGCGCCACCAACCATGTGATGCGCGAGTTCGTGCCGCTCGAGATCCTGCAGACCATCGAGCGCGAGAAGCTGCAGGTCATGCTGCTGGTGCCCGCGATGATCCTGTTCCTGGTGCAGGCGCCGCAGATCCGCGAGACCGATCTTTCGAGCCTGCGCCTGATCGTCTACGGCGCCGCGCCGATCCCAGCCGACCTGCTGAAGCAGGCGATGGGTGTCTTTCCTTGCGGCTTCCAGCAGGTCTACGGCCTCACCGAGACGACCGGCGCCATCACCCTGCTGCCGCCCGCTGACCATGACCCGGCCGACGTGAAGAAGCTCCTGTCCTGCGGCTATGCGCAGGAGGGCGTGGAGCTGCGCATCGTCGGCGACGAGGGCAGGGACATGGCAACGGGCCAGGTCGGCGAGATCGCCGTGCGCTCGCGGCAGATCATGGGCGGCTACTGGAACCTGCCCGACGCCACCAGGCGCGCCATCCAGGGCGACTGGTTCTTCACCGGCGACGCGGGCTACCTCGACGACAAGGGCTACCTCTACATCTACGACCGCGTGAAGGACATGATCGTGTCGGGCGGCGAGAACATCTATCCCGCCGAGGTCGAGAGCGCCCTGTTCGGCCATCCTGCCGTCGCCGACGTCGCGGTGATCGGCGTGCCCGACGAGCGCTGGGGCGAAGCGGTGAAGGCCGTCGTGGTCAAGAAGCCCGGCGCCGACGTGAGCTCGGGCGAGCTGATCGGCTGGGCACGCGAGCGCATCGCCGGCTACAAGCTGCCGAAGTCGGTCGACTTCGTCGACGCGCTGCCGCGCAATCCGACGGGCAAGATCCTCAAGCGCGAGCTGCGCAAGCCCTACTGGGGCGACAAGCAGCGCCAGGTGAATTGAGGCGAGAGTTGGGGACGCGCCACGTACACAGCGCGTCCAGTCCCACCCACTGACCTATCGGCTGCGCGAACGCTGCCCACCGCCGCCCGACGGAGGCGTATAGGTCGGCCGCGGCGTCGCGGGTGCGCTCACCTGCTGCGGGCGCGGCTGCTGTACGGGCGCGCTCGCCTGCTGCATGCGCCAACCACCGTTGTTGCCGCCCCAGTTCTGCTGCGGCTGCTGCTGGCGCGGCTGCTGCGGCGGCATGCTGGCCTGCTGCATGCGCCAGCCGCCGTTGCCGCCGTTGGCGGACGGCTGTTGCGTCGGTGCCGCCGTCGGCTGCGTCCGCTCGTTGTTACGGGCGTTGTAGATGCGCTGGCTCTGGTTGTTCTGCATCTGGTCGATGCGGCCGTGCTCATAGGGCGACACACGGCCATCGGAACGGGCGTTCGCCTCGTAGCGGTCGATGCGGTTCTGGCCGCGATCCAGCCGATTGGCCTCGCCGCGCGTCAGCGAACCGTCGCGCACGCCGTTGTCGATGCGACGGTCGTTCACCGCATCGCGGCGCTCGACGCCCGGCGGGCGGTTGCCGTCCCAGCCATTGTGCTGGCCGTTGTTCCAGCCGTAGTGCCGGTTAGGATCGCCGCCGCGGTCGCCCCAGTTGTGGTCGCCGCCGTTGCGGCCACCCCAGTTGCGGTCACCCCAATTGCGGTCGCCCCCATTGCGGTCGCCCCAGCCATGGTTGCCCCAACCGTCGCGACCGCCGTCGCGGCCCGCGTAGTTGCGGTCGCGCCAGCCGTCAAAACGGCCGTCGGTGTGGCCCCAGCTCTGGCCGCGATCCCAGGCCTGCTGGCTGTCGTGGCTCTGGCGATAGATCTGCCGGCCCTCGCGGTCGACCATCTGGTCGATGCGGTTGCGCTCCTGCTGGGTCACCACACCGTCGGCGCGCGCGCGCGCCTGGGCGCGGTCGATAGCCCGCTCGCCCTGCTCGAGGCGATAGGCCTCGCTGCGCGTGATCTGGCCGCTCTGGATGCCCTGCTCGATGCGGTTCTGCTGGTAGTCCTGGCGTTGATCGATGCCGTACATCGATTGCGCGTACGCGCCGCCGCCGACGAGCAGGCTGCCCGTCAGAACGGCGTAAGGGATGCTGCGGAATTTGGACATCGTTTATCCTCGAACGTGAAGCGACGGCGGATGTACCGTCTCCAATCGCTACGCCCGTCCGTTTTGCGGCATCCCTCGTCTTCGCCGCACTTCGGCGGTAAAACCGTCACGACCACAGCAATGTCACCAGCAGCGTCCAACCGATGTCCGAATTGCCCGACAACCTGACTCCTGTCCGCGCCAACCACGCCTTCGACGAGGCGCGCCTCGCCGACTACATGAAGGCCCATGTCGACGGCTACCGCGGCCCTGCGCGCCTGCTCCAGTTCGAGGGCGGCCAGAGCAACCCGACATTCCACATAACGGACGGCGGCGGGCGCATGTACGTGCTGCGCAAGAAGCCGCCCGGCAAGCTGCTGCCCTCGGCGCACCAGGTCGATCGCGAATATCGCGTGATCAAGGCGCTGAGCGACCACACCGACGTGCCCGTGCCGAAGCCCTACGCCCTCTGCCAGGACGACGGGGTGATCGGCACCGCCTTCTACATCATGGAATTCACGCCGGGCCGCGTGCTGGCCGATCCCAGGATGCCCGACGTCTCGCCGGCCGACAGGGCCAAGATCTTCGATTCCATGAATGACGTGCTGGCGCGCATCCACAATGTCGACTACCGCGCCGTCGGGCTCGGCGATTTCGGCCGCGAGGGCCAGTACATCCAGCGCCAGATTTCGCGCTGGTCGAGCCAGTACGACCTCGCCCGCACCGAGCATATCGAGGCGATGGAGCAGCTGAAGCAATGGCTGCCGGCCAACATCCCGCCGGGCGACGAGACGCGCATCAACCACGGCGACTATCGGCTGGGCAACACCATCGTCCATCCGACCGAGCCGCGCATCGTGGCGGTGCTCGACTGGGAGCTCTCCACGCTCGGCCATCCGCTGGCCGACCTCGGCTACAACTGCATGATGTACCACTTCGGCGAGGGCTTCGGCGCCTCGGGCGGCTATGCAGGGCTCGACCTCAAGGCGTTCGGCATCCCGACGGAGCCCGAGTACCTCGCCGCCTACGCGCGGCGGACCGGCCGCAAGGAAGTGCCGTCCTTCGACTTCTACCTCGCCTTCTCGCTGTTCCGGCTCGCCGCCATCGTCCAGGGCGTCTACAAGCGCGGCCTCGACGGCAACGCCTCGTCGGAGACCGCCACCAAGTACGGCAACCGCGCCAAGGCGCTGGCCGACATGGCGTGGTCGATGGTGGAGAAAAGGGCTTAAGGGAGCACGGACCTCCAGGTCCGCGCTCCGCTACTCGTCCGTCAGCGGCACCATCGAGGCGTCGTTGCCCTTGGGGCAGTTCTCGGTGTCGATCACGGCGTTGGCCGGGTTGCGATAGCGCTCGATGTTGTAGGGTGCATCGTCGCTGGGCGGGCGCGCCGGCGGCGTGCGTAGCGTCCAGGCGACCAGGCGCTTGATCACGCTGCCCAGCGCCTGGTCGAAGGCGTCGACGACCTTGGGCACCGAATCGGCGCGCGCCCGCACGCAGCGCTCAAAGGATCCGACGCCGATGATCTGCCGGTCAGGCATGCGCACCAGCTTGGCAATGATGCGCACGCGCACGATCGGCGGCTTGCCGTAGTAGTAGAGCGCCTCGAAGTTGCGCAGGTCGGGCTGCAGCACGTAGTTGGCGCGGATGCCGATCGATTCGCGCGCGACCGCCACGATCTTGCGCGTGTTCTCGAAAGAATCGACGATCCTGGTCTGCACCATCAGCGGCGCGCGATCGGTCCACGCCGCCTTGGCGTAGTAGTCGGTCGACGTCGGCGTCATGGCGATGGCGATGCGGCCGGTATTGAGGTTGGCCGCGGCGGCCGGCGCCTCGACCGCAAGCTGCCAGTAGACCGACGGCAGGTCGGGGTCGAAGGTGCTCTTGGGAGTAACCGTGTAGAGGTCCTGAGGCTCGGTGGCCGCGTCGACCGCACTGATGAACTGGCAGCCGGCAAGCAGGGCGACCGCCCCCGCGAGGGCGGCCAGGCGAAGTATCATTTGGGCGTGTATCCTTGCTTGCCGCTGAACACGAAGCCGGACGGATCCCGTTCGAGCCGGGTAGCGATGACGTTCAGGTTGGTGGTGAGCTGACGCAGCTCGCGGATGGTCATCGACAGCTCGTTGAGCCCGGTCTCGGTGAAGTTCTTGACCGGTCCCTTGCTGTCGCTGACCAGCTTGCTGAGCTGGCCGGCCGCATTGTCGATGTTCTTCAGCGCCACGCGCGCCTCGATGATGGTCTTATTGAGCTCGCTCGGCTCCTTGCCGGCCAGCGCCTTCTTGGTGTTGGCGTCCTGCGGCCCCAGCTCGAGGGCGAGCACGTTCAGCGAATCGGCGAGCGTATTGACCTTGTCGAAGGTCTTGCGGAACTCGGCGATGGCGATCGGCAGCTCGGCCAGCGTCGACTGGATCGCCGCGTCCTGCTTGGCGAGCGCTGTGCTCACGGTCGACAGGTTGCGCAGCGTATCGGTGACCGCGCCGACATTGTCGGGACTCAAGAGCTCGTTCAGCCGGTCGACCGTGACGCCGGCCTTGGTCAGCAGCTCCTGCGCCGAGGTCGAGGTCGCCTGCAGGAACGACGCGCCCTCGCGAATCTCGGGGTAAGGCCTGTCGCCCGCCCTCTTCTTGGGCTTGATCTGGTCGACGTCGAGGCGGCCGACGATCTGGATGAACGGCGCGCCGGCGATGAACGGCTTCTCGAACACCGCGTAGGAGCGCTCGCGGATGTCAATGTTCCAGTCGACGGCGACCGTGACCTCGATCTTTTCGCTGAGCCGCTCGCGCCCACTCGAGCGCTGGGTATCGACGCGCGAGGTGAGCTGGATGTTGGCGACGCGACCGACGCGCAGGCCGCGATAGAACACCGGCGAATCGGTGGTCAGTCCCTGCACGTCACCCGAGAACAGGATGTCGTAGTAAGCGTAGGCCGTGCGGTCGCCCGCACGCAGCTTCCAGATGACGAATCCCGCGACCGCCGCAATGAACAGGATCATCGCGGCGCCGATCAGCACATAAGGCGATCTTCTTTCCATCTGACGCCGCTCTACTCCTGCTGCTTGGCCGCGGCCCGCCCGCGCGGCCCACGGAAGTACTCCTGGACCCACGGGTGATCGAACCCGAGCAACTCGTCTATCGTACCTACCACGACGCGCTTGTCGAGAAGCACGGCGATGCGGTCACAGACCGCATAAAGGCTGTCCAGGTCGTGCGTGACCATGAGAATCGTGACGCCAAGGCTCTTGTTCAGGTCCTTGACCAGCTCGTCGTAATGCGCCGCACCGATCGGGTCGAGGCCGGCCGTCGGCTCGTCGAGGAACAGCAGGTCCGGGTCGAGCGCCAGGGCGCGGGCAAGGCTGGCGCGCTTGCGCATGCCGCCCGAAAGCTCCGATGGCTTCTTGTCGCCGGCGTCCGGCGGCAGCCCGACCATCGCGACCTTGAGAGCCGCGATGTCGCGCATCGTCTGCTCCTCCAGGCCGACATGCTCGCGGACCGGCACGATGATGTTGTCGGTGACGCTCAGGGAGGAGAAGAGGGCGCCGTCCTGGAACTGCACGCCAGTACGGGCCTGCATGGCGCGCTCGGCTTGGCCGTGCAGGGTGGAGATATCGACCCCCAGCATCTCGATGGTGCCCTTGGTGTGCCCATTGAGGCCGATGATGGTGCGCAAAAGCACAGACTTGCCGGTTCCCGACCCCCCGACCAGGCCGACAATCTCGCCGCGAAATACGTCGAAATCGAGATTGTCGTGGATGATGTTGTCGCCGAACTGCGTGCGCACGCCGCGCAGCTTCAGCACGACGTCGCGGCCGTCGCGGTGATCGACGAGCTGGCCGCCTTCCAGGAGCTTGGGCGACGCCGGCTTCTCGGCATGTTCCTTTGCGGGGGCGGCAGTTTCGGCCATCACACGCCTGCCAGCAGGAAGATGATGGAGAAGATCGCATCGAGCACGATGACGCAGAAGATCGATTCGACCACCGACTTGGTCGTGAGCTGGCCGACGCTCTCGGCGCTGCCCCTCACCTGGAGGCCCTCGAAGCAGCCGACGATGGCGATGACCGCGCCGAACACCGGCGCCTTGATCATGCCGACGTAGAAGTGCCAGGGCCCGACCGTGTCGCGCAGCCGCTCGAAGAATTGAACGAAGGTGAAGTCGAGATAGACGGTGCAGGCGACCGCTCCCCCCAGCAGCCCGGTCATGTCGCCCCAGAAGGCGAGCAGCGGCATGGAGATGACCAGCGCCGTGATGCGCGGCATGACCAGCCATTCGATCGGGTTCAGCCCGATCGTGCGCATGGCGTCGACCTCCTGGTTGACCTGCATGGTGCCGATCTGGGCGGTGAAGGCGCTGCCCGAGCGGCCGGCGACGATGATGGCCGTGAGCAGCACGCCGAGCTCGCGGAACATGCCGATGCCGACCGCCTCCACGGTGAACGTCTCGGCGCCAAACTGTTTGAGCTGCTGGACGCCCTGGTAGGCGATGACGACGCCGATCAGGAAGGTCAGCACGCCCACGATCACCAAGGCGCGGATCCACACCTCGTACATCTGGCGCACGACGGCGTTCAGGCGGAAGCGCTTGGGATGCAGGCAGGCCTCGACGAAAGTCACGAGGATCTCGCCGAAGAAGGCGGCAAGGTTCACGCCCTGCTCGTAGAGATGGACGGTGTTGCGCCCGATCTCCTCCAGCCAATGGGCCAGCCAGTTCGGATGGCGCTCGGGCGGCGCCTCGCACATGTTGTCCTGCACGACCTTGAACAGGTCGGCATGGGCCTTTTCGGCGGTCTCGATCTGGGCGTCGGGCCCGCCGGCCAACATCAGGATCTCGAGCGCGCCCGCGGTGTCGAGGCGCTCGACCTTCTTGGCGTCGACGATGCGGTCGGCCTTGCCGGCGCCCGCCGCAGCCAAGGCCTTCTCGGCCATGCGCCGGATGCCGCGCAGGCTGAACACCGTCCATGTGCCGGCGACCTCGATGACGGGTTTTCCTGCGCGCTGGGTGTAGCGGATCGTGGGTTGGGCGTCGGCCATCGGCGATGATTAGTCGTCGTGCGGCTTGGCGCTGTCAATCTCCAGGCGAATTGCACCTTACCGCCCGCGCTGTCACGATCCGCCACCGGAGGAACCAATGGGCAAGTGGCCGAGCCTCGACAAGATCGAGATGGACGACGACCCGATCGACAAGGACGACTACCAGGATAAGCTCGAAAAGCTGCAGCACCGGCTGCTCGACCTGCAGATCCACAGCCTGCGCAACGGCGGTCGGGTCCTGATCGGCATCGATGGCTGGGACGCCGCCGGCAAGGGCGGCCTGATCGAGCGCATCGTGAGCGGCCTCGAGCCGAAATCGATCCAGGTCTATCGCATCGGGGCACCGATGCCCGACGAGCAGGGCCGCCATTACCTCTGGCGCTTCTGGGACCGCCTGCCGGCGCCGGGTAACTGGGCCATCTTCGATCGCACGTGGTACGGCCGCGTGCTGGTCGAGCGCATCGAGGGTTTTTGCAGTAAGGACGCCTGGAAGCGGGCCTATCGTGAGATCAATGAGTTCGAGCGCCAGCTCACCGACGACGGCGTGCGCATCGTCAAGCTCATGGTTCATGTCAGCGAGGGAGAGCAGAAGCAGCGCATGATCGAGCGGCTCGACGACCCTCATAAGCACTACAAGATCGGGCTGGAGGACTTCCGCAACATCGCCAAGCGCAAGGCGTACATCGAGGCGTACGACGACATGCTGGAGCGCACCGACACCGACTGGGCGCCCTGGCACGTGATCGCCTCCGACAACAAGATGCGCGCCCGTCTGAAGGGTCTGAAGATCATCGACGACATCGTCGGCAAGGGTATCGACGACCTCGAGCTACCGCTCGATCCGAAGATCGCTGAAGCGGCCCGCAAGCTGTGGGGCTGGAAACCGGGCGAGAAGAAGAACAACAAGCATCATTGATGGGGTTCATCGGAGCGCGGACCTCCAGGTCCGCTCATGTTCTTGTCTTCC
>NZ_BKAJ01000183.1 GCF_007992495.1 Reyranella soli
ATCCCGAGCGAAGCTCGAAGGGCGGTGAGGTCGGGGTGATTCAACGACTTCGCCGGTGTTTGTGGGTCTAGCGGAATCTAGCGGAAATTGACGCCGACCTGCGGTCGGGCCGAGGAACGCGCCTGTCGTAGCTGTCCCTTTCCAGGGGACATCGTCCGGCCGCCGCCAGGGCGCAAAGGAGCAGAGGCGTCAACGGCTTGCGGGGATTTCTGGAGAGACGTGACGAACACGATCCTGTTTGCCGCTCAGCCCGTCATAACCATTGTGCAGAGCTACTAGGTTAGACGACGCCGGTATAGGCCTGTCGCAC
The DNA here is from genome assembly GCF_007992495.1 of Reyranella soli. Lineage (GTDB taxonomy): Bacteria > Pseudomonadota > Alphaproteobacteria > Reyranellales > Reyranellaceae > Reyranella > Reyranella soli. The sequence goes on from NZ_BKAJ01000183.1 coordinate 311, forward strand.
GTCGGCCCGGGCCATCACCTCCTGGGGCGTGCCGTGCGCCATCACCTTGCCGGCATCGAGGACGACGAGCCGGTCGGCCACGCGCAGCACCTCACCGAGATTGTGCTCGACCAGCAGGACGGTAATGCCCTGCCCGGGCAATGTCCGGATCAGGTCGGCCATGGTCGTGGCCTCGGCGCTGCTGAGACCGGCCAGTGGCTCATCGAGCAGCAGCAGCCTGGGATCGAGCGCGATCGCACGCGCCACCTCGAGCCGCTTGCGCTGGCCGAGCGGCAGCGCCCGTGGTGATTGTTCGGCCTGCGCTGCCAGGCCGAACCGGTCGAGGATCGTGCGCGCCTTGTCGCGCGCCGCCACCCGCGAGCGGCTGGTGATGGCGCGCCATGGATTCGCGGTCCGGTCGTGGCCGGCCGCCAGCATCACGTTCTCGATGGTGCGGAAGCCGTAGAACGGCCGGACGATCTGGTGGGTGAAGCCGAGGCCGCGCCGCACGCGCGCGTGGGCCGGCAGAGCCGTCACGTCATGGTCGTCGAAGAAGACACGGCCGCGATCGGGCCGCAGGAGGCCGGCCACCATGCGCAACGCCGTCGTCTTGCCCGCACCGTTGGGTCCGATCAACGCCAGGAACTCGCCGCGCTCGACGGTGAAGCTCACGCCGCTGGCAGCGGCCACCCCGCCAAAGCTGACATGCAGGTCGTCGATGCGGGCGAGCGCGCTCATGCCGGCTTCCGCTTCACCAGACCCGCGAGGCCGCCCGGGCTGAAGCGCATCACCAGCATCAGCATCGCGCCGAAGATCAGCAGCCGATAGTCCGCCGCCGCGCGCGACACCTCGGGCAGGAGCGTCAGCGCGATCGTGGCGGCAAAGACGCCCCAGACCGATCCGGTGCCGCCGATCACGACCATGGTGAGGATGGCGATCGACTGCACGAAGTCGAACGTGTCGGGCAGGATGATGCGGGCGAAGTAGACGTAAAGCCCGCCAGCCAGTCCGGCGAGCGCGGTGCCGATGCCGAAGGCGGTGAGCTTGTAGGTCGAGACGTTGACGCCGACGGTGCGCGCGGCGTCCTCGTCGTCGGCCACGGCATCGAAGGTGAAGCCCATCCAGCTTTGCTTGATCCAAAGGCTGAATCCCAGGACGGCCATGGCAAAGCCCGCGATGAGCAGCGCATAGGTCACGGCGTCGAGGCCGGAGCCGGGAATGCCGGAAATGCCGAGCTCGCCGCCCAGCCATTTCTGCTTGCGCACGAAGCCCAGGAAGACGAAGCCGATGCCCATCGTCGTCACGGCCAGGAAGTCGTGGCGCACGCGAAGCGACGTGAGCCCCACCACGATCCCGATCGCGCCCGCCATCGCCATCCCCGCCAGCAGGGTGAGCGGCAGCGGCGCGCCCAGTTTGGCGAGATAGGCGGCGGTGTAGGCGCCCAGGCCATAGAAGGCGGCGTGGCCCAGGCTCACCTGGCCGCAGAAGCCGGTGATGATGTTGAGACTGAGCGCCAGGATCAGGTTGATGCCGATGACGCTGATCAGGCTTGCGATGTAGGCGCTCATCCGTCGCTACCCGCGCCCCAGGAGGCCCTGCGGGCGCACCATCAGTACCACGATCAGGAACAGGAAGCCGATCGCGTCGCGGTCGAAGATGTCGGCGAGGTAGATCGCGCCGAACGCCTCGACCACGCCCAGCACGAGGCTGGCGATCAATGTGCCGCGCACGCTGCCCAGCCCGCCCAGCACGATGATGGCGAGCGCCTTGTAGCTGACCGCGCCGCCCATCGTCGGCTCGACATAGTTGTTGAGCAGACCGACGAGACCGCCTGCGATCCCGGCGAGTGCGGAGCCGAACAGGAAATTGACGTAGCGCACCCGCACCGGATCGACGCCGAAGCTGGTCGCCATCTGCGGATCGGTGACGGTGGCGCGCCAGCCGATGCCCGCCCGCGTCAGGCCGGCGAACAGCCCGAAGCCGACCAGCAGGACGACCGACATGATCACCATGGCGATCTCGACATAGGTCAGGCTGATGCCGGCGAGACTGACGTTGGCGACGTACCAGGGGTTGGTGTCGAACGCGATGCCATAGGCGCCAAAGATCAGCCGGAAGCCCTCCTGCATCACGATGAACAGGCCGATCGAGACGACCATCGGCACGAACGCCGCGTGATGCAGGATCGGCTGGTAGGCCAGCCGATAGATCGCCGTCCCCGCAACCGCACTCACCGCCGTCGCGACCAGGAAGCCGAGCGCCAGGCTGCCGGTCGCGTTGGCGACGGTGACCGTCATGTAGGCGCCGAGCGCGAAGACGCCGGCATGCGCGATGTGCAGGATACGCAGCAGGCCGTAGACCAAGGTCAGGCCCACGGCCATCATCGCGTACATGCAGCCGTAGACCAGCCCTTTGACGATCAGCTCGACGAAGAGCATCGCGATCCTGCTGCCGGCGGCCTCTTACTTCGGCGGGGCCAGGATCGCCTGGTCGTCGATGACGGTTACGCCGACGAACTGGCCGCCCTTCACTTGGGTCACCTCGAGCGGCGAATAGAGCTCGCCGACCGAATTGAAGTAACCGAGCGGACCGGTGAGCATCGCGAAGTCCTTGGTCGCGGCCAGCGCGTCGCGAATCTTGGCGGGGTCGGTGCTGCCTGCGCGCTTGATGGCGTCGGCCATCAGCATGACCGCGGAATAGCAGTTGGCCGACACCGCCTCGGCATCATAGCCGGCGCGCTTCTTGAACTCGGCCAGGTAGGGCTGGAAATCGGCCGGATCCTTGCGGCCGCGATCCATGCCACCGACGATGTAGATGCCCTCGGCCGCATCCTTGGCGATCTCGATCAGCTTCATGGAATCGAAGGCCTGGGCCGCCACGATCGGCTGCTTGAGGCCGCCGGCGCGAACCTGGGCCACCAGCGGGCCGCCGACAAAGTAGTAGCCGATGGCATAGATGACGTCGGGATTGTCGTTCTTGACCGACGCGACAATCGGCCCGAACTGCCGCTCGCCCAGGCCGAACGTGTATTCCTTGACGAGGGTGAGGCCGAGCTTCTGCGCCTCCTCCTTGAAGCCCTCGGCGATCGACTGGCCGAAGTCGTTGTTCATGGTCAGCATCGCGACCTTCACCTTGCCGAACTTGTCGGCAATGAACTTCGCGGCGCCCTTGCCTTGCGGCTGGCCGAGCTGCACGCCGCGGAAGGCCCAGTTGCCCTCCTTGGTGATGTCGGGATGCACGCCATAGGCCGAGATGTACGGGATGCGGGCCTGCTGGAACACGGCGGCCGCCGCGCGAGTCGGACCGGAATAGCTGCCGGAGATCGCCGCCACGACCTTGTCCTGACCGATGAGCTTGTTGGCGATCGGCACCGATTGGTCGGGCTTGTTCTGATCGTCGTAGATCACCAGCTCGATCTTCTGGCCGAGCACGCCGCCCTTCTCGTTGATCCAGTCACGCGCGATCTCGGCGCCGATGGTCGAGGACTTGCCGTCGGCCGCGGCCGGACCGGACTGCGGTGCGTGGAAGCCGATCTTGATCTGAGCCGAGGCGCTGCCGGCGAGCAGCACAGCTGCCGCCAGAGTCGCGGCGATAAGGCCTTTCTTCATGATGTTCCCCTCAAACCCCCGTCATCAATTCTGCCGCGAACAGCGGATGCGCCGTCTTCGCCAAAGGATGGCGACGCCAGAACGCCTGCATGGCCAGAAACCTTTTCTTCAAATCATCATAGGCCGCGGGCTCAGGCCGGGCAAAGCGATCGAGCAGGAGCTGGTCCATGAGCGCGGCCGTCAACTTGTTCTCGCGTGCCGCGAGGAAAGCCCCCGTCACCGCAGCCGGCGCCGGGCCGGAGGAGACCAGCAACGGGACGGCGGTCGGCTCGGTACGCAGGATGGTCCTCGTCCGTGTCGTCAGTTCCGGCGCGTATTTCGACAGAAGCGCGAAGGCATAGGAGTCGAGCGGCGCCACCTCGGCCTTGCCCTCGATCACGGCGGTCAGGGCGCCCATCGGCGTGAAGCGTGGTTCGATGATCTCGCGATACAGCGGCGTGCTGCTGGCATACGGCATCAGCGCATGCAGCAGGGCCGTATAGCCCGATTGGGATTCGGGCGTCGTCAAGGCGAGGCGATGGCCGAAGGTTTGCTCGATCGTCCGGAACGGACTGTCGGCACGGACGACGACGTCGCTCCAATAGCAGGCGCGGCCACCATATTCGGTTGGCGACGGCACGGGAGCAACAACCAGCTCCGGCTGCGGCGTCGCCAGGCTGTAGGGCAGGCCGCACATGAAGACCGCCGCCTTGTCAGGCCGCTGCCAGAGCTCGGAGATGGGCGCCGGCGGCGCGTGATCGACGATTTCTATGGCCGCGCCGGTGTCCGCGAGGATGGCGCCGAGCAGGCTGCGCCACAGCGCTGCGACGGGCGGCGTGACGGAATACATGCGCGCATTGGCGATCATCGGTCCTCGATATAGGCAGATCGGACCCGCCTTCACAACGACACGTATTTTTATGGGCCCATCCGGCTTCAACTATTGGCCCGGTCTTTGCGACGCCTTCTAGCGTTCGGTCCTCACCCTTCGCACGAAAGCGGCATCCATGAAGAGACGGACTTTCCTCCAGGCCGCATCCCTGGCCACCGGAGCACTGCCTTTTCTGGGCGGTTCCTCCGTGGCCCAGAAGAAGGCCGCCAAGACGCTGAAGATCATCCACAACGGCAATCTCGCCTCGCTCGACCCGATCTGGACGACCGCGCCGCCGACCAAGGACTACGCCTTCCTGGTCTTCGATCAGCTGCTGGCCGTCGATTCCAATTACGTGCCGCATCCCCAGATGGCCGAAGGCTGGACCTTCGAGGAAGACGGCCGGACCTTCGTGCTCGGGTTGCGCGAGGGGCTGAAGTTCCACGACGGCGAGCCGGTGCGATCGGCGGATTGCATCGCCTCGATCCAGCGCTGGGCTGCGCGCGACGGCTTCGGGCAGCTGGCGATGCGCTTCATCGACGGTCTGGAGGCGATCGACGACCGCAAATTCCGCATCAAGCTCAAGAAGCCCTTCCCTCTCCTGCCAGCGGCGCTCGGCAAGAGCAACTCGTCGCAATGCTTCATCATGCCCGAGCGCATGGCGAAGGTGGATCCGATGAAGCAGGTGACGGAGACGATCGGCTCGGGCCCCTACCGCTTCCTGAAGGAAGAGTTCGTCTCCGGCGCCAAGGCGGCGTGGGCGAAGTTCGACGACTACATCCCGCGCAAGGAGCCGGTCGACAGCATCTCGGGCGGGCGCATCCCCGCAGTCGATCGCATCGAATGGGCCTTCATCAGCGATCCGTCGACGGCGATGGCGGCGCTGATTGCCGGCGAGCAGGACTATTGGGATGCGCCGACGCTCGACCTCGTGCCGGTCATGAAGGCCGATCCTAACATCGTGGTCTCGCCGCGCAATCCGACCGGCTCGTACTACATGCTGCAGCTCAACCACACGCAGCCGCCGTTCAACAATCCCAAGGTCCGCCAGGCATTGGCCATGGCCATCGACCAGACCCAGTTCCTGAAGAGCGCGGTCTCCGATCCCACGCTGCTCAAGGCCTGCTACGGCTACTACGGCAGCGACTCGCCCTATTCGAGCGAGGACGGGGCCGAGATCCTCAAGACCAGGAGCCTCGACAAGGCGAAGGCCGCGCTCAAGGAGGCGGGCTATGCCGGCGAGAAGGTCGTCATCCTGGGCGTCATGGAGAATCCCACCCTGGCGGCGATGGCCCAGGTCGCCGAGGACCTGATGCGCCGCATGGGGATGAACGTGCAGCTGGTGGCCATGGACTTCGCCACCATGGCGCAGCGGCGCACCAGCAAGGAGCCGACCGACAAGGGCGGCTGGAGCATGTTCGTCACGGTCTGGACCGGCTCCGACATCGTCAATCCCGGCGTTCACCAGATGCTGCGTGCCGGCGGACCGACGGCCTGGTTCGGCTGGCCGAACGATCCCGAGATGGAGGCCTTGCGCGATCAATGGGCCAACGCGGCGACCCCGGAGGAGCAAAGGAAGCTGGCGATCGCGCTGCAGGTGCAGGCCTTCAAGACGCTGCCCTACATCCCGCTCGGCTCCCTCGTCTCGCTGGTCGCGTATCGCAAGAACCTGACGGGCGTCTTCCCTTCCCCGGTGGCGGCTTACTGGAACATCGGCAAGGGCTGACGCGCTGATGCTGGCCTACACGGTTCGGCGTCTGCTGACGGCTGTGCCTGTGATGGGGGTGGTGGCGCTCGTCGTCTTCAGCCTGCTGTACCTCACGCCCGGCGACCCCGCCCAGGTGCTCGCGGGCGACACCGCCACGCCCGAGCAGATCGCCAAGATCCGCACCTCGCTCGGCCTCGACGAGGAGGCGCATCTGCGCTTCGCCCGCTGGCTCTGGCATGTCGTGCAGGGCGATCTCGGAGTCTCGATCTTCAGCGGCGAGCCGGTGACGCACATGATCGGCCAGCGCCTGCAGCCCACCTTCTCGCTGCTGTTGCTCGCCGTCGTCATATCGGTCGGCCTCGGCGTTCCGTTCGGCGTGGCGGCCGCGGCGCGGCCCGACAGCTGGCGCGATCGGGCACTGACGGTCTTCACGACGCTGGGTTTCTCGTTGCCGGCCTTCATCGCCGGCTACGCCCTCGCCTTCCTCTTCGCCACGACGCTGAAGTGGCTTCCCGTGCAGGGCTTCACGCCGCTCTCCGACGGGCCTGCGCTCTGGTTGCGCAATCTGATCCTTCCGGCCGTGACGCTGAGTCTTGTCTATGGGGCGATCATCGCCCGGGTGACGCGCGCCTCCATGCTGGACGTCCTGTCGGAGGACTACATTCGCACCGCCCGCGCCAAGGGCGTTGCACCGCGCATCATCCTGTTCCGCCACGCCTTGAAAAACGCCGCCGTGCCGGTCATCACCATCATCGGTATCGGCGTGGCGACCCTGATCGGCTCGGCCGTGATCACCGAGAACGTGTTCGCCATCCCGGGCATCGGCCGCCTCACGGTCGATGCCATCCTGCATCGCGACTATCCGGTCATCCAGGGCGTGGTCCTGATGTTGAGCGCCGCCTACGTGCTGGTGAATGTGGCCGTCGACCTCAGCTACACGCTGCTCGATCCGAGGATCCGCTACTGATGCGCCGCACGAATATCTGGATCGGCGGTGCTCTCCTGGCCGTCATGGGCGCAATCGCCCTGCTCTCACCCTACCTGGCGCAAGCCGATCCGCGCGCGCTCTCGCCGGCCAGCCGCCTGCTGCCGCCTTCGGCGACCCATTGGTTCGGCACCGACCAGCTCGGCCGCGATCTCTTCGCCCGCGTGCTGTGGGGCGCTCGTGTTTCGCTTCTTGTCGGCGTCTCGGTGGCCATCCTGTCGGCGCTGGTCGGCACCGCGGTCGGCATGCTTTCTGCCTCGAGCCGGGGACTGGATGCGGTCGTCATGCGGGTGATGGACGGCGTGATGTCGATTCCGGCGATCCTGCTGGCCATCGCGCTGATGGCGGTTGCCGGCGCCTCGGTGGTGAACGTGATCGCGGCAGTCACGCTCGTCGAGATACCGCGCGTGGCGCGCCTCGTGCGCGGCGTCTTGCTGTCGTTGCGCGAGCAGCCCTATGTCGAGGCCGCCGTCACCGTCGGCACTTCACAGCCGATGATCATGATCCGGCATATGCTGCCGGGAGTCGTGCCCCCGCTGATCGTGCAGGCGACCTTCATCTGGGCGACCGCCATGATCCTCGAAGCCGCCCTGTCCTTCATCGGGGCGGGCACGCCGCCCAGCACGCCGAGTTGGGGCAACCTGCTGGCCGATGCCCGGGCGCTTTGGCAGATCCGGCCGACATTGGTCTTCTTTCCCGCAGTGTTCCTGTTCGTCACTCTTCTCTCGGTCAATATGTTGGGCGATGGCCTGCGGGACATACTCGATCCACGTCAAAGGCCCGAGGGCTGACCGCGCCGGAGCAGGAACTTTCTGCTTGGCCACGATTTTGCAAGGGGGTTTTCCATGGCCTCCACTACCCCCTTCGAGGCGAGCCGGAATATCGTCGGTCGGTGATTACATTCACTCAGATCGAGACGTTTTTGACGCTCGTCGAGGAGGGCGGGGTCGCCCGCGCCGCCGAGCGGCTGGGAGTCGGCCGCTCGACGGTGAGCGCCCATGCCAAGATCATCGCTGACGAGATCGGCCATCACCACTTTCGCCGCCAGCAGGGCGGGCAGATCGGCACCGACGCCGGCCTGGCGGCCTATGGCCAGCTGCGGGTCCTGCTCCTGCAAGCGACGTTCGCGTTCGAGCACTTCCGCAGCGCCAATCCCCGGACGGCAAGCTTCACGACCGTGCGCGTGCCGTTCGGGTTTCCAGCCTCCATGTTCGACCGCGTGCTCGAGCGCGCGACGCGGCGGCTCACCGGTGTCTGCCTGCTCCCCGACTACGCGCAGACATCTGACGGCGACGCGCTGGGCTTTTCCTTTCTGCCTTGGAGTGCCGGCACGGGTCTGGTCGCCGACCGCTGGCTGTTGATCCGACAGCGCCCGCCGGATTGCGCCAGCGGCCGGCCGGTCACGCTGGCTGGGCTTGCCGGTGTTCGCCTTTATGCGCCGCGCCTTCCGGCCGCGCTTCGGCCATGCCTTGCCGCGCTTGCGGAAGAGGCGAACATCCCGCTCGATGCGGCCGAATACTCCTTGCCCGAGGTACTGGTCGAGATCGGCAAGTCGCCCAAGGCAGTCGGCATCCTTCCGGCCAGCCTGTTCAATCCAGCGCTGCTCGACGCCGGCCTGGATGTCGTCGCCCTGGAAAGCACCCATCTGGGTCCGGCCATCCGTGTTGCGAGCGGCGAACATCCCGGCATTGCCGACCTGCTGCGCCAGGAACTCGAGGCGATCCTGCGCGAGCAACTTGCCTGCCCTGGCGCACGCTTGCCGCAGATCCGCCAGCCGGCCCCCCTGCCGCTGAAATACTGCCGCTCCTTCCTCGCCCTCTACGAGGAGGCCAATGTCGGGCGCGCCGCGGAGCGGTTGTCCATCGTGCAGCCCGCCCTCACGGTTCAGCTGCATCGCATCGAACAGGAAGCAGGGTGCAGGCTGTTCGCGCGGTCCCATCACGGTCTCTCTGCCAACGAACGCGCCGATGCCCTGTATGGGCTGTTGCGGCCGCTGGTCGCGAGCTTCGCGACGACCCTTCGGCACCTGCGCGCCTCGGCCGACAAGAGCGCCGCCCCGATCCGCATCGGCTTGATGCCCGCGCTCGACGACGAGAGCCTGATGAGCCAGGGATTCGCGATTGCGCTCGATCGCTGGTCCCGCCGCCACGCCGGCGACGTGCCACAGGTCATGGAAGGTTATTCCGGCACTCTCGTCCGGTGGCTGCAGAACGGGGCGGTCGATTTCGCGCTGGTCGACCGGATGTTCGCCGATCCCGATCTCCTGCTCGAGCCGATCGTCGAGGACAAGATGGCGGTGGTGATTGCCGTCGGCTCCGATCTGCTGCCGCCCGGCCCGGTGGCGCTGAAGCGGCTGGCCGACCTGCCGCTCGTCCTCCCGTCCAACCGGCATGGGCTGCGCACACTGCTGGCGCAAAGCCTGCACAAGGCCGGGCTCACACTGCAACCGCGCCTCGAAGTCGATTCCATGGCCGGCTGCCTGAACATGGTGAAGATCGGCCGCTACGCCACCCTGCTGCCGCACGGCTCCGTGGCCCAGAGCTGCCATCGGCGCGGCGTCAGCGTGCACGAGATCGTCGAGCCGCAGATCGTGCGCATCATCAGCCTCGCCCGTCTGCGCGCCAAAGCCTGCCGCTTGGCGGAAGCGGAGTTCCTCGACGAACTGCGGCTCGCCTTTGCAGCACCACCGAACCCGCCCGCCCTCGCCGCGACTTCCAGGGATTTTTATGGCCCGGCTCGCCAGTTTACATGAGCCACGCCACAAGCAGCGCCGGCACAGTAGCGTCTAGTCGTCATACAGCGGAGCTGCCATGAGCAAGTTTCATCTTGGCTGGTTTCTCGGCCCGGGCATCACGATCCAAGGCTGGAACGAGCCGGGCTTCGCAACGGGCTACGACTGGACGAAGCCCGACATCTTCGTCGACGCCGCCCGGGCCATGGAGCGCGCGTGCTTCGACGTATTCATCCTCGAGGATTCCTCGGCCGTTCCCTATGCCTACAAGAACAGCATGGACTTCTACCTCAAGCATGCTGTGATGACGCCGAAGTTCGACCCGGTGATGGTGACGCCGTACCTGATCGCGGCGACCAAGCATCTCGGCCTCGCGCCGACCCTCACCTCGACCTTCTATCCGCCGTGGCTGTTGGCGCGCTCGCTGTCCACGCTCGACCACTATTCGAACGGCCGCATCGCGTGGAATATCGTGACGGCGACCTCGGATGCCGCCGCCCAGAACTACGGCCTCGACAAGCAGATCGAGCACGATCTGCGCTACGACATGGCCGACGAGTTCGTCGAGTGCGTCAGCCAGTTGTGGGACGCCTGGGAACCGGATGCTGTCGTGATGGACGAGGCCAGCAACACCTTCATCGACCCCACGAAGGTCAAGGCGGTCAACTTCCAGGGCAAGTATTACAAGACCCGCGGGCCGCTGAACGTTCCCCGCTCGCCGCAAGGGCGGCCGGTCTTCATCGCACCGGGCGGCTCGCCGCGCGGCCGCAAGTTCGCCGGCCGCAACGCGGAGATCGTGCTCGCGGGCGGCGAGTCGATCGAGGACATGAAGGGTTATCGCGACGACGTGATGAACCACGCCAAGGCCCTCGGCCGCGACGCCAGCAAGATCAAGACGATGTTCACCTGCGTGCCGACCGTGGTGAAGAGCCCGGGCGACGTCGCCGACATGAAGGACCAGCTCGCCAAGCAGCGCGCCCATCATTTCGAGCGCGGGCTGGCGGCCATGTCGTTCCTGTCCGGCCTGGACTTCGCGCAGTTCGATCCGGACAAGCCGATGGGCGAGTTCACGACGAACGGCATGCAGACCCTGCTGCGCACCTTCAAGAATGCCGGTCCCGATGCCACGCTGCGCGACGTCGTGACCAAGCCCAACGGCCAGGGCTTCACCCATTTCGTCGGCACGGCCGACCAGATCGCCGGCCAGATGCAGGAGGCGATGCAGGAGATCGGCGGCGACGGTTTCCTGATCACCGGCCATCTCAAGCCGCGCTACATCAACTCGATCGTCGACGAACTCGTGCCCGCCCTGTGGAAGCGCCAGCTCACCCGGCGGGAGTACAGCCACGAGCATTTGCGCGATAACATCACGGCCTTCTAGACGGCCCGGTGGGCCGGGCGCGCCGGCACAGGGGCAACATGAGCAACGAACAGCAGTCGATCCGTCCCTTTCTCGAAGCCCTCGAAAGGAGCGGATCGCTGTTGCGCATCCCCAAGCCGGTCGATCCGGCGTTCGAGCTCTCCGCGTTCCTCTCGGCAGCCGATGCCGGCCCGGCATTGCTGTTCGAGAAGGTCGACGGATCGTCTCTGCGCGTTGCCGGGAACTTCCTGAGCAGCCGGGCCCGGATCGCCGACGCGCTGGGCATCGACGTTGCCGACATCGTACCGCGCATCCATCAGGCGATCCGCGCCCCGGTGAAGCCGGTGCAGGTCGCGAGCGGCCGCGCCCAGGATGTGGTCGTCACGGAAAACCCGCTGGCGGTGCTGCCGGTGCCCCGCTTCTTCGAGCGCGAGGCGCGGCACTACATCACCGCCGGCGTGATCCTGGCGCGCGATCCCCATACCGGGCGGGGCAACGCCTCGTTCGCGCGTTTTGCCATCCACGACGGCCGGACCGCCATGGTGGGCATTGCGCCGAACCACCATCTGGCCCTGTTTTCACGGCGTGCCGCCGAAGCCGGGAAAGCCCTGCAGATCGTCGTCGTCATCGGCACCCACCCGGCGATCCAACTGGCGGCGTGCCTCTATCTCGGTGTCGGCGACGACGAGATCGAATGCGCCGGCAGTCTGCTCGGCGCGCCCGTCCGCATGATCCCCGCCAAGACCGTCGATCTCCTGGTGCCGGCCGATGCCGAGATCGTTCTCGAAGGCGAGATCGATGCTCGCCAGCCGCTCGAGGAGGGCTTCGTCTCCGAATATCACGGCATGTACGAGAACTATGGGCCGGGCTTCCGCGCGACTTTCTCGGCGCTGACGCATGCCGGGGATGCCATCTACCAGGCGATCGAGCCCGGCTACCACCGCGAGCACGTCTATCTCGGCGCACTGCCGATCGCGGCGAGCCTGCGAAGCGCGATTGCGGCTGTCGTCCCGAACGTGCGCGACGTCGCGGTCACCGAAGCCGGCGCGGGCCGCACCGACATCGTGGTCCAGCTCGCGGCGCCGCGACCCGGCCAGGCACGGCGCGCGATCTTCGCCGCTTTCGCCGCGGTCAGCCTGGTGAAACGCGTCACGGTGGTCGATGCCGATATCGACCCGTGGGACGCCGTCGCGGTCGACTGGGCCCGCGTCAATCGCATGAAGCTCGAGCGCGACCTGCTGCTCGTGCCGCATGCCGGCACCGACCGCTCCGAGGCGATGGAAGACGGCGGCCTCGTGACCAAGGCCGGGTTCGATGCCACCGCCAAGACCGGAGACCGTGCCGAAGGGATCGAGCGTGCACTCCCACCCCCGGCGCAGCGAGAGGCCGCACGAACCTGGCTGATGAACAATTTGCCCTCGGAGAAACGCCGCTGGCTGAAGTAGGCTCTTAGCCATGGACCGTTTCAATCTCGGCGCTCATACCCGAAAGATCCGGACCTCGTCGGCCGAGGCGCAGCGCTGGTTCGATCTCGGCTTGAACTGGTGCTTCGGCTTCAACCAGGAAGAGGGCGTGAAGTGCTTTCGCAAGGCACTCGAGTTCGATCCCGAATGCGTCATGGCGCATTGGGGCATCGCCTATGGCTCGGGCCCCTTCTACAACCTGCCCTGGCGCGACTTCGGCAAGGCCGAAGCCGATCGCTTCAGCAAGGTCGCCTTTGACCATCTTCAGATCGCGCTCGAGCTCAGCCGGGGCCGCGAAGATGTCGAGCGCCATCTCGTCGAGGCGCTGACCAGGCGCTTCCAGCAGCCGCACGGCGTCAGCCCGGAGGAGTTCGACCACTGGGATGACGACTATGCTGCCGGGATGCGCCGCGTCCACAACGCCTTCCCCGACGATCAGGACGTCATGGCGCTGTTGGTCGAGGCGCTCATCACGCGCACGCCACGGCGCCTATGGGACGTGAAGACAGGCCTTCCTGCGCGCAATGCCGATACGCTGGAAGCCGCCAACCTCTGCGCGCGCTCGATAGCGCTGACCGACGCGGCGGGCCAGCGCCCGCATCTCGCGATCCTTCACCTGCACATTCACCTGATGGAGATGTCGAACCATCCGGAGCAGGCGATGCGTTCGGCCGATCTGCTGTCGACGCTGGCGCCGGACGCGGGGCATCTCAATCACATGCCCAGCCACATCTATGTGCTGTGCGGCGACTACGAGAAGGCCAGGATCGTGAGCGAGCAGGCGATCCGGTCCGATGACATGTATGCGGACTATGCGGGGTCGCGCAATTTCTACGTCACCGCACGCGGCCACGACCTGCATCTGATGATGCATACCTGCATGTTCCTGGGACAGTACACGCCGGCATTGGCCGCGGCCGAGAAGATCCGGGCGATCATGACGGAGGACATCCTCACCATGAAGGATCGTCCCAAGCTCATGATGATGACGGAAGCCTACTACGGCATGAAAATGCATGTGCTGGTCCGATTCGGGCGCTGGCGCGAGATCATCGCGGAGCCGCCGTTGGGCGATCCGGCGGTCTATTGCGTCTCGTACCCCATGCACCACTACGCGCGCGGCATTGCCTTCGCCACGCTCAAGGACGAAGCGGCCGCCGACCGCGAACGTCTGCTGTTCCGGGAAACGGTGGCTCGCATGCCGGCAGACCGCCGGTTCCTGAGCAATTTCGCGCGCGCGACATTGGGCGTCGGCGAAGCCATGCTCGACGGCGAGGTCGAGTACCACAGGGGCAACTACGAACAGGCCTTTGCGCATCTTCGCGAGGCGGTGCACCGCGACGACAACCTCAACTACACCGAGCCGTGGGCCTGGATGCATCCGCCGCGCCACGCTCTGGCCGCGCTCCTGATGGAGCAGGGTCACTATGCAGAGGCCGAAGCCGTCTACCGGGACGATCTCGGCTTGAGCGGGCGTGTCCAGCGCTGCACCCAGCATCCCAACAATGTCTGGTCGCTTCACGGCCTGGTCGAATGCCTGCAGCGGCGCGGCGAGACGGAGGAACTGCCGGCTTTCGAAGCGAAGCTTGCTGCGGCTTTGGCGAAGGTCGACGTTCCGATCAATTCATCGTGCATGTGCAGAACCCGGGTCTCTCAGCCCAAAGAGTGCTGCTCATAAGAAGGACGGGCGACGGGCGGAGCCTGATTGATGGAAATGGTGCCCATGGGCGGCATCCCGACCTGGGCCCCTATTGGTAGGCTGCCTTGATCGTCCGGGTGAGTTCTTCGTTCAGCTCATCGGTTGGCTTCCCGGCCTCGCCAGCACCAGGCTTGGTCGGTGGTGCGACGGGATCGGTCATCGTCCGCACGCCGGGCATCATGAGCAACCGTCGGCCAGCCTTCACTCGCGCGCCTGCTTTTGATTTCCTGGCCATCAGCCCGCTCGAACGTCCTGGTCTTCCAGGATCTCCAGTATCTCCAGATCGCGGATCGGTACCCAGGTCGTGCCGTCAGGCCAGTACGACGGGCACTGCATCATGGGCTGTGCCCCGTGCGATCCTATATCGGCCGTGCCGACATGCCGGAAGATGTCCTCCCTGCCGATGAAGCGCTCGAGGCCTGGCGCCAGCGCGTCGCTCTGCGTCGGACGGAAGATGGCACGCACGCGGTCGAGGTACTGGACCGCTTTGTGGTCGATCAGCGACGGTCGGTCGGCGCTGTCCGTGGGCCCGCTCGCCTCGGTCGGCCCGTCCGGGTCCGTCATGGAGGGCACGCCCGGCACGCTGATCGTGCGCCGGCCGACCCGCACGCGGTCGCCAGCCTTCCGAGAGAGTCCGTTCCAACGCATGCGTCCATCCTGCCACGGGACGTCGATCGGAGGTAGCGACGTCGCTTCCGGGTTAACTACGAAATGGAACGCAAAAGCGGCCTTTCAAGGTGACGCGAGCGGGGCGTCAGGCATGCCCAGCCTCCGGTCATGCGTCGTTGATCGCCGCCAACATTCGCTCGCGCGTCAACGGCAGATCGCGCACGCGCACGCCGATCGCGTCGAACACTGCGTTGGCGATCGCCGCCGCGACCGGACCGGCTACCGCCTCGCCGACGCCGAGCGAAGGCTCGTCCGGTCGGTCGATAATGGAGACCTCGACCGGAGGCGCCTCGCTGAAGCGCAGGATCGGATAGTCGTCCCAGGTCCGCGTGGTGATGCGGGTCCGGTCGAATCGCACCTGTTCCTTCAGGACCCAGCTGACAGCCTGCACGATACCGCCCTCGACCTGGTTCCTCACGCCGTCCGGGTTGATCGTGCGACCGCAATCCACGGCCGCCACCGCGCGTACCACGTTGATCGTCGCGCCGGCCTCGACCTCGACCACCACCGCGGCGTAGGCGGCTTCATTGCTGTAGCGCGCGAAGCCGAGGCCCATGCCGCGCGACCCGTCGCCCCCCGACCCGTCGTGTCGCGAGCGCGAAGCGAGCCCCGACCGCTCGCGCGCCGCCTTGATCACGGCAATCGCCCGCTCGTCGCTAAGGTGATTCAGACGCAGTTCGACCGGGTCGACGCCGGCGGCGTGCGCCAGCTCGTCCATGAAGCACTCGATCGCGTAGGTATTCAGGAACCCGCCGATCGCCCGCAGGGTGCCGGTGCGCACCGGCAACCGCTCCAGCGCGTTCAGCACGACCCGCTGGTTCGGGAAGTCGTAGATCGGCACCGCGTTGCGCTCGCTGGTCGGCTGGATTCCCGGCAAGGCGTCGATGCCGGGCGGCTGGGCGAACGGCTGGTCGAGGTGCCACGCCGCCAGCAGGGACGGGCTTTCCTGCAGCCCGGGCCGGGCGATGTGTGGATTGCTCCAGAGCTCATGGCGCCAGTCGACGATGCGGCCGGCGTCGTCGACCGCGCCCTCCATGGCAACGACCATCGCCGGCCCGAAAGGCGACCAGGCTAGCTCGTCCTCGTGCGACCATTGCAGCCGCACAGGGTGGCCCTCCACCGCGCGGGCGAGCAGCACGGCGTCGAGCGCCGCGTCGTCGGCCGCGTTGTGGCCGTAGCATCCGGCGCCCTGCACATGGCGAACGGTGATCGTGTCGGGCGCGACGCCGAGCGTCTTCGCGATGTCCAGCCGGGTCGGGTGGATCGACTGGCTCTGGCACCACACCTCGATCGCGCCGGATTGCACCCGCGCCACCGCGCAGGCCGGCCCGATCGACGCGTGGGCCAGGAATGGCCGCGAATAGCTGGCGCTCACGGCGTGCGCGCCGGCCTGCTTTGGCACGCCTTTCTCGCTCAGGATCTTCGCCTTCGATGGCCGGGATCGCAGGAAGGCGGGTATGGCATCGACGTCCGGCAGGTCCTCGGCTTCATGCCATACGGCGCCCTTGGCCAGCGCCGCCGCCGCGGCGACGGCTTGCTCCTCGCGCGCGGCGACGACGCCGAGGAAGCGTCCGTCGCGCACCACAGCCCGCACGCCCGGCATCGTCTCGATCCGCTTGCCGTCGAAGGCGTCAAGCACCGCGCGATAGGAGGGCGGGCGTACGACACGGCCGTGCAGCATGCCCGGCAGCTCGAGGTCGTGCACGTAGACGCCGGCGCCCGCCACCTTGTCCGGCAGGTCGAGCCGCGGCAACGACTTGCCGACCAAGGTCAGCTGATCGGCACGCTTCGGCGCCACGCGCCCATCGGCGTCCCTGGAGAGATCGACCTCGGCACTCAGCTCCCAATAGGTCGCGCTCTCGTTGCTCGCCTTGCGATGGATAGTGCCGTCGCGCACGAACAGCTCGTCGACGCCCGCGTTGAGCCGGCGCGCCGCGGCCTGCAGGAAGGCGTCGCGGACCTCGGCGCAGGCCTGGCGAAGCGCGCCCCCGCCGTCCATGGTCGACCGGCTGCCGGCGGTGACGCCCTCGTTCGGGCTGCGGCCGGTATCGGCCGGGATCATGCGGATGCGGGCGTAGTCGACGTCGAGCTCTTCCGCCGCGATCTGCGCCAGGGCGGAGGTGATGCCCTGGCCGATCTCGACCTTGCCGGTGCGGACCTCGACCACGCCGTCGGTCCTCATTTCGACCCATCGGTCGAGCCGGCTGTTGCGGGTTAGGCCTGGGGGAAGCGGATCGGTCGTCATCTCACTCGCCCCTCTTGCTGATCATCTCGCTGGCGCGTCGTATCGCGCGCAGGATGCGATCGTAGGCGCCGCACCGGCACAGATGGATGTCGAGCTCGGAACGGATCTCGGCCTCCGTCGGCGACGGATTGCGGCCGAGCAGTGCCGCGGCGCCCATGACGACGCCGGTCAGGCAGTAGCCGCACTGGCCCGCCTGCTCATCGACGAAGGCCTGCTGCAGCGGATGCGTCCCCGCCTTGCCGCCCAGCCCCTCGATCGTGGTGATCTCCCGGCCCTGTGCCGCCGATACCGGGGTGTTGCAGGATTGGATGCCGCGCCCGTCCAGCAGCACCGTGCAGCATCCGCACACGCCGGCGCCGCAACCGAACCGGGTGCCCTTGAGCTTCAGGTCGTTGCGCAGGACGTAGATGAGCGGCGTGCCCGGGTCTGCCGTGACGACGCTGCGCGCGCCGTTGATGTTGAGCTCGATGGACTGAGTCAAGCGCGGTCTCCCCTCACGCCGAGCTTGGCGCGGCGTCAGACACCCAAAGGGGCGTCTTGACCGACGACCTGCTTGTAAAGCGCACGAACCTCGTCCGACACCCGATGTGTATCTTCCTTCAGGTTGCGCGGCGTGATCGCAATGAAGGCGATCTCCCAGTTGTCCGGCTTGGGAACGCCGACCTTCGGCACGAAGGCGTGCGGCGCGCCGGGCGCGTTGTGGAAATGGCTGCCGCCAACCACCGGCTCCAGCACCGGTTTGCCACTCTCGTCGAGAGAGAAGCCTTCCGCCTCGCCCACGACATACATCGGGAACTGGTCGGTGCGGCTGGCGATGTGTGTGTGAAGCTCGACTTTCGGCAGGAACACTGCCGCGACGCCGCGGCCGTGCCGGTTCTGGCCGAGACGCCACGGGCCGGGTCCGCTGAGATCCGGCGCGGCGGCGGACAGGTGATATTCAGGGCGGGCTAGAATGGCGCGCAGCGCTTCCTTGGGGTTGAATCCGGCACCGGCCGCGGCGCGCGCCTTGCTGAAGTCCGTGTAGACGGACCTCATCCATTGAAGCTCGTCGTCGGCCAGTTCGTGGTCGAGTACCGGGAGAGCCGCGCCATCGGGCATGAAAGGCTCCTCTGCCTTGTTATCCGACATTCCCCGGATGACCCACGGAACGTCGCAAACGCTAGCATTCCGCCGGGTTACGGGGAAGCCATGGTCAGCAGACACAGTTTTTCTCGTCTCGCATCTCATCGGGATACGCGCGCCGGGTTGAGGCGTGGGATCGCGTTCGCTGCGCCTCTCTGGAAGTTCCTGCAAGCGGTTGATGCGCCAGCTCCTTCGGGCACCGCCCAACGCCGGACGCTGTCGCATGAATCGCGACAGCAACGACAATGCGCGCGTCCCTCTGCGCGGTGAAATGACTTTGCGGCATTATCGGCATTTCCGCCGATACTTTCGTAGTGGTGCTCTGAAGCTGACCCACTATCGATGGGGCTTGCCGGCGAATTGGTTTTCACTCGGCCGGAGAGGCCGGCCGGGCGCGATGGGTATCGGATAAACGATGCAAAGAGCAGAGCCGCCGGTAGGCGAGCGCAGGGTTTATATAACTTGGGTGATTAAGAGAGTCAACTATGGTTCTAATTTTTGCGTCCCATAAGGGGCTTAACGGCGCAAAATTGTTCGGGGTCGAGCATCGGTGCAAGCAGTGCTGGCAACCCGTCGGCCCCCTGAAGCTTGCAGAGGCCTACGGCCTCCCCCGCGCTTCGCGCTACCTCGCGGAGTTCCTGATCTGGCTGTCACGCAGCGCGAAAGCTGCCTTCTTATTGGCTTGCTCCTCCGTCGCTTCGGTCAACGCCCCGGGCGCGTAGATCGGTCACGCGCCGCGACCCGAGTGATCGTCTCGCGCAGCTGCGCGACCTGAGCAGGAGCGATCGGTGCCGAGATCACGACCTTCCGGCCATCGGTGGTCACCAGCATAAGGCTGTCGAGCACGGCTTCGATCGGCCGCGCCGCGCTCACCCGCTGGATCTCGGCACGGTCGAGTTCGTTCCACGCAATGCGCGTGGTTTGCAGGCACCGACTGTAGAGAATGCCTTCGTCGTTCAGTTCCAACCGCGGGCAAGCTCGCACAAGCTGCAGGAGGGCCAGGACCGTGAAGACGAGGCCGATGCCACAGACCATCCACCCGACCTGCGACGGCAGCACACCGCGGCGGAATGGACCTGCTCCTCCCACCAGGCTGCCGCCCTGATCGAAGATCATCATGATCCCAATCCCCATCAGCACGATACCGACGGCGAGGACGATCAGCTTGTTGCGCGCCCTCCCGGTGAAAACAATTGGAAGCGAGTCGTCTGGCAAACCAATGTCCCCCTGTCGTAGAGCCCTGCGTTTCGAGCGGGGCGGGTTGCGCGGCGCCGGCTTCCGCCTCAGGCTGATCACCGGAAACTCAAGAGGATCGCCTCATGAAATTCGGCGCGTCGATGTTCTTCACCGACTATTCGATGGGGCCGGCGGAGCTCGCGGTTGCGCTCGAGGAGCGCGGCTTCGACATCGTCTGGGCGCCCGAGCATTCGCACATCCCGACATCGCGCAAGTCGAGCTTCATTCTGGGGAGCGAGCTGCCCAAGCGCTACTACGACGTCATGGACCCGTTTGTGACGCTGACCGCTGCCGCGATGGCGACCAGGACGTTGAAGGTCGGAACCGGCGTCTGTCTTGTCGCCCAGCGGGATCCGATCCAGACCGCCAAGCTGGTCGCGTCGATCGACCAGGTCTCCGGCGGGCGCTTCGTCTTCGGGGTGGGAAATGGCTGGAACGAGGACGAGATGGCGAACCATGGGACCGCCTTCGCCACGCGCCACAAGCGCGCGAGGGAGAACATCGAGGCCATGAAGGAAATCTGGACCAAGTCGAAGGCCGAATATCACGGAGAGTTCGTGAATTTCGAGCCGATGATGGCCTGGCCCAAGCCCGTGCAGAAGCCGTACCCCCCGATCCTGGTGGGCGGGGCATTTCCCTACTCGGCGCGGCGCGCCATCCGCTATGGCGATGGCTGGATGCCGCAGGTGACGGAAAGAAACCCGACGCCGCTGATCGAGCTCATTCCCAAGTTCCGGCAGATGTGCGCCGAAGCCAATCGCGACCCGGACAAGATGGACATCTCGATCGGTGGCCAGTCGCTCGACGCCGATCTGGCGAAGCGCTACCGCGACGCCGGCGTCAACCGCGTCTCCACCAGCCTGCCATCGGAAAAGGCGGACACGATCTTGCCCATCCTGGACGAATGGGTGGCGGTGATGCGGGCGGTCAACAGCTAACCGAGCTTCTCCAACGTCGAGCACCTTCTGGTGGCGCGGGTCTGGCACATGTAGCGGCGGTGGCGCTCGGCGCGAGTGGAGCAATCGACACCCGCCGGAGCTGTTGGCAAGAGGACCGGGCTCCGCCTATGGTTTGCCCCATTGAATCTTATCGGAGGAACGATCCAGATGACCTACTCCC
>NZ_BKAJ01000184.1 GCF_007992495.1 Reyranella soli
GCGCTCCGGCAAGATGACCTCGGGATCGGCGGGCTCGGCATAGAGCCGCGCCACATCGGCCGATCGGCGTTCGAGCACGCGGCGGGTGTTGAGCGAGCGCTTGTCGGTCACCTCGCTCGCCGCCACCGATGGCGGCTCGTCGAGCACCAGCAGCCGCTGCACGCGGTTGCTGGAGCCGCCAGTAACGATACCAGACCGGCCGTTGAAGGCGGCCAGCAGGCGCGCCAAAGCGGGCTTCCACACCGACGGGCCACCGGCATCGCTGCAGGCCGCCGCATCGAGCCACACCAGCGCGCCGAGAAACGGACGATCGGGCGCCGCGATCACCAGGTCACGGACGTAAGGCTGCAACGCGTCGATCAGCTGCGTGCGCAGGGTCGTGGCGCGCACCCAGGTGCCGGAGGTGAGCTTGAACTCCTCCGACAGGCGGCCGGCGAAGGCGATGCCGGCCACGGGATTGGTCTCATCGACCCAGCGCGCGGCGTCGCCGGTCTTGAAGAAGCCTTCCTCGTCGAACGCGGCGTCGGTTGCCGCGGCATCGCCGTAGTAGCCCGCCATGACATGCGGGCCTTTCACGCGCAGCTCGTATCGATCGCCCGCCGGCACCAGCTTGGCGACCGCGCTGGGCGGCGGCAGGCCCAAAAGGCCGGAGCGGTCGACGTTCCAGTAGACCATGAGGCCGACGCTGGTCGTCTCGGTCATGCCCCAGCCGCAGCTGAAGGGCAGCCGCTCGCCGAGCTGGCTGGCGGCCAGGCCCTGCAGGCGATCGAAGCTCTCCTGCGGCAGCAGCGCGCCGCCGTAACCGAGGCCGCGCAGGTTCTTGAAGAACCTGGTCCGGAGGTCCTCGTCGCGCTCCAGCGCCTCGAGCAGCAACGGGTAGGCGGCGGGGACGGTCGCGAAGCTGGAGGGCGAGAGCTCGCGCAGGTTCTCCAGCGTCTCCTGGAAGCGGCCCGGCAGGGGGCGGCCGCCGTCTATATATAAGGAGCCGGCGGAGCGGATAGTGCCGTTGAGGTTGGAGTTGCCGCCCCAGGTGTGATGCCAGGGCAGCCAGTCGAGCGACACGCCGATGCGGTTCTCGTCGAGCGGCTCGCCCAGCGAGCGGTTCATCTCCGCCGCCGACGCGAGATTGCCGTGGGTGTTCAAAACGCCCTTCGGGAGTCCGGTCGAGCCCGAGGTGAACAGGATCTTGGCCGGCGTGTCGGCCGTGATGTGCAGGCGGCGCTCGGACACCGAGGCATCGATCGAGCAGCTCGCCAGCGCGCCGAAGGCGAGGCCTCGCTTGCCGTCGACGGTCACCACGCGCGCTTGCGTGCGGTCGAGGGCGGCGGCGTAGCGCGCGGAATCCTGCGCGAAGACCAGGCCGGGCTCGACGATCGACAGCGCGTGGTCGAGGCGCGTCAAGTCGCCGGACAGCGAGTAGTTGGGCGAGATCGGCGCTAAAAGCGCGCCGGCGCGTAGCGCCCCGAACACCAGCAGGGCGTTCTCGAGGCTGTTGTCGCTCAGGATGGCGATCGGCTTGCCGTCCGGCCCGAAGCCCTGCGTGATCAGCCACGAGGCAATGGCGCCAGTACGGGCCCAGGCTTCGGCATAGGTCAGCCGTTGCCAGGCACGATCGGGGCCGCGTCGCTCGGCCAAGAAGGTGACATGCGGTCGGCGCTCGGCCGCGCGCTGTAGAAGGTCGATGACCAGCGGGAGGTCGGCAGGCAGCGACCGGCCGGCGGAGAGAATCAGGGTGCCGTCGGCACGCCGCTCGACGTCGACCGTCGGCTTGGGCCGATTGAGCGCGCGCATGGGTGCAACATGGCTCACCCGCTCCACCCCCTCACGTTTCCTTGTTGGCTGCAGGCTGCCGGTATTGCAGACCATGCGCAAGCCGCTTCAGACGAGCGGATGATGGCAGGCGGCGAACTGCCCGTCGGCGATCTCGCGGAGCGGCGGCACGACCTCGGCGCAGACGGCGTCGGCACGCGGGCAGCGGGTGCGGAAGCGGCAGCCGGAGGGCGGCGCGAGCGGCGACGGCGGCTCGCCGACCGGGATGTTGGCGGTGGGCTTCACCGACGGATCGGGCACGGGGATCGCGTCGAGCAGCAGCGCCGTGTAGGGATGCGCCGGCTGCGCGAACAGCTTCTCGGTCGGGCCGACCTCACACAACTTGCCGAGATACATGACGGCGATGCGGTCGCTGACCGCCTTCACCACGGCGAGGTCGTGGGCGATGAACAGCAAGGTGAGCCCATAGCGCCGCTTCATGTCCTCGAGCAGGTTCAGGATCTGGGCACGGATCGAGACGTCGAGGGCCGACACCGGCTCGTCGCAGATCACCAGCTCGGGCTCGAGGATCAGCGCGCGCGCGATGCAGATGCGCTGGCACTGGCCGCCGGAGAACTCGTGCGGCAGGCGGCCCGACACCAGGTCGGCATCGAGGCCGACAGCGGTCAGCACCTCGCGCACGCGGCGGTCGCGCTCGGCCTTGTCGCTCACACCGCCGATGATCAACGGCTCGGCGACGATGTCGCCGATGGTGCGGCGCGGATTGAGCGAGGCGATCGGGTCCTGGAAGATCAGCTGCAGGCGCCGGCGCATCAGGCGCATCTTCTCGGCCGCGAGCCCGGTGAGCTCGGTGCCGTCGAACACCACCTTGCCCGCCGTCGGCCGGCGCAACTGCAGCACGGCGCGACCCAGGGTCGACTTGCCACAGCCCGATTCGCCCACCAGGCCCAAGGTCTCGCCCTTGCCGACCTCCAGGCTGACATCGGCCACGGCCGACAGCGTCTTGCCGCCGACGGGATATTCTACGACCAGGTTCCTGACGGAGAGCAGCGGCGCGGTCATAGCGGATGCCAGCAGGCGAAGAGGCCGCCCGCACGCTCGGGATCGGCAAGCGGCGGCTTGGCGGAACGGCAGTGATCGTCGGCGTAGCGGCAGCGCGGCTCGAACGAGCAGCCTTTCAAGGGCCGCGTCTGGTCGGGCGGACGGCCGGCGATGGCGGGTAAGGGAGTATGCGGGGGAGAATCCAGCTTGGGGATCGCCGCCAGCAACGCCTCGGTGTAGGGCATGCGCATGCGCGTGAAGAGCTTGGGCGTCGGCGCGCGCTCGACGACGCGGCCGGCATACATCACCGCCACCTCGTCGGTGCGGCCGGCGACGACGCCGAGATCGTGGGTGATCAGGATCATCGCCATGTGGCGGCGTTGCTGCTCGCGCGCCAGCAGGTCGAGGATCTGCGCCTGCACCGTGACGTCGAGCGCCGTCGTCGGCTCGTCGGCGATCAGGAGCTTGGGCTCGCAGCTGAGCGCAATGGCGATGGCCACGCGCTGGCGCATGCCGCCGGAGAGCTGGTGCGGGTACTGGCGCAGGCGCTGCTCGGGTGCGGGGATGCCGACGGCGGCCAGCAGCTCGA
Source organism: Reyranella soli (assembly GCF_007992495.1). Classification (GTDB taxonomy): domain Bacteria; phylum Pseudomonadota; class Alphaproteobacteria; order Reyranellales; family Reyranellaceae; genus Reyranella; species Reyranella soli. The sequence goes on from NZ_BKAJ01000184.1 coordinate 3,401, forward strand.
CGCCGCGGCGCATGGCGGTGACGGTGTCCATGCCGAGATGGGCCTGCAGGGTCTCGACGATCTGCGTGCCGATGGTGAGCACCGGATTGAGCGAGGTCATCGGATCCTGGAACACCACAGCGAGCTCGGGCCCGCGCAGACGGCGCAGCTCCTCGGGCTGCAACGTCACCAGGTCGCGGCCGGCGAACATGATGCGGCCGCCGAGCTTGGCGCGCTTGGGCAACAGCTGCAGGATGGCGCGCGACAGCATCGTCTTGCCACAGCCCGACTCGCCCACGATGCCGAGCGTGCTGCCGGGCGCCAGGGTGAGATCGACGCCGTCGACCGCGCGCAGGGGACCGCGCGGAGTCGGCAGGTCGACGGTGATGCCCTCGACCGACAGAAGCGGTGCGCTCACAGCGCCCCCGGACGTGGGTCAGTCAATGCGCGCAGCGTGTCGCCGATGACGTTGAAGGCGAGCACGGTGAGGAACATGAAGCCGGCCGGCAGGAAGGCGAGCCAGGGTGCGATGTCGAGGTTCTCGCGGCCCTCGCCGATCATGCTGCCCCAGCTCGCAGTCGGCGGCGGCACACCGAGGCCGAGGAAGGAGAGCGCGCCCTCGACGACGATGGTGACAGCGACGGCCAAGAGGAAGAAGGCGAGCAGCGGCAGCGCCACGTTGGGTAGCAGTTCACGCATCAGAATCCGGGAATGGGTCGCACCGAGCGCGCGGGCGGCCGTGACGAACTCGCGCTCGCTCAAGGTCAAGGTGACGGCGCGGGCGACGCGGGTGAAGGCCGGAATGCCCAGAACGCCAATCACGATGGTGATGTTGGCGACCGACTGGCCCATGAAAGCGGTCACCGCCAGCACGAAGACCAGTGGTGGAAACGCCAGCAGCACGTCGACGCCGCCGACGGCGAAGGTCTCGAGCCGGCCACGGAAGTAGCCCGCAACCATGCCGAGGCAGCCGCCGATGATGACGCCGATCACCGGTGCCAGAAGCCCGACCAGGAGCGACACGCGGCCGCCGTAGATCAGGCGCGAGAGCTCGTCGCGCCCGAGATGGTCGGTGCCGAGGATATGGCCGGGGCTGAACAGCGGAGCCCGCTTGGCCAGAAGGTCCATGTCGGTCGGGCTCTGGATCGGCAGCCAGTCGGCGAAGATGGCGGAGAGGCCGATCAGCACGATCCAGGCGACGGAGCCGATGAACAGCATGCCGACGCGGCGCGGGCGGCGCACCGGCGCCTCGGTCGCGACATCGCGTTCGAGCTCAAGCACGGCCATGGCGGATCCTCGGATCGAGCACGGCGTAGAGCATGTCGACGATGAAGTTCACGACCACGAAGCCCGCAGCCACGAACAGCACCACGCCCTGCAGGATGATGAAGTCGCGGGCGTAGATGGCGCCGACCAGCAGGCGGCCGATGCCCGGCAGGGCGAAGATGGTCTCGACGATCAGCGCGCCGCCGATCAGGCGGCCGATGTTGATGCCGGCCACCGTCACAAGGGTGAGCGAGCTCGGCTTCAGCGCATGGACCAGCAGGATGCGCGCCGGCCGCAAGCCCTTGGCCTTGGCCATGGCGATGTAGTCTTCCTGCAGGGTGGCGATCATGTCGGAGCGCAGCACGCGCATCAGCACCGGCCATTCGGCGAAGGCCAAGGTCACCGCCGGCAGGATGAAGCTCCTGAGGTTGGCCAGCGGATCCTCGGCAAAGGGCACCCAGCCGGTCGCCGGCAGCCAGTTCAGCTCGACGGCGAACAGGTAGATCAGCAGGATCGCCACCATGTAGTTGGGCAGCGACAGCTTGCCGAAGGCCAGCCCAGTGAAGAAGCGATCGAGGGCGGTGCCGCTCTTCACCGCGCACAGGATGGCGAGCGGGATGGCGATCACCAGCGACAGGACGACGCCGATGACCATGAGCTCGAGCGACACCGGCAGGCGGGCGGTCACCGCGGCCCACACGGTCTCGCCGGTGCGGAAGGAGCGGCCGAGATCGCCGTGCAGCACGCCCCACAGCCAGATGCCGTAGCGCTGCCAGATCGGCAGATCGAGGCCCATCTCGGCGCGAAGTGCTGCGACCTTCTCGGGCGTCGCCTGGTCGCCCAGGATCGTCGTGGCGAGATCGCCCGGCAGCAGCGAGGCGACCAGGAAGGTGAGCAGCGTGACGGCAAGCAGGACCGGCAGCAGGTAGAGCAGCCGCCGGCCGAGGAATTTGGCCATGGGCCTACACCGTCATGACGGCCTGCATCTACTCCACCCACGCGTCGGAGACATCGATGACGCCGCCGTACAGCTTGGGGATGCCCTTCACCTTGGCCTTGGCCATGGCGTAGTAGGTGTTCTGGAAGATCCACATCCAGGTCGCTTCCTTGTTGAGCAGGCGGCTGATGGCGCAGTAGGCCTCGGTGCGCTTGCCCTCGTCCGGCGTGACCCGCGATTGCTCCAGGAGCTTGTCGAGCTCGGGGTTGGAGTAGTTGGCGAGGTTGAGCGGGCTCTTGGAGTAGAAGTTGGCGAACATCTGCACGTCGGGATCGGGGAAGTCGACGATGCGCCAGCCGATGATGTCGAACTTGCGCTGGAAGGCGCGCGGCGGGAACGTCGCCTGGTCGACCTGCTCGATCTCCATGTCGACGCCGATCTGCTTCCAGAGCTGCTGATAGACCTGGGACGTGGCGCGACCGCGCGGAGTCGCCGTGAACAGCATCTTGAACTGGACCGGCTTGCCGTACTCCTTGATCAGCTCGGCGGCCTTCTTGGGATCGGTCGGCAGGGCGCCGTCGTCCTTGCACTTGACCCATGAGCCTTCGCCGTAGGGGTTGCTCGCCGGCCGGGCCAGGCCATTGGTGAGCGCCTGCGATATCTTCTTCTTGTCGAGCCCCATGACCAGCGCCTGGCGCACGCGCACGTCGTCAAGTGGCGGCACCTTGGTGTTGAGGGCGGCGACGCCGGCGCCCGAGCCGACATACTCGAGCACCTGCAACGCATTGTTCTTGCGCGCGCGGGTGATGTTGTCGGCCTCGTACTCGTCGGCCCACACCACGTCGGTCTCGCCGGAGACCAGGCTGGCGAAGCGCGACTGGGCGTCGGGCAATGGCCGCAGGATGACGCGGTCGAGGTTGGGCTTGCCCTTGTTCCAGTAGTCGGGGTTGCGCTCCAGCACCATGCGGTCGCCGGCCGTCCATGACTTGATGACGAAGGGTCCGGTGCCGACGGGATTGCGGTTGTAGTCGTCGCCCTTGGCCTGGATCGCCGTCGGCGAATGGATGGTGCTGTTCTGGTCGGGCCGCGTCAGCAGCGCGGGATGGTTCACCGCCGGGTCCTTCAGCGTATAGACGACGGTGAGGTCGTCCTTGGCCTCGACGCTGAGCACGTTGGCGATGTAGAAGGCGCAGCGGCAGTTGTTCTTGGGGTCCTTCTGGCGGTTGAAGTTGAAGGCCACGGCCTGGGCGTTGAACGGCGTGCCATCCGAGAATTTCACGTCGGGCCTGAGCTTGTAGGTCCAGACCTTGTAGTCCTCGGAAGCGGACCACGACAAAGCGAGGCTGGGCTTGGGCTTGCCGTTCTCGTCGAGCCTGGTGAGCTGCTCGAGGAACAGGCTGGCGGCGATGTTGGGCGAGGTGTCGTAGACGCCGACCTTCAGCGGGTCGAAGCCCGCGATGTCGAGCTCGATGCCGACCGTGAGCGCGCCGCCCTTCTTCTGGGCCAGCGCCGGCGCGGCCGACAGGCCGGCGGCGATGGCCACCGGAAGAATGATCTTCGCGAGACGCGAATGGATCGACGTCATGGTGTTCCTCCCAGAACAGGGCGGCATTGGCCGCTTCTTCAGGTGTGCACTGTAGACAAGCCGATATGAAGCCGTCCAGCGAAGCGCGGACCGCGGGCTGGGTCGCGGTCCGCGCTGCGCTACTTGATCAGACGCTTCTTCAGCTCGGCGGCGATCAGCTCGTTGGTGTGGCGCGTCGGATGGCCGTCGTGCGGGATCAAAAGCTTGTCGACCTCCTGGCCCGAGGTGAGGTCGTCGACGCGTATCAGCTCGATGCCGAGCTTGCGCATCTGCGTGATCACGTCGACCAGCTCCCGTTGGTCGATCACCGAATCGCCGTGCAGGCCGCGCGACTTCTCGTCGGGCCAGGAATAGACCACGACCAGCGGCGCGTTGAACTTTTCGCGCGCATACTGCTGCAGCCGCGCCATCATGGCGACGAACAGCTTCAGCTGCTGCTCCTGCCGCTGCTTCTCGCCGATCGCCTCGATGAAGGGGAACAGCTCGCCCAGGTAATACTTCGCGCCGTCGAGCGGGTGGGTGAACCGGTACTCGGTGAACGAGCCAGTATGCACCAGCTTGCCGTTGTCCAACTCGTAGCGCGGCGAGGAGCCGAGCCAGGAGCCGTCGCCGGTGGTGCGCGCGAGCTGGGCCGGGATGATCCAGACGATCACGGCCTTCACCGGCTGGCCGAGGTAGCGATCGAGCAGGCCGGCCTCGAAGGCACGCACCAGGTGGTTGGGCGCGTTGCCCGGCGCGCTGAGGTTCAGCGTGCGTATCTTGCCGTCGTTGGCGGTGGCGAACAGCCAGGGCAAGGTCTCGTTGTCGGCGATGCCCTGGCCGAACATGAAGGAATCGCCCAGGAAGAGATAAAGGTCGGCGCCCGCCGGCGCCTTGGGCGTGACGCGGCTGCTTTCGGAATCGATGTGATAGGTCTGGTGATAGACCGGCTGGCCATCGAAGGTGGCGTGCGCCACCGCGGTGCTGTCGGGCGCCGGCCGGAAGCCCAGCACGGGATGCGGCTGGGGCCACCAGCGCGGCTCGACCGTGCGGATCAGGCCGGCGCCATGCGCCGTGGGGGTAAGAAGACCGGCGAAGGCATCGAGCAAGGTGAGGCTGAGCGCCAGCGCCGCGGCCAGCAGCGACCCGGTGCGCCAGCCGTTGCCGCGGAACAGCACGACGCCTGCAAGACCGAGCAGCGTCGCCACCAGGCAGGCCCACATGGCCGACGGCAGGGCGAGGGCCGCGGCGGCGACCAGGGCGAGCATCAAGGCTGCAAGCGAGAGATTGCGACCGGTTGCAGCCATCGACAGTAAAGACGCCTCCGGGGGTGGGGTGATGACAAATGCCCGATACGGGGCCCGCTGTCATCCCGTCTTGCCGGAGCGAGGACCTCCAGGTCCGCTCATGATTCATGATGCGGACCTGGAGCTCCGCGCTCCGGCATGATTTGCGCATTTCCCGCATTTTGCGCTACCCCCCTCAGGCCTCCCGGAGAGCCGGATTGACCTCCCATCGCCGCTCCGGCCGGCCACGTTGGGCGGGCTGTTGAAGAGCGATCGGTCGCAGCACGCCGGCTTCGGTCAGGCGCGCCAGGACGCGATCGGCCTCACAGGCATTGACGGCCTGGCCGAGCGCGGTGCGGCGGACGTCCTCGCGCGACACCTGGTCGAGACCGCATGACCTGAGCCAGCGCACGACGCTGCGGACCCGCGCCTCGAGATCGGAGGGCGCCGTGCGATCGAAGAAGGCTTTGGCGTGCACGCGGTAGTAGCCGGACCACATCGCAATCGCGCGCTCGATCGCGTCGCGGCCGAGGTCGCCCAGCACAGCGGACGGATCGGCCATCTGCCTGGCCGACCAATCCAGCAGGTGAAGGACGGACGCGAGCTTCGGCACCACGCCGCGGCCTTTGCCCAGCCACGCCGCTAGCAGACCCTCGGCCTGGCACAGATCTGCGTGAAGATTGCCGAGGAAGCGATCGAGCGCCGCCAGGCCATCATCGTCGACGTGAACGTACAGCGGATCGGCCATCGTGCCGGCCTTGCCGCGGATCGTGCGCAGCAGCGCGAGCGCGTCGTCGTCGCGCGCGGGCTTGCGCCCGGCCAGCGGCTGGAAAGGCGGCGGCGCGGGCACGGCGTAGAGAAAGCGCGCGGCCACCGTCGCCTCACCCCGGTGCAGCGTGCGTTGCAGCGTACTGGGCAGCCGGTCGGGCTCGAGCGCGCCCAGGATGGCGACCGGATAGGGATCGAGCTCGCGCACACCGCCGCCGCCAGGCAGCGGCGCGAAGCAGCCCTCGGGCTCGTCGCGCCACAGGATCACGCCGCGCTGATTGGTGCGCGTCGCGTCGAGCACGGCCTCGAGGCTGCCACCGGCAACGATCCTGGCGTCGGGATCATCCGCGCCTTCGAGGATGCGCAGCAGCCGGCGCACCGACGCCAGCGCCGGCGACTTGCCGCTCGACGGCGCGCCGACGACCGCCAGCCACAGCGACAAGGGACTCGACCAGACGGGCGAGACGCGGACCCACACCCCTGCCCCGCAGACACCGGCGACGGCGGCCAGCACGGCCTGCGCAACGTAATCGATGGGAACGTTCACCGACGTCGCGGTGTCGCCGATCCAGGTGCGCCACGGCGCCGGCAGGGCTTCGAGCGGAAAGCCGGGGACGGCCGCGTGCGTCTCGCCGAAGAGGGCAGCTTCGAGACGAGGCCAGCCGGGCTGGGTCTCCGGGTCCGTGACAGGCTTGCCAGGGAACAGGCGGGCGACCGCCTCGCTCGGCTTGGAGTGAAAGTCGATCTGGGCCATCGGCGCATCCCGCTGTCATAACTGGGTTTCTGCCAATTATAACAGTAGTGATTCCGCCATCAAGCACCCTTCGTGCCGTTCATGCTCCTCTCCCCCGATAGGGGGAGAGGTGGGTGAGGGGGCTATGCACGTCGACTCCCCCTCACCTAGCCTCTCCCCCTAGCGGGGGAGAGGAACTTGACGCTGAGGAGTGAGCCTCTCGGCTCAGGCGCCGCCGCGCAGGAATCTGGCTATGTTGGCGAGAGGGTGGGCGCGGAGCCTTGAAGCCATCCGCTCCAGCTTCGCTGCCGAGCCGTGGAATCGCTTCTGGAGATCGACATCCTCGATCTCGATGATCCGACCACGCTGCCGTCCCCAGCCCTTGATCGAATGAATCCGGTAACGCCCGTCACACACGAACTCGGTCTCGATCGCCTGCGCCATTCGGTCCCCCCGATTTTTTTGTCGGTTGTGGCGTGAACGAGTTGTCGACCGTGTGAATAAGTGAGCCCCAGTCAGCAGCGCAAGGGCGAGAGGTGGCCATGCTGTGACTAAGCCGGACGGGTTGCGAGTTTTGGCAGTCACGACTTTTTGCAGTCCGTGGCCTTCGAGGGCCATGGGCGCGAACTTCGCTCCCGCTTCACGCACCACCTCATCCTGAGGAGCACCGCGAAGCGGTGCGTCTCGAAGGATGGCAACCAGTCTTGCTGTTGCCCACCCTTCGAGACGCGCCCTTCGGGCGCTCCTCAGGGTGAGGTCAAGCGGGCTACTCCGCCGCCGCACTCTCGAGGCTGGTCTTGTGCACGATGTAGCCGGTGCGCGACGAGCCTTCGACGATCTTCTGCCGATGCCATTCGCGCAACGTGCGGCTGACGCTTTCGCGCGCCACGCCCGCCATGGCAGCGAGGTCGCTCTGGGTCATCCTGTGCCGGATCAGGACTCGCCCCTGTCCCGCCTCGTCGCCGAGCTGGCGGGCGAACTGGAGCAGGGCGCGGGCCACGCGCGCGCGCACCGTCAGGAAGCTCGACGCCGCCAGGTCCTCGTCGGACTGGCGCAGGCGGGCCGCCAGCGTCGTCACGATATCGATGTAGAGCTCGGGCCGCCGACTCAACATCTCGATGAAGGCGGCGCGACTGACGAAGGTGAGCTCGCAGTCCCGCAAGGCCTGGACGGTGGCCGATCTCGGCAGGCCGTCGATCATCGCCAGCTCGCCCACGATCGCGCCCGAGCCGAGGATCGCGAGAATGCGTTGCTCGCCGGTTGCGGAAGCGACGCAGACCGCAAGCACGCCGCTGCGCAGCCAGTAACAGCCGTCGCCGGCGTCGCCGCGCTCGAACAACGTTTCGCCTTCGCGCAGCTTGAGCGTCCTCTCGCCGGCCAGCAGCTTCCGCGAGAGAGCGGGCGGAAGCGTGGACAGCAGGTCAGAGCGAATTCTTTGCGATGCGATTTCCGAAGATGTCAGAATGTTTCCCCCGTCCCCCGCATTTTAAAAAAAGCGCAGGGTCTGTGACAAACCGACTCGAATGATTTGTGCGCTACCGCATTGTGCGATCACTAGATTGTCACAGGCCTGCGGAGATCTACAACCGTGACGACGTAACGAACGGCCCGGATCCTGCCCCCTTCCAGTGGTTTCATTCATAGGCGACGAAGGTATTTCCATGCGTGGGAAGATCATCGAGTTTCGGCGCTACCACGACCTCAGCAGAGTGAGGCTCTATCGCCAGCAGGCGGTGCCGCGTGGTCCGGCCGCACAGGCGAGGCTCGACCGGCAGATCGCCCGCATTTCAGGCCTGCTTGGGGAACTGGAGGAGCTGACCCGCGGCGCCGGGGATTTGCCGCCGGAAATGCTGGTGCAGGCACGCGCCACCACCGAGACAGCCAGCAGGTTCCTGCGGCCTCAGCCTGACGATCCTCAGCCCGAGGTGGATCGCGGACTTCTCGACAGGATGTACCGCGCGCTCGAGTTGCAGGCCGCTGCCGCGCTGCCCGGCTCCGGGTCGCCCGGCGACAGGGCGTCGCTCGACGGCAGTTCACCCGCAACCGAACGGGACCGCCGCGATTGACCCGCCACGATCAACCACATCGGGGGCGCCGCCGCACCGCCCGAACGTCGTCAGGATAGACCATGGCGCGAAAGAGACCTTCGGCCCATAGCGACGCGCAGTTCGCGCTGTTCATCGAACAGATGAAGGGCATTCTCGAAGGCGGAGCCGGGTCCGAGTTCGACCATGCCGTGCGCCGGCTCATCGGCACGGGCAAAGTGGATCTTCCCAGCGCCGGTTCCGAGGATACTGGCCTCCAGGAAGCTGGCCTCCAGGAAGCTGGCCTCGAGGAAGCCGGCGCCGAGGAACGAAGCGCGGAGGCTGCGTCCCCGTCGCCTCTGGCAAGGACACTCAGCGATCTACCCGAACCGCCGGATTTCGATGCGATCGAGGCCGCCGCGCGCGAGACCGGCGCCAGCCGCGCGCCCCTCATGGTCCTGATCGGAAAGCTGGTGCTGGGCTCGGCGAACAACGAGAGCTTGCTGATCTATATCCTGATGGTGCTGCTGCAGACCGACGAGCCGTCGGCGGCGATCGTCTTCTCTACCCTGAACACCACGAGGGCACGGCTGGATCTCGTCTCCCGCCTCGCCCGGGTCAGGATCAGCGATCGCGAGACCCGCGACGCACTCGACGAGGTCGTCAAGCACTTCAACGACGCCAACCGCATTCGCAACGAGTTCCTGCACGCGATGTATACGGTGGATGGCAAGGGCGTGATCACGCATACGCAGACCATGCGGCTCATCATGAAGGGCGGCAGGACCAGCTTCGGCGAGCAGACTCCCATCGACCGGAAACGTCTCGACGGCATGGGCAAGGCCTGCCGCGACTTGATCAATCTCAATCGGAAGATCTGGGAGCTGCTGCCGCGGCTTCAGGAGGCGATCGCGAATACCAACGCGAAGGATGCAGCGGCCGCCCGGTGACTCACTTCCTCATCGTTCATGCTCCTCTCCCTCGCTAGGGGGAGAGGAACTCGACGTTGAGGTATGTGCAGCGCCGTCTGCCTGCGCGAAGCCGAAGCGGCTTCGCTTCGGCGGAGGCGGGTCATTTGCGAAGCGCTTTCGCTGCGGCAGCTTTTGGCGAACGGACCGGCTTCTCCGTCCGGCCGCGCCCCTTCTCGCTCCGCGCCTTCTGGCTCCGCCCTTTGGATTGGCCGTTTCCGATCTTCAGCGCAGCGACCTCCGCCTCGAGCTCCTGCACGTACTCCAGGATGCGGCTTCTGTCGGGTTCTGAAAGGGCGCGCGCGAGCACGCGTGCTCGGCGCACGATGTCGAGCAAGCTCTCCGGCTCGTCCTCTGAGTCTGTCCTTCTAACCATTGTTACGCGTCTCCGACATCGGCGCCTTGGCTTTGCCAAGTAATTGCACAGATGTCTTGCGCTATTCGATCCATTTTGGCGGCGTTGAATGATCCGCCTTCGACACGAACACAGGAAACACGGAACGGAGTGCAGCGGTTCCTTCTTCAAACCAGCGTTAAGAACTTCGAGTATCTTCTGTCCTTCAGGAATGACGCTTCGCGGGCTGTAAATTACTCACGCCACGCCGATCTCGCTGCTGCGCGCCCTCGCGTGCACGGCCGGAGGTCACGCGTGCAGGCGCTCGGAACTCTGCCGGCTGCGAACTGGCGCCGCGCTCGAACCGTCGGCGACCGATGAAGAGAAAGGGCGCCGGGGCTCTCCGGCCGCCTGGCTGATGCGACGCATCATCGATGATGCAGTCTTGAGCGACACGTTCAGGATCCGATGCAGGTGATACGCCTGCACCGGCTTGGTTCCGCCGTCGGTCAGATAGACGGCCTGCAGCCACTTGTGGGCCGGCACGTGGCTCGACTTCATCATCGTGCCGTGCAGGAGGTAGAACGACTTGCGGCAGCTGTAGCACTTGTAGGTGCCCAAACGAGTCGAGGCGCCGTCCAGCCTGCCGACCCTGGTGGTACTCTTGCAGCGTGGACAAGACACGCCATTCGGCCACAGCAGACGCTCAAGGTAACGATGTGCGCTGAGCTCATCCGCGAACATGCCCAGCGATTCGCGGACGCGATCCGACCCGTGTTGCAGCATAGGCCCACCCCTTCCCAAGACTCGCTCGACCCCTCGAGCTCCCAGGATCTCGATATGTCCCCACACATCGAAATCCTGTGGACAGTGTATAATTCAGAAACATCATCGCAACTGAAAAAACAATTGCATCAATCTAGATGCAGGGCGTGCCCGCTGCCGATACACCCGGAATAGAAGCGGCAGCGATAAATTGCACCCTCCGAGGCAAATTGGCCTCGCGTTGTGTAAAATGGCGTGCAATCGCGGTGAATCGTCCTTGTCCCCGGGCTCGTAGAGGCTTTCGCGGCCGATGCGTTCGAGACAGGTATCGGCCGTCCAGGGGATCGATGGAAGCGCGCGCAGGAGCCGATCCTTGGTCGGATCAACGCGGTCGGCAGGTAGAGAACGGTGAAATCGAAGGCGGCCGTGCGCATCCGAGATGACGCTACAGGCGCCGATCGAAGGCCAGCCGGAACGACGGCGACGATGCGTCGTTGACCGGGCACAGCCGATCGAAAGGTTCTGCCATGCGCCTTGTATTCCTGACTGTCGCCGTCGCCGCCGCGACCGCCGTTGCCGCGCCCCTGCTGGTGCAGGCCCAGGGAACCCCGCAGACCATCCAGCTCACCAAGGTCGACGTCGTGAAGGTGGCGACGGGCTTCCGCGCCAGCAAAGTCATCGGCTCGCCGGTCGTCAATGAAGCCGGTGACACGGTCGGCAAGGTCGACGACGTCATCATCGGCGAGGACGGCAAGGCGCCGTTCGTCGTGCTGGCGGTCGGCGGCTTCCTCGGCATCGGCGACAAGCTCGTCGTCCTGCCCTACGAGCAGCTGAAGACGATGGACCGCAAGATCGTCATGCCGGGCGCCACCAAGGACGCGCTGAAGGACCTGCCGACGTTCAAGTATGCAGCGAACTGAGCGCTACTCCGCCCGAAGCTGAGTGGCTCCGGCCTTTTCCAGTGCCGACTGTACGACCTTGGTCTGGCCGGCGTCGCATTCGACGGAGACTTCGATCGGCCCCGACAGCTCCGGCTTGCCGTGCTTTTCGACGCCGGGATGACCGCTCTCGACATCGGCGCCGGCCGGCCTGGTCCCGGCGGTGTTCGCCGTGCCAGGTGCGCGGACGAAGATGTCGGCGCGCTCGATACCGTGTTCCTGGACGAGATGCTCGACGGCCGTCTCGGCATCGCGGCGGGTGTCGAAGTTGGCGACGATGGTTCGCTCCACGGGACCCTCCCTTCAGTTCTCTCTGGAGATTAGAACCTGCGGACCACGGTCCGGTTGCCCCGACGAATCCCCCGAGGACCGGGCAAGCCTCACACGCTTCGGCCGTGCAACCGTCCGGTCCGCTAAAACCTTGCTTCCATGACACCCGCGGCGTCGCGGGGATCCCAAGACATGGAAAAGGAGGCATTCATGCGCGCAGGCGACGTCATGACACGCGATGTGGTCACGGTACGGCCCGATGCGATGATTCGCGAGGCGGCGCAGATGATGGACGATCTCAATGTCGGCGCGCTGCCGGTGTGCGACGGCCGGCGGCTGGTCGGCATCATCACCGACCGCGACATCGTCGTGAGGTCCACCGCCGACGGCATGCGGCCGGACGCGACGCCGGTGCATGTGGTGATGACCGGTGAGGTGTGCTGGTGCGTCGAGGACGACCCGGTCGAGAAGATCGAGGGCGAGATGGCGCGGCGCCAGATCCGGCGCATGCCCGTAGTCGACCAGGACAAGCGCCTCGTCGGCATGATCGCCCTGGGCGATCTCGCAACCGACCGGGCGCCCGGCGCCGGCGATGCGCTGCGACGGATCTCCGAGCCGTCGGAGCCGGACCGCTCCCGCCGCGCATCGCGCCAGGGCGACGGCGATGCGCCGTGGCCAGCTTACGGCGATGGCGGCCGCGGTCCTCGTCAGTAGTCGGCATTGGCCATGGACAAGGACGATATCTGGCGGCTCGTGCACATCGACGTACCGGCAGAATGGACAGACCTGGCAACTGGTGCAGCGCCAGCAGACGCCGGTTTGACCCTCGCTCGTCCGTGCGATCTCCGCCCGGCCGCCGGCGGTCGAGCTCGAGCTGATCGGATCCAACGATGCAAAGAGCGAGCGGGACACCCCAGCGAGACATCCAGAGGGCACCGATACCTCGACGCTTACGCGACCTGAAAACTCTAGAGACGAAAACTCTGGGTGTCGGCCGAGGCCCTACAAAGTTTTCGCCTGGGGCCCGGAAACCCGAATAAAACGTTAGACACCATAGCATCCAATGTTTCGTCAGCATTTCGGGCGCCAGATCGGGCCAATCACGCACCCGTCGTTTCGCCCTGCCGAGCGCAGACGTGTTCGTTCGTCACCTCCAGTCGAGCCAAGTCACCATCACCGATGTCGCCGTCCCGATCGGTCGAACGGACCGGCGCGTATGTGCGTGCCTCGTCTCCGGAGACGTCATCCGGACGCGATGGCATTGGGTGACGTCTTTCCCAGGACCGACAGGCCCGGTGAGCCCCTTGGCGCCCTCCCATCCGTATCCGGTTGCCGACCCGTTGGGCCGGTCCGGACGTGATGAAGGTCGCTGTAGGCCTCACCGGCACTCGGGCGCATCTTTGATGCGTGGCCCGAGGACTCTGGCCGCAAGCCCCCGGATACGGATGGGGCTTCGGCGGCCATTATGCCGATCCTCTCGAAGAGCGTCGGCGAGGATAAGCCACAATATCCGGTGACGAAGTCAACCCGTATCAGGCACGGCGCGGCCCGCGCCGCGATGATGAAAAGCTGACGACAAGGACACGCACTAGCGCGCGAGCCTTTGGATGGCCTCCACTTCCTTGTACAGGCCGAGGCTTCGTGCGCAGCGGTGCCAGTGCTGGGCGCCGTCGCGTTCGAAGATGATTCTCTTGGCGAGGGCGGCCGATCTCTGCCCATCGAGGGCGATGCGGCGCGCCTCGCCGGCGTCGATGCGGCGGTCCTCGATCTCTTTCGTGAAGGCGATGACGGTCCTGGTCTGGAATTGCAGGCGGCCGATCGACGCCTGGCCATTGGCATCGGGCGTGATCACGGCGTCTGGATTGGCCTTGCCACCGGTTTCGCAGTCGGCCAGGCGGGCGACCAGATCTTCCTTGAGGCCTTCGACGCTCACGCCCATCCCGTCCGCCATGACCTGCGCCTGTGCCGTCGTCCCCTTCCCCAGCGACAGCAATCCCAGGCCTGACGCTGCCACGAGCAGGACGAACGCAGCGGCCCCGCGCCTCAAAGCGCTCGCCCGGCCGGGCGGCATCTAGCGCACGCCTTGAGATGAAGGCGGCGAGAAGGTGATTTCCGGTCCCGTTCCGTATCGCGTGTACGGGGCGGCATAGCCGTAGCTGCAGCCGGCAAGGGCGACGACAAGCACTGCCAGGCAGGCGAAGCGGCGGACAGGCTTCATGGCGACCTCCTTGGCCATGAGAACCCCTTTGTCTGCCCATTGGTTCCCGTCCGGATTCCGCAACCAAATCCCACACGGGGCATTGGAAGCCGCAACGGCAACGTCCCCGGCTACGAGCGCTCAGCACCGAGGGGTGCGACGATAATCGTGGCCGGGGGCGTTGTTCGCTCTCCGCCGCGCGAACGCACGGGCAGACGTCCATCTACTCATCTGGCATCGACTCATGGGCATCGACTCATCTGGCGCCACGCTTGGCACTCTCCTGACGATCCCGCCAGGCTTGGCTCAGCAGCCTTAGAACCAGTCTATCCAGCTTCGCGCCCTTACCGTGGAATCGCTCGCGGCGATCGACGTCCTCGACCTCGATGATCCGGCCACGGCGCCGCCCGACAGCGTTGATCGAATGGATGCGGTAACGCCCATCACAAACGAACCGGCTTTCGATGACCTGCGCCATGTTCCCCCGCTTCCTTTATAGCCCGTGGATAGGGCACCGCCTGTCCGCAGCACAAGTGCGGTTTGTGGCCATCGGGTGACATGGTCACTGGGCCTGCGATCGAATTGCAGGTAGAGAGCGCCGTGGTACCGGATTCGCCTGAGCACTGCCTAAGGGAAGCCGAGGAATGCGACCGGCTTGTCGGCCTTTCGCGGACCGTCGCGACCCGTCAGATCCTGCAGACAGTGGCCTTCCACTGGCGAAAGCTCGCGGAACGGTCCGCCGACCGCGTGAGCAGGCGCGCGAGCCGGCCGGCGGCGGGAACAATGACCGTCGCTCGGGTGCTTGTTGTCGAAGACGAGCCGTTGCTGGCCGAAACGCTGTGTGACCTGCTGCTGGGCGCTGGCTGCGAGCCGGTTGGACCCGCAGGAAATGTCGCGGTCGCGCTGCGTCTCATCGAGAGTTCCAGGATCGATGCCGCCATCCTCGACGTCCAACTGATGGATGAGATGAGCTTCTCCGTCGCCTATGCCCTGAGGGCGCGCGGCATCCCCTTGATGTTCCTGACGGTGTGCCAGCGGCGCCACCTGCCGGTGGACCTGAGCGATGAAATCCTGATCGAGAAGCCGTTCAAGACACCCATGCTGATCGAGACCGTCAGACGGATGGCGCGGGCAGCGAGCTGAGGATCCCCGACCGCGAGGTCGATCTTTTAGACGAGCGCCTAGACATGGCGATGCGTTCTAGGTCGCTCGGGTGCCGATCCATGCGGTGTGGCTGCCGACCCGGGTGCCGCTGGCGAAGGCGCAGGTGTTTGCGGATGCGATGAGTGCGCGATTGAAGCGGGAGAGGCTGTGAGCTCCGGTCGAACCCACATCCAAGAATCTATGTAGCGCTCGGATAGTCCAGTCTGGCGCAGCCGTGACAAGAACGCCTTCGCGCGCCCGCGACAGTTGTGCTAACTATTCGAAGCAGGCGCAGTCGGCGATGGCACATGGCTATCTATCTATTCGGCCAAGACGGAATATCGAGAGTAGAGGAAGCGACATTTGCCGGCATTGGCCTGCATGAGCGCACCGACCTGCAGCGGCTTCTTCGCGAGCATATCGAGGTCATTGCGCCTAAGACGCTGATCATCTCGGAAGAATTCGCCGAATGGGAAGGTTCGCGTCGACGCATCGATCTGCTGGGCATCGACGAACGAGCCAATCTCGTCGTCATTGAGCTGAAGCGTACGGAAGACGGCGGCCACATGGAGCTGCAGGCCATCCGGTACGCATCGATGGTTTCGACGTTGACCTTCGACCATGCAGTCGACGTTTTTGGACGATACCTCAGTCGACTTGGAAAGACCGGACAGGACGCTCGTGGATCGATCCTGGATTTCCTGGGTTGGGATGAGCCGGATGATGATCAGTTCGCCCAGGATGTCCGTATCGTTCTTGCCGCTGCCGAGTTCTCGAAAGAACTGACGTCCTCCGTTCTCTGGCTCGTCGACCACGACATCGACATCCGATGCGTCCGGCTGAAGCCATACAATCTCGACAGAAAGGTTCTTGTCGACGTCCAACAGATCATCCCGCTGCCGGAAGTCGAAGAGTATCAAATCCAGGTCCGCGAAAAGATTCAGAAGGAGCGTCAAGCACGCACGAGCAACGTCGACTTCACCAGATTTGATGTCCGTATCGGTGAGGAGTTGCATCCATCGATGTGGAAGCGGAATGCGATCTCCCTGCTCTGCCGGCGACTCTGCGAAAAAGGGATTGATCCCGACAGGATAGCAGCCGCATTCGACTGGCGTTCCAACCGCGTGTGGTATGTCGTGGATGGCACCGTGGACGCAGCAGAATTCAGGAAGCGCGCCGCCGAGCAGGCCTCGGCCTCTGGCGTGCCTTTCGATCACCGTCGGTGGTCCTGTGACGATGACGAGCTTCTTCTCCTCAATGGAAAGACTTACGCACTTTCCAGCCAGTGGGGAGGAGAAGGTTGGTATCGGGCGATGAACTTGCTGAGAGAGTCTTATCCTCAGTTCAAGATCGCCTTCTCCGCTGCATCTTAGCCGACGACCACTTGCGAGCGCTCGCGCCGAGCCCTGATGGTGGGGTTCAGTCGCCCTCTTCCCCGGGTTCGTAGAGACTTTCGCGACCGAGCCGGTCGAGACAGGTTTCGGCCGTCCAGGGGATCATGACCGAGCCGCAGCGGCTGTCGCGATAGAAGCGTTCCAGCGCCCATTTCACCACCTCGTTCTCCAGCAGCTCGTTCACGAACCGCACCGTCTGCTCGATGCCGCGCGCGAACGCCGCCTGGCGCTGGGGCTCGAGCAGCACGCCGGGCCGCAGCACGTCGGAGCGGTCGCGGGTCACGCTCGCGGGGCCGATGCTGCTGCAGGCGGCCGCCGTTGGCGGTCCGGCCAATCCGGCTGGATCCGAGGGCGAACGGAAACCGCTCTACCGAAGCAGCCTGTTGGCGCGGGTCGTGAAGGCGACGAACCGGGCGATGGACCATCGTCCATCAGGCTGGCGACGGAATATGTCCATGCCTTCTTCCGTCGTCCGATCCTTGATGCCGTTCACTTCCGTCGTAGGCGTCCAGGTCAACCGGACGACCGCGACATCGCCCATCACGATGATGTCGTGGATGTCGGGATTGTCGTAATGGAGCGTGATGTCGGACCTGGCCAGCATGGTGGCGAGGTTCGCGCATAGCGTTTGCCGCGTGCCCTGGACGACCTCCGGGATCGAGTAGACGAGATCCGGCGCGAAGAGATCGCAAACGCCGGCCGCGTCCCTGGCGTTGAAATCAGCCGTCCAGCGCTGAAAGCGTTGCCGGATCGCCGCCTCATCGGCGGCCGGGTCGGCAGACGCCGCCGCCATCATCGCCGCGACGGTCAAGGCGACCGCGACGATCGCCGTGAGGGACCTGCGAAACATCGGAGCCTCGGAGAAGACGGCAAGGGCTCCATCAACGCATCGTCTACCGCCGCCAGCAATAGAGGCGGCGCAAGCTCCGCCGCAAGGGGCTCGCGCCTATTCATGCGTTTTCAGGTTCCTCTCCCCTAGTAGCTCTGCACAG
>NZ_BKAJ01000185.1 GCF_007992495.1 Reyranella soli
GGTTGTAACCCCCTCACCCAGCCTCTCCCCCTAGCGGGGGAGAGGAGTAAGACGAGGGGGAGGAAGCTCCGTTCAGCGCTTCGGCGGCGTGGCCGGCCACGACTTGATCAGCGTGTCGTAGTCGACCGTCTCGCCCTTGGGCTTCTCGTTGGCAAGCTTGCGCTGCGGCGCCAGCGTGCCGTCCTTCTCGACCTTGGCAAACCAGTACTCGGCGGTCTGCTTGGGGTTGAGCTTGGGACCGCAGGCGCCCTGGGCGCCCGACTTCTCGAGACGCTCGAGGACGGAGTCCTGGGCGGCAGCCAACGCATCCATCGCCGCCTGCGGCGTCTTGGCGCCGGACGACGCATCTCCGATGTTCTGCCACCACAGCTGCGCCAGCTTCGGATAGTCGGGCACGTTGACGCCGGTCGGGGTCCACTGCACGCGCGCCGGCGAGCGGTAGAACTCGATCAGCCCGCCGAGCTTGGGAGCACGCTCGGTGAAGCTCTTGTCCCAGATATCGCTTTCGCGGACGAAGGTCAGGCCGACATGGCTCTTCTTGAGCGAGGTCGTCTTGGCCACCATGAACTGCATGTAGAGCCAGGCCGCCTTGCGCCGGTCGAGCGGCGTCGACTTGAGCAAGGTCAGCGAGCCCGCGTCCTGGTAGCCGAGCTTCATGCCCTCCTTCCAGTAGGAGCCCTTCGGCGACGGCGCCATCCGCCACTTCGGCGTGCCGTCGGCATTCACCACGGGCAGGCCGGGCTTCACCATGTCGGCGGTGAAGGCGGTGTACCAGAAGATCTGCTGGGCGATGTTGCCCTGGGCCGGCACGGCGCCGGCTTCGGAGAAGGTCATGCCGCGCGCGTTGGGCGGGGCATACTTGTTCAGCCACTCGACGTACTTGACGATCGAGTAGACGGCCGCCGGGCCGTTGGTGTCGCCACCGCGCTCGACCGACGAGCCGACCGGACGGCAGCCCTCCATGCGGATGCCCCATTCGTCGACCGGCTTGCCGTTGGGGATGCCCTTATCGCCGTTGCCGGCCATCGACAGCCAGGCGTCGGTGAAGCGCCAGCCCAGCGACGGGTCCTTCTTGCCGTAGTCCATGTGGCCATAGACCTTGACGCCGGCGATCTCCTTCACGTCATTGCTGAAGAAATCGGCGATGTCCTCGTAGGCCGACCAGTTCACCGGCACGCCGAGCTCGTAGCCGTACTTGGCCTTGAAGCGCGCCTTGTGGTCGGGATTGGTGAACCAGTCGTAGCGGAACCAGTAGAGGTTCGCGAACTGCTGGTCGGGCAGCTGGAACAGCTTGCCGTCGGGCGCCGTGCCGAACGACTTGCCGATGAAGTCGTTGACGTCGAGCGTCGGCAGGGTCACGTCCTTGCCCTCGCCCGCCATCCAATCGGTCAGGTTGACCGTCTGGTTGTAGCGGAAGTGGGTGCCGACCAGGTCGGAGTCGTTGATCCAGCCGTCGTAGATGTTCCGGCCCGACTGCATCTGGGTCTGGATCTTCTCGACGACGTCACCTTCCTGGATGATGTCGTGCTTGACCTTGATGCCGGTGATCTCGGTGAAGGCCTTGGCCAGCACCTTAGATTCGTACTCGTGTGTGGTGATGGTCTCGGAGACGATGCTGATCTCCATGCCGACGAAGGGCTTCGCGGCGCCGATGAACCACTGCATCTCCTTCAACTGCTCGTCCTTGCTGAGCGTCGACGGCTGGAACTCGGTGTCGATCCACCGCTTTGCCGCCGCCTCGTCAGCATACGCCGGGGCATGCAGGCCCCCCAAACAAGCCGCCATCGCGATGGTACTCGCCATCGTCGACAAGCGGACAGTCACTGTCATGCGTCTCATGGCTTCCTCCAATCTGAGCGACTGATCCGAAAGGACGTCCGGTTGTTCCGGCTCTGCTTGATCTCGGAGGTCTCAGACCGTGCGAAACACGATCACGGCGGCGACCAACGAAATGGCGGTGGCGAGCCACAGGCTCGACAATTCGATGCCCTCGCCGATCGGCAGGATGGCGATCGGCTGGCTGCCGACGAACCCGATCCAGGCGAGATGGATGACGGCGGCGAGCACGAGCGAGAGGAAGAGCCGGTCGCCGCGCGTTGTCGGGATGCCGAGGATGCCCACGCGCTCCGCCTCGGGCCGCGTCGCGGCGAGCCAGATCATGGTCGCGAGGATCAACCCGATGGCGGCAAAGAAGCAGGCGGTGGCGGGGGTCCAGGCCATCCAGGCGATGTTTTCCATGCCGGCCCCCTTCAGACCCGGCCGAGCGCGAAGCCGCGCGCGATGTAGTTGCGCACGTACCAGATCACGATCGCGCCCGGCAGGATGGTGAGGGTGCCTGCCGCCGCCAGCACGCCCCAGTCCATGCCGGCCGCCGACACGGTCCGCGTCATGGTCGCGGCGATGGGCTTGGCATTGACCGAGGTGAGCGTGCGCGCCAGCAGGAGCTCGACCCAGGAGAACATGAAGCAGAAGAAGGCGGCGACGCCGATGCCGCTCGCAATCAGCGGCATCAGGATCTTCACGAAGAAACGCGGGAAGGAGTAGCCGTCGAGAAAGGCCGTCTCGTCGATCTCGCGCGGCACGCTGGAGATGAAGCCCTCGAGGATCCACACCGCGAGCGGAATGTTGAAAAGGCAATGCGCCAGCGCCACGGCCCACGGCGTGTCGAACAACCCGATCGCGGAATAGAGATTGAAAAACGGCAGGGCGAACACCGCAGCCGGCGCCATCCGGTTCGATAGCAGCCAGAAGAACAGGTGCTTGTCGCCCATGAAGCGGTAGCGCGAGAAGGCGTAGGCGGCGGGCAGCGCGACGCTGATCGACAGGATGGTGTTGATCACCACGTACTTCAGCGAGTTGATGTAGCCCGAGTACCAGCTCGCGTCGGTGAAGATGACCCGGTAATTGTCGAACGTCGGCCGCTCGGGCCACAAGGTCATCGTCGAGGTGATCTCGACGTTGGTCTTGAAGCTCATGTTGACCAGCCAGTAGATCGGCAACAGCAGGAAGATGAGGAAGAGCGCCAGGATCGCGTGGCGGCCGGGAATCGCATACATCATCTCTCGCCTCCCGCCCCTTTGCGGTCCGCACCGGCATTGGTCATGACGGTGAAGAACACCCAGCACACGATGATGATGATCAGCATGTAGACGATCGACATGGCCGCAGCCTTGCCGAGGTCGAACTGGCCGAGCGCCAGCTTGACGAGCTCGATCGACAGGAAGGTCGTCGAGTTGCCCGGGCCGCCGCCTGTGACGACGAACGGCTCGGTGTAGATCATGAACGAATCCATGAAGCGCAGCAGGATGGCGATCACCAGCACGTGCCGCATCTTCGGCAGCTGGATCGCGGTGAACACGGCCCAGCGCGACGCGCCGTCGATGCTGGCCGCCTGGTAGTAGGCCTCGGGAATGGATTTCAAGCCGGCATAGCAGAGCAGCGCCACCAGGCTCGACCAGTGCCAGACATCCATGATGATGATGGTGAGCCAGGCGTCGATCGGATTGGCGACGTAGTTGTAGTCGAAGCCCAGCCGGTTGAGTCCCCAGCCCATCAAGCCGATGTCGGAGCGGCCGAAGATCTGCCAGATCGTGCCGACGACATTCCACGGGATCAGCAGCGGCAAGGCGAGCACGACCAGCGAGAAGGCGACGCCCCAGCCTTCGCGCGGCATCGCCAGCGCCACGATGATGCCGAGCGGAATCTGGATCGCGAGCACGGCGCCCGAGAAGGCGAGGTTGCGCCACAGCGAGGCGAAGAAGCGCCCGCCGAGCTCGGTCGAGGGATCGAGCAGCTCCTGGTACCAGCCGACGCCGTTCCAGAAGAACTTGTTGTTGCCGAATGTGTCCTGCACCGAATAGTTCACAACGGTCATCAAGGGGATGACCGCCGAGAAGGCGACGATGGCGAACACCGGAAGGACGAGGAGCCAGGCCTTCTGGTTGGGAATCTTCTCCATCACGCCGCTCCTTCGACCCGACGCTGATCGGCATAGACGTGGATGTGGGCAGGCTCGAAGATCAGCCCGGCCTCGTTGCCGCCGAGCGACAGGCCACGCGGTACGCGCGCGGCGATCTTGAGGTCACCCACGCGCACATGGGCGAAGCGGCTGCGTCCGAGATCGTCGATACGCTCGATCCTGGCCGCGAGCAGGCCGGGCGCCGCAGCGGCGAGGCTCACGAACTCCGGGCGGATGCCGACTTCGATGCGCGCTCCGGGCGGCAGACCGCCGTAGCTCCGCGCGAGGCTGAGCTCATGGCCGGCGATCCGCGCCTGTCGTCCCTCGACCTCCGCCGGCAACACGTTCATGCCGGGCGAGCCGATGAAGTAGCCGACGAACGTATGATCGGGCCGCAGGAACAGCTCTTCCGGCGTGCCAGTCTGCACGACACTGCCCTCGTGCATCACCACGACGGTGTCGGCGAAGGTCAGCGCCTCGGTCTGATCGTGCGTGACGTAGATCATGGTGAGATCCAGCGCCCGGTGCAGGACCTTGAGCTTCGAGCGCAGCTCCCACTTCAGGGCCGGATCGATCACCGTCAGCGGCTCGTCGAACAGGACGGCGGCGACGTCGGCGCGGACCAAGCCGCGCCCGAGCGAGATCTTCTGCTTGGCATCGGCGGTCAGCCGGCTGGCCTTGCGGTCGAGTTGGGGAACGAGATCGAGGAGCTTCGCGATCTCATGCACGCGCGCATCGATCTCGGCGCGCCCGACGCCGCGGTTCTTGAGCGGAAAGGCGAGGTTCTCGCCGACCGTCATGGTGTCGTAGATGACGGGAAACTGGAAGACCTGGGCGATGTTGCGCTGCTGGGTCGTGAGCGCCATGACATCGCGGCCGTCGAACAGGACCTTGCCGCGCGACGGCTTCACGATCCCGGAAATGATGTTGAGCAAGGTGGTCTTGCCGCAGCCCGACGGTCCCAGCAGGGCGTAGGCGCCGCCCTGGCGCCAGGTCATCGATGTCGGCTTCAACGCAAAGCTCGAGGGATCGGCATTGCCGCCGTCGTAGGAGTGCGCGAGGTCGACCAGGTCAATGCGGGCCATGGCTCGCCTCACCCTCCCCGGGGCGCGGCGACCAGCCGGCCCTCAGGATCGAAGATGAAGAGATCGTCGGGATCGAGCGTGGCCTCGACCGCCTGGCCGGGCGGGAATTCGTGCACGCCGGGCAGGACGGCGACCCAGTTGGTGCCGTTTCGTTGGAGATGGACGAAGCTTTCGGAGCCGGCGATTTCGGTGAGCGCCACGGTCGCCGGGAAGACGTGGTGGCCCGTCGCGCCGTTGGCGACGGCGAGCTGATGGGCACGGAAGCCGATGTTGTAGGGGCCGTCCGGCAGTGCGGCATAGAGGCCGTTTGCCGGCGCGCTATCGCCGCCGTGATACGCCACCGCGCCGTTCCTCTTCTCCATCGCGACGGTATTGAGCGGCGGATCGGAGAACAGCTCGGCCACACGCAGGGTCTCGGGCCGATGATAGACGGTCGGCGTGTCGCCGATCTGCAGGGCGCGGCCTTCGGACATGCAGATCGTGCGCCCGCCCAGCAGCAGCGCCTCCGACGGCTCCGTGGTGGCATAGACGAAGATCGCACCCGAGATCTCGAAGATGCGCGGCAGCTCGGCACGCAGCTCCTCGCGCAGCTTGTAGTCGAGATTGGCCAGCGGCTCGTCGAGCAGCACGAGGTCCGCTCCCTTCACCAGGGCGCGGGCGATGGCCGTGCGCTGCTGCTGGCCGCCCGACAGGGCGAGCGGCGTGCGGCCGAGGTAGGGCTCGAGCCGCAGCAGGCGCGCCGTCTCACGCACCCGGCGGTCGATCTCCTCGTTCGGCCGGCGCTGCACCCTGAGCGGCGAGGCGATGTTCTCGAAGATGGTGAGCGAGGGGTAGTTGATGAACTGCTGGTAGACCATGGCGACGGAGCGCTTGCGCACGTCGATGCCCGTCACATCCCTACCGTCGACCAGGACACGGCCGGTGGTCGGCGCATCCAGCCCGGCCATCGCGCGCATCAGCGACGTCTTGCCCGACAAGGTCGGCCCCAGGAGCACGTTCAGCGTGCCGCGCTCGAGCGACAGCGATATGTCGCTGAGATGGACCTCGGCGCCGCGCACCGACGAGACGTCCCGGAGCTCTACGGTCATGAGGCGAGCCTCGTCGACCGCTCGCGCGCCGCCTGCCGGCGTGACGCCATCCAGTTGTCGAGCTCGGCGGTCTCAGCGGCTGTCATACGCAGTCCGAGTTTCGAGCGGCGCCAGATGACGTCGGCCGCCGTCTCGGCCCACTCGTGGTCCATCAGGAACACGACCTCACGTTCCGTCAGGTCGGCCCCGAATCTCCGCCCGAGGTCGGACATGTCGCGCGCACCGTCAAGCATCACGGCTGTGCGCGTGCCGTAGGCGCCGGCAAGACGGGCGGCATGCTCGGGCGCCAGGTAAGGATGGCGGCCACGGAGCTCGGCGGCCAGCGCCTCCAGCCCGCCGACGGGAAAATCGCCGCCGGGCAAGGGGCTATCCGGCATCTCGGCCGCCGGCTTCATCGCCGGCACATGCGGGGAGAGCTTGTCGAGGGCAGCTTCGGCGAGGCGGCGGAAAGTGGTGATCTTGCCGCCAACCACGTTGAGCAGCACCGGTCCACCCGCCGGCGCCTCGAGCACCAAGACGTAGTCGCGCGTGACCTGCTGGGCCTCGGAGACGCCGTCATCGAATAGCGGACGCACGCCGGAGAACGTCCAGACGACGTCGGCCGGTGTCAGTGGTCTGCGGAAATAGTCGCTCGCCACGGCGCAGAGATAGTCGATTTCGTCGGCGCTGGCGGCGACGGCCGCCGGATCTCCGGCATAGTCGCGGTCCGTCGTGCCGACCAGGGTGAAGTCGCGCTCGAAGGGAATGGCGAAGACAACACGGCCATCAGCGTTCTGGAAGATGTAGGACTTGTCGTGCTCGAACAGGCGGCGCACGACGATGTGCGACCCTTGCACCAGGCGCACCCTGACCGCACTGTTGCTGCGCACCGCGCCGGACAGCACGCTGGCGACCCATGGGCCAGCAGCGTTGATCAGCGCACGCGCTCGCACGACGCTGCGTTCTCCGGTCCATCGATCCTCCAGCGCAAGCGTCCATGCACCATCGGTTCGTTCGGCCGACACGCAACGGGTTCTCGTGCGGATGGTCGCGCCGCGTTGCGCGGCATCGACGGCCGCCAGAGTCACCAGCCGGGAATCGTCGACCCAGCAATCGGAGTACTCGAAGGCGCGCACGAACGAAGGCTTCAGCGGCGCGCCGGCAGGATCGCGTTTCAGGTTCACGGGCCGCGTAGCTGGCAACAGCGCCCTCCCGCCCAGATGGTCGTAGAGGAAGAGACCGAGCCGCAACATCCAGCTCGGCCGCAATCCGGTATGAAGCGGCAGCACGAAGCGGAGCGGCCTGATTATATGCGGTGCCATGCGCCACAGCACCTCGCGCTCGCGCAAAGCTTCCCGCACCAAACGAAACTCGTAGTGCTCGAGGTAGCGAAGGCCGCCGTGGATCAGCTTGGTCGACGCCGATGAAGTCGCCGCGGCGAGGTCATCCTGCTCGCAAAGGAATACCGAAAGACCGCGCCGCACGCCCTCGCGGGCGATACCGCAGCCATTGATGCCGCCACCGATGATGGCGAGATCAAAATCGGCCGACACTGCAGCGTTTCCTCTTTTCGTATTAGTTTCGCTTTTAGTTCAATACGAACTTTAAATGTATATTTTATCACTCGCAATGAAGCAAAGTGGATAAATTACGATCTTTCAGAGGGGTTGCAACGAAGAGCGAAAATACGCTGGCGAGCTAGCGTACGGCCTGTTCAGGGGCCGTCTCGATGACCTCGACGGAATGCTCGGCGCAGATCGCGCGCAGGCGCGGGGACTCCAGGCGGTCGGTCACGAACACCTGGATTTGCGAGATATGGCCGATGCGGACGGGCGCGGCGCGTTCGAGCTTCAGGCGATCGGCGACCAGGACAACGCGGCGGGCATTCTCCATGATCGCCTGGCTGACGCGCACCTCGCGATAATCGAAATCGAGCAGGGCGCCGTCCTCGTCGATCGCCGATGTTCCGATCACCGCGGTATCGACTTTGAACTGACGGATCAGGTCGATGGCTGCCGCACCCACGACGGCGCCGTCGCTGCGTCGTACCGGCCCACCGGCCACGATCACGTCGAAGCTGGGAAAGGGATAAAGGGTGCGCGCGACGTTGAGGTTGTTGGTGATCACCAGCAGGTCCTCATGGCTGGTGAGCGCGCGCGCCACTTCTTCGGTCGTCGTGCCGATGTTGATGAACAGCGAACTCTGGTTGGGGATCAGCGCCGCCGCGCGGGCACCGATTGCGCGCTTCTCCTGGGCAGCGATAAGACGGCGCGCCTCGTAGGCAGTGTTCTCGACGCCCGATGCGATCACGGCGCCGCCGTGGATGCGGCTGAGCAGGCGCTGCTCGCAAAGATCGTTGAGGTCCTTGCGGATCGTTTGCGGCGTCACATTGAATTTATCGGCAAGGTCATCGACGTTGACCCGGCCCTGCACGCGCGCCAGCGCCAGTATTTCCTTCTGCCGGGTCGTTGCGGGCTCCATGCGGGGGAATTCTATGCCGGCACCGCGCCAGCACAAGCGCCGATAGGCTGAGCCGGTTCACTCGTTCGAGTAGATCTCGACAAGCGAGCCATTGATGCGGCGGCTGAGGTCGTCGTCGCAGAGCATCACCACGGTCTTGGCGATGTCCTCCGGCTCGGTCGAGGTGCGCAGGTGCGGTGCGACCTGGCGCAGCATCTCGGTGTTCACGGCTCCCGGGGCGATCGCGTTGGTGCGCACGCCGAGCTTGATGCTTTCGACGGCGAAGGCTTCGGTGAGACCGACGACCGCGAACTTGCTCGCGACGTAAGCCGCGAGGCCGGGAAACTTCTCGGTGCGGCGCACGCCGCCCAGCGAGCTGATGTTGACGATGGCCCGCCGGCGACCGGATGACGTAAAAGCTCGCGGGCGCACAGGAACGTGCCGCGGGCATTGACCGCCATGACCTCGTCGAAGGCGTTTACGCCGAGCTCGGTGACGGCCGCGACGTGGAACGTCGCGGCATTGTTGACCAGGAACTTCACGGGTCCGAGCTCGGCACGCGCGGCGCGGAAAAGCTCGACGACGCTTGCTTCCGCGCTGACGTCGCCGGCCACGGCCAGGACGCGCCGGCCCGTCCGGGCCTCGATCTCATGCCGGGTGCGCTCCAGCTCGTCCTGAGTACGGCTCACGATCGCGACGTCGGCACCCAGCTCGGCGAAGCGCAAGGCGCAGGCCTTGCCGATACCGCGTCCGCCGCCCGTGATCAGCGCAACTGCATCTTGGAAAGAGGTCGTCATGGCGTTAGCCTGTACAATGCAACCATCGGTGTCGAACAGCCCTTTATGCCCTCGACGTTCCTTCACCTGAGCAAAGACTCCTTCAAGTTCTCGGCCGGGCACATGACCGTCTTCCCGGACGGCACCAAGGAGCGTCTGCACGGCCACAACTTCCAGGTTGCCGTCACCATCGAGCTGGCGGCCGACGAGTTCATCGCCTTCGAGCGCTTCAAGCAGGTGATCAGGGCGGCGTGCGAGGCCTGGGACGAGCGGGTCCTGCTGCCGCGCCTCTCGCCCCACCTGCAGATCCTGCCGAGCGCGGAGGCGGAGATCGATTTCGTCCTCTGCGGCGATCGTTACGTCATGCCGCGTCGCGACGTCATCTGGCTCGACGTCGATACGGTGACGACCGAGAAGCTGGCGGCGCAGCTCTGCAAGATGCTCGCCGGTGGCCTGTTGCCGCTGTGGCTGGACGGTCAAATCCTGTCCCTCGCCGTCGAGGTCGAGGAAACGGCCGGCCAGGCAGCGTCCTGTCGCATGAGCGCCGCCGAGGTACTGTCGCTCAATGCGCCACAGCAGGTGGCAACGATCCCGCGCGTGTCGATCGTCATGAGCTGCTTCAACAAGGCCGCGACCGTGGCCGACAGCGCCAGATCGGTGCTCACGCAGACGCATCGCGACCTCGAGCTGGTCATCATCGACGACGGCAGCACCGACGACTCGCCGCAAGTGCTGGAAGGGCTGAAATCGGACGGTCGCGTGCGCGTCGAGAGGACGCCCAACGCCGGCCAGGCCGCCGCGCTCAATCTCGGCCTGTCGCTGGCCCGCGGCGACTATGTCGGCTTCATCGATGCCGATGACGAGTACTACCCCGACCACGTCGAGGCCCTGGTCGACGCCTGCGACAGCGGTGGCTTCGACGTCGCGTTTGCCGGAATCGACATCGTCTCGTGCGGTACCCAAACGCACGTCGTCGACTACTACGATCGCAGCCGGCTGATCCCGATCTCCGAGATCGACTGCGTGACCGGCATCATCTTCGGCAGGCGCCACGTGCTCGCCGGCCTGGGCTTCGTCGGCGACTATCTCGACATCGACCTCTATCAGCGCGTCACGACCAGCGCCCTGAAATGGGCGAAGATCGATCGCAAGACATACCGGTACTACTTCGGGCGCTGCGAGGGATCGAACTCGGCGCGGATGGTGGAGGAAGCCGGGCTCGGGCCTGAGAAAGCGCAAGCTTAGGGCGCCGATGAAGATCTATTACGGTTGGATCGTCGTCGCGGCGGGCGCGTTGTCGGGATGCGTGGCGATCGGCTCCGTCTTCTCCCTGGCGGTCTTCCTGCGGCCGATGGCGGACGAGACCGGCTGGTCGAGCGCCGGCGTCTCGAGCGCCATGATGATCGTCTTCCTGACGATGGGCGTCGCCTCGTTCGGCTGGGGCGCGCTGACCGACCGCATCGGACCGCGCATCGTCGTGCTGACCGGCGGCCTGCTGCTGGGGCTTGGCCTGGGCGCTCGCCAGCGAGGCCGAGAGCCTGCTCGAGTTCCAGCTGGTCTATGCCATCGTCGGCGTGTCGGCGGGTGCGGTCTTCATACCGACCATCGCCACGATCACAGGATGGTTCGAGAGGCATCGCAGCCTCGCCGTCTCGCTGGTTACCGCCGGCATGGGCATGGCGCCCATGACCGTCTCGCCCTTCGCGAGCTGGCTGATCGCCAACTATGACTGGCGCACCGCCCAGTTCGTGCTCGCCCTCCTCGCCTGGGCCACCATCGTCCCGACAGCTTTCTTCGTGCGCCGACCGCCGCCGACACCCGACGAAGACGAACGGCTCGGCGCAACGGGCGTCCCGACGGGGGCGGCCGATCCCGACATGACGGCAGGCCAGGCCCTGCGCTCGCCGCAATTCTGGGTGCTGTCGCTCACCTATTTCGCCTGCTGCGCCACGCATTCGGGCCCGATCTTCCACACCGTGAGCTACGCCGTTCTCTGCGGCCTGCCGGTGATGGCCGCGGTTACGATCTACAGCGTCGAGGGCGTGGCGGGCCTGATCGGCCGCATCCTGTTCGCCGTCGCCGCCGACCGGCTCGGCGTCAAGCGCGTGTTGGTTCTCGGCCTGTTCGCCCAGGCGCTGGGCGCCGGCGCCTACTTCTTCGTGCGCCAGCTCGGCGAGTTCTATGCCGTGGCCGCCGTATTCGGCCTGATCTACGGCGGCGTCATGCCCCTTTATGCCGTGATCGCCCGCGAGTACTTCCCCGTGCGCATCATGGGCACCGTGCTGGGCGCTTCGACCATCTTCTCGTGCGCCGGCATGGCGCTCGGTCCGCCGATCGGCGGCTGGATCTACGACACGACCGACAGCTACGCCTGGCTCTACATCGGCTCGTTCGGCATGGGGCTCGGCGCCATGCTGATCGCGCTGCTCTTCCCACCTTTCCCGTCGCGGCGGCCGGCGACGCAACCGGCCTGAGACATCGCGCGCGTCGGCTACGCCTGGAAATCGAGCACGACGCGACCCTGGATGTCGCCCTGGCGCATGCGGGTAAAGACGTCGTTGATGTTCTCGAGCTTGGCCGTCTCGACCGTCGCCTTGACCTTGCCTTCGCCGGCGAAGGCCAGCGCTTCCTGCAGGTCGAGCCGCGTGCCCACGATGGAGCCGCGCACGGTGATGCCGTTCAGCACGGTATCGAAGATCGACAAGGGGAAATCGCCCGGCGGCAGTCCGGTTAGCGACACCGTGCCGCCGCGCCCGACCATGCCCAGCGCCTGCTCGAAGGCTTTGGGCGAGACGGCGGTCACCAGCACACCCTGCGCGCCGCCGACCTCCTTCTTCACGAAGGCGACGGGATCCTGGGTGCGCGCGTTGACCGTCAGCGCGGCGCCGAGACGCTTGGCGAGATCGAGCTTGGGCTCATCGACGTCGACGGCGATCACGTTCAGCCCCATCGCCTTGGCGTATTGCACCGCCATGTGGCCGAGGCCGCCGATGCCCGAGATGACCACCCAATCGTCGGGCTTGGTGTCGGTGACCTTCAGCCCCTTGTAGACGGTGACGCCGGCACAAAGGATTGGTGAGATCTCGACGAAGTCCGCCTTGGCCGGCAGATGCCCGACATAGTTGGGATCGGCCAGGACGTACTCGGCAAAGCCGCCATTCACCGAATAGCCGGTGTTCTGCTGCTCCATGCACAGCGTTTCCCAGCCGCCCAGGCAATGCTTGCAATGCCCGCACGCCGTGTAGAGCCAGGGGACGCCGACGCGGTCACCCTCCTTTACGTGGCGCACGCCGGCGCCGACGGCGGAGACATGGCCGACGCCTTCGTGGCCGGGGATGAAGGGCGGCGTGGGCTTGACCGGCCAGTCGCCCTCGGCGGCATGAAGATCGGTGTGGCAGACGCCGGTGGCCGCGATCTTGACCACGACCTGGCCGGGACCGGGCTGCGGCACGGGGACTTCCTCGATCACCAGCGGCTTGCGGAACTCGCGAACGACAGCAGCCTTCATGGTCGATGGCATGATGGTCCTCCTAGCGCGCGTATCCCTTGCCTTGCATGCAGTCGTTGAATATCTCGATCTCGGCGCTGTTGCGGTCGGTGTTCGCCGCCTGTTGCGCCGATATCATGCCTGCACCGCTCATCCCCGGATTGCCGGAGGTGTGCGGATAGAGCCGCGACGCCTGCTGCTGCGCCGCAGCGCGACACAACGCGGTGTCGCTGGCGATCGTGGCGTCACCCGCACCCGCCTTCTTCCAGGTCTGGCTTGGAGCGGCTCCGCCACAGGCGGCAAGGCCGAACGAAAGTGCCAGTACGATCAGCGTGCGTGTCATTGGCCGCCACGATGGCGCTTCCGGCAGGTTCCGTCACCACCCGCTTTTGCATGCCCAAAAATAAATCCGGCTCGATTGTATCCTTTCGAGGTCGCCGTTCGTCCTCAGGGGGTGGACGGAAGGGTCGATATCACTTAACCTTTCAGTTAAGTATTGTCCAAAAGCCCATTCGAGGAGCGACGGATGAAGCTGTTTTACGGTTGGGTCGTGGTCGCCGCCGGCGGCCTGTTGGGATGTGTGGCCATTGGCTCCGTGTTCTCGCTGGCGGTCTTCCTGCAGCCGATGGCGGACGCGACCGGCTGGTCGCGCACCGGCGTGTCGAGCGCCATGACGATCGTCTTCCTGGTGATGGGCGTCGCCGCCTTCGGCTGGGGCGCGCTGACCGACCGCTTCGGGCCGCTTCCCGTCGTACTGAGCGGCGCCATCCTGTTGGGACTGGGCATCGCGCTCGCCAGCCGCGCCAGCAGCCTGCTCGAGTTCCAGCTCATCTATGGCCTGCTCGTCGGCGGCGCCACCGGTGCGGTCTTCATACCGACGATGACGACGGTGACCGGCTGGTTCGAGAGGCATCGCAGCCTTGCGGTGTCGCTGGTATCGGCCGGGATGGGCGTGGCGCCGATGACCGTCTCGCCTTTCGCGAGCTGGCTGATCACCAACTACGATTGGCGCACCGCCCAGCTCGTGATCGCCATCCTGGCCTGGGTCGTCCTCGTGCCGACCGCCTTCCTGGTGCGGCGCGCGCCCCAGGTGATCGACGAACGCGAGCGCATTGCGGCGCCGCCGGGCATGACGATGGGCGCCGCCGATCCCGGCCTGACGGCGGGCCAGGCGCTGCGTTCGCCGCAGTTCTGGGTGCTGTCGCTCACCTATTTCGCCTGTTGCGCCACGCATTCCGGCCCGATCTTCCACACCGTGAGCTACGCCGTCGCCTGCGGCCTGCCGATCATGGCCGCGGTCACGATCTACAGCGTCGAGGGCCTGGCCGGGCTGGGCGGGCGCATCCTGTTCGGCCTGGCGGGCGATCGCTTCGGCGCCAAGCGCGTGCTGGTGATCGGCCTGTTCGCCCAGGCGCTGGGCGCCGGCGCCTACTTCTTCGCGCGCCAGCTCGGCGAGTTCTATGCCGTGGCCGCGGTGTTCGGCCTGATCTACGGCGGCATCATGCCGCTCTATGCCGTGATCGCGCGCGAATACTTCCCGATGCGCATCATGGGCACGGTTCTGGGCGCCTCGACCATCTTCTCGAGCCTCGGCATGGCGCTCGGACCCGCGGTCGGCGGCTGGATCTTCGACACGACCGGCGGCTACGGCTGGCTCTACATCGCCTCGGCCGGCATGGGGTTGGGGGCCATGCTGATCGCGCTGCTGTTCCCGCCCTTCCCCTCGCAGCAGCGCGCGGTGACCCAACCGGCGTGACTCAAGCGGCGTTGAACATTTCGCGCAGCCGCGGAGCAACGTCGCGCGCGAAGCGTTCGAGGCTGGCATTGGTGTCGTCGGGCGTAAGCCCCGGCGGCACCGCCCAGGTGACGATGTCGGTGAGGCCGTATTCGCGGATGAAGGCGGCGAGCTCGCTCACGCAGTGCTCGACATCGCCCACCACCCAGGTCTGCGGGATGCGATCGGCCTCGGCGATGCCCTGGACGCCGCCATGGCCGCCGGCCTCCTCGCGGAAGCGATGGTAGATGTCCATGCGCCGGCGCTCGGCCACCCGCACCTTGCCCCAGTCGCGCTCGCGATCGTCGGTCACCAGGCAGGACTTTATGATGCCGATGCGATGGCTGTCGGGATCGCGGCCTTCGGCCGCGAGCTTCGCTAACCAGGGATCGAGCGACTGACGGCGCGGCCCCTGCGGCAGCAGGTTGGCGCCGACCCGCGCGGCGCGCAGCGCGCCCGCCTCCGACATCGCCGCCACCCAGAGCGGTGGCCCGCCGGGCTGCACGTAACCCGGCGTTATTTTCACATCGGCGAAATCGTAGCGCTTGCCCGTGTAGCTGAACTTCTCGCCGGTGAAGGCGCGCTTCAGCACGTCGAGCCCTTCGTCGGTCAGCGAGACGCGCCGCGACACCGGCAGGCCGAAGCCCCTGAACTCGTGCGGCGCGTAGCCCATGCCCACGCCGATCTCGACTCGCCCATTGCTGATATTGTCGAGCACCGCGAGATCTTCAGCGAGCCGCAGCGGATGGTTGAACGGCAGCAGGCAGACATCGCAGGAGAAGCGCACGCGCCTGGTGCGGGCGGCCATGGCGGCGGCAACGGGAATCCACGACGGCAGATAGCCGTCGTCGACAAAGTGATGCTCGGTGAACCACACGAGGTCGAGCCCCAGCCCGTCGAGCCACGCCACCTGATCCATGATCGCGGCATAGAGTGCCGGGTTGCTCAGGCCCGATTCCGGCGGGTTGCGGAAATCGTAGGCGACGCCCAGGCGCAGAGGCGGCTTGCCCATCGGCGTTTTCTCCCTTGCTTGTCTTGAATATCGCGGCCGTCGAGCCTACGTTCGCGGCCTCTTCGAATCCAACAGGATGTGCAGCGATGGATTTCCAGCCGACAGCAAACCAACACCTTGCTCTCGGGGAAATCCGTCTTCATGTCTGCTTCAATCACTGTTTCTCGTCTCGCCTGGTCGACGCCTGACGGCCGGCCTGTCCTCGCCAATCTCGACCTGAGCTTCGGCCACGAGCGTACCGGCCTCGTCGGACGCAACGGCGCGGGCAAGAGCACGCTGCTGAGGCTGATCGCCGGCGACCTGCCGTTGCAATCGGGCGACCTGTCGATCACGGGCACGCTCGGCGTGCTGCGCCAGGCCGTGCAGGCCGATCCGCGCCAGACGGTGGCGGACCTGTTCGGCGCCAGCGAAGCGCTTGCCCTCTTGCGTCGCGCCGAGCTCGGCAACGCCGATGCCGACGGGCTGGCACACGCCGACTGGACGCTCGAAGCCCGCATGACGGCGGCCCTCGCCCGGCTCGGCCTCGAGGCGAGCCCCGAAACGCTGCTGTCGACGCTGTCGGGCGGCCAACGCACACGGGTGGGACTGGCGGCGCTGGTCTTCAACGAGCCCGATTTCATCCTGCTGGACGAGCCGACCAACAATCTCGACCGCGACGGGCGGCGGGTGGTCATCGACCTCCTTGCGGGTTGGCGCAGCGGTGCGATCGTCGTCAGCCACGACCGCGAATTGCTCGAGACATTGGACGCGATCGTCGAGCTCAGCGGGCTCGGCGCCACGCGGTACGGCGGCAACTTCAGCCACTATCGCGAGCGCAAGGCGCTCGAGCTGGCGGCAGCGGAGCACGATCTCGCCGACGCCGAGCGGCGCATGGCTAACGTCGTCGAGCGCGCGCAGGCGACGGCCGAACGAAAGGCGCGCAAGGACGGCGCAGGACAGAAGAAGCGCTCCCGCGGCGACATCCCGCGCATCCAGCTGAACACGCTGCGCAATCGCAGCGAGGGCACCGGGGGCAAGAATGCGCGGCTGGCCGAGCGCCGGCGCGAGCGGGCGCTCGACGATGCCGCCAGCGCGCGCAAGCGCATCGAGGTGCTGCAACCGCTGACCGTCGCCGTTCCGCCGACAGGGCTACCGGCGGCAAAGACAGTGCTCAGGATCGACGCGGCAAGCGTGGGCTACGACGGTCGGCCGGTGATCCGCGATCTATCCTTCGCCATCATCGGCCCCGAACGCATCGCCCTCACCGGCCCGAACGGCTCGGGCAAGACGACGTTGCTGGCGCTGATCGCCGGCCGACTGGCGCCGTGGACCGGAACGGTGCGCCCGATAACCGACTTCGCCATGCTCGATCAGCAGGTGAGCCTGCTCGATCCTGCGCTCTCGATCCGCGACAACTTCCGCCGCCTCAATCCCGACGCCGACGAGAATGCCTGCCGCGCCAGCCTGGCCCGCTTCATGTTCCGGGCCGATGCTGCGCTACAGAAAGTGGCGAGCCTGAGCGGCGGGCAATTGCTGCGCGCCGGTCTCGCCTGCGTTCTCGGCGCCAGGCCGCCGCAGCTCTTGATCCTCGACGAGCCGACCAACAATCTCGACCTCGATTCGATCGCGGCCGTCGAGGCGGGATTACGCGCGTACGACGGCGCGCTGCTGGTCGTCAGCCATGACGAGGCATTCCTCGAAGCCATCGGCATTACGCGCCGCCTCGACATATGACGACGGCCGTGTAGGCAGCACGGAGTTGCCGACGTTCATGAGCTGATAGGGTGGCTGCCAGCCCGGCAGCGCGGCCAGGCGCCGCCGCCAGGCATGGATGGAAGGGAACTCCGTCTCGATGTCGAAGCCGGTTTCCGACACCGGATAGAAGACATAACCGGCCAGCGAGAAGTCGACGATGGTCAGGCTGTCGCCCAGCATGAACGGCCGATCGGCAAGGTGCTTGTCGACGATGGCAAAGGCGCTCTGGGCCCGCCCCTTGAGATAGGCAAGCAGCGCGGGATGAGCCGGCGCGGTCGCGAGCACGTTGGCGAAGCGATGCTGCGCGTAGCCGCTGGTGAACTTGTGATTGTCGAACAGCATCCAGCGCAGTGCCTCGAAGCGCTGCTCGTGATCAGGCGCGAACTTGCCGGTGGTCTCCGCGAGCCAGGCCAGGATCGCGCCCGACTGCGACATGTACCTGCCGTCGGCCTCGAGCACCGGCACCTCGCCCATGACATTGGTCGAGGCGCGCCAGTCGGGGTCGCGCATCTGGCCGCCGACGAAATCGACGCCGACCGGCTCCCAGTCCAGGCCGGCGCAGTTCAGGTACAACGCGACCTTGTAGGAATTGCCCGAAGCACCGATGCAATAGAGCCTGTAGCGCGCCATGTCCCCGCCCTTTCACATCCGTCATCCCCACCGGAGCCGAGCGCAGCGAAGCGTAGTGGAGGGACCTCTTTTGCTGCGCTTCCGGCAAAAAAAAGTCCCTCGACTACGCCACCCTTCGGGTGGCTTCGCTCGGGATGACGGTCAGGGCCGACAACTGCCAGCAACATGGCATCAGCGGCCGCCTGATTCTGTCAGCACTGCCATTGCGCCGTGCCGGGCGTAGCGACTCGCACGCGATAGAGCGACGTCGAGGCCGTGATGTAGAGGCTGCCGAGATCATCATCGCCGAAGCAGAAGTTGGCCGCCGCCTCGGGCGTGCGGATGACTCCGAGACAGGCGGCATCCGGGGCGAAGACATGGATGCCGCCCGGACCGCAACAATAGATGTTGCCGGCGCTGTCGATCTTCATGCCGTCGGGTGCACCCTTCCCGGCGCCCGTCGTCTCCGCCCAGACGCGGCCGTCGGCAAGCCCGCCGTCGGCGGTGACGTCGAAGCGACGGATGTGCTTGCGTTCGGTGTCGTTGACGAACAGGTGCCGCTCGTCGAGCGAGAAGCAGAGGCCGTTGGGTTGGCCGAAGTCGTCTGCCAGCAGCACCGGCGTTCGCGCATCGGCGCCGACCCGCCAGACGCCGCGGAAGTCGAGCTGCAGCGGCCGCGGATTGCCGTAATATTCCAGGCGGCCGTAGGTGGGATCGCTGAAATAGACGGCGCCGCGCGAGCTCGTGACGACGTCGTTGGGGCTGTTCAGTTCCTTGCCCTGATGGTGACTGGCGAGAACGACGCTCGTGCCGTCGGACGGTGCGCGTCAGCGTGCTGGTGGCGTGCTGGCAGACGACCAGGCGGCCCTGGCGATCCCAGGTGAGGCCGTTGGACTGCGCGCATGGCTTGCGGAAGGTCGTGATGCCCTCGGCCGCCGTCCATTTGCGCATATGGTCGCCCGGCATGTCGCTGAACAGCAGGTAGCGGTCGCGGGCGTGCCACAGCGGGCCTTCGGTGAACAGGAAGCTGCTGGCCAGCTTCTCCACCGCCACCGACTTGCCGACAACCGTGTGAAATCTCGGATCGCGAACCTCGATCGTGTCGCTCATTTTCATCTCGTATGCATTTCCACCCGGCATAAGTTGTAGCTCGATCCATGGACAACCCTCAACTTGGGGGGTAAACGGCCTTAAGATGCCATTTGAAGCCGCTTGGCGACCTTCCCGGCGGCGATGTCAGGCTCCCGTAAGGCACGGCGACTAGGGTCGGTTCGGGAGGCCGCGACGTCATTTCACTTGGTGTGAAGGGCAAGTCGTCGCGCACGTGGTGGATAAATGGACCTGCTGCACAATCTGGCGCTCGGGCTGAGCGTTGCCGTCTCCTTTCAAAATCTTCTTTATGCCCTGCTGGGCTGCATGGTGGGCACCCTGATCGGCGTCCTGCCCGGTATTGGCCCGGTGGCGACCATCGCCATGCTGCTGCCGATCACCTTCCACCTGCCGCCCACCGCCTCGCTGATCATGCTGGCCGGCATCTACTACGGCGCGCAGTACGGCGGCTCGACGACCTCGATCCTGGTCAACCTGCCGGGTGAAGCCTCCTCGGTCGTGACCTGTCTCGACGGCTACCAGATGGCGCGCAAGGGCCGCGCCGGTGCGGCGCTGTCGATCTCCGCCCTCGGCTCGTTCTTCGCCGGCACCGTCGGCACCATCATCATCGTGATCTTCGCCGAGCCGCTGACGCGCATGGCGCAGAAATTCGGGCCGGCCGACTATTGCTCGCTGATGGCCTTGGGCCTGGTCGCGGCCGTCGTGCTGGCCAGCGGCTCGGTCATCAAGGCGATCGCCATGGTGTTCCTCGGTCTGCTGTTCGGCCTGGTCGGCACCGACGTCAATACCGGTGCGCAGCGCTTCACCTTTGATGTGCCCGAGCTTTCGGACGGCATCGACTTCGCCCCCATCGCCATGGGCCTGTTCGGCATCGCCGAGATCGTGGTCAACCTCGAGAAACATCTCGAACGACGAGGTGGCGCCATCAAGGTGGGCTCGTTGTGGCCAACGCGCGAAGAGATCAGGCGGGCTTGGCCAGCCGTGATACGCGGCACTGTCCTGGGCTCGTTGCTGGGCGTGCTGCCGGGCGGCGGCCCCACCCTCGGGGCTTTCTCGGCCTACACCCTGGAGAAGAAGATCTCCAAGAACCCGGGCGAGTTCGGCAAGGGCGCAGTCGAAGGCGTGGCCTCACCGGAGGCGGCCAACAACGCCGCGGCGCAGACCTCGTTCATTCCCATGTTGACCTTGGGCATCCCGTCCAACGCGGTGATGGCGCTAATGGTCGGCGCCATGATCATCCAGGGCATCCAGCCCGGCCCCGAGGTCATGACCAAGAAGCCAGACCTGTTCTGGGGCATGATCGTCTCGATGTGGG
>NZ_BKAJ01000186.1 GCF_007992495.1 Reyranella soli
ATCGCGATCCTGAATGAGGCAGCAGGATCTGCCGATCCTCGAATGGCTCCACACGCCGCAGTGATCCTGGTCCCAGACGACTGGTCAATGTCACATGGCGAAAGACTAGGCCGATGGCGCTACCGGCCTTGTCCCTCTACCCTGGTCTCCCTTTCGGGAGGAAGCAATGAGCGCGCTGGAAGCGCGCGGTCCGGAAGAGCTTAAGCTGCCCGGGCCGACGCGAGATGCCGCGCAGGCGGCGAAGGACATTGAGACGTCCGGGTTCTGCATCATCCCCAACGTGCTGCCGGCCGATCGCCTGGAACGCGTGTGCGAGGCGCTGTATCGGGCGGCAGGCGAAGATCGGGCGCGCGGCCGGGAGCAGAAGTTCCGGCTCGACTATGCGCATGACGACACCAATCAACGCGTATGGAACGTGCTCAGCCGTGACCCGGTCTTCGCCGATCTGGTCGAGGACCCGCTGGCGCTCGCGCTGGTGAAATCGACCATCGGCTGGCCGGCGCTTCTGGGCAACATCTCGGCCAACATCACCGGACCGGGCGGCGGCGAGATGGTGCTGCATGCCGACCAGATCTTCGTGCCCGAGCCGTGGCCGGCCAACCCGCAGGGCGTGAACGTCGCCTGGTGCATCGACGACTTCACCGAGGAGAACGGCGCCACGCGCATCGTGCCGGGCAGCCATCGTCTGAACCGCAAGCCCACGCCCGACGAGGCGGCGAAGGACAGCGTCGCGCTCGAAGCGGCCGCCGGCTCGATCATCGTCATGGAGAGCCGTGTTTGGCACAAGACGGGCAACAACCGGACGCAGGCGCAGCGTCGCGCCGGCATCTTCGCCTGGTACACGCGGCCGATCTACCGCCAGCAGGAGAACTGGTTCCTGTCGCTCAATCCCGCCGTCCGGCAATTCGCATCAGACGAGATGCTGGTGCTGCTGGGCTACCGGACGGAAGGGCTTGGCCTGGTCAACGGCAAGTCGCCGGCGTGATGGGGAGGCAGCAATGACCCACGAAGACAAGAAGCGCCAACTGCTCGAGGAGGGATGCTGCGTCATCCCCGGCGTGCTCACCGCAGCGGAGACCGACCGCGCCCGCGAGCGTCTGTGGGCTGCCGCGAAGGAGAGCGACCGTCTCGGGGTTCCGACGCGCCAGATCGGCCTCGATCCCAACGAGCACAATGTCCGCGTCTTCTATCTCCTGGAGCGCGATGCGGTCTTCCGCGAGCTGATCCAGCATCCGACCGCCATCGAGTTCGTCACCACGCTGCTGACCTCGGACTTCCTGATCTCCAACTTCACGGCGAACATCGCGCTGCCCGGCAGCAAATCGATGGAGCTGCATTCCGACCAGGGCATCGTCGTGCCCGAGCCGTGGTTCCAACCCTGGAGCATCAACATCATCTGGTGCCTGAACGACGTCGACGAGGAGAACGGCGCGACGCGCTACCTCCCGGGCAGCCACAAGATCCAACGGGCGGCGGACCTGCCGCCCGATGCGCGCGCCAGGATGGTGCCCTTCAAGGCGTCGGCCGGATCGTTCGTCGTCATGGACGGCCGGCTGTGGCACACCTCGGGGGCCAACGTCTCGAAGGACCGCGAGCGGGCGCTGCTGTTCGGCTACTACTCGCGCTCCTTCATCCGCCAGCAGCAGAACTGGAACGCGAGCCTGTCGCCCGAGACGGTCGAGGCGCTGTCGCCGCAGTTGCGCGCCTGGCTCGGCATGGAGGCGCGCGCCAACGTCAAGCTGGCGCAGCGGCTGCGCATCCATCCCGTGGCCACGCACACCAAGCTGACGTCGTGAACGCGATCTTGCTCTACGAGCATCCGCTGTCGCCCTATGCGCAGAAGGTGCGCATCCTGTTGCGCGAGAAGGGTCTGGCGTTCGAAGCCCGGCGGCCGAGTCGTCTGGGCCGCAGTGCCGACAATCCCGAACTCGCCGATCTCAACCCCCGACTGGAAGTGCCGGCACTGGTCCATGAAGGGCAGACGATCTTCGATTCGACGGTGATCCTGGAATACCTCGAAGAGAGGTTTCCCTCGCCGCCGATGATGCCGGCCTCGCCGGCGGCGCGAGCACGGGTGCGCATGATCGAGGAGGTCTGCGACACGCACTGGGAAGCCATCAACTGGGGCCTGGGCGAGGTTCGTTTCTTTCGCCGCGGCGGCGAAGCACTGGGTCCACGGTTGCGCGAGGCCGCCGTCGAGCAGGTCGGTCATATGTACCGTTGGCTCGAAGGATTGCTGGGTTCCTCGCCGTGGCTGAATGGTGAGCAGTTCGGCTGGGGCGATCTTTCGGCCCTGCCCTTCGCCACCATGTCCAGCATGTTCGGCATCGATCCGCCGACAGGGTCGGCGGTGGCGGGCTGGCTGCAGCGTGGCCGCCAGCGACCCTCGGTCAGCCAGACCGTCGACGAGGCATTGGCGACCATCCCCGCGATGGAAGGCGTTGCCGACGCGGTGAAAGCCGGCGCCTTTCGCCGCCAATTCCGCGATCATCGGCTGGAATGGATGATCCGGTCCGGCGGATTGCAGATCGTGATCGACGGCCTGGCCGACGGCGACATTCGATTTACCGATACGGCGCGGTTCGCCGATCGTCGATCATAGGAAGCGACGGGGATTGTCGTGGAAGATCAGCCGGCGCAGCGCGGCGTCGGTATCGGCGAGCTGCTTATGCGGATCGGGCAAGCCCATGGAAAACGGCCAGTCCGAGCCGAACAGGATGTGATCCTGGCCGTGCATCGCGGCCGCGAGCTTCAGTGCATCGGCATCGTGGGCAATGCAGTCGACGCAGAAGCGCTTGAAGGCAAGGCGCGGCTTCTGGGCACCGGTGTCGGCGCCCGGCCGCCCGGTGACCTGACCGCGCTCGAGGCGCCCTGCGACGGCGGCCGAAGCCCCGCCGGCATGGGCGAGGCAGACCGTCATGTCGGGATGCCGCTCGAGGATGCCCGACATCGCGAGATGAGCGGCAGCCAGCGCCGTCTCGACGGGGCTGCACAAAAGATTGTGCAGGTAGAACGGCTCGTAGCGCGGATCGCAGCCCTTGCAGGGATGCAGGAACAGGAACGCCCGCGCGGCATTCAGCGCCGTCCAGAGCGGCGCGAAGGCCGCGTCCGACAGGATCACCTTGTGATCCTGCGAGCCCGCCGGCATGGCAAAGCGCGGCCGGCTGGTCTTGGCCCGGCTCGCCACGATCTCCGCGGCCAGCGCCGGCTGCGTCACCGGCAGGTGATAGAGCGGTGACAGGCGATCGGGGAACCGGGCGGCCAGCGTGTCGAGGCCGTCATTGGCGTAGAGCACCCACGCCCGCATCGCTGGCGCGTCGAGCCCGAGGCGATAGAGCGGCGGCGGGATCGAGATCCAGGCACGTTCGACGCGATGCTCGTCCATCCAGGCGATCAGCGCCTCGGGCCGATAGACCGACTTGGCGGCAAGGGTGTAGCCGTCGATGGTCATCGTGCCTTCGATGTCGTTCCAGCTCACGCCGGCGATGGCGCCGATGCGATCGTTCAGCGCCGGCGCCAGATGAGCATGGATGTCGAGCGCAATGCGCTCTTCGCCAGTCGGGCTCACGACGCGGCAGCCCGCGGCGTGGTCGCGAGCACGGGATCGCTCTGCACGAATTCGAGCCTGGCCTCCCTGACCTGTTCGGCGGCGCCGAACACCTCGCCGTAGAGGCGCAGCCAGTTGCGGCTGGTGATCTTCTCGACCTCCTCGGCATTGAAGCCGACCTCCTTCAGTCCGCCGGGCAGCAGGCCGAGGTGATGGACCTCCTGGAACCAGGCCGGCGGTGGCGCCTTGCCAGGCCGCGCCGCCGAGGCCGCGCCATAGTCGATGCCACGCGTCCAGCGGCCCATGCGCATCCAGTCGTAGTCCGGCTTGGTGAAATTGTGGCTGCGGTCGGTGCCGATGGCGACATGGTCGACGCCCATGATGTCGACGCTCTTGGCAACCATCTCGCACCAGTTCCTGAGCGAGCTGCAGTAGTGGTCGCCGGTGATGTTGCGATAGGTGGCGCAGCCCAGCACGCCGCCCTTCTCGGCCAGCACCCTCAGGACATCGTCGGTCTTGTTGCGCTTGTGCGGAAACAGGCTGTCGGGATTGGCATGCGTCACCGCGACCGGCTTCTCGGAATGGATGATCGCGTCCTTGGTGGTGCGATTGCCGACGTGGCTCAGGTCGACGAGGATGCCGGTGCGGTTCATCTCGCGCACGATTTCTTTGCCGGTGCGCGATAGACCGGAATCTTCGTCCTCGTAGCAGCTGCCGCCCAGCT
The DNA here is from genome assembly GCF_007992495.1 of Reyranella soli. Taxonomy (GTDB): domain Bacteria; phylum Pseudomonadota; class Alphaproteobacteria; order Reyranellales; family Reyranellaceae; genus Reyranella; species Reyranella soli. The sequence goes on from NZ_BKAJ01000186.1 coordinate 4,272, forward strand.
CATTCTGGTTGTTGTAGGTGAGCTGGATGGCGCGCACGCCCAATTCGGCGAACAGCTCGACGAAGCGGACGCGGCCCTCCAGCAGGTTGGAGTTCTGGAAGCCCAGGATGATGGCGGTGCGGCCGGAGGCGGTGATCGCCTCGATCTCCTTCACCGACGTGCCGATCGCCACCAGGTCCTTGTTGGCATTCACCAGGTCGCGCCAGCGGGCGATGGAATCGAGCGATTCGACCGTGCCCTCCCAGAAGCCGCAGGTCACCGTCACCGCGCCGACATCAGCCTTGCGCAGCTCGCTGAAGGTCTCCCGGGTGAAGTGGCCGCACTGCAGACCGTCGATCAACATGGCGTGCTCCTATTCAGGCGGATTGCCGCAAAACGAGATTGGCGGGGATCACCCGGCGCTTGCCGAGCTTGGCGCCGCTTTCGCGGGCCTTGAAAAATTCGCCGACGGCGCGGGCGATAGCGCCGGCATCGAGCGCCACGGTGGTCATCGCCGGCCGCGCGAAGCCCACCCAGGCGAGCCCGCCGAAGCCCACGACCGCCATGTCGCCGGGAATGGCCAAGCCGCGATCGGTGGCGGCGGCCATGCAGCCGAGGGCGAGTTCGTCGCTCGCCGCGATGACGGCGCGGAAGCGGAGCCCCTTGGCCAGCGCCTCGGCCATCGCCTGATGGCCCGCGTCGGCGCGATAGCCCTGCGAGATGTCCCAGACCAGCGCCGGATCGATCTCCAGTCCGCGCGCTTTCAGCGCCTGGCAGTAGCCGTCGTAGCGCGCGCGGCCGATCGCCGAGGTCGCGATGCGGCCGACGAAGGCGACCGGCCCGCGGCCGGTGTTCAGCAGGTGCGTGGTGGCGGTCACCGCACCGCCCACGTCGTCATGGATGATCGACGGGAAACCGTGGCCGCTCAGGTCCTGGCTCACCGACAGGATTTCTATGCCATTCTTGGCCACCGACTTCATGACCGGCGCCAGCTCCTCCATGTCCATGACATGCGGCGAGGACAGCAGCACGCCGCGCAGGCCGAGCGACGGCGCGCGCTCGAGGAAGTGGCGCAGCCGGTCTTGGCGATGACCGAGATTGAACAGCACGAGGTCGAGCCCCAACGTCTCGAGCTCGCCCTGCACGTGCTTGGCGAGCGTGGCATAGATGCCCTGCTCGATGTCGCCGGTCACCAACGCCACCGACCGGCCGCGCCCGACGCGCAGGCTGCGCGCCACCTCATTGGGCCGATAGCCGAGCTGCTCGATCGCCTCCAGCACGCGCGCGCGGGTCTCTGCCGAGACCGGCACGCGGCCCGCCAGCACGCGCGACACCGTGGCCGGCGAGACCTTGGCGCGGGTGGCGACGGCGACGACGCTCACCATCAGCGCCCCCTTCCCTCGCTCTGCCTTTCGCCCTGCTGCGCCTCGCGCAGGTCCCGCAACACCGCCTGCGAGGCATTGTGGCCCGAGATGCCGGAGATGTAATTGCCGGGCCACGTGCCGTTGCCGCTGAGATAGAGGCCGCGGGTCGGCGTGCGATAGGCATGCAGGCCGGGCATCGGCCGCATCCAGAACATGTGGAACGGCAGCGTGTCGCCGTGGGTGATGTTGGCCTCGACCAGGCCGAACTCGCTCTCGAACTGCGTCGGGTCGATGATGCGATAGTCGCTGATCAGGCCCGGCAGGTTCGGCATGTATTCCGCGAGCTTGGCGATGGCGCGCTTGGCAAAGACGTCGCGCTGCTCGGCCCATGTGCCCTCGCGCAGGCGATAGGGTGCATTGCCGACGTTGAGGCTGAGCACGTGCTTGCCCGGCGGTGCCAGCGTCGGCGAGGTCATCGACGGGCAGAGACCCCAGATCACCGGCTGGTGCGACAGCCGGCCCTGCAGCATGTCGGTGTGCGCGGCCTCGATGTAGTCGAGGCTGGGGGCGATGCGGAACTGCGCCGACGTCAGCAGGGCCGCTTCCTCGTCGGATTTCGCACCCGCGTAGCGGGGCATGCCGTCGAGCGCCAGGACGACCTTGAAGGCGCGGCCGCGCATCGGCTTGCGCTTCATCTTGGGCTGAAGGTCGCCCCACGACGAGGTGTCGTCGACCAGCGACCTCACCGTGATCACCGGACTCAGCGCCGAGACCACGATCGGCGCGGTATACTCCTCGCCGCTCTTGGTGACGACGCCGCGCACCACGCCGCCCGAGCTCCTGATGGTGGCGACGGGTTTGCCGACCATCACCTCGCCGCCATGCGCGCGCAGGCTCGCCGACAGAGCGTCGGTGATCGCGCCCATGCCGCCGACCGGCAGGCCGGTCGAGCCGCGCAACGGGATCAGCCGCGGGTCGCCCGCGCTGCCGCTCTTCAGCGAGGCAAGCGACAGCGGCCGCATCATGAGGTTGAACGGCGAACCCGGTGTCGAGGGCGCGACCTGGCCGCCGACCACGGCCAGCGGCGCGATCAGGGCCTGCGTCTGCGGCGCCAGCTCGAACTCGTCCATCAGGTCGCGGATGTTGCCGAACAGGATGCGGCTGAAGGCTTCCTGGTCCTCCAGCCGCGTCAGGTTGCGCACCAGGTGCTGCAGCGACGGCGGCGGCTCGAAGATCGAGATGCCCAGCCGGTCGGCGAAGGCCTGCAGGTAGGCGAAGAAGGCATCGTAGCGCGCCGCCTCGCCCGGCGCATAGGTCTCGAGCTGGGCGTGGTTGCGCTTGGGATCGCGCCAGCCGACATAGATCCGCTCGCCGTCGAGCGGCTGGACCAGCGTCGGATCGGGCCGCACCCAGCGCAGCCCGTACCGCTCGAGCTCGAGATCCTCGACGATCTTGGGCTCGAGCGAGCCCGGCGAGTTGGCGATGGTCGTGAAGTAGCCCGGCATGAACTCCAGGGTCGCCGCCGGACCGCCGAGGCGCGGGTTGCCTTCGAGCACCAGGGTCCTGAGGCCGGCGCGGCCGAGATAGGCCGCTGCGACCAGGCCGTTGTGGCCGCCGCCGACGACGATGGCGTCGAAGCGGCCCTTCCCCGAGCTTGGGTTCATTTGGGCACGGACTCGTTGGTGAAGTAGGTGGCGAGCGGCTTGTCGCCGAACAGCTCGCCCGCATCCTTGAGCGTGGCCAGAAGCTTCGTCCACTCCTCGTCCGACTGCCGGCCCCAGTTCGGGTCGGTCGGCGGCGTGGAGAGCTCCAGCACGCCCTTGTTGTAGTCGATGCAGCGCTCGACCGTGCCCGCGAGATGCACCTTGGCCTGCATCAGCTCGCAAGCCGCCTTGAAGTCGCGCGCCGCCTCGGCGAAGCCGCGCTTGGTGGCGGCCAGGAACTTCTCGACTGTCGCCGGGTTCTTCGCGAGGTAATTGCCGTTGGCGGCAAAGCCAAAGCCGATCAGCGGCACGCCGTAGTTGCTGAGCAGCATGGTCTCGGGCTGCTGGCTGGTGGCGCGCACATAGGCGTCGAAGGCCGGGGCGTCGCCGCTCACCGCGTCGATCGTGCCGCCGAACAGGGCTGCCGTCTTGGCGTTGGCGTCGAGCGCCACGATGTTGAGGTCGGTGAGCTTCATCTTGTTGGCCGCCGTGAAGACTTTCAGGCTGAGACCATCCGAGCCGCCGGGCGTGCTGCCGATCTTGATGCCCTTGAGCGACTGCGGGCCGTCGAGCTTGACCTTGCCCTTGATGCCGACGAACGCGGCCGCAGTCTTGTGCTGGTAGATGCCGACCATCTTGATCGCACCGCCCTTGCTGATCATCTGGGCGGCGTTGGTGGTGTTGAGATGGGCGATGTCGAAGCCGCTCTGGCTCAGCATCAGCGCCGTGGTCGCCGAGCCGCGACCCTGCTCGAGCGTGACGTCGAGGCCCGCCTCCTTGTAGTAGCCCTTCTCCTGCGCGACCAGGAACGACGCGTGATAGGGCAACCACGCCCAGTCGAGCAGGACCTTCACCGACGTCAGCGTCTGGGCCGCTGCAGGAAAGGACGCCAGTCCGATCGCGCAGGAAGCGAGGGCAAGAATGCGTCGGATCATGGGTTTCTCCTCAGGTCGTTGCGTCGCGCAACATCAGGGTTTCGCGTTGGCTCGGATGCCAGGGCAGCACCAGACGCTCGACCCATTCGGCGGCGCGCCACAGCAGCACACCGAAGATCGAGAAGACCGTGACCGCGGCGAAGGCGAGCGAGGTGTCGGTGTCGCCGACGGCCCGGATCAGCAGATGGCCGAGCCCGGCGTTGGAGGCGACGAACTCGCCGATCACCGCGCCGACCGGTGCCAGGGAGACGGCAAGCTTGATGCCGGCGCAGATGCTGGGCAGCGCGTTGGGGAACTGGATCTTGTGCAGGACCTGCAGGCGGCTCGCGCCCATGGCGCGCACCATCAGGAGCTGCTCCGGGTCGGCCGACTTCAGCCCCGTCACGGTGTTCACGATCACCGGAAAGAAGGTGAAGGCCACGACAAAGAACATCTCGCTTTGCAGGCCGAAGCCGAACCACACCAGGAACAGAGGCGCGATCACCACCTTGGGAATGGCATGCGCCACCACCAGCCATGGCGTGAGAAGGCGATCGACCAGGCGAGAGCCAGCGATGGCCGCGCCGGCCACGAGACCCAGCGCCACCGACATGATCAGCCCCAGGCCCGCAGCCATCACCGTGATGGCGAGCTGGCTCAGGAGATACGACCACTTGGCGACGATGGTCTCGGCGACGTCAGTTGGCGCCGGCAGCAGGAAGACCGGGACCCCGAATCCCTTGACCAGGCCCTCCCACAGGGCGAGGCCGAAGGCGCCGCTGAGCAACGGCCACATCATCCCGACGAGGAAATTCTTGGCCTTCATCCGACCAGCACCCCCGCCTTCTCGAAATGCTCGCGGATGCGCCGGCCAATGGCGGTGAAATCCGGGGTCTCGCGCACCGCGAGCCGTCGCGGCCGGTCGAACGGCACGCGGATGTCATCGAGGATCGCGCCCGGCCGGCCCGACATCACCAGCACGCGGTCGGCGCAGAAGATCGCCTCGGCGATGCTGTGCGTGATCAGGAGCGTCGTGACGTGCTGCGTGGTCTGCAGCCGCTGCAAGAGCACGTTCATCTGATCACGCGTCAGTGCATCCAGGGCACTGAACGGCTCGTCGAGGAACAGCAGCGCCGGTTTCGTCAGCAGCGCGCGGGCGATCGCCACGCGCTGGCGCATGCCGCCCGAGAGCTGCCAGGGATAGGCGCCGGCGAAGCCCGCAACGTCGAGCTCCTTCAGCAGCTCGCCGGCCCGAACTTCGAGGCCGGCCAGCCGCTTGATCTCGGCGGGCAGCATCACGTTGCCCATGACGCTGCGCCATTCGAGGAGAAGATCGCGCTGGAAGACGATGCCGATGTCGGGCACCGGTCCATCGACCGGCGTGCTGCCGATGCTGATGGTGCCGCGCGTCGGTGCGTCGAGGCCGGCGATCAGGCGCATCAGCGTGCTCTTCCCGCAGCCGCTGGGCCCCACGATGCTGACCGCCTCGCCGGCGCGCATCTCGACGGAGAGGGGTGCAATCGCCTGCACCCCTCCCGCGCCACCATACGTCTTCTCGACCCGTTCGAGACGGATCGCCCCTCCCACCATCTGGCGAAACCCCTTCAAAACCCCTTATGAAATCGTTGTCATGACGGCCCACGAGAGTCAAGGCACTCCGACTGCAAAACGGAATCAGCCGCCCAGAAAGTCCTTGGTCCAGCGCCCGTAGTCGCTGTCGCGCGTCACGCGCTTCATCAGCTCGGCGTCGGCGACGCCGGTGAGCTTGCCGGGCGGCGTGCCGTCGCGCAGCGCGCGCAGCGTGTCGTGGATCGCCTTGACCGCAGCGGCGAAAGGCTGGTGGCCCTGCAGGGCGATGCGGACGCGGCGGGCGCTGAGATACGCGAGGTCGGTGAGGTCGCCCGACACGCCGCCCAGGATCAGCGGCAGCCTGGTCGCGGCGGAGATCGCATCGAGCTCGGCGCGCGTGCGCACGCCGACGAAGAACAGCGCGTCGACACCCGCTTCCTCATACGCCTTGCCGCGGGCAATAGCGTCTTCGAGTCCCGTGATCTGGACCGCGCTGGTGCGGCCGGCGATGCACAAGGCCGGATCCTGCCGGCCGGCCAACGCAGCCTTCATCTTGCCGACGCCTTCGGCGATCGACGTCAACCGCGGCTTGGCCGTGCCGAACGGCGTCGGCAGGTCGGTGTCCTCGAGGCTCAATCCGCCGACGCCAGCCGTCTCCAGCTCCTCGACCGTGCGCTTGGCGTTCAGCGCATTGCCGTAGCCGTGGTCGGCGTCGACCATCAGCGGCAGGTTGCCGGCGCGGTTGATGCGATAGGCCTGGCCCGCGAATTCACTGAGAGTGAGGACGATCAGGTCGGGCGCGCCCAGCACGGTGAGCGACGCCGTCGAGCCCGCGAACATGCCGATCTCGAAGCCCAGGTCCTCGGCGATGCGGGCGGAGATGGGATCGAACACCGAGCCGGGATGCACACAGCGGTTTCCGCTGAGGATCGCGCGGAAGCGCTGGCGGCGGTCGGTCCAATTCATGCTGATCTCCCCAATTGCGGTGCCGAACGTAGCAAAGGCATCGGAGCAATGCAGGATCGCATTCCGACGGGCAAACGGGCGCAGCCCCCAACCGTGGCTCGGCTCAGGATCGAAGCGTAGCGTTTGCGCTCAGGGACGGCATGACGGTGCGCGGCATCCGGCCTCAAAAAAAATGAAGCGCACAGGAAACGCCCTTGGGGGAAATGCCATGTTCGATGTTCTCGACCGGCAGACCACTCTGACCGGCAATCAAAAGAAGATCCTGGCCGCCGCCATCATCGGCGATGCGCTCGAGTTCTTCGACTTCTTCCTGATCGCCTTCGTCTTCGCCTTCCTGATCGGTCCGTGGAAGCTCACCTTCGGCCAGACCGCCATGGTGTTTCTGAGCTCGGGTGTCGGCGCCATCCTCGGCGCCTATGTGTGGGGCTGGATTGCCGACCGCATCGGCCGGCGCAAGGTATTCATCGGCACGGTGTTGAATTTCTCGATCGCCACCGGCCTGCTCTACTTCACGCCGGACAATGGCTGGGTCTACCTGACGATCATACGTTTCTTCGTCGGCTTCGGCGTCGGCGGGCTCTATTGCGTCGACCTGCCGCTGGTGCAGGAGTTCATGCCCTCGTCCAAGCGCGGCTGGATCGGCGGCCTGGTGACGTGCGTCATTCCGATCGGCGTCGGCCTCGGCGCGGTGCTAGGCGCTTTCCTGGGCGCCGACCAGTGGCGGCTGCTGTTCGCCATCGGTGTACTGCCGGCCCTGGTCGTCCTGCTGGTGCGGCTGTGGGTCCCGGAATCGCCGCATTGGCTCGCTCGCCAGGGACGCCTCGAGGAGGCGCGCAAATCGCTGGCCTGGGCGTTGCAGGTCGATCCCAACACCCTGCCGTTGCCGCGGCCGGAGGAAACCAAGGTCGTGAAGACCAATTGGTTCGACCTCTTCAAGTATCCGCGCAGCCTGCTGGTGTCGTGGCTCGGCAATGCCGGCGCCCAGACCGGCGCCTACGGTATCGCGCTGTGGGCCCCTTCGCTGTTCGTGCTGCTCCTGAAGGTGACGCCGCAGGAAGCCTCCAAGATGATGATCCTGCTCACCGTCACCGGCTTCATCGGCCGCCTGAGCTTCTCATGGCTCTCGGAGGCGGTCGGCCGGCGCAAAAGCGGCGGCCTGCTGGGCTTCGGCGCCGGCGTCCTGATCATCGTCGCCGGCTACAACTACAACACCACGTTGTTCGGGCTCTCGGCATTCTGGCTGATCCTGGCGGCGGCCATGTTCTTCGTCGACGGCGGCTTCGCCATTGTCGGGCCGTACGCCGCGGAAATCTGGCCCTCGCATCTCAAGACGTCGGGCATGGGCTCGGCCTATGGCTTCGGCGGCATCGGCAAGATCCTGGGCCCGGTCGGGCTCGCCTTGATCGTCGGCTCGAGCAATTACCTGAAACCCGACGTACCACTGACCGAGATTCCGACCGCTTTCGTCTATCTCGGCTGCTGGTTCCTGATGGCCGGGGTGGTCTATTATTTCTTCGGGCTGGAGACCAAGGGCAAGTCGCTCGAGCAGATCGACCGCGAATTGGCCGCCGCCGACTGACGCGAGGAGAGGATCCTTGGACACGCTGATCCCGTCTTCTGCCGATCTCGCGGGCGACCCTGCCATCGTCGCCCGCGCCGAGGCATTGCGCCCGGTCGTCGAGGCGGCGTCGGACGAAATCGAGGAAAAGCGCCGCCTGCCGACCGCCCTTCTCGACAAGCTGCACGAGGCGCGACTGTTCCGCCTCCTGATGCCGCGCTCGGCCAACGGCATCGAGACCGATCCCGTCACGTTCTTCCACGTCATCGAGGCGATCGCCAAGGCGGATGCCTCGACAGCCTGGTGCCTGAGCCAGGCCGGCGGCTGCTCGATGTCGGCCGCTTATCTGGCCGTGCCGGTGGCGCAGGAGATCTTCGGCAACGATCCGCGCGCGGTGCTGGCCTGGGGGCCGGGCCCCAGGGTGCGTGCCATCGAATGCGAGGGCGGCTATCGCGTCACCGGTGTGTGGGCCTTCGCCTCGGGCGGCCGGCACGCGACCTGGCTCGGCGCCCACTGCCCGATCTGGCAGGCCGACGGCACGCCGCGGCTCGACGACAAGGGCCGGCAGGTCGAGCGCACCATGCTGGTGCCGTCGAGCGAGGTCGAGTGGACCGACATCTGGAACGTCGTCGGGCTGCGCGGCACGGCGAGCGACCAGTTCTCGCTGACCGACCATTTCGTGCGCGGCGACCATTCGATCACGCGCGACTGGCTGAAGGAATGCCGCGAGGCCGGCCCGCTCTACCGCATGTCGGCGATGACCTGCTATGAGCTCGGCTTCTCCGGTGTGGCGCTCGGCATCGCGCGCGCCTGCCTCGACAACTTCGTCGACGTGGCGAAAAACAAGATCCCGCGCGGCAAGGTGAGCCCGCTCCGCGACAACGCCGTGGTGCAGACCAACCTCGCCCAGGTCGAGGTCGGCATCCGCTCGGCGCGCGCCTTCCTGCTGCAGTCGGTGGCGGAGATCTGGAAGACGGTCGCGGCTGGCGACAGGCTCTCGGTCGACCATCGCATCACCATTCGCATGGCCTCGACCAACGCCATCCATCGCTCCCGCGAGGCGGTCGACTTCGCCTACAACGCGGCGGGCGCCACGGCGATCTTCGAGAACCATCCGCTGGAACGCCGCTTCCGCGACATCCACACCGTGACCCAGCAATTGCAGGGCCGGCTGTCGCATTTCGAGACTGTCGGCGCCTGGATGCTGGGCGCCGACGCCGACCTCACCTTCGTTTGATCATCACTGGAGACGGATCATGCCGCTTGGCGTCCTGCAGCATTACACCATCGAGCCTTCGAATTTGGAGGCCACCAAGGATTTCTACTGCGACGTGCTGGGACTGGAGAACGGCGATCGCCCGCCGCTCGGCTTCCCGGGCTACTGGCTCTATTCCGGCGGCGTCGCCACCGTGCACCTGCTGGGACCGCGCACGCCGCGCGAGGGCATCGTCGTGCGCGGCACCGCGAAGAAGTTCGACGACACCGGCCGTTTCGACCATATCGCCTTCGCCGCCAGCGACCTGCCCGGTGTGCGCAAGCGGCTCGAATCGAAGAAGGTGAAGTTCCGCGAGCAGGTCGTGCCGCGCACCGGCGCTGCGCAGATCTTCCTCTACGATCCCGACGGTGTCGGCGTGGAGCTGAACTTTCCGCCGGAAGAGGCGAAGGCGTGATTGTCTCTTGCCGGACCGCGGGCCTCCAGGCCCGCTCATTGCCGGGAGCGCGCCACTCCAGTGGCGCTCATGGGCTGTGTGATCAATAGAAGACGCGCCACTGGAGTGGCGCGCTCCCGGCAAAGAAGCATGATTCATGAGCGGGCCTGGAGGCCCACGGTCCGGCAAGAGGTCTGAATGCTTGTATCGTTTGACATTGAGAAAGTTGAGCCGCTCGCCGATGGCGCGCCGTTCGGCGAAGTCGGCGCCTACGAGCGCGTGATCGCCAAGGCCAAGGGCGAGGTCGATCCCGAGCATCCGGGCAACGAGGGCATTGCCCTGATCGACAAGGCGCCACGCAACGCCAACGGCAAGGTCGAGTACACGACCGACGTCTTCATCCTGCGGCCCAAGGACCCAGCCAAGGGCAACGGCCGCATCCTCTACGAGGTCAACAATCGCGGCCGCAAGATGCTGTTCGGCAACATCGCCGACGGCCCGCAGGGCGTGAACGACCCCAAGACCCTGGCCGATGTCGGCAACGGCTTTCCCCTGCGCCAGGGCTACACCATCGTGTGGTCGGGCTGGGACCCCGATGCGCCGCGCGCCAACATGGGGTTGGGGCTGACGGCGCCGGTCGCGACGAACAAGGGCGAACCCATCGTCGAGATGGTGCGCGAGGAGTTCGTCTCCGGCACGCGCGTGGGCAACCTCGACGTCTTCAAGCTGTCCTACGAGGCGGCCGCCGGGGATCAGATCTGGGCGCGGCTCAGCGTGCGCGAGCGCGCCGGCGACGAGCGCCGCGAGATGCCGCGCAGCCAGTGGTCCTTCGTCGATGCGCGGTCGATCAAGCTCGCCGACGGCACCAAGCCCAAGCCGGGCTGGCTCTACGAATTCCACTACGAGGCCACCAATCCCAAGGTGCAGGGCCTGGGTTTCGCGGCGACGCGCGATGTCGTGAGCTGGCTGCGCTACGATCCGGCGGCGATCGCCGCCACCGGCGGCAAGATCAGCCATGCCCTGGCCATCGGCTTCTCGCAGGCGGGGCGCTATCTGCGCCACCACATCTCGGCAGGCTTCAATCGCGACGAGCAGGACCGCAAGGTCTTCGACGGCATCCATGCGCATATCGCCGGCATCGGCCGCATCTTCTTCAACACGCCGTTCGGCCAGCCGGCGCGCACCGGCACGCAGCACGAGGACCACGGCTTCCCGGAGAACGCGTTCCCTTTTTCGACGGCGGAGCTTACCGATCCGCTGACCGAGCAGGAGGGCTCGCTGTTCCGCGGTGACGGCAGCGATCCCAAGCTGATCGAGACCAACACCTCGACCGAGTACTGGCAGAAGGGTGCGTCGCTGCTGCACACCGATCCGCTCGGCAAGCAGGACCTGGCGCTGCCCGAGAACAGCCGTGTCTACATGATCGCCGGCACCCAGCATGGCGGTCGTGCCGGCGCCACCACCGATCCCGGCCCCAACATCAATCCGCGCAACCCGCACAATCCCATGCCGGCCGTGCGCGCCCTGCTGATGGCGCTCGACGACTGGGTCGTGACGGGCAAGGAGCCGCCACCCAGCCGCGTGCCGACCTTGGCCGCCGGCACCCTGGTCGAGCCCGACAAGACCGGCTTTCCCGCCATACCAGGTGCCGCGGTCGCGAAGGTCACCAACCGGGTCACGCCACCGGTCGACTGGGTGAGCCCCGTGACGCTCGAGGACGCCTATCGCACGCTGGTCTGCAAGGTCGACAGTGACGGCAACGAGGCGGCCGGCATCCGCCTGCCCGATATCGCCGTGCCGCTGGCGACCTATTCCGGCTGGAACGAGTACAAGCCGCCGTACCCGGCCGGCGAGTTGGCCGATCGCGACGGAAGCTGCCTGCCCTTTCCGGCCGACAGGGCGGCGCGCGAGACGTCGGGCGATCCGCGGCCCTCGATCGCCGAACGCTATGCCGGCGGGGCGGACTACCTCGCCAAGGTGCAGGCGGCAGTCACGGCGCTGGCCAAGGAGCGCTTGCTGCTGGCCGAGGATGCCGAGCGCTATCTCGAAAGGGCACGCCGCGAGCCGCGCGTCGCGCCGTAGGGGGAGAAGACATGGCCAAGCTCGACCGCGACGGCGTGAAGATCCACTACGAGGTCCATGGCAGCGGACCGACGATCCTGCTGAGCCACGGCTACAGCTCGACGGCGCGCATGTGGGACGGCCAGATCGCGGCCCTGAAGGATCGCTACCAGGTCGTCGTTTGGGACATGCGCGGGCACGGCGAATCGGACTATCCGAGCGACCAGAGCCTCTATTCCGAGGCGCTGACCGTGGGCGACATGAAGGCGCTGCTCGACGAGGTCGGGGCCAGGACGGCGATCATCGCCGGGCTCTCCTTGGGCGGCTACATGTCGCTCGCCTTTGCCGCCAGCCATCCCGAGCGCGTGCGCGCGCTGATGCTGTTCGACACCGGACCGGGCTTCAAGAAGGACGAGGCGCGCGCCAAGTGGAACGAGACGGCCCGTCAGCGCGCTGACAACCTCGAAGCCAAGGGCCTGGCCGCCCTCAACTCCAGCGACGAGGTCAAGCTGACGCGCCATCGCGACGCCAGCGGGCTGGCCCGCGCCGCGCGCGGCATGCTGGCCCAGGACAACGACCGGGTGATCCTGTCGCTCGACAAGGTCGCCGTGCCGACGCTGGTGCTGGTCGGCGCCAACGACACCAACTTCCTCGCCGCCACCGACTACATGGCGGCCAAGATAAAACAGGCGATCAAGGTTGTGGTCGCCGACGCGGGCCATGCGTCCAACCTGCACCAACCCGCGCTTTTCAATCAGGCCGTCGAGGCGTTCCTCGCCCGGCTGCCGGCAGCTTAAGGAGGAAATCATGGGCAAGCGAATTGCAGTCGTCGGCGTCGGTGCGTTGGGTGGTTATGTCGGCGGCTGGCTCGCCCATACGGGCGAGGACGTCACCCTGATCGATTTCTGGCCGGAGAACATCGAGACCATCCGCAAGAACGGGCTCGAGCTCGATGGCGTCACGCCGGAGGAGAAGGTCACGGTCAAGAACGCCAAGACCATGCATCTCACCGAGATGCAGGACCTGTCGCGCCAGAAGCCGATCGACATCGCTTTCGTGTCGATGAAGTCCTACGACACCGAATGGGCGACGGCGCTGATCAAGCAGTACCTGGCGCCCGACGGCTACATCGTGTCGCTGCAGAACTGCCTGAACGAGGAGCGCATCGCCGGTGTGGTCGGCTGGGGCAAGACCGTGGGCATGATCGCCTCCTTGATCTCGGTCGACATGTTCGAGCCGGCTCGCATTCGCCGAACCGTCGCCAAGGGCGGCGACAAGCACACGGTGTTCCGCGTCGGCGAGGTGCATGGCCGCATCACCAGCCGCGTCGAGGAGCTGCGCGACATGGTGGGCCGCATCGACAGCGCCAAGACCACGACCAACCTGTGGGGCGAGCGCTGGGCCAAGCTCTGCCAGAACGGCATGAAGAACGGCGTGTCGGCCGCGACCGGCCTCACCGGCTCCGACTGCGACCGCAACGACGCCATCCGCCGCTTCTCGATCAAGCTCGGCGGCGAGGCGGTGCGCGTCGGCCAGGCGCTGGGTTACCACATCGAGAAGATCGGCAAGTTTGAGCCCGAGACCCTGGCCAAGGCGTCGGAGGGCGACAAGACCGCGCTCGACGAGGTCGAGGCGATCTTGCGGCCGGGCTCGAACACCAACCCCAACCCGCGCGCCGACATCCAGCGCCCGTCGATGGCCCAGGACATCCGCAAGGGCCGCCGCACCGAGATCGAGTTCATGAACGGCTACGTCGCCGAGCGCGGCAACTACATCGGCGTGCCCGCGCCGACCCATGCCAAGCTGACGGAGATCGTGAAGAAGGTCGAACGCCAGGAAGTGAAAGCAGCACCGGCGCTGCTGGGCGGCTGATCAGGACGCACGACGTCTCTAGCGAAGACTGTCATCCCGAGCGTAGCGAGGGACCTTTCTTGCGGCCTTAAAGGTCCCTCGCTTCGCTCGGGATGACACCGAGCGCAGGCAACGGCGGCCTAATTCAGATACAGGTCGTACGCATCGGAAGCGTCCCAGGCGTCGCCCCAATCGAGCTGCGCCATCTCGGCGGTCGGATTGTACGGATCGTTGGCGTCCTGATTGTACATCTGGTTGACGCGGCTATCGATCATCTGCGCCCGGCCCTTCTTGAGGAAGGTGTTGTAGGCCGTCTGGCCGCCGATATAGAGGCAGCCGCAGACATTCTGGTCGGGATAGACCCAGACCTGCTTGCCCTTGAAGGTCGTCTGGGAAATGCGGTGCGGCGGCATCTTCTTGAAGGCCGCGACCTTGGCCGGCGTGTTCAGCGTCAGCGTCTTGAAGCCCGAGTCGGCCAGCAGGTTCTCCTTGCTTTCCGGCTGGTAGCCCAACGGGTTCGTCACATCCGGCTTGCACGCCATCAAGGCGGTCGAAAGCCCGACAATGGCCAGAAACGATATCAACGGTTTCACCGCGATCCCCCTGAGTTAAGCGGCGGCCTTCAGGCCCGCCTTCGCATCCTCTTTGATCATATCCGCCCCCTTCTCCGCCACCATGATCGTGGGGGCATTGGTGTTGCCCGAGGGCACGGTCGGCATGATCGAGGCGTCGATCACCCGCAGGCCGGCGATGCCGTGGACCCTGAGCCGGTCGTCGACCACCGCCATGGGGTCGCTGCCCATCTTGCAGGTACCGCAGACATGGTAGGTCGTCTGGCCGTTGCCGCGGGCGAAGTCGAGCCATTCGTCGTAGCTGTTCACGTCCTTGCCCGGCTTGTTCTCGAAGGCGATGTATTTCTCCATCGACGGGTGCGAGACGATCTTGCGGGCGATCTGCATGCCCGCGACCGTGGCGTCGCGGTCGATCTGGGCCGTCAGGAAGTTCGGCCGGATGGCCGGCTCCACGCCCGGCGTCGCCGACTTGATGTGGATCGAGCCGCGCGAATCGGGCCGGCACTGGCCGATCACTACGGTCATGCCCGGCTCCCTCTCGAGCAGCCGCTTCTGGGCGGTGTCGTAGCTGGCATGGGCCATATGGAACTGCATGTCGGGTGAATCGAGACCCGGCCGCGTGCGCACGAAGCCGTAGACCACGCCCGCCGTCAGCGCCAAGGCGCCGCGGCCCGTCGTGTAGTACTTGATGACCTCCTTCACCAGGCTCAGCCCGCGCGTCTGCTCGTTCAGCGTGATCGGCAGCTTCACCCGCCAGTTCATGCGCGGCGCAAAGTGGTCGCCGTAATTCTCGCCGACGCCCTTCAGCTCGTGCTTCACCTCGATGCCATGGCGGCGCAGCAGCTCGGGCTGGCCGATGCCGGAATGCTCCAGCACGCCCGGCGACTGCACGGCACCGCATGAGACGATGACCTCGCGTCCGGCCCGCGCCTCGCGCGCCCGGCCGTGCACGCTGTAGGCGACGCCGACCGCGCGCTTGCCCTCGAGGATGATCTTGCCCACCAGTGCATCGGTCTCGATCGTGAGATTGGCCCGGCTGCGGGCGGGATCGAGGAAGGCGCGCGCCGTCGACTGGCGTTTGCCGTTCTTCATCGTCACCTGGTAGTAGCCGAAGCCTTCCTGGTCGCCGTTGTTGTAATCCTTGTTCTTCGGGAAGCCGCTCGCCGCCGCCGCATCGATGAAGGCGTCGCAGAGCTCGTGGGTGTCGCACATGTCGGCGACGTTCAGGAGACCGCCCTTGCCGCGGCTGTCGTCGCCGCCGCGCTCGAAATTCTCCGACTTCTTGAAGTAGGGCAGGATCTGCGAATACGACCAGCCGCGATTGCCGAGCTGACCCCAGGTGTCGTAGTCGAGCGGCTGGCCGCGCACATAGAGCATGCCGTTGATCGAGCTCGAGCCGCCGAGCGTCTTGCCGCGCGGACAGGGAATGCGCCGGTTGGCCATCCCCTCCTCGGCCTCCATCTCGAAGTTCCAGTTGAAGGTGTTGTGGTTGAGCAGCTTGGTGAAGCCCGCCGGAATGTCGATCCACATCGACTTGTCGGCCGGCCCCGCCTCCAGCAGCAGGACTTTCACGCTCGGATCCTCGGTCAACCGATTGGCCAGCACGCAGCCCGCCGAGCCGCCGCCCACGATCACATAGTCAAAAGCCGCCATGACGCTTCCTGTCTTCGTTAATGGAAGAGTCATATCAAGGCGGACCGCGGGCGTCTCGCCCGCTCATGCTCTTCGGAG
>NZ_BKAJ01000187.1 GCF_007992495.1 Reyranella soli
CCCCCTAGCCACCTACGCTGCGGTGCAGCTTCGGTGGCTTTAGCTGCATGCTCGCTCGAGGCGCCCCGAAGCTCCGCAGGAGCGAAAGGGGGCTAACGGGGGAGAGGAACTTGAAAGATGAGTAGTGCAAGAAGCACCAACACTGCACATCCCAGCACGAACGACAGGCCCTTCCAGAACGCCAGCGGATTGCGCTCGATCAGCGGTGCCGAAGCCGATCGCAGGAAGGCCTCGTTGGGATGGCGCAAGTCGTAGATGAACTCGGAGAGCTCGCCATAGCGCTTGTTGGGATCGGGATGCACGGCCTTGCGCAGCGTGGCGTCGATCCAGGCCGGGATCTCGCTTTCGCTATCGATAGCCGGCGCATAGGGCGTGCTGCGCTGCTGGGCGCGCGAGCGGGCCGTCGCCATGCGCGCGCCGTAGGGCAATCGGCCCGTCAGCATCTCGTAGGCGATCACGCCCAGCGAGAACAGGTCGGACGACGGCGTGCCACCCTCCCCCAGGAAATACTCCGGCGCGGTGTACTGCGCGGTGCCCTTGATGCGGTCGCGATCGGCCGGCCGTTCGGTCTCGGCGACTCCCGCGACCCGCACGGCGCCGAAGTCGATGATCTTCACCGTCCCGGTCTTGTCGATCATGACATTCTCGGGCCGCAGGTCCTGGTGCAGCATCTCCATGCGGTGGAAGGCCCGAAGACCGCGCGCGATCTGCTCGACGATGCCGCGCACCGTCTCGAGGTCCGGCCGGCGATTGTCGATCATCCATTGCCGCAGCGTCTGGCCGTCGACGAACTCGGTGACGACATAGAGGAAGTTGCGCTTGCGCGTATGCTCCTGCGGCCGCAGCACGTGGGCGCTGCTGACGCGCCGCGCGATCCACTCCTCCATCATGAACGGCTTCAGGTTGGCGGGATCGGCCCTGAGGTCGATCGACGGGATCTTGAGGACCACCGTCTCGTTGCTCTCGCCGTCGACGGCGAGATAGGCATGGCTGCGGGCGCTGCCATGGATCTTGCGCACGATCCGGTAGCCGTCGAAGTCCTGGCGCGGTTCGAGCAGGGGCGGCAACGGCAGGTCGGCGCCCATGCCCAGGCTTTCGCCGGCATCGCCCTCCGGCAGGGCGTCAATACGCACCAGCTGGACGGTGAGATTGTCGGGACTGCCGCGCCTGAAGGCTTCGGCGACGATGGCCTTGGCCGCGCCATCGAGGTCGTTCTCGTTGGCGGCGATGGCGTCGGCCACCGTCCTCGGATCGAGATGCTCGCAGACGCCGTCGGTCGCCTGCAGGAAGAGGTCGCCTTCCGCGAGCTGGATCGGCCGGTAGTCGATCTCGACCTGCGGGCTCATGCCGAGCGCCCGGCCAAGATAGATCTGCTGCGACGACAGCACCACGCGATGGTCGTCGGTGAGCTGCTCCAGCGCACTGCCGGCAACGCGATAGACGCGCGAATCGCCGATGTGGAAGATGTGCGCCGTCCGCCCCTTCAGCACCACGACGTTCAGGGTGCAGACATAGCCGCGGTCGGCATCCTCGGCATGCGAGCGGCGCGTCTGCGAATGCAGCCACGAATTGGTGGCATCGATCACGCGCTGCGCCGAGGTCTTCACCGACCAGGCGTCCGACGTGCAGTAGTAGTCCGTCAGGAAGCCCTTTACCGCCGATTCGCTCGCCACCCGGCTGACGCTGCTGCTGCTGATCCCGTCCGCCAGCGCCACCGCGATGCCCTTGGAGCCGAGCGTCGGCTGTGGGGGCATCATGGCGCCGTGGAAGTCCTGATTGGACTCCTTGCGGCCCTTGTCGGAGTGCTGGCCGATCGAGACCTTCAGCTCACGCGCCATCCGGCTCAGTCGGCGTCCGCCATCAGGCGCTCATGCTGGCGCTTGGGCGCGGTGCGCAGATGCGTGGCGTAGAGGGTGAGGCCGGTGAAGGCCAAACCGCCCACCAGGTTGCCCAGCACGGTCGGGATCTCGTTCCAGATCAGGTAGTCCATGACCGAGAACTTGCCGCCGATCAGCAGCGCCGTCGGGAACAGGAACATGTTCACGATCGAATGCTCGAATGTCATGGCGAAGAACAGCATGATCGGCATCCACATGGCGATCACTTTGCCGCTGACCGAGGTCGAGATCATGGCACCGACGACGCCGGCCGAGACCATCCAGTTGCACAGCACGCCGCGGACGAAGAGAGTCAGCATGCCGGCCGCGCCGTGCTCCTCGTAGCCCAGGGTGCGGGCGACGCCGATGTTGGCCAGCGCGATGCCGACCTTGTCCGGCGGCGAGGAGAAGCCGAAGGTGAAGACGATCGACATCATCACGGCGACCGTGAAGGCGCCCAGGAAGTTGCCGACGAACACCAGGCCCCAGTTGCGCAGCACGCCTTCGACGGTGACGCCGGGGCGGCGGTCAATCAGGGCGAGCGGCGCCAGCACGAACACGCCGGTCAGCAGGTCGAAGCCGAACAGGTAGAGCATGCAGAAGCCGACCGGAAACAGGATCGCGCCGACGATCGGCACGCCGGTCTGCACCGTGATCGTGACGGCGAAAGCTGCCGCCAGGGCCAGGATCGCGCCTGCCATGTAGGCGCGGATCACCGTGTCGCGGGTCGACATGAAGATCTTGGACTCGCCCGCGTCCACCATCTTGGTGACGAACTCGGAAGGTACCAGGTAGGCCATTACTAGATTCCCTTTATTGGTGCTTGGCGTTGATGGTGGTCATGGCGCCGTTGCCACGCTCGCTTCGAGATAGACGTGACCCTTGTCGAGCCTGACCGGAAAGCTTCGGGTGCAGCCCTTGTCCGCACCGGTCGCCTCGCCGCTCTCGAGACTGATGACCCAGTTGTGCAAGGGGCAGGTGACCTTGCGGTCGTGCACGATGCCTTCGCTCAACGGGCCGTTCTTGTGCGGACAGCGGTTCTCGAGCGCGAACACCTCGTCGCTCGCCGTCCGGAACAGGGCGATCTGCATGTGTCGCGTGCGCACGACGCGGCAGCCGCGCAGGGGGATGCTGTCGATCGGGCAGACTTCGATCCAGGGGCTTTCCATGGAGCTCATTCCGCGGCCTCGCGCAGGGTGAGGTCGGCGACCGGCGTGAACTCGTGCGCGTCCTTGCCGTTGGCGCGCTCGGCCCACGGGTCGTTCTGGGCGAACTGCTGGGAGAAGACGAAGCGGTCGTAGAGGGCGCGGCGACGCTCGCCGTCCTCCATGATCTGCTGGCGGATGGTCTCCAGCCCGACGCGCTTGGCCCACTTGTAGATGCGCTCGAGATAGCGACCCTGCTCGCGATAGAGCTGGGTCAGCGCCCCGATCGCCTCGATCGTCTCCTCCTCGGTGGCGACGTGGCCCAGAAGCTCGGTGCCCTTGATCTCGAGCCCGGCGGCGCCGGCGAAGTGGATGTCGTAACCGGACTCGATGCAGATCACGCCGATGTCCTTGCAGGTCGCCTCGGCGCAGTTGCGCGGGCAGCCCGACACGGCGAGCTTCACCTTGGCCGGCGTCCACGAGCCCCACATGAACTTCTCGAGCTTGACGCCCAGCCCCGTCGAATCCTGGGTGCCGAAGCGGCACCAGTCGGTACCGACACAGGTCTTCACCGTGCGCAGGCCCTTGGCATAGGCATGGCCCGAGACCATGCCGGCGGCGCTCAAGTCGGCCCACACGCCGGGCAGGTCCTCCTTGGCGACGCCCAGCATGTCGATACGCTGGCCGCCGGTGACCTTCACTGTCGGGATCTTGTACTTGTCGACGATGTCGGCGATGGCGCGCAGTTCCTTGGCGCTGGTCTGGCCGCCCCACATGCGCGGCACGACCGAGTAGGTGCCGTCCTTCTGGATGTTGGCGTGGACGCGCTCGTTGATGAAGCGCGACTGGCTGTCGTCAACATACTCGCCGGGCCAGCTGCAGATCATGTAGTAGTTCAAGGCCGGCCGGCACTTGGCGCAGCCGCACGAGGTCTTCCACTCCAGCTCCTGCATGAGCTGCGGGATCGACCTCAGCTCCTTGGCGACGATCAGGCGGCGCACGTCGTCATGGCCGAGATCGGTGCAGCCGCACATCGGCTGGACGGCGGCCGGATTGTAGGTATCGCCGAGCTGGGCCTTCAAAAGCTGCTCGACCAGGCCGGTGCAGGAGCCGCACGAGGCCGAGGCCTTGGTATGCGCCCTCACCTCGTCGAGGCTTTTCAGCCCCAGGCCCGCGATGGCGCCCGTGATCTTGCCCTTGCAGACGCCGTTGCAGCCGCAGATCTCGGCATCGTCCGGCAGGGCCGCCACGGCGGCCGCCGGATCGAGCGGGATGCCGCCGGCATAGTTCTGGCCGAAGATCAGCGTCTCGCGCATGTCGGCGACGTCAGTGCCGCGCTTCAGCATGTCGAAGAACCACGGGCCGTCCGAGGTGTCGCCATACATCACCGCGCCGATGATGCGGTTGTCCTTCAGCACCAGCCGGCGATAGACGCCGCGGGTGGCGTCGCGCAGCACGATCTCCTCGCGGTCCTTGGCCTCGGCGAAGTCGCCGGCGGAGTAGAGGTTGATGCCGGTGACTTTGAGCTTGGTCGCCGTCGCACTCGACTTGAAGCTGGCCGTGGCATCGCCGACGAGCTGGCAGGCCACGATGTTCGCCATCTCGTAGAGCGGCGCCACCAGGCCGAAGACCTGGCCGTCGGCCTCGGCGCACTCGCCCAGGGCGAAGATGTCGGGATCGCTGGTGCGCATCATGGCGTCGACCACGATGCCGCGGTTCACGGTGATGCCGGCTTCCTTGGCGACCTGCATGTTGGGCCGGATGCCGACCGCCATCACCACCAGATCGGCGGGCAGGTGCGTGCCGTTATCGAGATCAACGCCCTCGACGCGGCCCTTGCCGACGATCGCCTTGGTGTTGGCGCGCGTCAGCACCTTGATGCCGCGCGCCTCGATGGCGCGCTGCAGAAGATGGCCGGCAGCGGGATCGAGCTGGCGCTCCATCAGGGTCGGCATCAGGTGCACGACCGTGACGTCCATGCCCTGTGCCTGCAGGCCGGCGGCGGCCTCGAGGCCCAGAAGGCCACCGCCGATGACCACGGCCTTGCCGCGCGACTTGGCGGCCAACAGCATGGCCTCGACATCGTCGAGGTCGCGGTAGCTCAGCACGCCCGGCAGGTCGTGGCCGGGCACCGGGATGATGATGGGGTTCGACCCGGTGGCGACGATCAGCTTGTCGTAGGGAACAGTGACCGGCGGCTGCAGCGAGGGCTGGCCGGAGCGCGAGGGCACGAACTCGGCGGTGACGGTGCGCGCCTCGCGGTCGATCTTGGTGACCTTGGCGCCCTTGTACAGGGTGACGCCGTGCTTCACGTACCAGCCGTCGCCATGGATCACGATCTCTTCGAACGACTTGTCGCCCGACAGCACGGGCGACAGCATGATGCGGTCGTAGTTCACCCGCGGCTCGGCGTTGAAGATCGTCACCTCGTAGGCATCGGGCGCGGTCTCGAACAGACGCTCGAGGGCGCGGCCGGGCGCCATGCCGTTGCCGACGACGACAAGTCTTTGCTTCGCGTGAGAGGCCATCGCGTACACCCAACAAACAAAAGAACGCGCAGGTCATCGCCCTCCCGATTCCTCTGAAAGGAACCGAAAAAGACGTCGGCGGCGTTGCCGAATACCCGTCGTTGGGTGAAGCGCTTGGGATGGAGCCCCCGTTGGCTCCGCCGTGCAGGCAGCAAGAAGCGGGCCAAGCTCCGAAGGCCGGAATTCGGCGCTCGGCGGGCTTGGGCCGGCCCTGCGCTGCCCTAAAAGACGGCAGTCGGACCAGACTTTGGGCGGCTTGACTCTCCTGTAAGGGGTGACGCTAGGGTCCAGCCATCCTTCCTGAGGAGCCGTCCATGACCGTCAAGTTTTCCGATCCAAAGACCATGCCGCACCGAGTCGGCTATTCGCAGGTCGCCGAGGTGACCAAGGGAAAGATCGTGCTGATCGCCGGACAAGTGCCGCACGACACCGACGACAAGCTGGTCGGCGAGGGCGACTTTGCCGCCCAGGTGGAGCAGGTCTTCAAGAATGTCGACGCCGCGGTACGTGCCGCCGGCGGCACGATGAAGGACGTCGTGAAAATCAACAACACGCAGTGGCTTCGGTGACTCCCGAGCAGATGCGAGCCTTCCGCGATGTGCGCGACCGCTATGTCAACACCGCCTCACCGCCGGTCAGCACTTTCATCTACGTCAGCCGCCTCGTTCAGCCGGGCTGGCTGTTCGAGATGGACGCCATGGCGGTTATCGATTGACGGGAGCGCGGGCCTCCGGCCCGCTCATGACCATGATGCGGGCCGGAGGCCCGCGCGCTCCCTTCATGACCCGATCGGTGATCGGACGGGTGGAAATCTATTAAGGAATTGTAACAATCCTGTTCCAATGCCGCCCTAGTTTGGACGCTCAACCTATTTGGGGGTCCTGATGAAAGCCGTTGCGGCAGCATGTTTTGCGGGAGCGTTGGCGGCCATGACGCTCCCGGCCCAAGCCCAGACGATCTATCCGCTGAACCGGGCGGAAATCCTCGCCGGTGCAAAATTCGACCTCAAGGTCGAGTTCCCCGGAGCGCCCGAGCAGGCGGCGGCCAAGGTGACGATCAACGGCCAGGACCCGGCCGCGGTGCTGGGCAAGAGCGCGACGTTCGTTCCCCGCGAGGACGGCGGCGACTATTCGGCCTACTGGATCCGCGACGCCAACATCACAAAGCCCGGCAAGTACACGATCGAGGCCAGCGCCGGCGACCGCAAGGCGAGCGTGATCTGGGAGGTCTACGACACTGGCGCGCCCAAGGCCAAGAACGTCATCCTGTTCGTCGGCGACGGCATGTCGGTCGCCCATCGCACGGCCGCCCGCATCCTGTCGAAGGGCATGGTCGAGGGCCGCTACGGCGGCGAGCTCGCCATGGACGACATGCCCCATATGGCGCTGGTCTCGACCGCCGGCACCGATTCGATCGTGACCGACAGCGCCAACAGCGCATCCTCCTACACGACCGGCCACAAGTCGTGCGTCAACGCACTCGGCGTGTACTGCGCACGCAACAAGAGCACGCTCGATCATCCCAAGGTCGAGACCATCTCCGAGATCGTCAAGCGCATGCGCGGCATGTCGGTTGGCGTGGTCACCAACACCGAGATCGAGGATGCGACGCCCGCCTCCATGGTCGCCCACACGCGCCGGCGGTCCGACTACAACGACATCGTCAAGATGTTCTTCGACGTGCAGCCCGACGTCATGATGGGCGGCGGCTCGCCCAACTTCCTGCCCAAGTCGACGGCCGGCTCCAAGCGCGGCGACGAGGACAACTACCTCTCCAAGTTCGAGGCCGCCGGCTACAAGCTCGCCACGACCAAGACCGAGCTCGCCGCGGCTTCCGGCGCTAACAAGCTGCTCGGCCTGTTCAACACCGGCAACGTCGACGGCGCCCTCGATCGCTTCTTCCTCAAGAAGGGCACGGTCGACAAGTTCCCCGACCAGCCCGATCTCACTGACCAGGTGCGCGCCTCGCTCGACATCCTGTCGCGCAACGACAAGGGCTTCGTGCTGATGGTCGAATCGGGCCGCATCGACAAGTACAGCCATTCGCTCGACTGGGAGCGCGCGGTCTACGACACGATCATGCTCGACAATGCGGTGAAGATCGCCAAGGACTTCGCCTCGGCGCGCAACGACACGCTGGTGATCGTCGTTCCCGACCACGCCCACCCGGTCGCGATCATCGGCGGCTACGACGACAATCGCCCGGGCCAGCTTCTGCGCGACAAGCTCGGCGTCTACAACGCAGCAGGCTTCCCCAACTACCCGGCACCCAACGCCGACGGCTACCCGGACAAGGTCGACGTCTCGCGCCGCATCGCCTTCGCGTTCGGCGCCTTTCCCGACTACTGCGACACCGGCCGCCCCTACCTCGAGGGCGAGAACGTCCCCGCCGTCGCGGGCGCCAGCAAGGAGACCTTCGTCGCTAACGAGAAGTACTGCACAGTTCCGGGCGCGGCGCGCCGCACCGGCAATCTGCCGTTCGATGCGGCCCAGGGCGTGCATTCGGGTGACGACGTCATCTTGACCGCCATGGGTCCGGGCGCCGAGCAGTTCCGCGGCCGGGTGGACAACATCCGCGTGTTCCGCGTGATGGCCACGGCGCTCGGCCTGGCGCCGACCCAGTGACAACGATGCTTCGGTGACAGTCAACGCTGCCCATCGAAGCCCGACGCGGCGCCGAGCCCTGCTTGGCGCCGCCGCTGTCTTGTTGCCGTCGGTGGCGCTGGCGCTGGACGGCGCACCGTTGCAGTTCGACCAGCTCTACAAGAGCTTTGGGATACGCGGGTACGAGCTGTCGGACGCGCTGCTGGCGCTCAAGGGCAAGCAGGTCGTCATGCGCGGCTACATGGCGCCGCCGCTCAAGCCGGAGAGCCATTTCTTCGTGCTGACGGGCCAGCCGCTGGCGCTCTGCCCGTTCTGCCAGTCCGACGCCGACTGGCCGGCGGACATCGTCGTCATCTATCTCCGGCGCGCCGCAGCCCTGGTCGGCGGCGGCGATCCCGTGGCGGTTTCCGGACGACTCGACGTCGGCTCATGGACCGATCCCGAGACCGGATTCGTCAGCCAGATCCGCATCGTCGATGCCAGCTTCCGGCGCAGCTGAGCCAGCGGTCCGCCGGCCGCCGCTCCTCGCGATCACGGACCTGGTGGTGGAGCGCAGCGAGGCCTCGCGACCCAGCCGGCGAATCCTCGATCAGGTGACCTTCGTCGTCGAGCCCGGCGCGGTCATCGCCCTCACCGGCCCCTCGGGCGCGGGCAAGACGACGTTGTTGCACGCCGTCGCCGGCCTGGTGTCACCGGATGCTGGCACGGTGTCCTGGGGCGACCTCGACGTCACCGCCTTGCCAGAGGCGGGGCGCGACCGCTGGCGCCGCGACAGCGTCGGCCTGGTGTTCCAGGACTTCCAGCTTCTGGCCGAGCTTGGCGTGATCGAGAACATCCTGCTGCCGGTCCGTTTCGATCATTGGCGGATGCCGCGGGCCGCAGTCGAACGGGCCGAGCAGCTCGCCACCCGGGTGGGCCTCGATCCCCGTGGTCCGCGCGCCGGCATGCTGTCGCGCGGTGAGCAGCAGCGGCTGGCCATTGCGCGCGCGCTGATGCGATCGCCACAGCTCATTCTTGCCGACGAGCCGACGGCAAGCCTGGACGCCGACAACAGTGCGCGCATTGCCGACCTGCTGATCGAGACGACGCGCGAGGCCGCGGCCAGCATTCTCCTGGTATCGCATGATGACGATCTGCTCGGACGGGCCGGCCGCGTCCACCGGCTCGAAGGAGGCGGCATGCGGCCCGAGCTGCGGCCCGAGTTGCAGCACGAGCGGGGCGTGCCGTGAACCCCTGGCCTGTCGTCATCGCCGACCTGCGCGCCCTTCGCTGGGTCGCCTGGGCCGCGCCATTGCTCGTCGCCATCGCGGTGGCACTGGGCGTCGCCATCAGTGCCCAGGAGACGGCGTTGCGCCGATCGTCGGCGCAGGCGGCCGACGATTTCGACCTGTTGATCGGCGCCCCCGGCAGTCACACGCAGCTCGTACTGACGACGGTTTATCTGCAGCCCGAGGCGATCCCCCTGGTGGACGGCGCCATCCTCAACGCGCTTGCCGGCGATGAGCGCGTGCGGGCGGCCGCGCCGATCGCTTTCGGCGATTCGGTGCGCGGCCATCCGGTCATCGGCACGACGGCCGAGTTCGCGGCACGCTGGGGCCGTGCCGTGCCGAGCGAAGGCCGCCTCTTCGCCCGCGAGAGCGAAGCCGTCGTCGGCGCCGAAGTCGGATTGCGCCTCGGCGAGACGGTGACGCCGTCGCACGGTGTCGCGACGCGTCGCCCTGCCGGCACCGATGGGGAGGATGAAGCCCGTCATCGCCACGAGGGCGTGCGCTACACCGTCGTCGGCCGACTGCCGCGGTTCGGCACGCCGTGGGACGGCGCCATCCTGGTGCCGATCGAGAGCGTGTGGGAGACGCACGGGCTCGGCAACGGGCACGCGACGGAAGACGCCAGGCTCGGTCCGCCATTCGACGCCGCCAGGGTTCCTGGCGTTCCCGCCATCGTCGTCAAGCCGCGTGCCGTCGCCGACGCCTATGGCCTGCGGGCACAGTACCGCCAGGGTGGCACCGTGGCCTTCTTCCCGGCCGAGGTCCTGGTCGGCCTGTACACCGCGCTCGGCGACGTGCGCGACGTGCTGGTCGTGGCGACGACGCTGAACGACGTCCTCGTCTTCACGGCGACGACGATGCTCCTCTTGGCGCTGGCCGGCCTTCGGCGCCGCCGCTACGCGGTCCTGCGGGCGCTCGGCGCCTCGCGGTCCTACATCCTGATGTCGGTCTGGCTGGGCGCCGCGTTGATCCTCGCGGCGGGCTGCTTGTCGGGTCTCGTCCTGGGCGGGCTGGCTGCGTGGGTGGTCGGCCAGCTGGTCGAGCAGCGGACGGGACTGGTGCTCGCCGTGGCCATCGGCTGGCCGGAAGTACTGGGCGCCCTGGGGCTGGTCGTCGTCGGCAGCCTGATGGCGTTGTTGCCGGCGGTCGCGAGCTTCCGCACGCCCGTGGGAGACTCGCTGCGCTGACGGCCGAAGATCATGAACCGATCGGCCCACCATCCTTCTTGGTGATGGCGATCACCGCCGGCCGAGGCGGCGCACCGTCCTTGAAATCGGGCCAGCGCGTCGACGGCGTCTCGAAGGTCGAACCTTGGCCTTCGCCGGGATGCTGGATGGCCAGGAACAGCGTGCGGTCGTCCGGCGTGAAGGTCGGCCCGCAGACTTCCGAGCCCTTGGGGGCGGCGAAGAACTGCCGCGTCAGCGCCCGGCCCTCGCCGGCCACGTCGCAGGCGTAGAGACCGTCGGCGATGCCGGCGATCTCGCCGCTGTCGGTGGCGATCCATAGCCGGCCCTTGCTATCGAAGGTGACGTTGTCCGGGCAGGTCAGCCAGCCGTCGGCCGAGGTCGCCGGATGGTACTTGGTCCCCTCGTGCGTGCCGGGCTGGCCGGCGGCAATGAAGATCTCCCAGGTCCCCTCGGTGGCGGCATGGTCGCCATCCTTGGGCGCGATCTCGACGATGTGGCCGTGTTCGTTCTTGGCCCGCGGATTCGCCGGATTCACTTCCTCGGGCTTGCGCGTGCTGTTGTTGGACAGCGCCACATAGACGCGGCCATTGACCCGGTTGGGCTCGATGTCCTCCGGCCGGTCCATCGGCGTGGCCTTCAGGAGATCGCCGGCACGCCGGGCGTTGATCACCACGTCGGCCTGGCTGGCGAATCCGTTCTCCGCCGTCAGCGGCGCCTGGTCGTGGATCAGCGGCAGCCACACGACCTTGCCGCCTTCGTCGAAGCGCGCGACGTAGAGCGTGCCCTCGTCGAGCAGGTCGCGGTTGGCGGCGCGATCGCTGGGGTTCCAGGCTTTGGCCGTCACGAACTTGTAGACGTACTCCATGCGTGAATCGTCGCCCATGTAGCAGACGACACGGCCGTCCTTGGCCACGGCATAATGGCAGCCCTCGTGGGCGAAGCGGCCCAGCGCCGTGCGCTTCACCGGCGTCCATTGCGGATCGTAGGGATCGATCTCGACGATCCAGCCGAAGCGGTTGGGCTCGTTCGGCTCCTTGTCGAAGTTGAAGCGGTCGAAGTACTTGCCCCAGGCGTAGGCGACCGTGCGGCCGAGCCCATAGCGCTTGGCCAGCACCTGGTCCGGATGCTTGGTGCCGTCGCCGCTGAAATAGAAGTAGAAGTTCTCCTCGCAGGTCAGCCAGGTGCCCCACGGCGTCTCGCCGCCGGCGCAGTTGTTGAACATGCCCAGCACCCTGGTGCCGGCGGGATCGGCCGACGTCTTCATCTTGGCGTCGCCCGCCGCGGGGCCAGCGATGCGCATCGGTGTGTTGGCGTCGATGCGGCGCGCGTAACGGCTGCCGTCGACGACCTTCCAGCGGCGGCCCTCGCGCGCGATCTCGAGTACCGAGCCGCCGTGCGCCGCCATCTCGATCTCGGCCTGCGGCTGGTCAGCGCGCAGGCGCGCCTCGCGACCCTCGCCGATGCCGGCCAGCATCAGGTTGGAGTTCGTGTATTCGTGATTGACCACCATCAGGAAGCGGTCGCCCGTCGTGCTGCCGGTGGGCAGCGGATGCAGGCCGAGGAAGTCGTTGTTGTAGCCGAACTGCAGGGCCTGCGTCGCGCCGCTCTGCTTGGCGGGATCGTAGGCCGCTGCGCCCGGCAACACCGGATCGCCCCAACGAATCAGGATCTGCACCTCGTAGGCGTCCGGCACATGATGTATGGGATCGTTGACGTGCGGCACCTCCGTGAAAGCGAAAGAGGATGGGCCGCTCTTCTGCGCCTGCGCTGCCCCGCCGCCGAAGGCTGCCGCGGCAGCGGTTCCCGCCAGGCCGAACAGCGCACCGCGCCGCGATAGGCGCCGCTCGATCAGCTCACCGATCGAGATTTCGGTAGAGCCCGAGACTCCCTCGTCTTCATCAACCATGGATCATCCTTCCATCCCCTCGCCGGATGATGGCCCAGCAACGCGCTTTATGACAGTCCTGTGACGATCCCCCGGGTTTCACCAGGTCTGTCGCCAAACCGTAGCGCGATGCCGCTAGCACCGGGCCGATCCAACCGGGAGACAAGCATGCTGAAACCCTTCCTGCTCGCCACCACTGCTATTCTTCTGGCGACCAGCGCGATGGCCCAGACCAAGTATCCGGCCGTCCTCGAAGGCCACGCCGTGCTGCCCGTAAGGACGGCACCTTCCTGACCCTGACCGACAACGGCTTCGGCTCGAAGGCCAACTCGCCCGACGCCATGCTGATGTTCCACGTGCTGAAGCCCGACTGGAAGAGCGGTGCGGTCGAGCGCGTGTCGACCACCTTCCTGAGCGATCCCGATCGCAAGGTGCCGTTCCGCATCGTCAACGAGAACACGGCCAAGCGTTACCTGACCGGTTCGGACTTCGACATCGAATCGATCCAGCCGATCGGCGACAACTTGTGGTTCGGCGACGAGTTCGGGCCGTTCCTGATCAAGACCGACAAGAACGGCAAGATCCTGCAGGTGTTCGAAACCATGGTCGACGGCAAGCCGGTGCGCTCGCCCGACCATCCGGCGATGGTGATGCCGGCGGCGCCCGGCCCGGTGACGTTCCAGGTCCGCCGCAGCAAGGGCTTCGAGGGTATGGCGGCCTCGGCCGACGGCAAGTTCCTCTACCCGCTGCTCGAGGGCCCGCTGGTGGCAGCCGACGGCAAGCCCGAGTCGAAGGAAGGCACGGCCTACCTGCGCATCCTGGAGTTCGACGTCGACAAGGGTGCCTACACCGGCAAGAGCTGGAAGTATGCGCTGGAGGCTCCGACCAACGCGATCGGTGACTTCAACCTGATCGATGCGACCAGCGGCCTGATCATCGAGCGCGACGACACCGAAGGCGACCCTGCCCTCGCCTGCGCCGCCGGCGCGCCCAAGCCCGACTGCTTCAACGTGCCGGCCAAGTTCAAGCGCATCTACAAGGTCGACCTGGGTCAGGCCGACGGCGACGGGTTCGTGAAGAAGGTGGGCTACATCGACCTCATGGACATCGATGACCCGAACAAGGTCGCCAAGCAGGGCGGCAAGGACGGCAAGCTCACCTTCCCGTTCTTCACCATCGAGAATGTCGACCTGATCGACGGCGATCGCATCATCGTCGGCAACGACAACAACCTGCCCTTCTCGTCGGGCCGCGCGCTCGGCAAGTCCGACGACAACGAGCTGATCATCCTCAAGGTGACCGACCTCTTGAAGGCCAAGTAGGCGCTAGAACGAAGAGGTAATTGAAGTACTGCCTTTCGCGACGCTGATGATCGAGAACGTCTTGTAAATCGAGGTCAGGATCTTGTCGTACTCGTACAGCGGCGCGTTGGTGACATAGATGACGTCCCGGGCCTGAAGGCCGAACTGCTGTGCGACGAAAATCGACACCGGCTGGAAGAGGTCCAGCCGGAACACGCGGCCACGCGCCGTCGGATTGGTCTCGATGTCGCCCATCCTGAACACATAGACGCCCGTCTTGTTGGCGCGCACATCGGACAGTCCGCCGACATAGCCCAGGGCCTCCAGCAGGCTGAGATTGTGCTTCGTCATCTCGACGTTGCCGGACTTCTGCACGGCACCCAGCACCGTGAACATCCGCGCATTCGGCCGCACGATGATTTCATCGCCCTTCTGGACGGCGATGTCGCTGCCGGCCAGCAGATCGGCATACTGCGCCGTCAGGATGACCTGTCCCTGCCGGCGCACCGCGACCTGGAGCTGGTTGGCCGAGCCGCTGGCAGAGGCGAGCGGTCCGCCCGCCTTGTTGATGGCGTCGACGACCGTGCGGACGTCCTCGAGCATGGACACGCGACCCGGGCTCTTGACGTCGCCGGCCACCGACACGGTGTGCGTGCGGGGTGCATCGAACTCGACGATGACCTCGGGTTCCTGCACCTGGTGGCCGAGCTGCTGGATGATCTTGCGCTCGATCTGGTTGAGGTCGAGACCCGAGACCTGGACAATGCCGACGACCGGCACCTTGATCGTGCCGTCCTCGTTCACGCGCTGGATGCCAAGGTCGGCGCTCTGCCCCTGGATGGTCGGGAAGATGTTGCCGCCATAGCGCTCGAAGACGCGGACCTTGAGCGAATCGCCCGGCGCCACGGTGAGGCGCTGGGCGGGCGAGAGCGAGCTCGTCGTGGTCGCCGGACGATCAGGCGTCGCCGGCTGGCGATAGGCCACGACCGTGGTCGGCGTGAGATCGATCACGTCGAACGGCAGGGCCTCGGTGCTGGTCGACTGCGCCCCGCCCATCCACGGGCCGTCTCCAGGCAGCGCGGTGCAGGCGGCGGTCGCGATGCTCAGACCAAGAGCAACAACCGCGTTCAAGCGAAACATCGCGCGTAATGTCGTGAGGCAGCCGCTAGCGGCAATTGTCGTTTTGTAGCTGGTCTTTTCCGCCTTCGCGGCAGAAACACTCGGAAACAAATCGCTCGGCAAGCTGCCTGTTCACTCACCCCTTCTGCGGGTGGATCGTCTCGCGACGCTTCAACATGGCGACGAAGGACTCGATCTTCCGTCGTCGGCCGGCCTCGGTCTTCATGTTCTGCGTGCGGAAGGCGAGCGCAAAACGGTTCTGGGCGCTCAGCGTTTCGAACATGCGCCGCGCCTTGGGCTCGGCGTCGATGGCGGCCTGGAGATCGGCCGGCATCTTGTTGTCCTTGGCCCTGTAGGCGCGGGCCCAGCGGCCGTCAGCCTTGGCGGCTTCGGCCTCTCTCAGCCCGTGCGCGGTCATGCGGCCTTGCTCGATCAGCCGCGCGACATTGTCGATGTTGATCTGGCTCCAGATGCTCTTCCTGGTGCGCGGCGTGTAGCGCTGCAGGAAGCTCTTGTCGTCGAAGCCCCGGCGCAGCCCGTCGATCCAGCCCCAGCACAGCACGACGTCGATCGCCTCCTTGGGCGTGATCGATTTCAAGCCCGAGCCGACCTTGTGGATCTTGATCCAGACCTCGTCGGCCTTGTCGTGGTTCTTGGCGAGCCACTTGTAGAAGCTCTCGGCCGTCTTGAATTCGCGCGCCGCCATCAGGGCAGTACGCGCTTCATCCACTTCGCCGTCGCCAGTGAATCCTGGTTGTCGCTCGCTTCGAGCCTGGCGATGACGCGCGTGCGGTCTTCGAGGTCACGGTTCTGGCTCAGCTTGATCTTGGTCTCGACGCGCGTGAGCGGCATACGGAAGGCGACGATGCCCCTGGTCTGCATCTCGGCGTTGCCGGGCGGCAGGCGACCCAAGCCCCAGGCGTCGGGGCCGGTGCCCTCGTAGGCCGCCGCGAGCTTGGCCAGCACAACCAGCGCGCCCTTGGTGTCGTCGACGACCTGCGGCCGGCCGTAGGCATGCACGGTGACGTAGTTCCAGGTCGGCACCTTGGGTCCCGGCGCGTACCAGGTCGGCGAGACGTAGGCGTGCGGCCCCCAGAACAGTGCCAATGAATTGGCCGGGCGCTCGAACAGCTTCCAGTGGCCGTTGGCGCGGGCCATGTGGCCGATCAGCGAGCCGTGCTCGGAACCGTCGTCCTGCCAGAGCAGCGACAGATGGGTGGCCATCGGCGCGCCCTCGGCGTCGCTGGTCATCAGCAGGGCCCAGCTGTGGGCCCGCATGATCTCGCGGCCGGTGGGCTCGCTGCCTTCGAAGTGCTTCGGGATATACATTGCTGGCTCTTGGCGTGCTTTCGCTCCCCGATGGGGAAGCGGTTGAATGGCGCGCCATTACCATGTCAGATGCCGGCCGCAACCGGGAGGAATTCTCATGGGTGAGGATATTCGTCTTAAGTCAAAGGCCGGCGAGATCGGCGCCTATCTCGCCACGCCGAAGGGCACGCCCAAGGGCGGCGTGGTGGTCATCCAGGAGATCTTCGGCGTCAACCATCACATCCGCGCGGTGACCGACAAGTTCGCGGCCGACGGCTATCTCGCGCTGGCGCCGCGCTTCTTCGACCACATCAAGACCGGTATCGAGCTCGGCTACACGCCCGACACGATCGCCGAGGGCCGCAAGTACGTGACCGAGCTCGGGCTCGACAAGCCGGTGCAGGACGTCGAGGCGGCGATCGAGGAGCTGAAGCGGCGCGGCGTGAAGAAGGTCGCGGTCACCGGCTACTGCTGGGGCGGCACCATCTGCTGGCTGGCCGCGACGCGGCTCAAGCCCGATGCGGTGTCGGGCTATTACGGCGGCGGCATCCACGGCCTCAAGAGCGAGAAGCCGCAGGTCCCGACCCAGCTGCATTTCGGCGACAAGGACATGCACATCCCGATGACGCACGTGAACGAGCTCAGGAAGCTCCATCCCGACGTGCCGATCTTCGACTATCCGGCCGATCACGGCTTCCATTGCGACGAGCGCGGCAGCTACGACGCCGCGGCCTCCAAACAGGCCATGGCGCGCACGCTGGAGTTCTTCGGCAAGCACGTTGGCTAGGCGACCGTCAAAGAAGTCCTTCACGCCCGAGGCGCGCGGGCCCCTCGCCGGGGTCCGCGTGATCGATCTGTCGCGCCTGGTCGCGGGCAATGTGCTCACGTTGCAGCTCGCCGATTTCGGCGCCGAGGTGATCAAGATCGAGCCGCCCGAGGGCGACACGCTGCGCTCCTGGCGCGTCAAGGGCATCGAGACGGCCTGGAAGGTCAATAGCCGCAACAAGAAGAGCGTGGCCCTCGACCTGCGCTCCGACGCCGGCCGCGCCATCGTGCGCGAGCTCGCCAAGTCGGCGCAGATCCTGGTCGAGAGCTTCCGGCCCGGCGTACTCGAGGACATGCAGCTGGCGCCGGCCGAGCTGCACGAGATCAATCCCAAGCTGATCATCGTGCGCATCTCGGGCTGGGGCCAGGACGGCCGCTATCGCCACAAGCCGGGCTTCGGCACCCTGATCGAAGGCTACAGCGGCTTCGCCTCGATGAACGGCTTCGCCGATCGCGAGCCGGTGCTGCCCCCGATGTATCTCGCCGACGCCATTGCGGCACTCTACGGCTACGGCGCGGTCATGGTCGCCCTGCGCGAGGTCGAGATGAACGGCGGCAAGGGCCAGGTGATGGACCTGCCGCTGTTCGACCCGTTGTTCTCGGTGCTGGGCCCGCAGGCCGCCAACCACAAGCTCACCGGCGAGGTGAAGGAGCGGACCGGCAGCCGCTCGACCAACGCCGCCCCGCGCAACGTCTACCAGACCAAGGACGGGCACTGGGTCTGCCTGTCGGCCTCGACCCAGGGCATGGCCGAGCGCGTGCTGGTCAAGATCGGCCGGCCCGAGCTGGTGAAGGATCCCAAGTTCGCCACCAACATCGAGCGTGTCCGCAACGGCCTCGAGCTCGATGCGATCATCGGCGGCTTCATTGCCGAGCGCGACCTCGCCACGAACCTGAAGTTCTTCGACGAGGCCGGTGTCACCATCGGCCCGGTCTACGACATCTCCCAGATCGTGCAGGACGATTACGTGCTGGAGCGCGAGGCGCTGATCGAGGTGCCGGACGAGGAGATGGGCGAGTTGCCGACGCATCCCGTAGTGCCGCGCCTGTCCGGCACGCCCGGCACGCTGCGCACCGCCGCGCCCAAGATTGGCGAGCACAACGAGGCCTTGCTGAAGCCACTGCTGGGCGAGGCCGAATACGCCAAGCTCTGCCAGTCCGGCGTCATCTCCAAGGGGAAAAAGAAGAAGTGACCCTCTCCTCGTCTATGAGGCCTCCGCCACCCGTCTGGCGCTCGATCCTCTACGTGCCGGGCAATGTGCCCAAGTTCATCGACAAGGCGCATGAGCGCGGCGCGGACTGCATCCTGGTCGATCTCGAGGACAGCGTGACGGTGGCCGAGAAGCCTACCGCCCGCGCCATGCTGCCCGAGACCATGAAGAAGGTCGTCCGCGGCGGCGCCGACGTCGCCGTGCGCATCAACCGGCCGATGCGGCTAGCCATCCCCGACATCGAGGCCGCCGTGCGGCCGGGTCTCGCGGCGCTGTTCATCACCAAGACCGAGGGCGTGCAGCACCTGCGCCTGCTCGACGAGGCGGTGAGCGAGCTCGAACGCGAGCGCGGCATGCCGGTGGGCAGCGTCGGTTTCGGCGCCATGATCGAGCATCCACGCGCCCTGGCCGAGCTCAACGACATCGCCGAGCGCGGCCCACGCGTCATCGCCATGATGCTGGGCGGCGAGGATTTTGCCCTCGAGACCGGCTCGATCCCGAGCGACGAATCGCTCGAGCTGCCCAAGCGGCTGGTCGCCTTCGCGGCGCAGGCGCACGGCGTCGCGATGATCGGCATCCTCGGTACGGTGGCGGACTATTCCGATCCGGCGGCCTACAAGAAGAGCGCCGAGCGAGCGCAGCGCTTCGGCTTCTCGGGCGGGACCTGCGTCCATCCCGGCCTGGTGCAGGCCCTGAACGAGGCCTTCACGCCCTCGGCCGAGGACGTCGCTTACGCCCGAAAGCTGATCGCGGCCGATGAAAAAGCCGCAGCCGAGGGCCGCGGCTCCTTCACCGTCGATGGCAAGATGATCGACATCCCGGTGATCGATCGCGCCCGAAGGCTGATTGCCCGCTACGACGCGATCGAACGCCGTCTCAAGAAAGCCTAGGCCTCGACCAGCTCAGGCGTGGTCGTCTCTAGGCCCAGAACCTTGTCGAGGTCGCGCGGCGCGAGCCGGCAGGTCACCCCGGCATTGAGGCTCTGCAGCAGGACCTCGCGGCCGTTGCCGAAGCGGACGGCGTCGCGATGGGCATGCCCGGTGACCTCGAGGCGGGTCATCGTCACTTCCTCGGCAGGCCCGATCGAGAAGGCGCGCTGCACCGTCTCGTTGATGCCTTCGAGGCTGAGGCGTGCTCCGGCCGGCATGCAGACTGCAGTCTCGCAGTCCGTGCCGGCGACGAAGCCCATGGTTCCGCTGGGGAAGCGGTGGAGCTTGTACTGCTCTTCTTGGGCGGCTGGCCGTGAACGATAAAGCTCAAGTGAGTAATCGCACATAGACGTCCTCCAGTTAGGGAACGTCTTTAACAACTGGGGCAGCCTCTGTTAGGTTCAAGCGCTCACGCGAAATTTAGGGTTCGCACTACTGACTAGGTCAATGACCTTTCAGTGTTTGCCCTAGCAGCTCGTTTTTGACGGCAAGGTGCCGTATGTGCCGGCGCGCGCCGCCTCTCGGTTCTGCCGCAGGAGTGCATGCACTGCAGGCGCCAGGGGAGGTTTACGCAGTTCCCGCAGTTTGCGGCGTGAGAACCACCGATGTGCTCGA
>NZ_BKAJ01000188.1 GCF_007992495.1 Reyranella soli
GTAAGACTATGAAGGACGAGCCAGGACGATGAACTCGCGGCTCGTTTCGGTCAGGGGCGAGCGGTCCCAGTCGCCGTACCAGGTCATCGGCGCCAACTCTGCCGCCACCAGCAGTCGCTTGAGGTGATCGAGATCGATGAAGCGGATGCGGCTGCGGCCGACCATCGTCTTGCCGGTGCGGACAAACCGATAGTGGGCGGCGAGGTTCACGATGCCGCTGTCCGGGTCGGCCTTCGCTTCGAAGAACTCCTCGACCTCTCCGTGGTCCGCCGTGACAGCGCTCCTGCGCCTGTCGGGCGTCCAGGACAGCCACGCCTTGCGCGCAGGGTTGCGGGTCTCGAAAGCGAGCAGGCCATCGTCGGCCAGGTGATCGCGGGCCGTTCGCAGGACGGCGACGGCGTCCTCGTCGGCCAACAAGGCCTGGAAGGCATGGCCGGTCATGTAGATCAGATCGAAGCACTGCGACAGCCGCATCGTTTGCCCCGCGCTCTTGATCCAGGAGACCCGCTCGGCGCCAGGCCGCGCTCTCGCCACGTCCAACATACCTTCCGCCGGATCGACCCCGGTCACAGCGAAGCCGTGCTCGGCAATCCGGCACGCCAGCAGGCCCGTGCCGCAGCCGAGGTCGAGGACACGCGCGCCGCTCTTCAGCGTGCGCGCCAGATCGAAATAGAAATCGTCGCAGATGTCCCAGCCATTGAAGTGGTCGTAGAGCGAGGCGAAGAGGGAATCCTCGAACACCTCATCGGCCGCCACTAACGCACCACGATCCTCGGCGCCGCGCGCGGGCCACGCTGGTTGGCGGTGAGCTGCTTCCACACCCGGCCGGCAATGTTCTTGTAGATCTGGGCGTACTGGCTGTCGGGCTGGGAGACGACGATGGGATGGCCCGAATCCGAGGTCGTGCGAATGTCGAGATGCAACGGCACCTCGCCCAGGAACGGCACGCCGAGCTTCTCGGCTTCCTCGCGCGCGCCGCCATGGCCGAAGATCTCGGCGCGCTCGCCGCAATGCGGGCAGAGATAGAAGCTCATGTTCTCGACGAAGCCCAGCACCGGCACCGCGACTTTGCGGAACATGTTGAGGCCCTTGCGCGCATCGACCAGGGCGATGTCCTGCGGCGTCGACACGATCACGGCACCGGCCAACGCCACGCGCTGCGCCAAGGTGAGCTGCGCATCGCCCGTGCCCGGCGGCATGTCGACCACCAACACGTCGAGCTCGCCCCACTGCACATCGCGCAGCATCTGCTCGAGCGCGCTCGACACCATGGGGCCGCGCCAGATCATCGGCGTGTCCTCGTTGACGATGTAGCCGATAGACATGGTCTTGAGACCGTACCGCTCGATCGGCTTCAGCGCCTTGCCGTCGACCGATTCAGGCTTGTCCTTGACGTTGAGCATGCGCGGCATCGACGGGCCGTAGATGTCGGCGTCGAGCAGGCCGGTCGCCACGCCATTGGCGGCGAGCCCGAGAGCCAGGTTCACCGCCGTCGTCGACTTGCCGACGCCGCCCTTGCCCGAGGCCACGGCGATGATGTGCTTCACGCCCGGCACGTCGATGCGCCCGCCGCCGCCAGTGGTCTTGCCGCCTGGAGCTGCATGGCCGTGGCCATGCGCGTGCGTCGCAGGTGCAGCCGATGGCGCCGGCCGCTCGGAGGTCATCACCGCCGTTGCCGACAGCACGCCCGGCATGGCCCGAACGGCCTGTTCGCACGCCTGACGCAGAGGCTCCAGGGCGGTGCCGCGGGCGGGGTCGACATCGAGGGTCACCGCGACATGGCCGCCGCGCACGGCGATGCCGCCCACCATGCCCTGCGCCACGACGCTCTTTGCAGTCGCCGGATCGATGACGGTCTCGAGGACCTTGCGGACGGCCGATTCGGTGATTTCAGCCATGGGGGCTCGTTTCCGTCATATCGCAATATTGTGTCGCCGCTTGATTGCGGGTGTTGCTGCCGTCACATATATGCAGCGCGACCTGAAATCAAAGCCGACAATATGCCGAGCAGGCGGCCTTGCGGCCCTGAGGTGAAAGATGGCGTGGAACAACAACAGCGGCGGCCCCTGGGGCGGCGGCGGTGGCGGCGGTGGTAACGGCGGCGGGCCTTGGGGCGGCGGTGGCGGCAATCGCGGCGGCGGTGGCGGGCCGTTCGGCTCGCGCCGGCCGCCTGACATGGAAGACGTCATCCGCAAGGGCCAGGAGCGGCTGAAGAACCTCATCCCCGGCGGCTTCGGTACCTACAAGGGCATCGTGCTGGTCGTGCTGTTGGGCGTGGTGATCTGGCTCGTGACCGGCTTCTTCCGCGTCCAGCCCAACCAGCAGGCCATCCAGCTCGTGTTCGGCAAGCCCTACGGCAAGCCGGTCGAGCCCGGCCTGCACTACAACCTGCCCAGCCCGATCGGCAATGTCGTGGTGGTCAACGTCCAGGACCAGCGCCGCGTCGTCATCGGCTCGCGCGGCGGACAGGATCGCTCGACGACCTATACCCGTGGCGGCCCGCGGCCGACCTCGACCGAGAACCTGATGCTGACCGGCGACGAGAACATCGTCGACATCGAGTTCGCCGTGTTGTGGCAGATCAAGGACGTCTTCAAGTACGCCTTCGACGTGCGCAATCCGGAGGAGAACGTGCGCGCCGGTGCCGAGGCC
Organism: Reyranella soli; assembly: GCF_007992495.1. Classification (GTDB taxonomy): domain Bacteria; phylum Pseudomonadota; class Alphaproteobacteria; order Reyranellales; family Reyranellaceae; genus Reyranella; species Reyranella soli. The sequence goes on from NZ_BKAJ01000188.1 coordinate 2,653, forward strand.
GCAATGCGCGAGGTCATCGGCCGGTCGAACCTGCAATATGCCCAGACCGAGGGCCGCAGCCGCATCGAACAGGACGCCAAGGACCTGCTGCAGCGCATCCTCGACGAGTATGGACTGGGCGTCCGCATCTCCAACGTCCAGCTCCTGCGCGTCGACCCGCCACAAGAGGTCATCGCGGCGTTCCGCGACGTGCAGGCGGCGCGCGCCGACAAGGAGAAGAGCATCAACGAGGCGAACACCTATCGAAACCAGGTGCTGCCGCGGGCAAAGGGCGAAGCCGAATCGATCATCCAGCGCGGCGAGGCCTACAAGGCCGAGGTCATCGCCCGGGCGAGCGGTGACGCCCAGCGCTTCGATCAGGTGTACGAGCAGTGGGCCAAGGCCAAGGACATCACGACCGAGCGGCTCTACCTCGACACCATGGAAGAGGTACTGCGCAACGTGAACAAGGTCATGATCGACAAGAATTCGGCCGGCGGCGCTGGCGGTGTCATTCCCTACCTGCCGCTGCCTGAATTGAAGTCCGGCCAGCCGGCGCCATCGGCGGCGCCACGCACCGCTCCTCCGGCTCCGGGGGCGACGCGATGAGCAACCGTGCGATTGTCGCGCTGATCGCGATCGCGGTCGCCATCTTCCTGGTGACCCAGACCTTCTACACCGTCGACCCGACCAAGCAGGTGCTGGTGCGCCAGTTCGGCGCCATTGTCGGCGACCCCAAGACCGAGCCCGGCCTCTACGCCAAGCTCCCTCTGATCCAGGACATCCAGCGCATCGACCGCCGGCTGCTCGACTACGAAGCCGAGGAGTTCGAGATCATCGCCGGCGACCAGAAGCGCCTCGTGGTCGATGCCTATGCCCGCTACAAGATCACGAACGCCAAGACCTTCGCCCAGACCGTGCCGGGTGGGGAACCGGCTCTGCGCGGGTTGCTCGATTCGCTGATCAACTCCGAGATCCGCGGCGTGTTGAGCTCGGTGCCGCTTCACGCCGTGCTGACCGACCGACGTGAAAGCCTGATGGACGACATCACCAAGCGGGTGAACGCGAAGACCAGGGACTTGGGCGTCGATACGGTGGACGTGCGCATCAAGCGTGCAGATTTGCCGCAGGCCAACTCCCAGTCGGTCTATAACCGCATGAAGACCGACCGCGAGCGCGAAGCCGGTCAGTTGCGCGCCGAGGGCGACGAGGAGAAGGCCCGCATCACGGCCACGGCCGACCGCGAAGTCGCCGTCATCAAGGCCGATGCCGGGCTGAAGGCCCAGGTCCTGAAGGGCGAAGCCGACGCCGAGGCCACGAAGATCTATGCCCTGGCCTTCAACAAGGATAAGGATTTTTATGCCTTCTACCGGCGTATGGAGGCCTACAAACAAGCCTTCGGCGCCGGCGGATCGACCATGATCCTGAGCCCGGACACCGACTTCTTCCGCTATTTCAACGATCCGTCCGGGCTGCCGGCGGCCAAGAAGTAGCGCTGGAAAACGGGCGACAAAAACCGTACCGACGGCGTTGTGGCAGTCCTGCAACGCCGCCGGTCGATTTTTCGCAAAGGCCGGGGAAAAGCCGACACAATCAGCAACATCAACACCTCTTTATTTGCGCCACAATCTGCCGCCATGTAGACAGGAACTCGAACGCGCGGCGCCGGCCGTTCCGATCCGTTGAGGCCTGAGCGCCGTTGGAGGTCGGACGTGATTCTCACTGATTTTCCTGGTGTTTTGAGATCCGCCGCCGTCGTGGCGGCAGTATCGCTTGGCTTGGCATTGGCGCAGCCCGCCGTGGCGCAGCCGGCGCGAAACGCGCCCGACAGCTTCGCCGAACTGGTGGACAAATTGATGCCGACGGTGGTCAACATCACCACCACCCAGAACGTGCCTCAGCAGGGTCCCCGGCTGCGTGACATGCCGCAGCTGCCGCCCGGCTCGCCGTTCGAGGAACTCTTCAAGGAATTCTTCGACAAGCGCGGCGGCGAGGAGCAGAAGCGCCGCGGCACGTCGCTCGGCTCCGGGTTCGTGATCGATCCCGACGGCTACATCATCACCAACAACCACGTCATCCAGGGTGCCGAGGACATCACGGTCATCTTCCGTGACGATACCCAGCTCAAGGCCAAGCTGATCGGCTCCGACAGCCGCATCGACGTGGCGCTGCTAAAGGTCGAGCCGCCGAGCAAGAAGCCGATGGCGGCCATCAAGTGGGGCGATTCCGACAAGGAGCGCGTCGGCGACTGGGTGATCGCGATCGGCAACCCGTTTGGCCTCGGCCATTCGGTGACCGCCGGCATCATCTCGGCGCGCGGCCGCTCGCTGAACGATTCTCTGGACGACTACCTGCAGACCGACGCCGCCATCAACAAGGGCAACTCCGGTGGCCCGCTGTTCAACGCGCAGGGCGAGGTGATCGGCGTCAACACCGCGATCTATTCGCCGTCGGGCGTCAATGCCGGCCTCGCCTTCTCGATCCCGTCCAACCTGGTGAAGCAGGTCGCCGACCAGCTGCGTGAGTTCGGCCGCGTCAAGCGCGGCTGGGTGGGCGTGAGCTACCAGAGCGTCACCGACGACATCGCCGACAGCTTCGGCCTCGACCGCGCCCGCGGCGTGCTGGTCGCCAACGTCGTGGCCGACGGCCCGGCGGCCAAGGCGGGCCTCAAGCGCAACGACATCATCCTGAGCTTCTCCGGCCAGGACGTGCTCGACCTGCGCCGCTTCCCGCGGCTGGTCGCCAATGCCCGCGTCGGCAGCACGGTCGACGTCGTGGTCTGGCGCGGCGGCAAGGAAGTGCCGCTGAAGCTGCGCATCGGCGAGCAGGAGGACGAGGGCAAGACGAACGCCGCGGCCAAGGGCGGCGACAAGAAGCCCGCTGAGCCTGACCAGCCCGTCGTCTCGACCGTCGAGCAGCTCGGCCTCACCCTGCAGAAGGTCACCGACCAGCTACGCGAGAAGTACGGCCTGTCCGACCAAGTGAAGGGCGTCGTCATCACCAAGGTGACCCCCAACAGCCCGGCGGCCGAGAAGCAGCTCCAGGCGGGTGATGTCATCCTCGAGGTCGACCAGAAGCCGGTCACCACCCCCCAGGAGGTCACCGATCTCGTGGGCAAGCTTCAGCAGGCCAAGAAGCGCTCGGTCCTGCTGTTCGTCGAACGCCAGGGCGATCCCCGGTTCGCGGCGCTCAGGCTGACGAAGTAATCTTGCCGGAGCGCGGACCTCCAGGTCCGCTCATGTTCTTCCGAAGCGAGCCTCTGGCTCGCTCAGGATCTATGAGCGCGCCGGGAGGCGCGCGGTCCGGAAGGTGAAGACCATGAGCGGACCTGGAGGTCCGCGCTCCGATGACGCGCCACTGGAGTGGCGCGCCCCCAGCTTAAGAGCCGATCCACGTGCGGCGGACCGTGAGGTCCGCCCCAAGGTGCACGATATCGGCGACGTGGCCGCGCACGAGGCGGCCATGCTTGTCGTCGAGGCGCAGGAATTTGGCCGGGTAGAGCGCCGCCATCCTGAGCGCCTCCTCCAGCGGCAGCTTCAGCACGTCGACGCAGAACCTCACCGCGGTCGCCATGTCGAGATGAGCGCCGGCCAGCACCTCCGCGCCGCTCGGGTCGGTCCAGGTCAGGCGATCGCCGCGTCGGTCGATCGTGCGCTCGCCCAGCCTGAAGGAGGTCGCGGCCGAGCCGACGGTCGGCATGGCGTCTGTCACCAGGAAGAGCCGTCCCGGCGCCCGCTTGGCACGCAGCGCGATCGACAGCGCCGATGGCGCGACGTGCAGCCCGTCGGCGATGATCCCGCACCACACCGCGCCGGCGTCGAGGCCCGCCCCGACCAGGCCGGCGGCACGGCCCTGCAACGGGCTCATGGCATTGAAGAGATGCGTCACACCGGTCGCTCCCGCGTCGAACAGCGCCATCGCCTGTTCGTAGGTCGCGTCGGAGTGGCCGAGGCTCACGATCACGCCCCCATCGACCAGACGTCTCACCTGCGCGGGCTCGACCTGCTCGGGCGCGACGGTGACCACCAGGCGCCCGATGTCGGCGGACAGCAGCATCTCGACATCGGCATCGGTCATGCGCCGCATGAATCGCGGGTCGTGGACGCCCTTGCGGGCCGGTGCGAGGTGCGGGCCCTCCAGGTGCAGGCCCGCGACGCCCGGACCGGCATGGCGAACGGCGGCCAACGCGGCGCGCGTGGTCTCTGTGCTCGTCGTCACCAGCGTCGGCAGCAGGCGGCAGGTGCCGAAGGTGCGATGGGCGGCGGCGATTGCGTCCATCGCCGCGGCCGTCGGTGTGTCGTTGAGCAATACGCCGCCGCCGCCGTTGACCTGGGCGTCGATGAAGCCCGGCACCAGCATGCCGCCATCGATCCGCTGCACGGCCGCATCGGCCGGCAGGTCGGATTGCGACGCGATGCCCATGATCGCGCCGTCACGGATGAGCACGGCCGCCCCGTCGTGCCAGCGGTCGCCGTCGAAGATGCGCGCGCCGGTGAGGGCGGTGATACCGGTCATGTGCCGACCATCTTGCGGGCCAAGTCGATGGCACCGGACAGGGCGTCGCGCTGGGCGGGCACCAGGATGCGCGCCAGGCGCCGAGGCAGCCGGCTCGCATAGGCGTCGGCCAGACCGCCGGTCAGGGCGATGCGTTTCGCGCCCAGGGCGATCATGCGATCGAGCAGCCGGGTGACGTCGGCGACAGCATCGGCGACCAGCCGCCGGGCGACGGGATCGGCCTTGTCGGAGCAGGCAAAGACCAGGGGCGCGAGCTCGCCCCAGTGGCTCGGGGTCGCGGCCATGGCCCATGCTCGCATCTTCGACGGGTCGTTGTCGAAGCGGCGCATGATGCGGCGCGTGAGCGGCGAGGGCGCGATCACGCGCTGGTGCGCCGCCAGGGCCTGGCGCGCGGCCGCATGTCCGACGACTGCGCCTGAGCCGAGGTCCGAGATCAGGAAGCCGTCGCCGCTGACGCGCTCGAGCTTGCCGCGCCGGCGCACGAGGCCGTTGCTCCCGGTACCGAGGATGAGCACGCCGCCATCGCGACCCTCGTGAGCGCCGATGCACGCCGTCTCGGCGTCGCCGCGAATGGTGACGGACGCGAAGCCGAAGCGGCGTGCCGCCATCTTGCGGGCTTGCGCAGGATCGTCGGCGCCTGCGATTCCCATCCCGGCATGGGTACGCCGCATCGCCGCCCGGCCGAGTCCGGCCTCGGCGAAAGCCTCGGCGCTCGCCGCCATGATCGCCCGATGGGCCTTGTCGATGCCCCAGGTCAGATTGGCGGGACCGCCTCGACCCGATCCCAGGACGTTGCCATCGGCATCGACGAGGCGCGCCCGGCAATGGGTGCCGCCGGCGTCGATTCCGAGGAAGAGCTCGTTCATCTGACAGGCGAATTTGAGCCGGACATCAGGCGATTCTTACCACCAGCTTGCCGAAGTTCTCGCCCTTAAGCAGACCCATGAAGGCTGCCGGTGCGCCGGCGAGGCCGTCGACGACGGTCTCGCGGCTCTTGAGCTTGCCTTCCTTCACCAGCCCGCCGACCTCGTTCACGAAGTCGGCCATCAGCGCAATGTGGTCGGAGACGATGAAGCCCTGCAAGGTCAGCCGCCGTTGCACGATGGTGAACATCTTCGGCGGTCCGGCCATCGGCGTCTGGTCCTGGTACTCCGAGATCGCGCCACAGAAGGCGACGCGGCCGAAATTGTTCAGCCGCTCGAATACGGCATGGAAGATCCTGCCGCCGACATTCTCGAAGTCGGCATCGATGCCCTGCGGGCAGAGCTTGTCGAGCACGGCGCCGACATCGTGCTCGGTCTTATGGTTGAAGCAGGCGTCGTAGCCTGCCTCGCGCACCGCCCAGGCGCACTTGTCTTCGCCGCCGGCGCAACCGACGACGCGCGCGCCGGCAAGCTTGGCGAGCTGGCCCGCGACCTGGCCGACCGCGCCGGTCGCCGCCGACACGAACACCGTCTCGCCGGCCTTGGGCTTGCAGATGTGCCGGATGCCGTACCAGGCGGTGAAGGAGGGCATGCCGAGCACGCCGAGATGGGCCGACAAGGGCGCCAGCGCAGGATCGATCTTGCGCAAACCCTTGCCGTCGTGGAGCGTGTGGCTCGCCCAGTTCAGCATGCCGATCACCGTGTCGCCCTTGGCGAAGCGCGGGTTCTTGGAATCGACCACCTCGCCGACCGAGCCGCCGGTCAACGGCTTGCCGAGCTCGAAGGGCGGCGTGTAGGAGCGCAGCTCGGTCATGCGCGGCCGCATGTAGGGATCGAGCGACAGGAAGCGCGAGCGCACCAGGACCTCGCCGTCGGCCAGCACGGGCAGGGTCACCTTCTCCTCGCGGAAGCAGTCGGCGGTCACGTCGCCCGCCGGACGCTTGGCGAGCACGATCTGGACGGCGTCTGTCATGGGTCGGTCCTTTCGACGAATTCGGTTCGGCGGTAGCCCTGCAGGTAGAGCAGCGCGGTGAGATCGCCATGGTCGATGCGCGCCGCCACTTCGGCCGCGACCGCGGGCTTGGCGTGGAAGGCGACGCCCAGGCCCGCCGCCTTCAGCATCGGCAGGTCGTTGGCGCCGTCGCCCACGGTCACGGCGTCGGCCGGCGAAAACCCGCGCTCGGCCGCCAGGCGCTGCAGGGTGGCGAGCTTGGCCTCCTTGCCCAGGATCGGCAGATCGACCGTGCCGGCAAGCGTGCGGCCATCGTGCTGTAGGCCATTGGCGGCATGGGAATCGAAGCCCAGCGCCTTGTGCACCAAGGCGGTGAAATGAGTGAAGCCGCCGGATACCAGCGCGCAATGGCCATCGTGCTTCTTCATGGTGGCGACCAGTGTCGCGCCGCCCGGCATGTAGCGGATGCGCTTGGCCGCCTCGTCGAGCTTGGCCACATCGAGCCCCTTCAACAACGCGACCCGTTCGTTCAGCGCGCCAGCGAAGTCGATCTCGCCGTTCATTGCGCGCGCGGTGATGCCGGCGATCTTCTCGCGCAGGCCTAAAAAATCGGCCAGCTCGTCCAGCATCTCGTTTTCGATCATGGTCGATTCCATGTCGGCCACCAGCAGCTTCTTGCGCCGCCCCGCCGACGGCACGACCACGGCATCGATTGCAGCCATCGCGACCGGCCGTGCCTCGCCGTCGAAGGGAATGTCGCAGGCGATCTCGGGTGCCAGCCACTGGGGCGTGCCGACGCTGGCGCCCTGCGCCTGAAGCACGGCAACGGCGTTCCTGATGGCGCCATCGTTGAGCGCGGGATGCGCCGCGCTCGAGATCAGGACGAGGACGTTTTTCACGCTCCGGCTCTAGCGGCGGCCCGGTGGATTTGCAAACAATTCGCCCGCCATGGCTCAGCAACAGGTTCTCGTCATCACCGGCCCGACCGCCAGCGGCAAGTCGGCGTTGGCGCTCGCCGTTGCCGCGGGGCACGGCGGCACGGTGATCAATGCCGACGCCATGCAGACTTACGATGCCTTTCCGATCCTGACGGCGCAGCCGACGGCCGAGGAACGACAGAGCGTGCCGCATGCGCTCTACGGCGTGCTGCCGCTCAGCGAGACCCTGTCGGCGGCGCGCTGGCGCGACCTCGCCTCGGCCGAGATCGAACGCTGCCTCACGGCGGGCCGCATGCCCGTGCTGTGCGGCGGCTCGGGCCTCTATCTCCGGACGCTGATGCACGGGATCGCCGCCATCCCCGACGCGCCGGACGGCCTGCGCGACCAGGCCAACGCCGAGTGGAAGGCGATGGGCGCGGAGGCGTTTCGCGCGCGGCTGGCGGAGAAGGACTCGGCGATCGTCGAACGGCTGAAGCCCGGAGATCGCCAGCGCCATGTCCGCGCCTGGGAAGTCTGGCTGGCGACCGGCCGGCCGCTCAGCATCTGGCAGAAGGGCGAGGGCCAGCCGCCGCCTTGGCGGTTCGCCACCGTCCTGCTCGCGCCGGAGCGCGGCTGGCTCAGGGCGCGCATCGAGACGCGCTTCGACGCCATGCTGAAGATGGGCGTGCTCGACGAGGTGCGCGCCGTGTTCGACCAAAAGCCCGACGCACGCTGGCCCGGCCTCAAGGCGCACGGCGCCCCGGAGCTGTTCGCGCATTTCCGCGGCGAGCTGACGCTGGAGGATGCGCGCCGGATCGGCATCGATCACACGCGCCAATACGCCAAGCGCCAGATGACGTGGTTTCGGCACCAGATGACACCAGATGTGGTAGTCGATCCGACGACCGACCTGGGCTTGGAGCAAACTGAGAAATTATTGACCAAAATCGAGACCTGAAACTTTACGTTTCGTGCGATTCCGGTTGATTCCTCCCGACCCGGCCTATACTTTCCGCCCGCCGCAAAACCCCCGTTTTGCGGCACATTTGTCAGAGAGGAGACCCGTGTCATGAAGCCCGAGGAGTCCGCCACGACTGGCGCCGATCTGCTGGTGAAAGCCCTGATCGACGAGGAAGTCGAGGTCGTCTTCGGCTATCCGGGCGGCGCGGTCCTTCCGATCTACGACTCCCTCTTCAAGCAGAACCGGCTGCGCCACATCCTGGTGCGCCATGAGCAGGCGGCCGTGCATGCGGCCGAGGGCTATGCGCGCTCGACCGGCAAGGTCGGCGTGGTGCTGGTGACCTCGGGCCCCGGCGCGACCAACGCCGTGACCGGCCTCACCGACGCCCTGATGGATTCGGTGCCGATCGTCTGCCTGACCGGCCAGGTGCCGACGCACCTGATCGGCAACGACGCCTTCCAGGAAGCCGACACGACCGGCATCACCCGGCCCTGCACCAAGCACAACTACCTGGTGAAGGCGGTCGGCGATCTGGCGCGCGTCGTCCACGAGGCCTTTTATGTCGCCCGGTCGGGCCGGCCCGGACCGGTCGTCATCGACCTGCCCAAGGACGTGCTGATGAACAAGCACGACTACGTGGCGCCCAAGAAGCCGGTGCAGCACAAGAGCTACCGCCCGCAGGTCAAGCCCGACCCGAAGAAGGTCGAGGAGGCGATCGAGCTGATCGCCGGCGCCAAGCGGCCGATCTTCTATGCCGGCGGCGGCATCGTGAACGCCGGGCCGAAGGCTTCCAAGCTGCTCACGCAGTTCGTGCACATGACGGGCTATCCCATCACCAACACGCTGATGGGGCTCGGCACCTTCCCGGCGAGCGACAAGCAGTTCCTGGGCATGCTGGGCATGCACGGCACCTACGAAGCCAATCTGGCGATGTATCACTGCGACGTGATGATCAACATCGGCGCGCGCTTCGACGACCGCATCACCGGCAAGCTCACCGAGTTCTCGCCCAAGTCGAAGAAGATCCACGTCGACATCGATCCCAGCTCGATCAACAAGAACGTGCGTGTCGACTTGGCCGTAGTGGGCGATGCCGGCCACGTGCTGGAAGAGATGATCCGCGTGTGGAAGGCGAGGCAACCCAAGGTCGATCACAAGGCGCTGAAGGCGTGGTGGGCCGAGATCGACAAGTGGCGCGAGCGCAACTGCCTCGCCTACAAGCAGGACAAGGAGACGATCAAGCCGCAATACGCGCTGGAACGCCTCTATCACCACATCAAGGACCGCGACCACTACATCACCACCGAAGTGGGCCAGCATCAGATGTGGGCGGCGCAGTTCCTGAAGTTCGAGCAGCCCAACCGCTGGATGACCTCGGGCGGGCTCGGCACTATGGGCTACGGCTTCCCGTCGGCGATGGGCGTGCAGATCGCCCATCCCGATGCGCTCGTCATCGACGTGGCGGGCGAGGCCTCGATCATGATGAACATCCAGGAGCTCTCGACGGTGGCGCAGTACCGGCTGCCGGTGAAGATCTTCATCCTGAACAACCAGTACATGGGCATGGTTCGGCAGTGGCAAGAGCTGCTGCATGGCGGCCGCTATTCCGAGAGCTACATGGAATCGCTGCCCGACTTCGTGAAGCTCGCCGAGGCGTTCGGCGCCGTCGGCCTGCGCTGCCACGAACCCGACAAGCTCGACGACACGATCCAGCAGATGATCGCCATCAAGAAGCCGGTGGTCGTCGACGTGCTGGTCGACAAGACCGAGAACTGCTTCCCGATGATCCCGTCGGGCGCGGCGCACTACGACATGCTGCTGGGGCCTGACGACCGCGCCGCCAAGCCGGTGTCGGAGGAAGGCATGGTGCTGGTGTGAACGCACCCATGATCGCTTCCAGCCATACGATCTCGGTGCTGGTCGATAACGAGCCCGGGATCCTGGCGCGCGTGGTCGGCCTGTTCTCGGGCCGCGGCTACAACATCGAGAGCCTGACCGTGGCCGAGACCGACGCCAAGGAGAACCTCTCGCGCATCACCATCGTGACGGCGGGCACGCCCATGGTGATCGAGCAGATCAAGGCCCAGCTCGACCGCCTGGTGCCGGTCCACAAGGTGCGCGATCTCACCGTCGAAGGTCCGCACATCGAGCGCGAGCTCGCCCTGGTGAAGGTCAAGAGCTCGGGCGACAAGCGCGTCGAGGCGCTGCGTCTCGCCGATGTGTTCCGCGCCAAGGTGATCGACGCCAAGATGGATTCCTTCGTCTTCGAGGTCACCGGCAACTCCGACAAGGTCCAGACATTCATCGGCCTGATGGAGGGCCTCGGCCTGGTCGATGTCGGCCGCACCGGCATCGTCGCCATGTCACGCGGCGGCGACGCGCTGTGATTTCCGTCGTCTCGACCGGAGCGCGAAGCGCGGAGCGGAGAGACCTCGTCTCCACGATTTGCCGGCAAGTCGGGGAGAGAAGGCCCCTCGGCTTCGCTTCGCTACGCTCGGGGCGACGGTAGTGGACTACGCCGTCGTACTGCTGGGCCTCGCCGTCGTCCATCTGCTGGCGGTGGCGAGCCCCGGGCCCTCGACGGTGCTGGTGATCCAGACCGCGGCGATCGTCGGCCGGCGCGGCGGACTTTTAGCGGCCTTCGCCATGATGGTGGGGGCGCTCGCCTGGGCCGCGGCGGCGCTCTACGGCCTGCAGGCGCTGTTCGCCCAGTTCGAATGGCTCTACGTCGCCTTCCGCATAGGCGGCGCGTTGTTCCTGATCTATCTCGCCGTCATGATCTGGCGGCACGCGAAGGATCCGCTGCCCGAGATCGCGGTCGACCGTACGGCGCACATGACCGGCTGGCAGGGTTTCATGCGCGCCCTGCTGCTGCAGCTCAGCAACCCCAAGATCATGGTGTTCTTCGGCAGCATCTTCCTGTCGGTGCTGCCGCAGAACACACCCGGCTGGATGGACGGTGCGGTGCTGGCGATCGTGGCGGTGAACGAGTTCTGCTGGTTCGCCCTGCTGGCGTTGCTGTTCTCGGGCGGGCCGGCGCGGGCTTTCTACCGCCGCGCCAAGGTCTGGATCGACCGCGTCATGGGCGGCGTGCTGGCGGCCCTCGGCCTTCGCCTCATTCTCGCAGACCGATGATCGAGGTGACGCGACCCTCGACCTCGGCGAGGTTGGCCGGCGTGCTCTGCAGCACGAACAGCGCCTGCGTACGGCCGGCGAAGCTCAACGGGTTACCGCTTTCCCGCTCGGCCATCTCGTAGAAGAACGTGCCGCCGGGCCGGCAGCTCCAGGTCGGGCTCAGGCCCTGGACGTAGGAGCCGGGATGGCGCAGGCAGACCTGGGTGACCATTCGGCCGCTGGCGTCGGGCACCGTGTTGACCTGCCATTCGCCGGCGAAGATGCGGCTCTGACCGACCACCCAGGCGTAGTCCTTGCCGTCCGCCGAGGAGTAGTGGATCTGCGCCGGGCCACCACCGCGCGTCCACAGCCAGGTCTTGTTGCTCATGGCGCGCTGGGCGGCGTCGGGCGTGGAGTTGTCGATGGCGCCCTGGATCTGCGGCATCGGCACCGCAGGACCGACAGGCGCGGCCGGATCGGGATTGGAGCAGGCTGCCAGGGCAGCGGAGATCACGAGGGTAGCGAAGAGGTGGGAACGAAACATGGAGGGACGCTGCCGTGTCCCGATCCGCTTGTCTAGCGATTGGCTGCGGGATTGGCGCGCGCCTTGAGCTGCGTGATCGTGAGGTTGCTGAGCGTCAGCGCAAACGGCGCTTGCGTGCGGCCCGCCAGGCCGAGCACATCGCCGTCGACCCGCTCGGGAATCCAATGGAAGACCGAGCCCGCGGCGCGGCAATACCATTGGTCGCCGGCGGTCTTGGATATGGGATGGACCGGATCGCCCGGATAGCGCAGGCAAAGCCGCGTGACCGTCTGGCCCTTGCTGTCGGTCGCGGTCTCGATCCGCCATTCGCCGGCCAGGATGCGCTCCTCGCCGCGAAACCAGGCGAAATCCCTGCCGTCCGGCGCCGAATAATGGATGTGCTGGCCGGAGCTGCTTTCGGTGCTGCGCCAGGTCTTGCCGCTGATGAAAGCCTCAGCCTGCTGCGGCGTGGTCGTGGCGTTGGCGGTGTCGATCGCCCGCATCGTGTTCGTGCCGTCGCGGCTGCCGGATACTGAGGAGCTGTACCAACATCCGGCCAGGGACAGTGAAGCGGCCGCGGCGAGCAGCGGGAAACGAAGAGCGGTCATGCGTGGGAAGCGGATTCCAGGCTGGTCATTGCAGGCCGGGTTGTCTAGTAAGCCCCCGTTCAATGGCCAGACGCACACTGCCAGGAGGAATTGGCCCCATGCGTGTCTACTACGATCGCGATGCCGATGTGAACCTGATCAAGGGCAAGAAGGTCCTGGTCGTCGGTTACGGCAGCCAGGGCCACGCCCATGCGATGAACCTGCGCGATTCGGGCGTCAAGGATGTGCGTATTGCGCTGAAGGCCGGCTCGGCCACGATCAAGAAGGCCGAGGGTGCGGGCTTCACGGTGATGAGCCCGGCCGACGGTGCCAAGTGGGCCGACATCGTCATGGTGCTGACGCCGGACGAGCTGCAGTCCGACATCTACAATGCCGATCTCGCGCCGAACATGCGTCCGGGCTCGGCGCTCGCTTTCGCGCACGGCCTCAACGTGCACTTCAACCTGATCACGCCGCGGGCCGACATCGACGTGTTCATGATCGCGCCCAAGGGTCCGGGCCACACCGTGCGCTCGGAGTACCTGCGTGGCGGCGGCGTGCCCTGTCTGGTGGCGGTGGCGCAGAACTCGTCGGGCAATGCCCTCGAGATCGGGCTCAGCTATTCGTCGGCGATCGGCGGCGGCCGCGCCGGCACCATCGAGACCACCTTCAAGGAAGAGTGCGAGACCGATCTGTTCGGCGAGCAGGTGGTACTGTGCGGCGGCCTGGTCGAGCTGATCAAGGCCGGCTACGAGACGCTGGTCGAGGCGGGCTATGCGCCGGAAATGGCCTACTTCGAGTGCCTGCACGAGGTGAAGCTGATCGTCGACCTCATCTTCGAGGGCGGCATCGCCAACATGAACTACTCGATCTCCAACACCGCCGAGTACGGCGAGTACGTGTCGGGTCCGCGCATCGTCACCGCCGAGACCAAGGCCGAGATGAAGCGCGTGCTGGCCGACATCCAGTCGGGCCGCTTCGCGCGCGACTGGATGCTGGAGAACAAGGTCAACCAGGCCTCGTTCAAGGCCATGCGCAAGCGGATGTCGGAGCACCCGATCGAGGAGATCGGCGTCAAGCTGCGCGCCATGATGCCGTGGATCAAGGAAAAGGCGCTGGTCGACAAGACGCGCAACTGATCTTCGCTGGGCGCGCGCCACTCCAGTGGCGCGTCATGGTCTTCCGGACCGCGAGCCTCCGGCTCGCTCATGAGCGCGCTGGAAGCGCGCGGTCCAAAAGAGCTGAGAAGACGCGCCACTGGAGTGGCGCGCCCCCAGCCCGCTAGATGATGTAGCCGCCGCCGGCCGCGTCGACCATGGCGCCGGTGATGAAAGACGCCTCGTCGGACAGCAGCCACAGGATCGTCTCGGCGATCTCGTGGCCCTCGCCGACGCGGTGCATGGGAATCGACTCCTCGATGCGGGCGCGGAAGGCGGGTTCCGCGAGTGCCTTCTCGGTCATCTCGCTCAACACCATGCCCGGCCGGACCGCGTTGACGCGGACGCCCTCGGCCGCTGCCTCGCGGGCGAAGCCCTTGGTGAAGGAATCGACCGCGCCCTTGGTCGCCGCGTAGGCGCTGGAGCCCAGCCGGCCGCCGATCGTCGAGGCCATCGACGAGACATTGACGATGGCGCCGCCCTTGCCGCCGTTCCTGGTCGACATGCGCTTCGCGGCCTCGCGGCAACACAACATCAGCCCGATAGCGTTGATCGCGAAGAGATTCGCAAGCCGCGCTGCGTCGTATTCGTCGACCCGCGTGCGGTATCCAATGCCTGCGCTGTTGACGAGATGGGTGATCGGACCGAGCGCCCGCTCTGTCGCCGCGAACAGCCGCACGATGTCGGCCTCGTTTGCCATGTCCGCGGGCAGGGCGACGGCGCTTCCGCCCGCCGCCTCGATGTCGGCCACGATCTGCTTGGCTTGCGTGTCGCGCGAGCGGTAGTTGACCGCGACCTTGTAGCCGCGTTTCGCCGCGCGACGCGCGGTCTCGGCGCCAATGCCCGAGGCTCCGCCGGTGATCAGGAGGATTTTCGTCATTGAGCTCATTGCTTTCCGAACACGAAGCCGCCGCCGGACGCGTCGAGCGTGACCCCGGAGATGAAGCTCGCTTCGTCAGACAGCAGCCAGACGATGGCGTTGGCGATCTCCTCGGCCTGGCCGACGCGGCCCATGGCGATGGTCGATTCGATCGCCTCGCGCGTCTCGCGATCAGACAGCGTCTTCTCGGTCATCTCCGTCTCGATCATGCCGGGCCGCAGCGAGACGGCGCGGATGCCTTCGAGCGCCACATCCTTGGCGAAGCCCATGGTGAAGGAGTCGACCGCGGCCTTGCTTGCGGCATAGGCCGCAGCGCCCGGCCGGCCGCCGATGGTGCCGGCCATCGACGAGACGTTGACGACCACGCCGCCTTCGCCGCCGCGCTTGGTCGACATGCGGCGCGCCGCTTCCCGGCAGCACAGCATCAGGCCGACCGTGTTCACGGTGAACAGTCTCTCCAGGGCGCCCGCATCGAAATCCGCCACGCGTGAGTTGAGGCCGATGCCGGCGCTGTTCACCAGATGCGTGATCGGCCCGAGCGCCTTCTCGGCAGCGTCGAACAGGCTCAGGATATCGGCTTCACGTGAAACGTCCGCCGGCAACGCGATCGCCTGGCCGCCCGTGCCGGTGATGTCCGCCACGACCTTCTTCGCCTGCGCGTCGCGCGAGCGGTAGTTGATGGCAACCTTGTGGCCGCGCCGGGCGGCAAGCTTCGCGGTCGCCGCGCCAATGCCGCTGGCGCCGCCGGTGATCAGCAGGGTCATCCTTTCAACGCTCCTCCGGTCAGACCATGCACGAGATAGCGCCTGACGAGGAAGGAGAAGATCAGCACTGGCAGCATGATCATGGTGCCGCCGGCGGCGATGCGGCCCCATTCCCAGCCTTCGTAGTTCATGAAGTTCACGACGGCGACCGGCGCGGTCATGGCCTCGGTGCGGGTCAGGATCAGGGCGAAGAAGAAGTCGTTCCAGGCAAACAGGAAGCAGAGGATGGCGGTGGCGGCGAGCCCCGGCCCGGAGAGCGGCAGGATGATGCGATAAAAGCCCTGCCACATGGTGGCGCCGTCGATCCAGGCGGCCTCCTCCAGCGAGCGCGGCAGCTGGTCGTAGAACGGCCGCATCATCCAGATCACCAGCGACAGGTTGAAGGTGAGGTAGATGATGATGAGGCCCGTCAGCGTGTCCAAGAGCTCGAGGTGCCGGTAGACCAGGAAGTAGGGGATGGTGAAGGCGATCGGCGGGGCCATGCGGCTGGCCAGGATCCACAGGGTGATCGTGCCGCCGGCGCGGGTGGTCCAGCGCGACAGGGCGTAGGCCGCCGGCACGCCGATCAAGAGCGACAGCACCGTCGAGACCACGCCCACGATCAGGCTGTTGGCGAAGGAGTTGCGGAAGTCCGACGTCCACAGGGCAGCGTAGTTGGCCCAGGTCGCCTCGAAGAGGACCCGTGGCGGGAAGCGGAAGATCTCGGCGTTGGTCTTGAACGACATCAGGACCAGCCAGAGGAAGGGCGACAGCGCCAGCAGCGCGAGCACGATCGCCAGGGCGTGCATCAGGAAGCGGTCGCGGGCGCGCGACGACTTGCTAGTCAATGCGCGCTCCCCAGCCGACGACGCGCACGATCACCCAGCTCAGCACGATGGTCGCGGCCAGCAGCACCACGGTGATGGCGC
Source organism: Reyranella soli (assembly GCF_007992495.1). GTDB lineage: Bacteria > Pseudomonadota > Alphaproteobacteria > Reyranellales > Reyranellaceae > Reyranella > Reyranella soli. The sequence continues at coordinate 18,833 of NZ_BKAJ01000188.1, forward strand.
TGGAGAAGCCCAGGTAGGAGAAATTGAAGGCCTGCAGGTAGGAGTAGTAGTTCGTGACCTCGGTGAGGTTGCCCGGCCCGCCGTCGGTCAGGATGAAGATCAGCGGGAAGGCCTTGATCGAATCGATCAGCCGGAACAGCCCGGCGACCAGCAGCACGCCCTGGACGAAGGGCAGCGTGATGAACCAGGTGAGCTGCCAAGGCGAGGCGCCGTCGACCTTGGCGGCGTCCAGAAGCTCCTGCGGCATCATCTGCAGGGCGGCCAGCACCATCAGCATGGTGAAGGGGAACCATTCCCAGGTGTCGGCGATGATGATCGAGGTCAGCGCCCACTGGGGATCGGTGATCAGCGCCGGCACGTTCCAGCCCAAAGCTCGGAACAGGCCGTGCATGGGGCTGATGTCGGGCGTGTAGATCACTTTCCAGATGATGGCGACGACGATCGGCGGCAGCACCATGGGGATCAGGAACACCGTGCGCAGCGCCTCGAGGAGCCGCGTGCGCATGTTGAGCAGCAGGGCGAGGCCGAGCCCTATCAGGAGCTGCAGCAGCACCGTCCAGAAGGAGAGCTTGATCTGGACCCAGATGGAGTTGTGGAAGCGCGTGTCGGCCCAGAGCTGGCGGTAGCTCTCCAACGGCTGCGAGAAGTCCCACAGCGTCTCGGGCCGCGTCAGGTTGAGCGGCGTGAAGCTGGTGGCCAGCAGATAGAGCGACGGCAGCAAGGTGATGATCGCCAGCACCGCGAGCGACGGCGCCACGCAGAAGGCGAAGAAGCGGTGTTGCTGTTTGGCTATCCTGCCCAGCGTCGCACTTCTTTCCCTCGACGGGTTCTTGCTCCTCTCCCCCGCTTGGGGGAGAGGATGGGAGAGGGGGTGACGCACGTCGATTT
>NZ_BKAJ01000189.1 GCF_007992495.1 Reyranella soli
CATGAAGCTAATCCAGCTCGAAGGCGTTCTTGTAGTCGAGCTTCAGCGCCGGGTCCTGGTCTTCCTTGCGCAGGAAGCAGTTGCCGACCACCAGCACCTCGATCTCGCTGCCCATGAAGCAGCGGAAGGCGTCCTCGGGCGTGCAGACGATCGGCTCGCCGCGCACGTTGAACGAGGTGTTCACCACCACCGAGTAGCCGGTCTTGGCCTTGAACGAGCTGAGCAGGTCATGGAAGGCCGGGTTGGTTTCCTTGTGCACCGTCTGGATGCGCGCCGAGTAATCGACGTGCGTCACGGCCGGAATGTCGGAGCGCGGCACGTTCAGCTTGTCGATGCCGAACAGCGCCTGCTCGGCTTCGTTCATGGCGCGGCGGCGGTCCTCGTTCACCGGCGCCACCATCAGCATGTAGGGGCTGTCGCTCTTGATGTCGAAATACTTGTCGACGTCCTCGCGCAGCACCGCCGGCGCGAAGGGACGGAACGATTCGCGGTACTTGACCTTGAGGTTCAGCGTCTTCTGCATCGAGGGCGAGCGCGCGTCGCCCAGGATCGAGCGGGCGCCGAGCGAGCGCGGCCCGAATTCCATGCGGCCCTGCATCCAGCCCACCGCCTTCTCGTCGGCCAGGGCCTGCGCCGTCTGCTCGATGATCTGGTCGCGGGTCAGGCGCGTCAGCTTGGCGCCGGCCGCGATCAGGCGCTTCTCGATCTCGTCGTCCTTGAACTCGGGGCCGAGATAGGAGCCCGCCATGCCGTCGAGATGGCCGTTGAGCTTGCGCGCCTGGCCGAGATAGCCGTGATAGGCAGCATAGGCCGCGCCGACCGCGCCGCCGGCATCGCCGGCCGCCGGCTGTACCCAGATGCCGTCGAACAGGTTCTCGCGCAGCAGCTTGCCGTTGGCGACGCAGTTCAGCGCCACGCCGCCGGCCAGGCAGATGTTCTTCGCGCCGGTCTCCTTGCGCACCGAGCGCGCCAGCCGGATCACGATCTCTTCGGTGACGGCCTGGACCGACGCCGCGAGATCCATGTGATGCTGGGTCAGCAGCTCCTCGGGCTTGCGCGCCTTGCCGCCGAACAGCTCGCCGAACTTCTCGTTCGTCATGCGGAGCCCGGTGCAGTAGTCGAAGTACTGCTGGTCGAGGCGGAAGGAGCCGTCCTCCTTGAGGTCGACGATCTTGTCGAGGATCAGGTCCTTGAACTTCGGCTCGCCATAGGGCGCCAGGCCCATGACCTTGTATTCGCCGGAGTTGACCTTGAAGCCGGTGTAGTAGGTGAACGCCGAATAGAGCAGCCCGAGCGAATGCGGGAAGTGGATCTCCTTCAGCATCTCGAGCTTGTTGCCCTGGCCCCAGGCCAGCGACGTGGTCGCCCATTCGCCGACGCCGTCCATGCACAGCACGGCGGCCTCTTCATAAGGCGACGGGAAGAAAGCCGAGGCGGCATGGCTCTGGTGATGCTCGCCGAACAGCAGCCGCTTTTGCCAGTCGAAGTCGGGCTGCCAGTGTTTCATCTCATCGCGCAGCAGCGTCTTCTGGAAGAGCTTCTCCTTCAGCCACAGCGGCATGGCCATGCGGAAGGACTGGAAGCCGCGCGGCGCGTAGGCGAGATAGGTCTCGAGCAGGCGCTCGAACTTCAGGAACGGCTTGTCGTAGAAGGCGACGTAATCGACGTCCTGAAGCTTGATGCCGGCTTCGTCGAGGCAGTACTGCACGGCGTGCTGCGGGAAGCCGGAATCGTGCTTCTTGCGGGTGAAGCGCTCCTCCTGCGCGGCGCCGACGAGGTGGCCGTCCTCGATCAGCGCGGCAGCGCTGTCATGATAGAAGGCCGAGATGCCGAGCACGCGCATGGCGGCGTCCGCTCCCTGTTAGAACAGCGTGTAGACGAACGGCGCGATCGCCGAGCCCTTGGTCAGCACGATCAAGCCGCCGAAGATCACCATCATGATCAGGATCGGCAGCAGCCAGAACTTCTTGCGCTGCCTCATGAAGTCCCAGAGTTCGACGAGAATGGAGCCCATTGCCCTTGGTCCCTTTCAGATCAGAATTGGTTCTTCATGGATTGCGGCGGCGGCCCCGGCGGGGTGCGGTCGATCCAGTAGCTCTTGGCGTCAGGATCGCGCTTGAGACGCAGGAAGTCCTTGCCAAAAGCACGCATGACGAGGCCGATCGGCATGATGGTCACGAAGAACAGCAGCCCCAGCACAAGGGGATTCATCACCTTGTACAGCAGCAGACCGAACTTCAACCACAGTCGGTTGAGGGGTGCGAGAACGCGTGGATAAACCAGCGCCACCAGCAGGAACGCCGCCGCCACCGGCAGCGTGTAGTGCCAGTTCTTGCTGCCGTGCCACAGCGAAAGTACTGCGAGGATCGCGAAGAAGCCGGCGAAGACGAGTCCGAAGCCGCGGTCGGTACCCGCCTTTACCTCTTCCTCGCGCGAATAGTCCTCGTGAAGCTGGCTGGTCGCCATTTGCCCGTGCTGCCACCCTTTTGGGGGCCCTTAACTCACTGATCTCAAACGCGAAGTCAATTGGCGACCAGGGGAAGGTTATTCGGTCGCGGGGGCCGCGAAACCGTGCGCCAGCAGCGCTTCCAGGGTGAGCCGCCACACGGCGGTGGCCCGCTCGTAGCTCAGCCCATCCCGGCGACGCAGCACGATCCACGCCTCGAGCGACAGGGCCGCGCCAATGGCGTCCAGAAGCTCTTCCTTGGCCTGCTCGCTCAGGGTCGCGAATTCAGGGCCAAAGGCCTCCAGGGTGGCCTCGCGCAGTTCCAGCGTGGAGACCTTGGCGCGCTCGGTCAGGGCCGGATGATTGACGAACTGGCCGGCTGCGACGCGCAGCGGCACGATCTTGTCGAACACCTGGGCCAGATTCTCGACCACCAAGGGGATGCGGGCGTCCAGCGGCCGGTTGCTGGGGGTCGGCGGCGGCACGACCAGGTCGTCACGCACGCTATCCACAACAGTTACGAAAAGTGACTCTACGTCACCAAAATGCTGGAAGACCGACCGGACCGAGACATCGGCCCGCTTGGCCACCGCCACGACGGTCGGCGCCGTGCTGGTCTCGGAAATCATCGCCTTGGCAGCGGCAATGATCTTGCGCCGAGTTTCGGCCGCGCGCCGGTTACGTCCATCGGACCGGCCAGTTTCAGAACGGCTCATGTCGCCCATTCCTGCCTCACTCGACTGTGCCACTGCGTTGCCGCGCGGCTGTACCGCTGCTTCGCTCATTTCGCTTGGTTCCTAGCTTGTGATGGCGAACGGTGGTCATCGATCACTCCGTCGCCTATGGAGGGCGTGAAATAAGGGCCGACTAGGGCAGGAACAAGGTAAACAGGGTCGCACCACCATGAATATGAGCCATGCAAAAAGCCCCCGAGCGATTTTGTGGGATTTCGGCGGCGTGATCCTTTCCAGCCCTTTCGAGGCCTTCAATCGCTACGAGACCGAGGCAGGTCTTCCCAAAGATTTCATTCGCGGCCTCAATGCGCGCAATGGCGACACCAATGCCTGGGCAAAAATGGAACGCAGCGAAGTTTCCCTCGAAGGCTTCGTCACGCTGTTCGAGGAGGAGGCGCGTCAGAACGGTCACAAGGTCGATGGCTGGCGCATCCTGCAGTCGCTGAGCGGCGACATTCGGCCGCAGATGGTCGAGGCGCTGCGACGTTGTAGCCGCGCCTTCCGCGTCGCCTGCATCACCAACAACATGAAGCATGGCGAAGGGCCCGGCATGGCGCGCAGCGCCGATAAGGCCAAGGCCGTCGCCGAGATCATGACTTTGTTCGAGCATGTCGTGGAATCGAGCAAGCTCGGCATGCGCAAGCCCGATCCGCGCATCTACCAGCACGCCTGCGACCTTTTGGGCGTGCAGCCCGAAGACTGCGTCTATCTCGACGATCTCGGCATCAACCTGAAGCCTGCCCGTGCGCTCGGCATGCGCACCATCAAGGTCGGCGATCCCGACGTGGCGATCGACGAACTGCAGGCGATGGTCGGCATTCCCCTGCGGTGACTGAGTGAAGAGCGGTTGAGCGTGAAACGTCCGGCGCGTCCGATCACCGCGAAGTACCTGCTGAACGCAGCGACGTTCTATCTCGAGCGCTATCCCGCCACGGCCGAAGGTCTGCGCCGTGTTCTCGGCCGTCGGGTTCGCAAGGCAGAGATGGCCGAGGCACCGGTGATGGAGAACGTCGGGCAGGCGATCGAGGCGATCGTCGCGAAGTTCATCGAGGCCGGCGCCATCAACGACAAGGAGTTCGCCCAGACCAAGGCGCGCGCGCTTCATCGGCGCGGCACGTCGAGCCGGCTGACGCGCCAGAAGCTGAAGCACGCCGGCGTCGACGGCGACACGCTCGATCGGGCGATGGCGGCGCTGGACCACGAGCTCGACACCAACCCGGCCGAGCGTGAATGGCAGGCGGCCGTGGCGCTGGCGCGGCGGCGCAGGCTCGGACCGTTCCGGCCGGACAAGGACCGCAAGGAAAGGCGCCTGCGCGACCTCGCCGCCATGGCCCGCGCCGGCTTCGCCTTCGATGTTGCCAAAAAGGTGATCGACGCGAAGAGCGTCGATGCACTGGACGAGGAGTGAGGCTCTTGTACGCTCATCTCCACCTCCCCCGTCTGACGGGGGAGGTGGCCCCGCAGGGGCCGGAGGGGGAAAGCCACAGGCGAGATGTCTGAGAATTTCAGATCTGAAATTTTCGAGGTCGAGACTGTGGCTTTCCCCCTCCCTACCCTCCCCCGTATGACGGGGGAGGAGAAAGAAGGACGGGGAAGGACGACAGATGACCATCACGATCTGGCACAACCCGCGCTGCAGCAAATCGCGCGAGACGCTCGAGCTTCTGAAGAAGAAGGGAGTCGCGCCGACGATCCGCGAATACCTCAAGGAGCCGCCCAGCAAGGCCGAGGTCGAGAAGCTCCTGGACATGGTGGGCGGCGAGCCCGGCGCGCTGATCCGCGACGGCGAGGCCGAGTTCAAGGCGCTCAAGAAGAAGAAGGCCGATCTCAGCCGCGCCGACATCGTGAAGGCGATCGCGGCCCATCCCGTCCTGTTGCAACGGCCGATCGTCGTGGCAGGCAAGCGCGCCGCCATCGGCCGGCCGCCTGAAGCGGTGCTGCCGCTCCTGAAATAGCGCCATGGTCGGCCGGCTCCGCCTCTGGTCGGGCTATGCGCTGTTCTTCTATGTCGTCACGCATCTGCTGAACCACACGCTCGGCCTGATCTCCCTGCGCATACTGGAAGCGGGCCGGCACTGGTTCGTCCTCATCTGGCACAATCCGATCGGCCAGACCGTGCTCTACGGCGCGCTGTTCGGCCATTTCTTCCTGGCCCTGTGGTCGCTCTATCAGCGGCGCGCGCTGAAACTGTCGCCCTGGGAGTGGACGCAATGGATCCTGGGCATGCTGATCATCCCGCTGGGCGCCACGCACGTCGTCGGCACCCGGCTGGCGCACGAGCTCTACGGCGTCGAGCCCGGCTATCCCTGGGTGCTGGGCTCGCTGGTGGTCGGCGGGTGGACCGGCATTTTCCAGCAGTTCGCACTCCCTCTCGTCGTCTGGCTGCATGCCTGCATCGGCCTGCACTTCGCCTGGCGCCTGCGGCCCTGGTATCGCACTTGGCTGCCGCTGCTCTATGCCATCGCCCTGCTGGTGCCGGTGGGCAGCATCGCCGGGGCGGCCATCGCCTTGCGCGACGTTGCCGACCTCGCCCAGCAGCCGGGCTTCCTGCAGAACCTGTTTGAGCGCGCGCACGTGCCGTCGCAGGACGGCATCGCCAATCTCTACGACATATCGCGCAAGCTGCAGATCGGCGCGCTGGTTGTGCTGGTCGGCGCGCTGAGCGCGCGGCCATTGCGCGATCTGTGGGAACGCCGCGCCGGCGTCGTCCGCCTCGACTACGACGAACGGCGCAGTGTCGCCCAGCCGACCGGCCTCACCATCCTCGAGATGAGCCGCATCGCCGGCATCCCGCACGCCTCGGTGTGCGGCGGCCGCGGCCGCTGCTCGACCTGCCGCGTGCGCGTCGGCGGCCAGGACCGCGCCAAGCTGCCCGAAGCCTCGCCGGAAGAGCAGAAGGTGCTGGCGCGCGTCGGCGCGCCCGCCAACGTGCGGCTGGCCTGCCAGCTGCGCCCGCCGCCCGGCCACTATCGCGTGACGCCGCTGCTGCCCGCATCGGCCGGGCCGGTCGAGGCCTATCGCCGCCAGCCGCAGGCCCATGGCGGCGAGCACTACGTCGCCATCCTGTTCGCCGATATCCGTGGCTTCACCTCGATCTCCGAAGGCAAGCTGCCCTACGACGTGGTGTTCCTGCTCAACCGCTACTTTCGCGCCACCGGCCAGGCCATCGAGGCAGCGGGCGGCCGGCTCGACAAGTTCATTGGCGATGGCGTGATGGCGATCTTCGGCCTCGGCAAGGAGCCGCAGGTCGCCTGCCGCGAGGCGCTCGATGCGGCACGGCGCATGGGCGAGGCGCTGGCCGATCTCAACGAGGCGCTGTCGGGCGATCTCGACCAGCCGCTGCGCATCGGCATCGGCCTGCATTCGGGCGCGACCATCGTCGGCGAGATGGGCTATGCGCGCGCCACGCATCTGACCGCGATCGGCGACACGGTGAACATCGCCAGCCGCCTGGAGGCGCTGACCAAGGAATTCGCTGCCGAACTGGTCGTCTCACAGGAACTGCTGGATCGCGCCGGCGTCGACCTCGGCGCCTTGGAAAGCCACGACGTCGAGATCCGCGGCCGGCAAGGCCGCCTGACGGTGCGCGCCGTCAAGAAGGTCATCGAACTCACGGCAATGTCATGAAATTTTCGTTGCCCGAGGCAGGTATCAGGGGAGAATCCGGCAACCTCTGGAGGTAGACCATGCGCCTGACCGTTTTTGCTTCGGCGGCACTGCTCGCTCTTGGATTTCCGATTGCGACTTTCGCAGCCGGCGGCGGCGCCGACCCGCCCAAGCCGACGGCCGTCGCACCCGCGGTGCCGGCCGATCCGAACTTCGCGCAGGCCAAGGCGATGATCGAGGCCAGGAACTACGCCCCTGCAATCCCTCTGTTGCAACAAGTCGTGCAGCGCGATCCGCGCAACGCCGATGCCTACAATCTGATGGGCTACGCCACGCGCATGTCCGGCAATCCGCAGGGCTCGCTGCAGTACTACCAGCAGGCGCTGGCGATCGATGCGCGCCATCTGGGAGCGCACGAATATCTCGGCGAGGCTTATCTGATGCTCAACCAGCCGGCCGACGCGGACAAGATGCTGGCGCGGCTCGATTCGCTCTGCGTCTTCGGCTGCACCGAATACCGCATGCTCAAGACGGCGATCGCCAACTACAAGCAGGGCAAGAAGCCGACCAATTGATCCGTCGGCCGATCCTCCGGGTTTGACGACTTCGGCGGGCGTGACTAGAGCACATTGCGTTCGGCTGAAATCAGCCGAACGCAATGTGCCCTGTGTCATCAGCATCGTCGTAGCGCGCTTTTCCGTTCAAATGGAACCGCGAGCGGTTCCATTTGAACGGAAAACGCTCTAGCGTCACGTCCCGAAAGCGGGCGCAACCTAAAACGCGCCCGCAAGACCTGGGGGAAACGATGCGCATTTGGCGATACATCGCGCTGCTCCTGTTCGTCGGTTGCCTGGCCGGCGAAGCCGTCGCGCAGAACACGATCTCCAACCTGCCGCGCAAGGAAACGCTGATCGTCGAGAACCCCGAAGGGACGATCAAGAACGCCGGCTGGTTCAACATCTGGGCGATCAATGCTGGCGGCCAGTCGACCGGCCTGCATCAGCTCGGCATGGACACGTTCTGGTACATCGATCCGCAGAAGGGCGTCGACGGCGTGTGGGACAACTCGCTCGCCTCCGAGAAGCCGATCTACAACGCCGACTTCACCGAGATGACGGTGAAGCTGCGCAAGGGCATCTTCTGGAGTGACGGCGTCGAGTTCAGCGCGGCCGACATCGTCTACACCATCCAGACCCACATGAAGACCAACGGGTTGCGCTGGAGCGCTCCCGTGCAGGTCAACGTCGCCGAGGTCAGCGCACCCGACGACGGCACTGTCGTGTTCAAGCTGAAGAAGCCCAACTCGCGCTTCCATGCGCTGTTCACGGTGCGCTGGAACGCCATGTGGATGATGCCCAAGCACGTCTTCGAGAAGGTGGCCGATCCGCTGAAGTTCGACTTCAACCCGCCGGTGACGCTCGGCGCCTACACGCTCAATTCCTTCGATCCCAACGGCAAGTGGTTCATCTGGCAGAAGCGTCCCGACTGGCAGCGCACCACCGTGGCCCGCTTCGGCGAGCCCGGGCCGAAGTACGTCGCTTACGTCGACCCCGGCCCGCCGGACAAGCGCGTCATCGCCCAGCTCAACCACGAACTCGACATCATCCACGACGTCTCGCCCGAAGGCATGTTCACGCTCGCCAAGCAGAGCAAGACCTCGCACGGCTGGTTCAAGGGCTTTCCTTACGCCCATCCCGACCCGACCCTGCCGGCAGTGGTGCTCAACGCCCAGAACGACATGTTCAAGAGCCGTGACGTGCGCTGGGCGCTGGCTCTCCTGATCGACATCAAGGCGGTGTCGATGGCCTCGTACCGCGGCGCCGCGACCATCTCGGCGATCGGCGTGCCGCCCACCGGATCGGCGCCGGAGGTCTACCACGCGCCGCTGGAGAGCTGGCTGCAGGCGTTCGAGATCGATACCGGCAAGCGCAAGATCAAGCCGTACGATCCCACCATCGGCAAGCAGATCGCCGATTCACTCAGGCCCTCGCTCGGCGATCAGATCCCGGTCAGCGCCGACGACATCGCCAAGTCGTTCGGCCGTGGCTGGTGGAAGCCCAACCCGCAGGCCGCCGCCGAACTCCTGGAACGCGGCGGCTTTGCCAAGAAGGGCGACAAGTGGTTCATGCCCGACGGCAAACCGTTCGCCATCAAGCTGATGGTCGAGGGCGAAGGCCGGCCGGTGATGACGCGCGCCGGCAGCATGATCGCCCAGCAATGGCGCCAGTTCGGCATCGATGCCTCGACTGTCGTGGCCCAGGGCAGCATGATCGACCGCCGCCAGGCCGGCGACTTCGAGGCGATGATCACCTGGAGCGTCGAGACCTGGGGCGGCCATCCTGACCTCTCGTTCTTCCTCGACAGCTGGCACTCGCAGTTCGTGGCCCAGCCCGGCAAGCCGCAGCCGCCACGCAACTGGCAGCGCTGGTCTAACCCCGCGCTCGACAAGATCATCGAGCAGGTGCGCCAGACCGGGTTCGACGATCCCAAGGGCCTCGATCTCAACCGCGAATACGTGAAGCTCGTCGTGCAGGAGATGCCGACCATCCCGCTGATGTCCTACAACGTCTTCACGGTGATGGATGACACCTACTGGACCGGCTACCCCAACGCGGCGGCCGCGCCCTACACGGATCCGGTGCCGAACTGGGCGAATACCAAGTACATGATGGTGAAGCTGAAGCCCAAGCCGTGAGCGAAACGGCGCGAACAATAGTTCCGTCATCCCGAGCGAAGCCGCCCGCAGGGCGCCGTAGTCGAGGGACCTCGTCTTGTCGGCACAGCAACAAAACAGGTCCCTCCGCTACGCCTCGCTTCGCTCGGCTCCGGTCGGGATGACGAAAGCATGACCGGGTACCCGCTTTATCTCCTGACGCGCCTCGGGCAGTTCGCCCTGGTGGTATTCATTGGGATCAACATCGCCTTCATCGTCACGCACGCGACGCCGATCGATCCGGTCGAGCAGTCGATCGCGGCGGCGACGCAATTCGGCAGCACCAGCCCCGAGGCGATCGCGCTGATGCGCCAGTCGCTGAAGGAGCTGTACGGTCTCGAGGGCAGTCTCGGCGACCAGTACGTCTCGTTCTGGAGTCGCGTCGCGACGGGCGACTTCGGCCCCTCCCTTTCGGCCTTCCCCACGCCCGTCTCGACCCTGATCGGCCGGGCGCTGCCGTGGACGGTGGCCCTGCTGGTCGTCTCGACGCTGCTGACCTGGGTGCTCGGCAACCTGCTGGGCGGCCTCGCGGGCTACTATCGGCGCAGCAAGGCGCTGCGCTTCGCCGGCATCCTGGCGATGACCTTTCATCCCATCCCCTACTATATCGTCGCTTTCCTGCTGCTGATCGTGTTCGGCTACCTGTGGCCGGTGCTGCCGATCAGCGGCGGCTACAAGATGAACATGACGCGCGACTGGAGCTGGGAGTTCATCGGCAGCGTCGCGGCCCATGCCATCCTGCCCGTGCTGTCGCTGGCCCTGGTCGGGCTGGGCGGCTGGTTCATGGGCATGCGCTCGCTGGTCTCCAACATCGTGACCGAGGACTACGTGGCCTACGCCGAGCTGGGCGGCGTCGAGCGCCGCCGCATCCTCGGCTCCTACGTCATGCGCAACGCCCTGGTGCCGCAGGTCACCGGGCTGGCGATGTCGCTGGGCTCGATCTTCAACGGCGCCATCATCACCGAGCAGGTGTTCGGCTATCCCGGCGTCGGAACGCTGCTGGTCTCGGCCGTCCATGTCGGCGACTACAGCCTGGTGCTCGGCATCACCACGGTGTCGATCGTGGCGGTGTCGGTCGCCGTCCTGCTGATCGACCTTGCCTATCCGCTGCTCGACCCCCGCGTGAAGGCGCGCTGAGCATGGGCCGCATCCTGATCGACCTGTTGCGCTTCAACCGCCAGTTCGCGGTCGGCCTGGTCCTGCTGGCGATCGTGCTGGGCTTCGCGCTGCTCTCCTTCTTCTCGCCCTATCCGCCGAACGACAGTTTCGTGGTGCCGCCTGACGTGCCGCCATCGTGGGCATACCCGATGGGCACGACGTCGCGCGGCCAGGACCTGTTCTGGCTGCTCACCTTCTCGATCCGCAACACGCTCCTGTTCGGCGTCACGGTCGCCCTGATCAGCCGCCTGCTGGCGCTGGTGATCGGGCTGGTCGCGGGTTACTGCGGCGGCCTGGTCGATCGCGCGCTGATGTCGATCAACGACACCTTCATCGTCATCCCGCTGTTCCCGATCCTGGTGCTGTTCTACTTCGTGATGAAGGACCACATGTCGTGGGGGCTGCTTGCGTTGATGATGGCCTGCCTGGGCTGGGCCTACGATGCACGCCTGATCCGTTCGGTGGCGCTCAGCCTGCGCACGCGCGAGTTCACCGAGACCGGCATCTTCTCCGGCATGTCGATGCGCCAGATCCTGGTCGAGGAGCACCTGCCCTACGTCCTGCCGATCGTGTTCTCGACCACCATGAACAACATCAACTGGTCGATCGGGCTCGAGGTGACGCTGTCGGTGCTGGGCTTCACCGACATCAACACGCCGACCATCGGCGTGCTGATCTACTGGGCCAACCAGCACACCGCGCTGGTCGCCGGCATCTGGTGGTGGATCTTCTTCCCTGTCCTGCTGGTGATCCTGGCCTTCATCGGCCTGTTCCTGCTCGCCGTGTCGATGAACGAGTACATCGACCCGCGCAGCCGCCTCGGCCGGAGCGGCGGATGAGCGAACCGGTGCTCACCGTCTCGGGCCTGCGCGCCTGGTACCGGACCTCCGCCTACGGCGTCAGCCGCGAGGTGCGGGCGGTCGACGACATCTCGCTGTCGATCGCGGCCGGCGAAATCTACGGCCTGGCCGGCGAATCGAGCAGCGGAAAGACCACCCTGATCAAGACCATCGCCAACGCCATCCAGCCGCCGCTCGAGGTGCTGGCCGGCTCGGTCGTGTTCCGCTTCGGCGACAGGCCGGTCGACATCCATCGCATCAGCCGCGAGGCGCTGGGCAAAATACGCTGGAAGCATCTCAGCTACATCATGCAAGGCTCGATGAACGTGCTGAACCCGGTCCGGCGGGTACGGCACACCTTCTTCGACTTCGCCTTCCGCCACATCGGTCGTCCCAAGCCTGAATTCCTGCAAGTCGTGCGCGACCACCTGCAGCGCCTGCACCTGGCACCCGACGTGCTCGACGCCTTTCCCCATCAGCTGTCCGGCGGCATGCGCCAGCGCGTCACCATCGCGCTCGCCACCGTCTGCCGGCCGGAATTCATCATTGCCGACGAGCCGACCACGGCGCTGGATGTCGTCGTCCAGAAGGGCGTCCTGGCCATGATCCACGAGATCCAGCGCGAGCTCGGCTCGTCGATCATTTTCGTCACGCACGACATGGCCGTGCATGCCAACCTCACCGACCGGCTGGGCATCATGTATGCCGGCCGCCTGGTCGAGGAGGGCCGAACCGCCGACATCTTCCGCGCGCCACGCCATCCCTACACCGCCCACCTGATCGCGAGCCTGCCACGACTGGGCGACACCGCGCCCAAGAAGGGCCTGGACGGCGCGCCGCCCAACCTCGCCGATCCTCCGCCGGGCTGCCGCTTCCATCCGCGCTGCCCACGCGCTTCCGACATCTGCCGCCGCGAGGCGCCGCCGATGGCGGAGCTGTCGCCCGGCCATCGGGCCGCCTGCTTCCATCCCGAACCGGAGCGTCCGGCATGAGCGCGCTGCTCGAGGTCGAGGATGTCAGCCGCGTCTACCGCACCGGTGGTTTGTTCGCGGCCCGCCGTGTCACGGCCGTCGACGGCGTCAGCCTGCAACTGGAGGCAGGCCGGCCGGAGATCCTGACTGTCGTGGGCGAGTCGGGCAGCGGCAAGACCACGCTGGCGCGCATGATCCTCGGCATGGTGCCGCCCAGCACCGGCGCCATCCGCTTCAAAGGCAAGGATCTCGCCGATATCCGCGGCAGCCGCGCGCGGCTTGCCTTCATGAAGGAGGTCCAGCCGGTCTTCCAGAATCCGTTCGAGGCCTTCAACCCCATGAAGCGGCTCGACCGCTACTTGTTCGCCACGGCGCGGCGCATGGCGGGCGTCGAGGGCGAGGCCGCGATCCGCGACGCCGCCGACGGCGCCCTCAAGGAAGTGGGCCTGTCGCTCGCCGAGGTTCGCGGCCGCTATCCCCACGAGCTGTCGGGCGGGCAGCTGCAGCGCGTGGCGATCGCCCGCGCCTTGATTTCGAAGCCGGCGCTGCTGGTCGCCGACGAGCCGGTATCGATGATCGACGCCTCGCTCCGCGCCTCGATCGTCAACCTGCTGCGCGGCCTGCGCGAGCGGCGCGGCGTCTCGATCATCTACATCACCCATGACCTCGCCACCGCCTACTATGTCAGCGACCGCATCCTGATCATGCGTCACGGCAAGGTCGTCGAAAGCGGCGAGGCGCGCGCCGTGCTCGACGACCCGCAGCATCCTTATTCGCAGCTGCTCAAGAGTTCCGTGCTCTCTCCCGAAGTCCCGCCCACCGGAGCCGCTTTCCATGCGTAACGTCACTGTCCGCCTGCACCGCGATTTCGCCATCGGCGCGACCGATCCGCGCCTGTTCGGCGCCTTCCTGGAACATCTCGGCCGCTGCATCTATGGCGGCATCTTCGAGCCCGGCCATCGCACTGCCGACGCCAGAGGATTCCGCCAGGACGTGCTTGAGTTGGTGCGCGAGCTCGCGCCCACCATCATGCGCTATCCCGGCGGCAACTTCGTCTCGGGCTACAATTGGGAGGATGGAGTAGGCCCCGTCGCCGAGCGGCCGCGCCGGCTCGACCTCGCCTGGATGTCGACCGAGACCAACGAGTTCGGCACCAACGAGTTCATCGACTGGTGCCGCGCCGCCAACATCGAGCCGATGCTGGCCGTCAACCTCGGCACCAGAGGCGGCGATGCCGCCCGCAACATGGTCGAATACTGCAACCATCCCGCCGGCACGGCGCTGTCGGATCTCCGCAGGAAGCACGGCTGGGACAAGCCGCACGGCGTGAAGTTCTGGTGCCTGGGCAACGAGATGGACGGCCCCTGGCAGATGGAAGCCAAGACCGCCCACGAATACGGCCGCATCGCCCACGAGGCGGCCAAGATGATGAAGTGGATCGATCCCTCGATCGAGCTCGCGGCGTGCGGCTCCTCCGGCCGGCGCATGGCGACCTTCGGGGCGTGGGAGGACACGGTCCTGCAGCACACGTTCGATCACGTCGAGTACATCTCGCTGCACACCTATCTCAACAACTACGACGGCGGCACGCCGGCCTTCCTGGCAAGCGTCGACCTGATGGACAATTTCATCGACGAGGTGGTGGCGATTGCCGACGCCGTCGCGGCCCGCCGCCGTTCCCAGAAGCGCATCATGCTGAGCTTCGACGAATGGAACGTCTGGTACCGTACGCGGCGCAATCGCGCTGCCCGCGTCAAGGAAGGCTGGCCAGTGGCGCCGCCGATCCTCGAGGAGCCCTACAACATGGAAGATGCGCTGGCCTTCGGCGGCATGTGCATCTCGCTCCTGAATCATGCCGACCGCGTCAAGGCGGCGTGTCTCGCCCAGCTGGTGAACGTCATCGCGCCGATCATGACGGAGACCGACGGCCCGGCTTGGCGGCAGACGATCTTCCATCCCTTCGCCCATTTCAGCCGCATGGGGCGTGGCCGCGTGCTGCGTGCCGAGATCGATTCGCCCACTTATTCCGCGCGCTACAACGATCCGCAGGGCCCGATCAACGACTACTACGAAATTCCCGCGGCGCCCTACCTCAAGCTCGCCGCCGTGCACGACGACAGGGCGGGCACGCTCACCTTGTTCGCGCTGAATCGTAGTCTCGATGAGGCATTGCCTCTCAGCCTGGAGGCCGGCGGATTCGGCACGCTTGCCGTCAAGCAGGCGCTGCAGCTGGCTGACGCCGACCTCAAGGCGATGAACACCAAGGACGATCCCGACCGGATCGCGCCCAAGTCCCTCGCGACGGTGCGCGTCCAGGGCGGGAAACTCGAGGCGACGCTGTCACCTGCGTCGTGGAATGTCATCCAGCTGTCTTTGAACTAGACCCGCATACCGGCCATGACGGCGGTCGGCTTCATGGTCATGAACATCGCGTGTTAGCCTCTCCCTGATACTCAGGGAGAGAATGCGCGATGAGAACAGCCATTCTGACCGGCGTCAGCATCTCGGCATCGATCGCTATCCTGGTCACCAGTGTCTCGATTTCCGCCCAGGACAAGGACAAGTACGCCGTCAAAGTGCCGGGCGGCCTCGCCTTCTCCGAGTTCAGGGGATACGAGGACTGGGCTGTCATCTCGCTCAGCGTGAACGGCGGCAAGGTCGCCGCGATCCTGGGCAATCCAGCGATGATCGACGCCTACAAGCAAGGCATCCCCGACAACGGCAAGTCCTTCCCCGACGGCGCCATGATGGCGAAGATCCACTGGAATCCGAAAAAGCAGGAGAGCTATCCGGGCCAGCCGATGGTGCCGGGCACCCTGCACGATGTCGACTTCATGGTGAAGGACAGCAAGCGGTTCGCCGACAGCGGCGGCTGGGGATGGGGCGCGTTCGATTACGACGAAGCCTCCGGTACGTTCAGGCCCGCCAACGCGGCATCCAGACCGCCGCAGGGAAACGACGCGAAGTGCGGGCTCACGTGCCACACGGACGTGGTGACGCGCGACTACGTCTTCACGGAATACGGCAAGCGGTGAGACGAGCGATCTAACCGTGCGGCAGCTCGAAGAGTTGCCGGATCCGGGTTACCAGGACCGAGAATGACGGCGCGGGTCCAAGGCCGCTGTCGTCGGCCAGTCCCGTTGCAGCAGTCTTGGCGCGCCGTGTCAGCGTCAGGCTGATGTCGTCGGCGATGGCCGGCCGGTCATGCATCAGCTTAGCGAGCGCCGCCTGGCCCACCTCGTAGGCCACGACAAACGTCAGGGCACGCACCGTTCCGGGTTCGCCCGCTCCGGCAAACAGGCCGCTTTCGCCAAAATAGTCGCCGGGCGCCAGCCGGCTCAGCTCGATCTCGCCGACACCCTCGTCGCGCGATACCACGGCAACGCCGGTCCGGATGACCACCAGGGAGTTGAGCTTGTCGCCTTGCGCGGCAAGCACCTCGCCCTTGCGATAGGTCTTGCGCGTCATGGTGTCGGCCAGCGCCGCCTTCTCGTCGTCCATCAGCGATGCGAACAGCGGCACGGCATCGACCAGGCGCAGCGCCGTCCCCCTGGGCGTGGGGGCGGTCGCCGCCGCCTGGCCGACGAATGCCGGCGCGCCCGCCTCGCGCGGCGGCGCCAGCGCCAGCCCGGCCGCGCGCGTGTGGCGATAGATCAGATCATAGACCTCGTGCCGCGCCGTTGCCGCCACCCCGAAGTCGCGGACGCGGAAGGAGAGCTCCAGCTCGACGGCGTGGGCGTCGAGCGACTTGATCTCCACCGAGGGCGCAGGCGTCGGCATGATGTTGTTGCTGCTGAGCAGCACCGTGCGCATCACGTCCGAGATCGTCGACGGCGCCATGGTCGGCGCCACCCGGACGCGCAGCTTTACCCCGTGATTGCGATTGGGGCTGCTTAGGTTGGTGAGCTGAGCCTTGGCCAGGCCGCTGTTCGGCAGCACCACCAGGTCGTTCGAGGCGTTGAGCAGGTGCGTCGCCCGCCAGTTCGTCTCCACGACCCGGCCCTCGATGCCGTCGTTCAGCACGATCCAGTCGCCGACTTCGTAAGCCTTGCTGAGATTGAGGGCGATGCCGGAGAACACGTCGGCCAGCGTGCTCTGCAAGGCGAGGCCCAGGATGATCGCAAACACGCCGGAGGTCGCGATCAGGGTGCCGACCGGTGCGCTGAAGACGTAGGCGAAGACCGACAGCACGGCGCTGAGATAGATGACGCCGACCACGAGATCCTGGATCAGCCGGCCCTCGAGCGGGCGCCGCTCGAAGATCAGGAAGACGCGGGTGAACCCGGTCAGGACCCAGGCAGCGTTGATCCACCAGATGATCTTTGCCACGGCCACGAAAACGCGCTCGAAGGCGGGCGTAGTATCGGGCGCGATCTCGTACGGGACGATGCCGTGGTGATAGAGCAGCGCCGTCAACGCCAGGAAGAAGCCGAGCTGGAAGACCAGGCGTCGCGCCGGATAGTGGCGCAGCAGCACGCGGGTGATCAGCGCGCCCAATATGGCGACGACACCGGTCTGGACGAACGGGTCGAACACCAGCTCCTTGACGGTCAGCTCGTCCATCAGGTTCCTCCCGCAAGCCAAACCGTCATGCCCGGTTCGAGCCCGTCGTCCTTGGCGCCGATCGGATCGAGCCGCAGACGGAAACTGTTCAGATCGTGATCGCCCACCGCACGCGCCGCCCGCCAGGTGGCGAACTCGCCGAGCGGACGCAGCTCGGTGACGCGCGCGGCGATGCGCTTGCCGCCGTCCGTGGTCAGCGTCAGCTCGCTGCCCACCCCGATCCTGCCCAGCGCATCTTCGCGCAGGGTAAAAGCGAACCAGCGTTCGTTGCCGACATAGAGGGTCAGCACCGGCTTGCCGACCGGCAGGATCTCGCCCGGCTCGGCGACCAGGACGCCGACCGTGCCGTCGACCGGCGCCACCAGCCGCGTCTTGGCGACCTTCGCCTTGAGATCGGCCACCGTGGCCTCGGCCAGCGCCAGCCGGGCATCAGCCAGGGCGCGCTCCTCGGCGGTCGGCCCGGCGCGCGCCGCCGAGAGCTGGGCGCTCTTCAGAGCAAGATCGGCCCGCGCCTTGGCGAGCGATGCATCGCTCTCGTCGAGCTTCTGCTTGCTGGCGAAGTCGCGCGCCGCCAGCGCCGCGGCGCGGACCTGCTCCTGTTCGGCGAGCAGCAGGTTGGCCTGGGCTGTATCGACGGCCTGGGCGAGGATCGAGACTTCCTCGGCGCGCATGCCGACATAGACGCGGGCGCGCTCGGCCGCAGCGCTGCGGGCCGCCGCCTCGGCCTCGCCCAGGGAGGCCATGAGCTCGGGGTTGCTGAGCACGGCCAGCAGCTCGCCCTTGCGCACCGCCTGCCCTGCCTGCACGTCGATCGAGGCAAGCCGGCCGGTGATCTCCGGCGCGATGCGGATCTCGGTCTGGCGCACCATGCCGGCGAAGGCCGGTAACGGACGATGTCGCGGCAGGAAAGCGAGCAGGCCAGCGACGGCCACCGCGACGATCGCCAGCGCGATGATCAGCTGACGCTTACGCCGTGCGCTCATGATTCCTCCACCGCGCGAGCAAGGGAGCCGTCGCCAGCGAGGCGAGCGCACCGTACAGGACGACAAGTGCCCAGAGCCGAAGCCAATCGCCGAAGACGTCGGCCAGGCTCGCATTCATCTGGTTGATGCGGACCAGCCCATCGATGGCCGACGTGCTGGGGAAGATGAAGCTCACCGCGCGCAGCGCCGGAGGGATCGCCTCGACGGGCCAGGCGACGCCGACCAGGAAGAACAGCGGCAGGCTGATGGCGATGAACAGCAGCACGGCCGTCTCGCGCCGCGTGAACCACGAACTCACGAACTGGCCGAGGAAACTCACCGAAAGAACGAACGGTACCAGCATCGCCAGCAGATCGCCAAGCCTGGTCGTCGCCGAGAAGCCATAGATGCGCGGCAGCACGACCAGGAACAAGGCAGCGCCCGGCAGCACCAGCAACAGATGCGCGAGGCCCTGGCCGAGTACTGCGGCAGGCCCGCCACGACGACGCCGCGCGCCCTGCCCGCCCTGCTCGAAGGCGATGCCGCCGAGGCTCGCCGCGCCCATGAGCAGGGTCTGCTGCAGGATCAGCATGAAGGCCGCCGGCACGATGTAGCTGGCATAACCGCCCGTCGGATTGAACAGCGGCTGGTTGATCACCTCGACCGGCGAGCTGCGTGCCAAGGCGGCGCGATAGAGGCTGCCGTCAGGACGGGAATCACCCGACTGGAGATCGGCGTTCAGCGCGGCGTTGGCTTCGAGGATGCCCTGGAGCGTGCGGTTGTAGAGGAGGAAGTAGACGGAATCGACATAGGCCGGCAGGCGTGCCCGGCGCCCAGCCAGCACCTCGCGCTCGGTGCCGGCTGGAATGTCGAGGATGGCGAACACCTGGCGTCGCTCGAGCGCAGCGTGCGCCTCGGCGAGCGTGCTGAAGCGGGCGCCGACGCGGATCGCCTCGTGCGCGTTCAGGCTCTGCACCAGCTGGCGGCTGATCTCGGTGGAATCCTCGTCGACGACGGCGATCGGGATGTCGCGCACGAGCTGCCCGAGATAGGGCTGCGGATAGAGCACCCCATAGATGATCGGCGCCAGCACCAGCAATCCGAACGCGCCGCGGTCGCGCAAGGCGCCGCCATATTCGGCGGCAAAGGCGCGTACGACGGCGAAGCGATGCGGGCTTTGCTCGGATCGGACGGCTTCTTCCTGCGGCAGCAATTCTCCGGCGATGGACCGCAGACGCAGGACGGCAAGGCCCAGGAAGACGACGGTCAGCACGGCCAGGATCGCCAAGGGCTCGATCGACTCTTGGGCCGGCGCGCCGCGCGCCGCCTGGTCGGACAGCACCTGCATGTACCAGCGCGCCGGCAGCAGGTTGCCCCAGAAGCGGGCGAAGTCACCCATCGCCAGCAGGGGAAAGCCCACCCCGGCGAAGCCGAAGGCCGGCGAGCAGAAGATGCCGGTGAGCGACAGGCCGAAGGCAAGATTGCGCACCAGGAGCTGGAACAGCGCGCCGACGCAGAGGTAGGCCGCGATGAACAGGCAGCCGGCAAGACCGGCGATGACCGGATCGCCGCGGAAGGGTACCTGGAAGCCGTCGTGGATGGTCAGTGCGGCGATCACCAGCATCACCACGAAGAGGCCGAAGTACGGCGCGAGCTTGCCGACCAGCGCCGTCACCGCATCGCCGTCGGCCGCCGCCAGCCACTCCGTCATGTCGCGGCGGGGG
>NZ_BKAJ01000190.1 GCF_007992495.1 Reyranella soli
AAACCAATGCCTCCCACAGCGTGACTGTGAGAGTGACTGATTTGGCGAACAATGCCTTCGACAAGACGTTCGCGATCGCGACCACGAACGTCAACGAAGCACCTCTCACCGTTCCACTGATCACCAGTACAAGCGAGAACGGACTTTCCTTCAGCCGGAACATCCTGATCGGAGCCAGTGATCCGGACCAAGGCGATCACCTTGTGGTCTTGAACTTCGATGCCACCGCGACCACCAACGCCGGACGAACGCTTGCCATTGGTGCGGACTATACGTTGACTGGTTCGACACTCGCTCTGACCGCAGCCGGCTTCGCCAAATTCAACGAACTGTCCGCCATGCAATCGGACCAGGTCGTCTTCCGGTTCAACGTTTCTGATGGCGGCCTGTCGACGCCTAATTCCTTGGCCCTGACGATCAACGGCGCAAACGACGCGCCTTCCCTTGTCACGCAGACGGCAAACCAGAGCGCAACGTCTGGTAAGGCATATGTCTTCGCATTGCCCGGGAACACCTTTCAAGATGTCGACAATGGCGATCACCTCGCCTTGTCGGCCACGAAATCCGATGGCTCGGTACTGCCGGCTTGGCTCGACTTCGATCCGACCACAGGGATTTTCAGTGGCGTACCAGCGGCTGCGGACGTCGGTGGCTTCGATGTCAAGGTGACAGCTAGGGACACTGGCGGCTTGCTGGCATCGGAAAGCTTCCATTTCACCGTCGGGGCCGAAACAACCCAGAACCATTCGCCCGTGATCTCGTCGAATGGCGGCGGCAGTGCCGCGTCCGTGATTATCACTGATCACAGCAAGTACGTGGCCACGGTGCACGCCGCCGATCCAGACGGGTCATCGCTGACCTACTCGATCGTGGGCGGAAAGAACCAGAAGCTGTTTTCCATCGACCCACTGAGCGGCCTACTGTCATTCAAGTCGTACCCGCAGGACGGGCAAACCTATCAGGTGAGCGTAGCGGCATCGGATGGCAAGCTCAGTGATACTCAAACGCTCAACGTTTCGGTCGCAAATGGGCCATGCATGGTGGGACACTCGGGGGCGCAGGATACGTTCGTGTTCAAGTCGCATTCCGGTCTCGAGATTGTAAAAGGATTTGACGCGTCGGCTTCGCTGCACGACGTCCTCGAATTGGATCATTCGCTATTTTGCGGAGCTGACCCGCATGCATCGGCGTCCGAGATGTTTGAACTGGTCAGAAGCCACAGCTTCCAACTCGGCCGAGACGTCATCATAGTCACGGACAGCCACGAGATCATCGACCTGCAAAACGTCGCAATGAAGCAGCTGACGGCGGACAGCTTCCATATAATTTAGGTGGTTACGCCGAAGGACGCCGCATTTGGCCTTAAACGGGTCTGTTCTTGTGCCGCTCTCAGGAGAACAGCAACATCCGGCTTTGCTTAGATCACAAAGATCTGCGCTTGATGAGACCAAGGGTTCGTCGACATGAGTGCAATAGCGTTGAATGCCGCCATGAGCGGATCGATCTTGGCCGAGCCCGAGGCCTGCTTTGTTATGATGATAGCGTTTCCCTTCGGTTCAACACGGGCGTTTGCGACGGCCCAGGCCATCAATTTCTGACCGCTATGGCGTAGCGACTTGTCTGCAAGTTTGCGCTCTGCAGTCTTGATCGCGCCCGTTAATTTCCAGCCTTGCGAGATACCTACGATCCGGTCTTCGCCAGTTATGCCGACTTCGTACAGGGCATCCACGATTGCGCCTACACCATACGGGTCGAGCGCCACAGCGTGGAGCAATCCTTTGTTCTCGATGCGCTGCGCCAACTCCGCGATCTCTGCGATGTCCTGGCCGAACTCCTCATAAATCACCAGTTCCCCAGCCTCCTCGAAGTCGCGCAGAACCGACGCCTCGCCTTTCCGACGCTCCAGCACCGAAGCATGCGCCCACGCCTTTGACCACAGCATCCATTGGCGCGTCTTTTCGGCTCGCCCCAGGACGGCCAGGCCCAGGAGATCGTCGAGCCCACCGCCGTCAATGCCGATGACAACGACCTCGCTGCGCGCCAGGACCTCATCCAGCGTCAGCGACTTTTCGGCCGCCTGCTCCCAGTAATCAGCGCCCACCCAGCGATCAGATCGCAGCGCCAAGCCAATCTCGATGTTGAGGTGCTGTGAGGCCCAGCGAACGATCTCACCCTGCCCCTTCAGCTTGGCTTTCTCCCAGTCTTCTTCTAGCCGAGGGATCGATACGGACCGGTCGCGGTTGGGCGTCACCATCCACCAATTCGCGGGATCCTGCCAAGCGGGTGGGTTACCTCGATCGTCTGCGATCTCCTCGGGAAACTCATACAGCACCGGCAGCATTGCGCCCTGCGAGCGGCCATCCCGGATCGCGCGTGCGACCATCAGCTCCGACCGAAAGGCGCCACGCGGCGGCTCGTCCGACTGCGTGGTGATGAACATCAAGAAGCCTTCGGGATTCGGAAGCAATCCACCGCGCAGCTGACCGATCAAACGCTCAGCTGCCGGCGCCTTCGCGATCTCGTGCAGTTCGTCGAGCAGGACGCCCGTCGGCTTCACGCCTGTCAGCACGCTGGTGTCGAAGGCCTTGATCTCGAGCGTGGCCTTGGTCCGACGATCAGTGATCCTGCGCAAATGCTCCTGGATGTGCATACGCTTTTGCAGGAAGCCTTCCGGGTCCTTTTCGACCATGCCCAGCGCCTGGCTGAAGGCGATGTGAGCCAACGACACAGTCGGCGCGATGAGCAGGAACTCGGCCCGCGGCCGGTCATTCATCAGCAGCGTCGTTTCCATCAGCGCGGCGCCATACGACGTCTTCGAGCTCTTCTTCGGCGCCAGCAGAAAGACCTCGCGGATCATCCGCTCGCGCGTGTTCGGCTTAACCGACCCATGGAGCGCGCCAACGATTTCGCGAAACCACTCCCCGCCCGCCTCCGCCAGAGCCGGCGTGCCGGGAACGTCAGGCAGCCGCAGCTTATTGAAGATCTTGATCGCACGGTCTGCTCGGGCGCGATCGAGGTCCGGAAGCGCCGGCAGTAACGATCTGCCCTCGCGGATACGTTCGCGCCAGTCCGGCACGGACAGATCCCAGCCCATCAGTTCACCAAGTGACCCCACTCGGTACCCTGCCCCGCCGTCCCCGCCTCGAGTTCAGCCATGGCCTTCTTGCCGAGCGCTTCAGCCGGCGGTCGCGGTGTGTATTCGCTCCAATGAGCCCGTACCCGTAGCCAGAAGATCGCCGCCTGCAGGCCCTCCCGGTTCGGTTTGCACGCCATGTTGAATAGGTTCTGGGCGACCTTCGCCGTCGCCTTGATGCCACCCAGCTCGATCTGTTCGGCGTAGTGAAGGCGCAGCGTCTTGGGGTCGATGCCGAGAAGTTTGGAGATCTCGTCTTGGGGGATCCCGAAGCCCGACAAGGATTCCACCATGTCCTGCGCCTCTTTCGTCGGAACATGAGGAGGCCGTCCCGGCCTGCCGCTGGTCACAATGCAAACTCCTTGTCGTAGTCGTTCAAACCTTCTTGCCGAGAGGACGCCGGTGGGTCACGATTTCCGAGCAACCGAGGAATCGAAACCTCGGACGAACAGCGGGGGATGCGATGCCACAGACAGCACAGATCAAGCTTGAATATCTCATGACGTTGCATGCGGACCTCGACCCGCCTCAGGCGATCGACGCCGCTCACCTGATCTTCAATGTCAAGGGTGGTTGGGTTGAAGGCCCCAAGTGCAAGGGCAAGCTTCTGGCGCCGGGTGCAGACTGGCTTCAGATCCTCCCTTCCGGCGCGTGGCGCCTCGACGTGCGCGCGACGATCGCCACGGACGACGAGCAAATGATATTTGTCAGCTACAACGGCGTCATCATGCTCGCTCCGAGCGGCGCTACCAAGATGGCTAGTGGTGGTGCGCTCACCCAGAGTGATGTCTCGTACTTCGCGACGGCGCCAACATTTCGAACTGCTGCCGACAAGTACTCGTGGCTCAATGGCGTACAGGCGGTGGGCAAGATGGTTCTGTTGTCGACCGATCCAGCAAACACGTTGGTCAGGTACGACATCTTCGCGGTGCTCTGAACACAGTTGGGAGCTCGACAGCCGACCGCCACTCATTGCTGAACTCCTGGCCCGTCGGCGTGCGAGTCAATAGCTGAAGGGCGACGTGCGGCTTCTTCAGGAAAGGTCTCACCAGTGTCGAAGCGTGTCGCCTGCCCGCCGGCATACGTTTGCCAGCGCTGGACGGCGACATCGACGTATTTCGGATCGAGCTCGACCAGCCGAGCACGCCGGCCCAGTCGCTCGGCCGCGATCATGGTGGTTCCCGAGCCACTGAACGGGTCCAGGATGACGTCCCTGCTCTTGGATGAATTCCGGATGGCGCGCTCGACGAGCGCCACCGGCTTCATTGTCGGATGCAGGTCGTTGCGGCTGGGCTTGTCGAAATACCAGACGTCGCCCTGATCCCGCGCTCCGCACCAGAAGTGGTCGGTGCCATCCTTCCAGCCGTACAAGATTGGCTCGTATTGCCTCTGATAGTCGGCGCGACCCAGCGTGAACGTGTGCTTGGCCCAGATCACGAAGGTCGACCAGCGTCCACCCGCTGACCGGAAGGCTCGCTGCAGGGTGTCCAGCTCCGAGGACGACATGCACACGTACACGGCACCCTCAGTCACCTCGAGGATGTTGCTGTTGGCCGAACGCAGCATCGTCTCGAACTGCTCACCCGGATGGTCGTTCAATAGCGGTCGGCGCTTGCCGCGCTGCTTGTCCTTTGCGGAGTAGTTCACGCCGTAGGGCGGATCGGTGAAGCACATGTCGGCTAGTTCGCCAGCCAGCAATTTCTTGACGTCGGCCGAGTTCGTGGCGTCGCCGCACAGCACGCGGTGCTCACCGCAGATCCAGAGATCTCCAGGCCGACTGACCGGATTGGTCGGCGGCTCGGGTGCCTCATCGGGGTCCGTGTCGTCGGCACGTGGATCGAGTAACGCGTCGAGCTCCAACTCACCGAAGCCGGTCAGGCCCAAATCGACCCCCAGCCCCTTCAGCTCAGTCAACTCGATGCGCAGCAGGTCATGGTCCCACCCTGCGCTGAGCGGCAGCCGGTTATCGGCCAGCGCGTAAGCCCGGCGCTGCGCCTCGCTCCAGTCGCGCGCGATGACGACCGGCACCTCGGGAAGGCCTAGGCGCTGCGCTGCCAGGACCCGCCCATGCCCAGCAATAATATTGCTCGCCTCGTCGATCACGACCGGCACCGTCCACCCGAATTCCCGGATGGAGCTCGTCAGCTGCTCGACCTGCTCGGGGCTATGGGTCCGAGCGTTGCCGGCGTAGGGCACCAACGAGGCGACGGTCCGCCGTTCGACCGTGTCGGCTGGCCAATGCCGCCCGGTACGCGGGGGTTCAGGGCCGGTTTCCTTGCCCACCAGGCCGCTTTCGGCGCTGCTGGCGCTCAACTTGGCCTCCCTCCGAGTTTGGCGCCGTCCGGCCCGCTTTTGGGCTATGGCGCGCGGGAAAAAAGTCTGCGCGTGCGGCCAGGTGCGGTTTGACGGGTCGACGCCGGTTTACACCGACCTCCCCCCATGCCGTTCAACAGTCCGCCTCGCCCTCTCGGCAGCTGTCTTGCGGGTGTGGCAGCTACCGCACAACAGCCAAAGGTTCCTTCGATCCAACGGCTCGCCGCCGTCCTTCAGCTCGACGCGATGATCGACGTACATCCTTTGCTCTCGCCGACCGCATCCAGGTGCTTGGCACCGTCCACCTGCATCCCAGCGAACGCGATCGCGAAGCTGCATCCACGCTCGGCTCGAGTAGAGCGGGTGCGAGAGTTTTGGCGGTGCTGTCGCCGTCGACAGCTTCGCCGTCGCAACGCGTGGCCGCAGCGTCTGCAAACCCATGTCGCTGGTCGTTGGTATGTGCTGCCCGTCGCGGAAGGGGCTGGCGAGCATGCCTACAAATCTATTCGTTCCGGCCGAATTTGTCCGGCACAAAAGTGTCTGCAAATGCGTTTGGCTTTGGTTCGTTGCGAAAGCGAGCGATCAGCGTCCGCCGACTAGTGCGGGTCGGCGCAGGCATGCCGTTCAGCCGCCACGCTATGAGGCAATGGGCATACCGCCAGTGCTCGTGCACCGCCGCTCGCGCGAGCCCAACGCCGGAGCAGATGTCCTTCCAGCGCCGTCCGTTTGCGCGTTGCCAAACGATCCGCGAGTCCGTTGATTTCAACCAGGCTGACCAGTCGAGCGCTTCTTCCATCCTGCCTACGGCCGCCATATCTGGTGGTGTCATACCGGGCCTCTGCGACACCATGCTGGAGTAGTCCAGCAGCAGCCTCGGCCAGGTCCTGGAGTAGCTGAAGACCTGCATGGGCGGCAGGCGACCGAGAACGCTTGCTGCTTCGGCCAGCCGCTCTTCGACCATTTGGGGCGTCCAGTGCGCTTGGTATGCTGCTGAAGCGTCCTTCGGCAATGCCTTTCTGCTCATCGCACGCCTCCGCGGGTCTCCAGCACCCACAGCAGGATGGCGATGGCGTCGGCCTCGTTTTTGTCGGCCGGACTGTAGCCGCGCGCGCGGACCGCCTCGAGCACGGCGGCCTTATCGGCGTTACCCTTGCCGGCTATGAACCGCTTGAGGGTCCCGACCGGCACGCCCTGATAAGCGATCGACCACTCCTCGCACCAGGCCGTCAGTGTGCCCAGCAGGCCGCCGTGTACGTGGGCTGCGTCAGTGCTGAGATGCCGACGCACTTCCTCATAGTGGACCTCACCGATAGCGCCCACGTCTTCCACGACGGTGTCCAGCCAGGCCCGAAACCGCAAATACCGGATACCGCCGCCGTCGTAACGGCTGGGCTTGAACGAAACGGTGCCACTCGCGATGCCGCTGTCTGGCAACACCATTGCCCAGCCGGTCGTCGTGCCCAGGTCGACGGCGAGGATGACCTTGCGGCCACTGGCTATCGGCCGGCACCCCACTGTTGCGCAAGGTGATGATTGGTGCGACGCCACAGAGCTTGGAACGGTCACGCTTTGGGCATGCATTATCGCTGGCCCGTAGTTCATAGCAGCACTCCTTGTACTTCCCGCTCGTTGCCTTGGAACTTCTCGAGCTCGTTGCCCCAGGCGTCCCAGCCTTGCCGA
This sequence comes from Reyranella soli, assembly GCF_007992495.1. Taxonomy (GTDB): domain Bacteria; phylum Pseudomonadota; class Alphaproteobacteria; order Reyranellales; family Reyranellaceae; genus Reyranella; species Reyranella soli. The sequence goes on from NZ_BKAJ01000190.1 coordinate 7,127, forward strand.
CGTTCTCGCGCAAACAGATCCAGATACGGGCCGGGCGCAAATCGCTCGGCGCGCTCGTAGAACTCGGCGGGCTTTCTGGAATGTTCTCGGACAGGCGCGTGAATGACGTCGACGACATCACGGTTAAGCCGCTGAGGATTACCACGACGCGCCAGCAGGCATGGCTCTGCGGCTTTCCGGGTTGTGTATCCCAAGCCCATCGAAATGTCGGACGGCTGAATGCCGATCAGGCCGCGACGGTAACCGCGCCGTAGCTTCACCCATACGAAGCCGATGGAGGAGTACCTAAAGCCCCAAGCGTCCATGACCTCGAAGGCTTGGGGCAGATGCGGTCCGGTGGTCCACAGCATCAACCAGCAATCCCGACCTGCAATCTGACTGAGTGGCAGCGCCTTCATCTCGGCCAGCGTCATCGTCGGGTAGTGATGATCTGCGCTTCGACCCAGTCCTGTCGCGCGATTGCGCACATCGAAGCGCCAGGGCGGATCGGCGGCGATGACACCGTACGCACCCGCACTAGGCAGGCCACTAAGGCTGGCAAACGCGCTAGCTGGCTGCCTGCCGCTGCCGGTAACCTCTGAATGTTCCCTTGCTATAGACATCTCTATGTAGAGACACCCTCCTGACTAGATATATCTAGATAGCGCCACCGTCTGAGGTGGCAGATTTTTGGCCAATCTGCCTCCGTATGAGGTGGCAGATTCACGGCTCTGCCTCTGCGTCAGGTGGCAGCCCTGCCTCGGCATTAGGTGGCAGTTTTTCGCAATCTGCCTCTGTGAGAGGTGGCAGCGTCGTCGTTGTCCTAGGCGGCAGAACTGCCTCCGCACGAGGTGGCAGATGCAATGCATCTGATTTGCTCGAACGCGGCAGCCACATCAGCTCGAACCAGTTGGGGATTCGGGCACCCCTCCGGTGGCAACGGACCAACCCAGTTGCTTCGAGTTCGAGGATGGCGCTGGCAACGAGGCCGGCACTGATGCCAACGCCTACAAGCTGCCGATGCGGAGCCTCGAGGATGCCATTCTCTTTTCCGCCATGGCGAAGGTGTTCCCGTATCAAAAATTGCAGGAGGCGTACGGCGGCCAGGCTAAGTCGCGCCGCCAACATCCGATCGACCACGTGACGCGGTAACTTCACCCAACCTTCGGCGTGCGCGGTCGAGGCCTTGCCGTTGGTCATCCGCGCACCTGCTGGCGCAGCACGTCGTTCCAGTCGGTGTCGGCCTCGGGCGGGATGTTGACCAAGATCTTGAGCGTGCTGGCGAGGCGCTTGGCGAGCCTGAACGTGGCGCACTGGCCCGTAAAATTGCTGTCATTGTCCCCGAAGATGTGTAGCCGCTGCAGGCCGGGCGGCGGCTCGAACGTCTCGATGCCGTAGGCCGTCAGCGCGGCCCACATCGGGATGCCGAAGAGCTGGTAGGCCGCGAGGCAGGTCTCGATGCCCTCGCCGATGCCCATTTCGTCGTCGACCTCGTACAGGCGCACGGCGGCGCCGTTCAGGGTCCCAATCACCTCCATGTTCTTCTTGCGCGGGTCGAGATCGGCCAGGTAGATCCGGTGGGCGCTGATCAGCTTGCCGTCGGGCGCCACGACGGGGGCCACGACGGCGGGGAAGCGACCTACCAGGCCGCGATCCTGGTCGTAGTAGTCGCAGGCCGGATGGCCGCGCAACAATGGCGAGGACGCCGCGATGGCCCGCTTGGCCAGGTAGGCCGACACGATCTCCGGCTTGTTTGCTAGCCGCAGCAGGCGCTCGATCGCCGACTGCCTGGATGCATTGCTGCGTGCCGCCTTAACATTCGCAGCTGGCCGACGGTTGGCGCCAGCATTCAAGACGCGATCGACCTGACGACAGGCTTCGGCGTGGTCCCAGCTGTGCAGCCGCCGCAGCAGGAGGATGCCGGATCCCGGTCCGCATTGGTTACAGAAGTACCAGCCATCGCTGTCCTTGTTGGTGAAGCGGAAGCGGTCCCGACCGCCGCAGATTGGGCACGGCCCATGCCGACTGGTCAGGAAGCGCTCATCAACGCCCAGCACCGGCAAGATTTCGCGCCAGTGACCGCGCGCCCTGTAGGCGGTGTTGTTCATGACGCACCCGCCTTGTGTCGACGGCGGTGAAAGGCGATCTGCCGCGACCGCGCGTACGCGCGCGCCTCGGTACTGGGCGGTAGCGGGGCATCATTCCGCCACTCGCCCGGCGGCCAAACCTTGAACTTCTTCCTGTAGGTATGATCGACCCAGCCGCGCTGGTAGCCGCGCTCGCTCTGGAGACCTAGGAGCTGGGCGTGGAAGTTCCGCTTATCCAGATCGGTATAGGCAGGCTTCTGAACTCTGCCATCGCGCTGGAGCAGGACAAGATCACCATCCTGAACCTCGACAGGGTCAGGCTTGGTGCGCCGTCGCCAACCGCAACTGGGACAGGATTGCGCCTGCCAGAACACGGCCGAACATTCGGGGCAGGTTACCAAGCTGCGGCTAGCACCGCCCGCGCTCGTCGTGGAAACCGGCTGGGCCCGCTCCTTGTCGGAGAGCGTCCAGATGACGTCCGTCTCGACCGGCCCGTGCATGTGCGTCGCGCCGGCATGATCGAGGACAAGCAGGTGATCCTTGCCGGGGGCGGGCCGAAGTCCACGACCGACGATCTGGCGGTAGAGGCCGAAGCTCTTCGTCGGCCTCGCCAGCACGATGCTCTGCACCTCGGCCTGGTCCCAGCCCTCGGTCAGCACGCCGACGTTTACCAGGACCTCTATGGTGCCGATCTTCAACTGGACCAGGAGGCGGTCGCGCTCCTGCATCGGCGTGTTGCCGTCCAGGTAGCCGGCGACGACGCCGGACCGGGCAAATTCGTCCCTGAGGTGAACGGCGTGCGCCCGCGAGATGGCGAACACCACCGTCCGCCGCCGGTCAGCCAACCGGTGCCAGTGGGTGACGATGTCGCCGACCAGCACCGGCTTGTCGAGCCGCGCCTCGAGCTCGTCCTCGTCGAAGTCGCCGGCGACCGTGCGGATGCCCTCGAGGTCGGGCTTCGTCGGGGCGAAGACCCGCGTCGGCACCAGGTAGCCCAGGTCGATCAGCTCTGCGATGCTGGGGCAGTCGATCAAGCAGTCGAACATGGTCCCAAGCCCGCGCCCGTCAGCGCGACAGGGCGTGGCCGTCAGGCCGAGCACCACGGCGTTCGGGTAGGCCTTGATGATGCGCGTCCAGGTACGCGCCGGCGCATGGTGCGCCTCGTCCACCACGAGCAGGTCGGCCTCCGGCATCATCATGACGGAGGACCGGACGGCCCTGCGATACAGGGTACCGATCGACGCGACCTGAACCGGCGCATCAGGTCGGGCAGGAAAGCCGGCGGCGATGATCCCGTGATCCAGGCCGAGGTCGTACAGCTTGCGGCTCGCCTGCTGGACGAGCTCCCGACGGTGCGCCATGTACAACACCCGCTGATTGGCGGTCACGGCGTTGGTGGTGACGTGCGCCGCGATCACCGTCTTGCCGGACCCGGTGGGCGCCGGCAGCAGGGGTCGCCGACAGCCGGCTTGAATTGCCGTTTCTATCCGCTCAACAATTGCCTGTTGGTAGTCCCTGAGCTGAGGGGCACCTTTCGGCCGGAATAGAGGTTCCTGCGGCAGCACGGCGAGCCTCTCGGCATGGCTTGTTAGGCGATGGTCTGGTCGTCCGGCGTAGAATTGTCGGTCGCCCGCCACTTCCGGAGGTCGAGAGGAAGGCGCTCGACGTGGTGCACGACGCCAGCGCGGTCGATGATGAAGGTCCGCTCGGAGTCGCCTGCTGCCGCGAAGTGCTTGCACGAGGCGCAAAGCCGAATGTCGCGGCGGGTGGTCGGCGCGGCGTGCCTCATGTAGTGGGCGTAGATCACGCAGCCGGTGCGGTTGATTTCGACATCGTCGACGCCCGTCTGCACGGCGACCACGCCGAAGTGGACGCAATCCCGGCAGTAGGTGCCGGCCGGCCCCTCGCCCGCGTAGGACGCCATGCCGGCCACGATCGGCTTCTCGCCCTCGACGGGCTTGAGCCGAATGTGGAATCCATTGCCACGCTTGGGGCGCTCGACGTGCCACTCGCCTGAGAACAAATCGCGCTGCTGGGGCTGCTTGGCAGCGTTCTGCGACTTCGAGGTTGCCGATGTCATGCCGCACCTGCCTGGCTTTACTAGGAGGTGACGGACCCCGGCTATGACCGTTGAAGACTAGTCGTCGCCTGAGCGCCACAGTGAGAGCATGCGCACCGATGCGCGCTGGCGTCCTGGACGAGTCCGTTGCAATCTTTGCATGAGCATGTCCTCGCGCGACCTCATAGGTGCACGGGTGCAAACCGCGGCCGGATCGCTCGCACGTTCGCTCGGATGCGCGTGATAAGGCGGAAAGAGGTGTCCATGCGAAGCAAGATCGCGAAATGGCAACTCGAGCCTGGCTTGCTCATGGCAAATCTCGACGGCCGCGTATTGCGCAGTGAAGCGGCTCGAACCAATTGGTTCAAGGAGGCTGTCCCTGGAGGAGCCCAGCGCCGCGCGGCAGAAATGGTGGGGGTTTTCTTCCGACAAAAATTCCGCCGCGATGCGCTTGTGCAGGACGAAGTCGAGAGGATGGTTAAAGAGCGCGCTTCTGACCCGCAGTGGATCAGCCGCGCTGACACTGCACGTCGCCTTCTCAAGCGCTACGAGGCCGGTCTAGCGGCATTTGGATCCGCATTCAGGCTTAACGCCAACCATCCGGATGCCTTCCGCCGGCAATTCGATGCAATGGATCTCATCGGCACTTGCGAAGAGTTCCGTTTGTGGCGAGCGGCGGACGATCTCGGGCTCAAGTACCGTCGTCGAACAAACGAGCTTGGACAGGCGCGTAACCGAAATCAGTTGGCTCGGTCGCTGCGAGTAACCGCCCGGGACCTGAAACGGTATCGGCAAGTGCTGGGACATCGGACCCGCCAGGCCCTCGACGAGGCAGGTCTTGGCCCCACGGGCAAGCTCACTGATGCGGAGCTCGAGGACATTGAGAATATGGCCTTTCTAGAGTTCCAGTACCCTCAACCCCCATTCCTGGCGTCGAGGCTTGCCACCGCATTGGAGGAACTTGCAAAAAGTATACTTAACAATCCGGAGCCTACTGCCGATTATGTGAGAGTCGGCTACTTTTTGTTCGCCGGCAGCAAGTTCCCTTTGGCGCAGTTCTCGCGTAGCGGCCTGGCCGTCGATGTTGTCCATATGCTGTCGGAGATGGCTGCTCATCCGGCGGGCGCTTGGCGCCCACGGCATGCTGAATTCCGTAAGGTCGACCGAATTCGGGTGGGCATACCTGGCCGTCACTACAAGGTTGTCGCGGCCTTCGTTTCGGCGGCCTTTCAAATCGACTACTCGCCCGCTGCTGCTGCCAAGGCGATCCAGCACTTTCTCTCGCGGCACCATGATTTCATGATCGCAAACTGGTCGGTCGGAGAAGAAGTCAGTTAGGACGAATATACGCAAAACTTGCAATAAACTCGTCCAGGACGCAGGTGCGCAGCCGCGCGCATCATCCCACAAAGGCCCGCATGCTGTGCCGAATGCCTGAGGGATCGATGCCGATTCGTGATCGAAAGCTGATTATCACTGAACAACTTGCCAGACATTTGGATCTGAGCCCGCGCACCCTTGAACGATGGCGGCGTGAAGGCAGCGGTCCGCCTTGGTTAGAGATCGGTGGCTGCGTGCGTTACGACCCAACGGATATCGAAGAGTGGAAGGCAGCTCGCCGCAACGATCCGAAAGAACCCGGCTCCAACTGAGGTGGCAAGGAGACAACCTTGCAGACGCGCTCGCCAACCGGGAATGCCTTTTATGCCCAACAGCAGCGTGAGCTGCGATGCCGGTCGCAGCCGCGGCGCGGGCTGAGGCGGACCGAGGCCGCGACCTATATCGGCACCTCGGTCGAAATCTTCGATGCCTTGGTGCACGCCGGCATCATGCCTCAACCAAAGGCGATACCCGGCGCTGACGCGGTGTGGGACGTCGATGCGCTCGACCTATTCTTCACGGCGCTGCCTGAGGCCCGCACCGTTCAGCAGGGCCGCTCGCCGTCACAGTAGGATGCGACCGTTTTGTCCAGCTGGTGCGACTGGCAATTGTTTGAGGCTGCGAGCTACTGGACGGGTCACGCCTTAGGAGGGCGCTGACGATGACGGTCTATAAGCATCCAATCACCCGTGAACGGTCGCGACACGGCAAAATCAAGGTCTACGTTCGGGAGTATGAGACTGACACCAATGGCAAGCGCCTACGCTTGCGTCAGCGCCATCCGATACCGGGCGGTCTGATCGAAGGTACACCCGACTTCGTCGCCGCCTATCAACAGATCTGCCAAAGGATCGACGGCGGCACCGCGCCAACAAGTCAGCGCAAGGCGTTAGCCAAACCCGAAGGGCTGCAAAAGATCAGTGATGCCCCCGATTCGCTCGACTGGCTGATCAAGCACTATCTGGCGGTGAAAATCGGCGAAGTTTCGAAGTCTACATACTATCGACTGCAGCGTTCGCTCACGGCGTTGCGCGATGCCGTCAACGACCAGGGCCTGTCACGTGGTGTTTGCCGCTTCGACACGCTGAAGCGCATTCACGTCGAGGACATGCAGCGCCAATGGGCAAGCGACAGCGGTCCACGTGAGGCTGAGCAGCGCGTCGATCAAATTCGATGGCTGTTCAATTGGGCCGTGCGTCGAGAGTTGGTTACGTTCAACCCAGCGCGCGGTATCCCTAGGCTTCCTCAACTCAGCAAGGGCAAGGACAAGAAAGGTACTCACGCTTGGACCAACGAGCAGGTTGCTGCGTGGCGCGATCGCTTCGCGCTCGGCACGGAGCCTCGCACCGCGCTGGAGCTAGGATTGTTGGGCGGGCTAAGACGGTCCGACATTGCGCGTGTCGGTCCTGGCAATATCCAGCGCGACGGCGATGACTGGTATCTATGCTGGATCGAGCACAAAAATCATGCGCGCAAACCCAAGGAGCGCCGCCAGCTGATTTTCGACGAACTGCGCGTTGCCTTGATGGCGCGTGAGCGAGTTGCGCCGGGTTTGCAATACTACGTCGATCTACAGCGGCCTGACGGGTGGGAGCAGAAAAACGAGCTCTACATCGAGAATCTGCTGGCGCCCGCCTTCCTCGACTGGCGAAGTGCTGTGAGGCTAGCCAACGGCGAGCGGCTCCCCACTAAGTGCACTATGCACGGATGGCGCGCAGCCGGCGCGGTGCGTCTTGCGCTCATGAACTGGACGACGTTCCAGATCATGGGCTGGGGAGGCTGGTCGAATCCTAAGCAAGTCGAGGTATATACCCGCGATCTCAATCGCGAGGAGTATGCCAACGACGGCATCCGCCGGTACAACGAGCGCGCTCGGAAGCCGAGCTTGCGCGTGGTGGGCGGCGGGCGCAGCTGAGCCCACGCGTCGCACCAAGTCGCACCTGCAGTCGCACCCGACGGCCAAATCTTTGATGTGTAAAGGGGCAGGCGTTTGTTCCCCCAACTATATCTGCCCATGACAAGAGCGCCAAGCAGGTCTATAGCCGCCGCGCAATGGACGATCCGGTCCTCTCGCGGCGCGTCGCGCTGGATATCCTGGTGGCGTGCCTCGATAAGGGCCAGCCGCTCGACGACGCTTTGGCGCGCCATCAAGGCTTTGCCAACCTCGATCCGCGCGACCGCGCCTTCGTGCGCCTGCTGCTGGCCACCACCTTGCGTCGGCTGGGCGAGATCGAGGAGGTCATGGGCTTCCTGGTCGAGCGGCCGCTCGAGGGCGCCAACGCGGCCGGCCGGCAGGTGTTGCGCCTGGGCGCCGCCCAGCTGCTGTTCCTCGGCACGCCGCCGCATGCCGCCGTCGACACGTCGGTGCGCCTGGTGGTCGATGCCGGCCTGCCGCATCTCAAGGGGCTGGCCAACGCCGTGCTGCGCCGCATTTCGCGCGACGGACCTGCCCTGCTGGGCGACCGCGATCCGGCGCGTCTCAACACGCCGCAATGGCTGTGGGAGAGCTGGACCGAGAGCTACGGCGAGGAGGCGACGCGAGCCATCGCCGCCGCCCATCTGATCGAGGCGCCGCTCGACCTCACGCCGCGCTCCAACGCCCAGTTCTGGGCCGGTCAGCTGGAAGGCGACTTGCTGCCGACCGGCTCGATCCGCCGCGAGGGCGGCGGCAACATCACCGAGCTGCCGGGCTTCGCCGAGGGTGCATGGTGGGTGCAGGACGCGGCTGCGACGCTCCCGGTCCGCCTGCTGGGCGAGATTTCAGGCAAGCACGTCGCCGATCTCTGCGCCGCGCCGGGTGGCAAGACCTTGCAGCTCGCCGCGGCCGGCGCCGACGTGACCGCCGTCGACATCTCGGCGCGCCGCATGACACGCGTTGGCGAGAACCTGGCGCGCGCCGGCCTGTCGGCAAAGCTCGTCACCGCCGATGCCGGCAAATGGGTGACCGACGAGACCTTCGACGCCATCCTGCTCGACGCGCCCTGCTCCGGCACCGGCACCTTGCGCCGCCATCCCGACATCGCCTGGTTGAAGGACGAGCAGGATGTTGGCCGGCTGACGCTGACCCAGGACCGCCTGCTGGTGCGCGCCGCCGAGCTGCTGAAGCCGGGCGGCACGCTGGTCTATGCCGTGTGCTCGCTGCAGGACGACGAAGGCCCAGCGCGACTGGAGGCGCTGCTGGGGCGCGACAAGCGCCTGCGGCGGGTTCCGGTCGAGCCGGCCGAGTTGCCGGGGATCGTCGGCGCGATTACGCCCAAGGGGGACGTCCGCACCCTGCCCTCGATGTGGCCGGAGCGGCGCGGTATGGATGGATTCTTCATAGGTCGCCTGCAGAAGGGTTGAGATGGCGACGTTCGAGATTCCGACCGTTACCACCGAGCGCCTGCGGCTTCGCGCTTTCCGTCCCGGCGACCTCGACGCCTACTCGGCGATGCAGGCGAATCCGGACGTGATGCGCCACATGGTCTTGGGCCGCACGTCCACCCCGGCCGAGGTCTGGCGAACGATGCTGATGTCCCTGGGGTCATGGGCATTGCGCGGCTACGGAATGTGGGCGTGCGAACGAATCGATGGCGAGGTGTTCGTCGGCAGTGTCGGCATCTTTCATCCACTCGATTGGCCGGAACCCGAAATCGCCTATTCGCTCGACCGTCCCTTCTGGGGCCAGGGCCTTGCCACCGAAGCGACGAGGGCGGCGCGTGACTGGCTGTTCGAGCGCTTTTCGCTGAGCCGCGCGGCAAGCTTCATTCGTCCCGACAACCTCGCGTCGAAGCGCGTCGTCGAACGCCTCGGCGCGGTGTGCGAGAGGACTTTCGAGCTGAGGGGCAGCGCCTACGAATACTGGGTGCACCACCGGCGACCGGCTTGATTGCGGCGCAATGTGACAACCGGCACATTCGGCCGCGAGGCGGTGTCGCATAATCGCGATGGTCGCCCTACGGAGGACTCGATGCTCGAGCTGATTTCGATGGTTGCCGGCCTGATCGTCTGCATCATGATTCCCATCGAGGTCGGCAAGATCCGCAAGGGCTGGGTGCGCGACAAGTTCAAGGGCGATCGGCCCAAGTTCCTGGCTGCCTACCGCAAGCAGCTCAAGATGCTGGCGTGGCTTGGCCTGGTCTTCGCCGTTCTGGGGCTGGGCTTGGCGGCGGTCGAGGAGCGCCACGGCGAAGCGATCGTCAAGGTCGTCGGCGCCGTGATCTGGCTCGCGGTGTCCGCCATCTCCTTCTTCTCCCTGCGCACGCTGGAAAACGTCCCCGACACGGAACCGGTCGTGAAGTAAGCTTCTT
>NZ_BKAJ01000191.1 GCF_007992495.1 Reyranella soli
GCCGGAGCGCCGTTGTTCTACGACAAGCCCCTGCACATCGTCCGTGGCGAGGGCACCTACCTGTTCGACGATACCGGCCGCCGTTACGTCGACATGTACAACAACGTGCCCTGCGTCGGACACGCCAACCCGCACGTCGTCGAGGCGATGGCGCGCCAGCAGGCCACGCTGAACGTGCACAGCCGTTACTTGCACGAGGGCATCGTCGTCCTGGCCGAGCGGATCGCGGCCCTGCATGGGCCGGCCATCGAGAGCGTCGTCTTCAGCTGCTCGGGCACCGAGGCCAACGAGGTGGCGCTGCGCATGGCGCGCGGCGCCTCCGGCAAGCAGGGTATCATCTGCACCAACCACACATATCACGGCAACAGCGAGGCGGTCGGCAAGATGACCCGCATCGGAGACGGCCGGAACACCGGCGGCGACGTGCGCGCCATCCCCTTCCCCGAAAAGTTCCGGCCGCTGGTGCCGGGCGCGAGCGAGGCCGACCTCTGCGAGGCGTATCTCGAGCGCCTGCGCAACACGATCCGCAGCTTCGAGGATGACGGCACAGGGTTCGCCGGCCTGATCGTCTGCTCGATCTTCGCCAACGAGGGCCTACCCGACGTGCCGCGCGGGTTCATGACGCGCGCCGCCGAGATCGTGCGCGCAGCCGGCGGCTACGTGATCGCCGACGAGGTCCAGGCGGGCTACTGCCGCACCGGGCGCTGGTGGGGTTATGAGGACTCCGGCTTCACGCCCGACATCGTCGTCACCGGCAAGCCGATGGGCAACGGCCTGCCGCTCGCCGCCACCGCCGCCAGCAAGGCCCTGGTCGACGGCTTCCGGTCTCGCACCCGCTACTTCAACACCTTCGCCTCGAGCCCCCTGCAGGCCGCGGTCGGCATGGCGGTGATCGACGTCATCGAGCGCGATCACCTGCAGGACAACGTCGCGCGCGTCGGCGCGGTCCTCAAGGCCGCGCTCGTCGAGCGCAAGAAGACCTGCGCCGCCATCGGCGACGTGCGCGGCCATGGGCTGTTCATCGGCGTTGAGATGGTCAAGGCCGGCGGCGCTCTCGAGCCCGACTCCGACCGTGCGATCGAGGTCGTCAACAAGCTAAAGGACCGCGGCTTCCTCACCAGCAACGCCGGCGCCTTCCGCAACGTCGTGAAGATCCGGCCACCGCTTGTCTTCGGCCAGCGCGAGGCCGACGAGTTCCTCACCGCCTTCGACACGACGATTGCCGAAATAGATGGCTGACGGCGCCGCGGCGGACATCTTCGCGCCGGCGGCCAACGAGGCCTTGAGGGCGTTTCCCATCGAGCCGGATGGGCTCGAGCTGGTCTCCCACTCGGAGAACATCACCTACCGCGTGGTCGATCGCCGGGACGGCGCCGCCTACGGCTTGCGACTCCATCGGCCCTGGTATCACACGATCGACGAGTTGATCTCCGAGCGCGACTGGATCCGCGCGCTCGACGACGCAGGCATTGCCGTCCAGGCCCCCATGCGCACGCGCGACGGCCAGGAGTACGCGTCTGTGATCATTCCCGCCACCGGCGAGCGGCGCTTCGCAGGGCTGGCGCGCTGGACGACGGGCCGCGTGCTGGCCGAGGTGCTGCGCGAGACGACCGACATCGGCATGGCCGCCCGTCGCTTCGAGCAGCTCGGCGCGCTCACCGCATCGCTTCATGACCAGGCTGCGGCCTGGCAGGCGCCGGCAACGTTCACGCGCCACGCCCTCGACGCCGACGGCCTGATGGGAGACGCGCCGCACTGGGGACCATTCTGGGATCACCGCGGCCTCTCCGAGGGTGAGCGGCGGCTGATGCTCGACACACGCGCACGGCTGCATGCGGCCCTCGCCGGCCTGGACCGCCAGCCGGTCGGCTACAGCCTGATCCATGCCGACATGCATCCCGGGAACGTCCTGGTCGACGGCGATGCGCTGACCGTCATCGATTTCGACGACGCCGGCTGGGGCTGGCACGCCTACGACATCGCCGTGGCCCTGTTCTATCAGCAACGCGGCGCGAACTTCGAGGCGTTCGAACGCGCGTATGTCGCCGGCTACCGGTCGGTGCGCCGGCTTTCGGAGCAGTCGCTCGCGTTGCTGCCGATGTTCCGCCTGATCCGCGGGCTGGCCCAGATCGGCTGGTTTCATCAACGCCCCGAGCTCGACCGGGCGGCTCGCCTCGAGGAAACGAAGGCCATCGTGCTCGACCAGTGCCGTGAGTTCTTGAAGAGCTAGTCGCACTCGGGCACGCCACTCCAGTGGCGCGTCATGCTCTCCTGGACCGCGGGCCTCCAGG
>NZ_BKAJ01000192.1 GCF_007992495.1 Reyranella soli
GTAAGACGAAGATGGCGCTCCGACAGGTCTGCCTTGGAAAGGCCGCAGGCCGAACTATAGTTCGACCATGGACAGTTCCTCTCTTTGGCAGCGCCTCGTCGGCTGGAGTCGCGAGCTAAAATCGATCCTGCTGGCCGTCGGCTTCGTCCTGATCGTGCGCACCGTGTTTGCGGAGCCCTATCACGTGCCGTCGCCGTCGATGGTGCCGACGCTGCTCACCGGCGATCAGCTCGTCGCCAGCAAGTACGCCTATGGCTACAGCCGCTATTCCTCGCCCATCGACCTCTTGCCGGATTTCTCCGGCCGGCTGCTCGGCAAGGCGCCGGAGCGCGGCGACGTCATCGTCTTCCGCCTGCCGCGCGATCCCGCGACGACCTACGTGAAGCGCCTGATCGGCCTGCCCGGCGATCGCATCCAGATGAAGGACGGGCGGCTCTACATCAACGACGCCCTCGTCCCGCGCCGTACTGTCGGTCCGTTCACCGGCGATGCTGGCGGCCGCGGCGCCGCCACTCTCTATGTCGAGACGCTGCCCGGCGGACGCGAGCACGAGATCGTCGAGATGACCGATGCCGACCAGCAGGACGACACGCCGGTGTTCGTGGTGCCGCCCAAGCACTACTTCATGATGGGCGACAATCGCGACAACTCGGTCGACAGCCGCATCTCCATCGCCGACGGCGGCGTCGGCTTCGTGCCGGAAGACAACCTGGTGGGCCGCGCCGACCTCGTCCTGCTGTCGCATGATCCGGCGGTCGCCTGGTCCGACATCGCCGCCTGGTCGCACTTTTTCCGGCCGGGCAGGCTCCTGGACCGCATCCACTAGGCAGGCGCATGAGCACGACCTGGCGTTTCGCGCCCGCCACCGAGGCCCACTTCGAGCCGTTGCTGGCGATCCGCATCGAAGTGATGCGCGAGCATCTCGAGCGCGTGTTCCGCTACCATCCAGAGCGCGCGCGGCGCATCTTCCGCGAGCACTTTGCCGAGCCGGGGTTGCGCCTGATCGTTGTCGGCGACGAGACGGCGGGCTGCGTCGGCTTCCGCGTCGGCGAGGCCGAGATCAAGATCGATTCCTTCTACCTCGCCCGCCGCTATCACAATCGCGGGCTGGGCGCGGAAATCCTGAAGGTCCTGCTGGCCGAAGCCGATGCGCTCGGCCTGCCCTGCGAGCTCGACGTGCTGCTCGGCAGCCCGGCCGACCGTTTTTACGAGCGGCATGGCTTCGTGAAGCAGGGCGAGGACAATATCGAGGCCAACTTCCGGCGCGCGGCGGGCTCGCGCGGGCATTGACAGGCCCGCCCGGTCGGGACTTTCTGCGGCCAACGCGTCTTCGCAGAAAGGTCCCGCCATGGAGATCGTCATCCCCGGTGCCACGAACATCGGCCTGTTCCTGGGCGCCGCCCTGGTGCTGCTGCTGATCCCCGGCCCCGCCGTGCTCTACATCGTCGCACGGTCGGTGGCGCAGGGCCGAATGGCGGGCTTCGTCTCCGATCTCGGCATCCATTCCGCGACGCTGGTCCATGTGCTGGCGGCAGCCCTTGGCTTGTCGGCGCTGCTCGCCTCGTCGGCGCTCGCCTTCAGCATCGTGAAGTGGGCTGGCGCCGCCTATCTCATCTGGCTCGGGCTGAAAAAGATCTTCGGTCGCACCGAGGAGGTCGATGCCGACGGCAACCTGGCGCGCCACAGCCATGCCCGGCTGTTCCGCGACGGCTTCATCGTCAACCTGCTGAACCCCAAGACGGCTCTCTTCTTCCTCGCCTTCCTGCCGCAGTTCGTCGAGCCCGAGCGCGGCCATCTCGCGTCGCAGATCGTCTTCCTCGGCCTGCTGTTTGCCCTGCTCGGCTTCATCACCGACGGCTGCTACGCCTTCCTGGCCGGCACCGCCGGCAAGTGGCTGCGCCGCAACAAGCGCTATCTCGAGGTCGAGCGCTATGTCAGCGGCACGCTGTTCATCGGGTTGGGCCTGACCGCGGTGTTCGCGGGCAACCAGAGGAAATAGGCATCGATGTCATCCCGAGGCCGAAGGCCGAGGGATCTTTACTGATCCGGAAAGGTCCCTCGCTGCGCTCAGAGAGAGGCTTAATCCCGCCGCAGCATGAACACCGCCTGCTCGCCGACAAGATTGGCGAGCAGCGGCGGCAGGTTGATCGGCCTGCTGTTGCGGTCGAGCACGATGGCACGCTCGATGCGCACGCCCATGTCGCGGCAAAGGCCGCGGAAGTCGTCGATGCTGCAGAGATGGATGTTGGGCGTGTCGTACCACTTGAAAGGCAGCGACGGCGTCTCGGGCATGCGTCCGCCGAACACCAGGCGCAGGCGGACCTGCCAGTGCGCGAAGTTGGGGAACGACACGATGGCGCGCTTGCCGACGCGCAACATCTGGCGCAGCACCTCGCGCGGCTCGCGCGTGGCCTGCAGGGTCTGGCTCAGGATCACGTAGTCGAACGCGTCGTCCGGGTAGTCGCGCAGGTCGGCATCGGCGTCGCCCTGGATCACCGACAGGCCGTTGGCCACGCAGGCGTTCACGCCGGTCTGGCTGAGCTCCATGCCGCGCGCATCGACCCGCTTGAAATTCACCAGGTAGGCCAGCAGCGAGCCGTCGCCGCAGCCGACGTCGAGGGCGCGCGTCGCCGGATCGACCATGTCGGCGATCAGCTGCAGGTCGACGCGAATAGCAGTGACGCTCACGGCACGTCCTTCAGGCCGCGCACCGCGGCGGCACCCTTGAGGAAGCCGGCCAGCGTGCGGAACATCTCGGGTTCGTCGAGCAGGAAGGCATCGTGGCCCTTGTCGCTCTCGACCTCGACGAAGGAGACGTTCGCCGCCGCGGCGTTCAGCGCGTGCACGATCTCGCGGCTTTCGCGCGTCGGGAACAGCCAGTCGCTGGTGAAGGAGAACAGGCAGAAGCGCGTCGGCGTGCCCTTGAAGGCGTTGGCCAGCACGCCGCCATGCGCTGCGGCCAGATCGAAATAGTCCATCGCGCGCGTGATGTAGAGGTAGCTGTTGGCGTCGAAGCGATCGACGAAGGTCGAGCCTTGGTAGCGCAAGTAGCTCTCGACCTGGAAATCGGCATCGAAGCCGAAGCCCAGCGCGTCGCGATCCTGCAGCGCGCGGCCGAACTTGCGCTGCAGCGCCTGCTCGGAAAGATAGGTGATGTGCGCGGTCATGCGCGCCACCGACAGCCCGCGCGCCGGCACGGTGTTGTGCTGGCGGTAGTCGCCGCCCTTCCACTCGGGATCGGCCATGATCGCCTGGCGGCCGACTTCGTGGAAGGCGATGTTCTGCGCCGAATGGCGGGCAGCGCAGGCGATGGGCACTGCAGAAAACACGCGCGCGGGATAGCTCGCGGCCCATTCCAGCACCTGCATGCCGCCCATCGAGCCGCCGATCACGCAGAACAGGTCGGGGATGCCGAGATGGTCGAGCAGGGCCGCCTGGGTGCGCACCATGTCGGCGACGGTCACCACCGGGAAACGCAGGTTCCATGGCTGGCCGCTGGCATCGAGCGCCAGCGGGCCGGTCGTGCCCATGCAGCCGCCCAGCACATTGATGCAGATGATGAAGTAGCGCGCCGGATCGAGCACCTTGCCCGGCCCGACCAGGCTGTCCCACCAGCCTTCCTTGCCGGTGACGGGATGCTCCTCGGCGACGAACTGGTCGAGCGTCAGCGCATGGCAGATCAGCACGGCGTTCGACTTGTCGGCATTCAACGTGCCGTAGGTCTGGTAGGCGACGCGATAGGGACCGAGCTCGACGCCGCAGTCGAGCCGAAGCGGCCGATCGGCGCCCAAGACCGCGTGGCGGCACCGAGCCAGAGCCTTTCGCTCGGCGTCGGCGAGGCCGTCGAACGGCGCCTCCTCGATCGCAGCCTCCATGTCGTCTCCTGCGGCCAATGCACACGGCCAACAAAAAAGCCCCCGACCGGCAAGGGCGGGGGGCTTTTTTGGAGCGCTCCGACCTTTTAGCGAGGATTAACGTGGTCGCAAGCCGGTCGGCTCAAATTCCACGGAGAGGCTTCTATACGAAGGTCGCCGGAATTGCGCAAGCGCCTGTCGGCCTTCCTGAGGTTTCTTGCCTTTACGGGGGCCGGCAGGACGTAGTATCGCCGCTGCCTCACAGGACCAACGGCTCTATGGACGCCCCCAGTCTCGACAGCTTGCGCCAGGAAATCGACGCCATCGACGGCGAGTTGCATGGCCTCATCCAGCGCCGGGCAGCCCTGGTCGATCGCATCGCCGCCTCCAAGCCGCCGGGCGGGCTGGCGCTACGGCCGGGCCGCGAAGCCAAGGTCATGCGCCAGCGGCTCGAGACGCATCAGGGACCGTTCCCCGCCGCCGCCGTCTACCGCATGTGGCGCGAGATGATGTGCGCCTTCACCATGATGCAGACGCCGGACATCAAGGTCGCGATCTGCCGCCCACACGACCAGCCGGGCTACTGGGACCTCGCACGCGACCATTTCGGCTGCCAGATCACCTTCGTCGCCAACGACACGCCGGCCCAAGTGCTGGCGGCGGTGCGCGCCAACCCTTCTACGCTCGGTGTCGTGCCGGTGCCGATCGAAGCCGATGCAGCACCTTGGTGGCCGTTGCTGGCGGGCCGTGACGCCACGCTGCCGAACGTCGTCGCGCGACTGCCGTTCCTGGTCATGCCCAACGCCCGCGCGCGCGGCATCTCGGCCTTCGTGCTGGCGCGCATGGAGCCCGAGGAATCGGGCGACGATCGCGCCCTGATCTCGATCGAATCGATGGACGGCCTCAGCCGCAACCGCATTTCCGGCGCTCTCGCCAAGGCGGGCCTGCCTGCCTTCACGTCGGTGCTGGACCAGGTTGCAGGCGGCGTGCATCACTACCTCGTCGAGCTGCCGGGCGTGATCGCCGATAGCGACAAGCGCCTGCGCGAGCTCGAGATCGCGTTGGAGCTCAAGAACGGTCGCGTCGCGGCGATCGGCGCCTACGCCGTGCCGTCGACCGCGCGGGCCTGACCAATTTAGGAGATCGCGATGAGCGCGCTTACCCCGCGTCCGGGCATCATGAAGATTGCGCCCTATGTACCGGGCAAGGATTCGGTCGAGGGCAAGCAGACGATCGCCAAGCTGTCGTCGAACGAAGGCGCGCTCGGCCCCAGCCCCAAGGCGATGGCGGCCTATGCCAAGGCGGCGACCGAACTGCATCGCTATCCCGACGGCGATTCCGGCAACCTGCGCGCCGCGATCGGCCGGCACTACGGCCTCGATGCCAAGCGCATCGTTTGCGGCGCCGGCTCCGACGAGCTCCTGAATTTGCTGGTGCGCGCCTACTGCGGCCCGGGCGACGAGCTGCTCTACAGTCAGTTCGGCTTCTTGATGTATCCCATCAACGCGCTCGGCGTGGGCGCGACACCGGTCGCGGCGCCCGAGAACGACTATCGCGCCGACGTCGATGCCATGCTGGCCAAGGTCAGCGACAAGACGCGCGTGGTGTGCCTCGCCAACCCGAACAATCCGACGGGCACTTACATCACCAAGGACGACGTGCGCCGCCTGCATGCCGGGCTGCCGAAGAACGTGCTGCTGGTGATCGACGCGGCCTATGCCGAGTATGTCAGCCGCAACGACTACGAATCGGGCGTCGAGCTGGTCGACCAGGCCGAGAACGTCGTGATGACCCGCACCTTCTCCAAGATCTACGGCCTGGGTGGGCTGCGGCTGGGTTGGATGTACGGACCCGCCGGCATCGTCGACGTGATGAGCCGGCTGCGCCAGCCGTTCAACGTCAACCTGGCAGCGCAGGCCGCGGGCATCGCGGCAATGGCCGACATCGCCCACACCGACGCCAGCCGCACCAACAACGACATCTGGCTGCCCTGGCTCAGCACCGAGCTCACCAAGCTTGGATTGAAGCCGCTGCCCAGCGTCGGCAACTTCGTGCTGGTCGGCTTCGGCTCCAAGGAGCGCGCGGCGGCGGCCAACGACTGGCTGATGAACGACGGGCTGATCCCGCGCATGGTGGCGGGCTACGGCCTGCCCGAGCATCTGCGCATCACCATCGGCACCGAGAGCGAGGTCAAGGCCGTGCACGCTTCGCTCAGCCGCTTCGTCGCCGCAAACAAATGACCAAACCCCTGTTCAACAAGATCGCCCTGATCGGCATCGGCCTGATCGGCGGCTCGATCGCGCTCGCCGCCCGCCGCGGCGGGCTTGCCAACAAGATCGTCGCCGCCACGCGCAGCGAAGAAACGGCCGCGACCGCCAACCGACTGAAACTGGTCGACCATTGCGGCACCGATCTCGCGGCCGCCTGCCAGGATGCCGACCTGGTGATCGTCTGCACGCCGGTCGGCGCCTGCGGCGAGGCCGCGCGCGTGATCGCGCCCAGCCTCAAGCCGGGCTGCATCGTCTCCGACGTCGGTTCGGTGAAGCAGGCGGTGGTCGACGCCATGCAGCCGCATCTGCCGGCGGGCGTGCACTTCGTGCCGGCCCATCCCGTGGCCGGCACCGAGAATTCCGGTCCTGAGGCGGGCTTCGCCGAGCTGTTCGACGGCCGCTGGACCATCCTGACCCCGCTGCCCGACAGCGATCCCGCCGCCGTCGACAAGCTCGATGCCTTCTGGAAGGGCCTCGGCAGCCTGACCGACCGGCTGGATCCCGCTGGCCACGATCGAATCCTCGCCATCACCTCGCACCTGCCGCATCTCATCGCCTACACCATCGTCGGTACGGCCGATGACCTTGCGGGCCATCTCAACAGTGAGGTGCTGCGCTTCGCCGCCGGCGGCTTCCGCGACTTCACGCGCATCGCCGCCTCCGATCCGACGATGTGGCGCGACGTGTTCCTGAACAACCGCGAAGCCGTGCTGGAAGTGCTGGCGCGTTTCCAGGAGGACCTGTTCTACCTGCAGCGCGCCATCCGCTGGGGCGAGGGCGACAAGCTGTTCGACCTGTTCACGCGCACCCGCGAGATCCGCCGCGCGCTGATCCATCTCAACCAGGCGTGATCATGTCTTCCGGACCGCCGGCCTCTGGCCGGCTCATGAGGCCGGCCGGAGGCCGGCGGCCCGGAAGAGCATGAGCACCCGGCCTTACTGGGTCTTCGGCTACGGCTCGCTGATGTGGAACCCGGGCTTCGCGGTGCCCGAGACACGCGGCGCATGGCTGCATGGCTGGCACCGCGCTTTCTGCATCTATTCGGAACATTATCGCGGCACGCCCAAGCAGCCGGGATTGATCCTCGGCCTGCTGCCTGGAGGCTCCTGCCGCGGCCTCGCCCATCGCCTGCCGGCCAAGCAGTACGACGCCGTGCGCCGCTACCTGATCCATCGCGAGATCGACAATGACGGCGTCTACGAGGAGACGATCCGGCCGATCCATCTCGACGATGGCCGCACGGTCCCGGCGCTGGTCTATCTCGCCGACCGCGCGCACCGCCAGTTCGCGGGCAAGCTGCCCATCAAAAAAGCCGTGGCGCTGGTCCGGAATGGACACGGCGCCACGGGCAGCAGTCTCGATTATGTTCAGAACACCGTGGCCCATCTCACCGAGATGGGCCTCAGGGATCGCCAGCTCGAGGAGTTGGCTCGCCTCGCTATGCGCGGAGCGCGCCGCCGCTGAGCACGGCGCGGGTGACGAACGTCAGCTCGTCGCGCGCCTGATCGACCGACAGGCCCAGCCGCTCGCGCAGCACGACCCAGCTTTCGGGCGCCAACGTCATGGCGAGCGCGTTCAAGGTGCGCTCGCGCGCGTCGGCGGGCAACGCGGCCAGCTCATGCTCGAACCAGCTGGCGAGCTGGGTGCGGTTGGCGGTGTACATCTGCACGATCATCTCGGACGCGTCGTTCGAGCGCCGTTGCAGCGTCTCGACGAAAGTCCACATCGGCAGCAGGCGCTCGCCGCGCTCGGAGCACTGGTTGATGATCATGGCGATGCGCTCGTCGAGCGGCCACGACATGTTGAAGTCGACCTCGCCCAGAGCAGCGGCCAGCACGCGGCCGAGCACGGCGACGTAGAGCTCGGCGGTGTCGGCAAAATGCTGGAACACGGTGCGCGCCGAGACGCCGGCCATCTTGGCGATATCGCGGACGATGGGCGCCACTTCGCCGGCGAGCGCAAGCGCGAGGGCGGAGCCGACGATGGCTTCACGCGTTCGGGCGACGCGATCGCCACGGGCGGGAGTGGTCAACTGCTGCGACGGGTGGGCGAAGGTTTCGACATCCATTACACGGACTCCGGTTCCAGACCGAGACGATGGGGCGGTTCGCGACACGCAATCAGGCGTCGGACATTTAGTAGTCCCGCCCGCTGCGGTGGCCGGATAGTAATGCATCTGCAACGGATGTGCGACGATGCGCTATAAGATCACGCGCCTATGTAAGAAACACGTAAGCTACGGTAATCCAATGACAAACAAGACCTTCGCCGCTTCCTCGCTCGCCGCACAAGCAATGGGTTGGATCGATCCGGTGACGAAGGCGGTGGTGCCGCCGATCCATATGGCCAGCACCTATCAGCGCGACGAAGACAACGGCTACAGCTCCGGCCGCATCTATGCGCGCTCTGACAATCCGACATTCGACCAGGCCGAGGCGACGCTGGCGGCGCTCGAAGGCGGCGCCAAGGCGCTGGTCTTCTCCTCGGGCATGAGTGCGGCGACGGCCTGCTTCCTGGCGCTGGCGCCGGGTGATCACGTCGTCGCGCCGAAGGTGATGTACTGGTCACTGCGCAACTGGCTGGCGGGCTTCGCACAGCACTGGGGGCTTTTGGTTGATTTCGTCGATGCCGATCGCACCGACGCCATCGCCGCCGCGGTGAAGCCGGGCAGCACCAAGCTGGTGTGGATCGAGACGCCGGCCAATCCGACCTGGTGCGTCACCGACATCGCCGCGGCTGCCGACATCGCCCATCGCGCCGGCGCGCTGCTCGGCGTCGATTCGACGGTGGGCACGCCGGTGCTGACGCGACCGATCGAGCTCGGCGCCGACATCGTCATGCATTCGGCGACCAAATATCTCAACGGGCACTCCGACATCATCGCCGGCGCCCTGGTCGGTGCACATGACGACGAGCATTGGCAGAAGCTCAGGACCATCCGCGCGCAGATCGGCACCATCCTCGGCCAGACCGAGGCGTGGCTGCTGCTGCGCGGCATGCGCACGCTGTTCCCGCGCGTCGCCTGGGCGTGCCGCTCGGCGCAGACCTTGGCCGAGCGTCTGTCGTCCCATCCGATGGTGGCCGAGGTGCTCTATCCCGGCCTGCCCTCCTTCGCCGGACATGCCGCGGCGAAGAAGCAGATGACGGGCGGCTTCGGCGGCATGCTGTCGGTGCGCGTCAAGGGCGGCGAGCGCGCCGCCATCGCCTCGGCAGCGCGCGTGGAACTGTGGAAGCGCGCGACGTCGCTCGGCGGCGTGGAGAGCCTCATCGAGCATCGCGCCAGCGTCGAAGGCCCGGGCACGCCCTGCCCGCCTGATTTGCTGCGGCTGTCGGTCGGCGTGGAAGAAACGAGCGACCTGTTCGACGACCTCGATCAGGCGCTGCGGCGCGGACATAACGCCTGACGCACGGCCGGCGATACATCACAACTGTCATCCCGAGCGCAGCGAGGGACCTTTCCCGTTGCCTTAAAGGTCCCTCGCTGCGCTCGGGATGACAGCGGGGCGCTAGCCGGCACCTAGTGTAAAGCCCTCTTTCAGCGGATCATCGTCGTCGAAGCGAAAGCGGGCCTCGCCGGTCTGATGGGCGTGGCCGCCGACCTCGACGATCACGGACTTGCGGCCACCGACCGCCGGCGCCTCGCGCACGGCGCGGCCGCTGAAGACGGCATCGGTGCAGCTCTCGAACAGGCGTTCGTCGCCGAGCTTCGCCTCGCGACGCGCCAACTGCAGGGCCATGCGGGCGGTGACGCCGCTGCCGGTCGGGCTGCGATCGATCTGCCGGCCGGCGAAGATGCAGACGTTGCGACTTGGCCTGCCGTCGGCGCCATTGCCGCCGTCGGTCAGGATCGTGCCGTAGAGGAAGGCAAGATCGGGCTCGTCCGGATGCACGATGGGCACGGCCTTGGCCGCAGCTTGCGCAATCTCCTCGCCGGCATCGACGATGGCGCGCATCGGCGACGAACGAAGATCGAGGCCGATCGAATCGGCAGAGAGGAAAGCATAGAACGCACCGCCATAGGCGATGTCGACCGTCACCGGGCCCCAGGTCCGCGTCGGCGCGATGCGATCGAGCGCATAGGCGAAGGCCGACACGCTCTCGAACTGCACCGTGCCGTTGGCCGCGACCCGTGCCGTCACCAGGCCGCACGCGCATTGCAGCCGCACGATGGTCTCGGGCTCGCGCCGCGCCACGCGGCCGCTGTCGACGGCCCAGCGCGCCAGCGCGATGGTGGCGTGGCCGCACATCGTCGAGTAGCCCTCATTGTGCATGAAAAGGACGGCGAGATCGGCCTCGGGATGGTCGGGCTCGACCAGCAGCGCACCGTACATGCCGTCATGGCCGCGCGGCTCCAGCATCAGGCCGCGCCGCAGATGGTCGAAGCGTTCGCGCGCCTCGCGCCGCTTGTCGAGCAACGTCTTGCCCGAAAGGCACGGCCAGCCATCGACGATGATGCGCGTGGGCTCGCCGCCGGTATGCATCTCGACCGTGGAGAGGATCACCCGAACACCTGTGCCCCAAAGACTTGTGAAAGGCCGGCGCCGATGCGCTCGTTCATCATCTCGATCGAGCCATCGGTGTAGGCCGCGATCTTGGCGCAGGCGAGGTGGCGGGCCAGCGGATACTCGGCGCGCAGGCCGTTGGCGCCCATCGCCTGGATGCAGTCGGCGATGCGGCGCAAGGCCATCTCGGTCGCGAACTTCTTGGCATAGGCCGCCGGCAGCACGGCGTCGCCGCCTTCGTCGATCAGCCGTGCCGCGCGATAGGTCAGCAGCCGTGCCGCCTCGAGATCGGTCGCGGCATCGACAAGCCTCCAACGCACGCCCTGGTGATCGAGCACCGGCTGGCCGAAGGTCTTGCGCTCTCGCGTGTAGCGCACCGCGGTCTCGAGGCCAGCCTGCAGCATGCCGCAGCACATGGCGGCGACGTAGGCGCGGGCGCCGTTGATGCCGGCGAGCGCCGCCTTGAAGGCCTGGCCCGGCGGATGCAGCACCGCCTCGTCCGGCGCGACGTAGTCGACCAGCCGAAAGCCGCCGACGCCGATGGCATGGCCGCCGTGCAGCTCGAACGGCTTGTCGCGCTGGAAGCCCGGGTGGTCGGCTTCGATCGCAAAGCAGGCGATGCCGCGATAGCCCTGCGCCTTGTCGGTCTGGGCGTAGGCGACCGAGAGGCCGGCCACGGCCGCATTGGTGATCCAGGCCTTGGCGCCGTTCAGCTTCCAGCCGCCCTCGACCTTCACGGCGGACATCTCCAGCCCGCCGAAGTCGCTACCGACCCCGGGCTCGCTCAAGCCGGCGCAGCCTATGACCTCGCCTGCGATCATGCGCGGCAGCAGGCGCGCGACGTGGGTCGGCTGACCGTCGCGCGCGAACCGCGCCACCGCGTTGTGATGGTTGATCATCGCGAAGGCGAAAGCGAAGTCGTGCCTGGAAATCTCCTCGAAGGCGCGCAGCTTGCAGGAGAAGGAGAGCCCCTGCCCGCCATGCTTCTTGGCAAGCTCGATGGTGTGCAGGCCGGCCTTGCACCCTTCTCGGATGGTCTCCAGCGGATAGCGCCGCTCCCATTCCCAACGGGCCGCATTGGGCGCGACGTGCCGCTCGGCAAACTCGCGCGCGCGCGCCACCACGGCGCGCTCTTCGGGTGTCAGGACTTCGTCAAGCATGCGCTACTATCGCACGGTCGAAGCCAAAGTTGAGGCCACCATGGATCGTACCCCCGCTCCCATTTCGCTGGCCACCGCGCGCGGCCTTCCCTGGAAGCCCGGCCGCTCGGCCGAGGCCTTCATCGACGGCGACCTCGAGATCAGGTTCACGCCGCGGCCGACCAACGGGCCGCAGAAACCGCACCAGCGCGACGAGGTCTACATCGTAGCGGCCGGCTCCGGCTTCTATCGCGTCGACGGCAAGCGCACGGCAGTCGGACCGGGCGACATGTGCTTTGCCGCGGCCCATGCCGAGCACGGCTTCGAGGATTTCACCGAGGATTTCGCCATCTGGATCATTTTCTACGGTCCGGTGAAATGAGATCTTCCGGAGCGCGGACCCCTGCCTTCGCCGAAGCGAAGCCGAAGCGGCTTCGCTTCGGCGAAGGCAGGGGTCCGCGCTCCGGCAAGAGACCTGTTTTCGTTTGACCGGGATTTGCCCTAGAATGCCAGCGACGCGGGTGTAGCTCAGGGGTAGAGCGTCGGCTTCCCAAGCCGTAGGTCGTGGGTTCAAATCCCATCGCCCGCTCCAATTTTCTGCCAGGCAGGAATCAGACATGGATTCGGTGGTCTCGGCACCGGTCGCAAACGGCGACTTCGCGGCCGACGCCGCGCACTTCTCTGCCTATTGGCTCGACGCCAAGGACCGGCTGGCCCGCCTGGGCCCCAAGCCCAAGCGCGATCCCGCCACCTTCGACACCGCCGAGGCGCTGAAGCAGGCCGCCCGCGAGGCGCGCTTCACTTTCCTGCGCCGCCATGCCGGCACGCTCTACGACCGCCTGACCGCCAACCGATCGAAGTTCGTGCGTATCGAGCGGCTGGCCTATGACGCCGCCGAGTTGGTGCCGGGCCTGGTGCCCAGCCGCGCCGAGGTCACGGCCGAGGCCGAGCGGCGCCAGGCCGACAAGGACGGCTGCGAGATCGACCAGGGCATCCTGTTCAACCAGTTCCTGGCCGATCCCGTATGCGGGATGCATCTCTGCCACGCCATGCTGCTGCCGCACGAGGAATCGACCGAGGCGCTGGCCAAGTTCCTGCGCGACGGCACGCTCGATCTCGGCTTCGCCAAGGTCGAGCGCCAGGGCAAGGCGGCCGTGCTGCTGCTGGCCAACAAGCGCTTCCTGAACTCCGAGGACAATTCCACCCAGCCCGCCACCGAGATCGCGGCCGATGTCTGCATCCTCGATCCACAGAGCCAGGTCGCCGTGCTGCGCGGCGAGGTCGTGCCCGAGGGCAAGTATGCCGGCCGGCGCATCTTCAATGCCGGCATCAACCTCACGCATCTCTACTACGGCAAGATCCCGTTCCTGTGGTTCCTGGTCCGCGACCTGGGCTTCGTGAACAAGATGATGCGCGGACTCGCCAGGCCCGACGTGCCGCCCGACGAAGTGGCGGGTGATTCGATCGAAAAGCTCTGGATCTCGGCGGTGGAAACCTTCGCCATCGGCGGCGGCTGCCAGATCCTTTTGGCGACCGACTTCAACATCGCCGGCCGCGACGCCTACATGACCTTGCCGGCGCGCAAGGAAGGCATCATCCCGGCGATGGCCAACCTGCGCATGGCCCGCTTCGTCGGCGACCGGATCACGCGCCAGGCGATCATGTACGAGCGCCGAATCGACTGCGATTCGGACGTCGGCCGCATGATCTGCGACGAGGTTATCGATCCCGCCGAGATGGACGCCACGATCGAGCGCGTGATCGACCGCCTGACCGGCTCGGGCGCCGTGGGTGCCATCGGCAATCGCCGTGCGCTGCGCCTCGCGGCCGAGCCGCTCGATACTTTCCGGAAATACGCGGCGCTCTATGCCCGCGAGCAGGCGCTCTGCCATTTCAGCCCGGCGCTTATTTCCAACCTCGAGCTCTTCTGGAACGCGCAGAATCGACGCGCCTGAGCACTTTCCGTTGCTATCGATCGCGAAGCAGGGCACAAGGCGCGCCTGCTTGTGAACATCGAGACGAGCGCGAGATGCGTAAGCGTAAATGGCACAAGGCCCTTCTCTATCTCGGGCCCTCCAAGATCCATGGCATTGGCTGCTTTTCCGATACGAGGATCAAGAAGGGCGAGTTCGTCCGCGTCTGGTCGCCCGAGGACAGCCGATGGGTGCCGCTCGAGAAGGCGCATGCCTCGCCGCATAAAAAGCTCTTCCAGCGCTTCGGCATCCGCACCACCGGCGGCTACTGGGCGCCGATCGACTTCCTGCGCATCTCGGTCGGCTGGTACATGAACCATTCCGAGACGCCCAACCTGCAGTCCGACGACGGCGACGTGACCTACTACGCGCTGAAGGACATCGAGCCCGGGGAAGAGGTGACGATCGACTACCGGCGCATGGACGACGTGCACGACAATCTCGCGCGCGACGAGGTCCTGCCCGGCCGGCAGCGGCCGCGGGCACCCAAGCCCGCGCTCAAGCGCCGGCCATCAGGTCGGCCAGCGCCGGATCGGCCGCAAGCTCGGCAGCCGAGCCGCGCCGCACGACCCGACCCCGGCTGAGCACGACGCCGCGCCCGGCAACGCCGAGCGCCAGGGCTGCACGCTGCTCAGCCAGCAGGATCGCCGTGCCGTCGACCGTCATCGCGCCGAGCCGGCGCAGGAGATCGGCCACGACCACAGGCGCCAAGCCAAGCGTCGGCTCGTCGAGCAGCAGCAGGCGCGGCCGGTCCATCAGGGCGCGCGCCAGGGCCAGCATCTGCTGCTGGCCGCCCGACAGCAGCCAGGCGCGGGCCTCTGGGCGTTCGCCAAGCATGGGGAAGAGCGCCAGCATCTCGTCGACCCGCTGACGGCGCTGCGGCGCCGGCAGCGACGATGACGCTTCGAGGTTCTCCCGCACCGTGAGACCGGCGAAGACGCGCCGTCCCTCCGGCACGTAGCCGACGCCCGACTGAACGCGCTGCTCAACGGTGAGCGTGCTCGCGTCGCGGTCAAACAGGACGACGCGGCCTGGATGGAAGCCGAGCACGGTCTCGAGCAGCGTGGTCTTGCCGGCGCCGTTGCCCCCCAGCAGGGCCACGATCTCGCCGGCCCCGACGGACACCTCGCCGATCTCGAGCACGGCGCTCATGCGGCGATCCCGTCGAGCCCGAGGAAGCTCGCGCGCACCCGCGGATCGGCCCGCACCTCGGCGGGACTGCCGCTGGCAATGACGCGGCCGCGGTCGAGACAGACCAGGCGATCGCAGGTGCGCGACAGGAGCTCGATGTCGTGATCGACGATCAGTACGCCGCGCCCCGACTCGCGCAGCTTCGCGAGGAACGCCTGCAGCGCCCGGCGCTCTGCGTCGCCGATGCCGGCCGCCGGCTCGTCGAGCAGCAGGAAAGCCGCCCCCGTCGCCACCGCGCGCG
This sequence comes from Reyranella soli, assembly GCF_007992495.1. Taxonomy (GTDB): domain Bacteria; phylum Pseudomonadota; class Alphaproteobacteria; order Reyranellales; family Reyranellaceae; genus Reyranella; species Reyranella soli. The sequence goes on from NZ_BKAJ01000192.1 coordinate 15,171, forward strand.
CGAGGTCGGCGGCCTTGGCGTCGCCGGCGAGCACCAGCGCCTGGAAGCTGCGGCCGATGCCGGCGCGGGCGACGGCGTGCGCCGGCAGGTGTTCGATGCGCCGGTCGTCCAGCGTGATGGCGCCCTCGTCGGCGCGGTCGAGGCCGTTGATGACGTTGAGCAGCGTGGTCTTGCCCGAGCCGTTCGGCCCGATCAGGCCGACGATCTCGCCACGATCGACCAGCAGCGACACGTTGGCCAGCGCCTGCACGCCACCGAAGCGTTTGGAGACGCCGTCGATCGTGAGGTGCTGCGCGCCGGGTACGGGCAGCACGGATTCCGGCAGACCCGGCGCGACGGGCGGAGCGCGCCGCGCGCCGCGCAAGCGGTCCAAAAGTCCGGCGAGGCCCTCGGGCGCCCACAGCACGACAGCGAGCGTGGCGACGGCATAGGCCAGCAGCCATGCGCCCTGCAGATCGCGCAGCAGCTCGGGCAGGCCGACGGCCAGCGCCGCGCCGATGACCGCGCCCATCGGATGGCGGGCTCCCCCCAGCACCACCAGGGTCAGGCACAGCACCATGATCGAAAAGCCGGTGGCTTCCGGCGAGACGACGCCGCTCAAGGCGGCCGAGCAGGCGCCGGCCAGGCCGGCCAGCGCACCGCCCGCAACGAACGCCACGAACCGCCAGGCCGCACCATCGATGCCGAGCGTGGCGGCAAGCAACGGCGCCTCGCGCAACAGCTGCGCCTTCTTGCCCAGCGTGCCCTCGAACAGCCAGGCGTAGACCAGCACGCCCGCGATCAGGCAGGTCCACACGATTGCCAGCAGGACGGGCCCGCGCGGCAAGGCCGTCGCGAAGCCGGCAAGCCCGTTGGCGCCGCCCGTCAGGTTCTCGGCGTGCACTGCCAGAAGGTTGACCAGCGAGGCGAGCGCCAGGGTGGCGAGCGCGAAATAATGCGATTGCAGGCGCAGCAAAGGTCCCGCGACCAGCGCCGCCGGGATCGCCGCGGCCAGGATCGCCACGGGCAGCGCGAAGGGCCCGATGACGGGAGCCGTCAGCGCCGCCGCGTAGGCCCCCAGGCCGAACAAGGCGCCCTGCGCCAGGTTGAGGGCGCCGAGCTGGCCGAATACCAGCTGGTAGCCCAGGCCCATCAGCCCATAGATGCCGGCCAGGATCACCATGCGCTGGCCGAACGGCGGCAGGGCGAAGAGCGCCACGAGCGGCGGCAGCACCAGGATGACCAGCCAGAACGGCGCGAGACGCATCGTCAGGCGCGCCGGCCGATGGGCTCGCCGAACAGGCCCTGCGGGCGCAGGGCCAGCACCGCGAGCACCGCGATATAAAGGGCAGCGGACGCCCAGACGTCGCCGAACCCGGCGGCGACGAAAGTCTCGAAGACCCCGATGCCCAGCGCTCCCAGCAACGCACCGGGCACGCTGCCCCAGCCACCCAGCGCCACGGCGATGTAGGCCTTCAGCATGTGGCCGGCGCCCTGCGTCGGCGTGACCAGGAACTGGTGCCCCAGCAGGAAGCCGGCGATGCCGGCCAGCGCGCCGGAAAGCGCCAGCGACAGCACGACATAGCGGCCGACCGGGATGCCGACGGCGCGCGCCATGTAGCGGTCGGCGGCGACGGCGCGCATGCGCCGGCCGGTCTGGGTGCGCTCGAGCAGGAACCACACGGCGGCGACCAGCACGGCGCCCAGCACGACGATGGCGAGCGGCTGGCGGCCGAGCACGAAGCCCGCGACGTAGAACGAGCCGCCGCCCAGCAATGCCGGCACTGTGCGCGGCGCGCCGGCCATGGCGATGGTCAGGCTCTGCTCGATGATGGCGGCGAGCGCGATGGTGGCGACGAAGGTCGCCTCAGGCGGTCGTGTCGCCAATGGCAGGATGGCGATGCGTGCGGCGACGATGCCGACGACGCCGATCGAAACGGCCACCAGCGGCAGCAGCAGGACGGCCGGCAGTGCGGTCGACAGGCCGACGAATGCCGCGACAGCACCGCCCAGCACGATGAGATCGCCATGCGCGAAGTTCACGGCGCCGGCTGCGTTCAAAGCCAACACGAAGCCCAGCGCCACCAGCGCATAGGCCATGCCCAGCGCCAGTGCGTTGAGCAGAAGTTGGACGGTGATCAGTGCTCGGTCGTCAGTGTTCTCGGGGGGCGTGCTTGCCGAGGATGCGCTGCAGGGTGCGCCGATGCATGTTGAGCCGGCGCGCCGTCTCCGAGACGTTGCGATCGCACTGCTCGAACACGCGCTGGATATGCTCCCAGCGCACGCGATCGGCCGACATCGGATTGCTGGGCGGCGGCGGCAGCTTGCGGCCGTGCGCGGTCAGCGCCTGCTCGATGGCGTCGGCGTCAGCGGGCTTGGCGAGATAGTCGACGGCGCCTTCCTTCACCGCGGCGACGGCGGTGGCGATGTTGCCGTAGCCGGTCAGCACGACGATGCGGATGTCGGGCCGCGCCTGGCGCAAGGGACCCACCAGCTCCAGCCCGTTGCCGTCGCCCAGCCTGAGGTCGAGCACGGCGAAAGCGGGCGGCCGCGCGGTCTGCGCCAGGGCCTCGGCGACCGAGCCGACAGCCGTCACGATGAAGCCGCGCAGCTCCAGCGCCCGCGCGATGCGGTTGCGGAACGCGGCATCGTCATCGGCGATCAGCAGCGTACGATCCTTGTTGGCCGTCGCGCCGGCTATGGCGGGCGACACGGGGCGGTTGGCGCCTGTGTCCTGGCTCATGGCTGCTCCTTCGACATCGGCCGCTATGTAGCCTTGAAGACGGGGTTTGGCCAGCGCACGGAAACCAGCGCGCCGCCCGTCGTTCCCCGGCGGTTACCGAAAGTCACGGTGGCCCCGGTTCGTTCCAATAGCGTTTTCGCGATGAACACACCCAATCCCATGTGTCCTTCCTCGCCCTGGCGCGTCGAGATGAAGGGCGTCCCCAGCTCGTCGAGCAGCGCCTCCGAGAAGCCCGGACCGTCGTCGGAGACCTCGACCTCAGACCAGGCCGCCGTCCAGCGCGTCCTGATCTCGACCTCGTGGCGGGCGAACGACACGGCATTCTGCACGATGTTGCCGATGCCCTGGGTGATCTCCGGGCTACGCACCTGGATGGGCGCCGTCGTGGGCACGCCCTCGCCGACTGGGCCGGCCTTGAAGGTGATGGCGATGCCTTCGCGCTCCGAATGCTGCGCCGCCGCCTCGATCAGGGCCGGCAGCGGCACCAGCGTGTAGGCGTCGGAGACGTCGCCCACCGGATCGACCGACAGGCGCGCCAGGATGGCGCGGCAGCGGTCGGACTCCGACGACAGCAATTCGACATCCTCGCGCAGCGGATCGTCGGTCTCGACCTCGCGCAGCATCTCCTTGGCGACGACGGCGATGGTCGAGAGCGGCGAGCCGAGCTCGTGCGCCGCCGCCGCGGCCAGTGCACCGAGCGCCGACATGCGCTGCTCGCGCTCGAGGGCGCCCTGGGCCGCGGCGAGCGCGGCCGCCATCAGGCGCTGCTCCTCGGCGAGCCGCCAGCCGTAGAGCGTCACCAGCAGCGTGGTGAGCGTGAGTCCTGCCCAGGCGCCGGCCTGGTAGATCTCCGGCAGCTCCGGCGGCGGCCCGCGCCAGGGCAGCGGCTGATGGAACAGGCCGAGCAGGCCGATGCTGATGATGGTGAGCAGCGACAGTGCGACGTTGCTCGCCAGCGACAGGATGGTGGCGCCGATTGCCACCGGCGCCAGCAGCAGCAGCGAGAACGGGTTTATCAGGCCGCCGGTGAGATAGAGCAGCACGGCAAGCTGCAGGATGTCGAAGGCGAGGAAGATGGTGGCCTCGCGATCGTCGATGCGCGCCGACGCCGGGCGCCCGAGGCTCACCGTCAGGTTGAGCAGCGCCGAGAGCGCAATGGCGCCGCCCACCGCCAGCACGGGCAGGGTGAAATTGAGCCCCCAATGGACGACGGCGGCGGTGAAGAGCTGGCCGGCGACGGCGGCCCAGCGGATCAGAACCAGCGTGCGAAGACGAACGCCGCCGCGTGGCGGCAGGCCGGTGCCGGCCACGGCCTGGGTTATTGGCCCAGTGGCGGGCGTCGAGGCCGCGTTCGACCCCGCCAT
>NZ_BKAJ01000193.1 GCF_007992495.1 Reyranella soli
TCATGAGCGCGCAGGATGCGCGCGGTCCGGAAGAAAAGGACTAAAAAAGCACGACGCCTTCCAGTGCCAACAGCTGCCGCTTGGTCGGCAATCCCTTGCCGCCGGAGAAGCCACCTTCGTTGCGGCCGCTGCCCAGCACGCGATGGCAGGGCTGGATGATGGGGATCGGGTTGCGGCCGCAGGCCATGCCGATCGGTCGCGGGCCCGTGCCCAACGCCATCGCCAGTCCGCCGTAAGTCGCGGTCTCGCCGTAGGGGATGTTGCACATGGCGGCCCACACGCGCTTCTGGAAATCGGTGCCGTGGGCGGCGAGCGGCAGGTCGAAGCGCTCGAGCTTCTTGGCAAAGTAACGGTCGAGCTGACGCGCCGCTTCCTTCAGGATCGGGCTGGTCGACTTGTCGCACGTTTGCTCACCGGAGCTGGCCCACCGCACGGCGGTCACGGCGTCGTGATCCGCCTCGATGGCCAACCGGCCGACCGGGCTGTCGACGTAACAAATCGTCATGAACCGAGCGTAGCGTCGGCCGCCGGCTTTTGCCAATGTAGGAGCCAGGATGCGTGGGGGAGAAAGAGAGCGTCGGTGACGTCGCGAATCACAAGACGCGGTCTGCTCGGTGGTGCTGCGGCACTGGCGCCGGCGATGGCGCTCGCCCAGCAGCAACCGTCGCCACCGCCGCGACCGGCCCCGCCGCCGCGCCAACCGCCGCCGCGTCCGCCAGTCGCCGATACCGGTCCCGTCGTGATCTTCGTGCATGGCAACGGCGATTCGAGCGCGCTCTGGATCAACAACTTCTGGCGTTTCGAGGCCAACGGCTTCAAGCGCAACCAGCTCTTCGCCATCGACTTCGCCTATCCCAACGCGCGACGCGAGGATGCCAAGCCCGAATTCTTCCGTTCCTCGGCCGAGGAGCAGATGAAGGAGCTCGCCGCCTTCGTTGAGCAGGTGCTGAAGACGACGAACCGGCGCAAGGTGGCGCTGGTCGGCTCTTCGCGCGGCGGCAACGCCATCCGGTCGTTCCTGAAGAATGGCGGCGGCGCGCAGTTCGTGAGCCATGCGGTGCTGTGCGGCACGCCCAACAAGGGCATCATCAATTCCGACAGCGGCCTCGGCGCGGTGCTGGTCGGCAGCGAGTTCAACGGCGCCTACAGCTTCCTCAAGGATCTCAACGCCGGGCCGGACGATCTCATCCCCGGCGTCGAGATGATGGCGATTCGCTCCGACACCAACGACAAGTACTCGCAGCCCGACGGCCGCTTCGTCGGCGCGCCGGGCAAGCCCACGGGCGTGAGCTACGACTCTTCCGAGCTGCGCGGCGCCAAGAACGTCATCCTCGACGGCCTCGACCATCGCGAGGTGGCGTTCAACAAGTTGGCCTTCGGCGCCATGTTCGAGTTCATCACCGGCAAGCCGCCCGGCAACCTGTTCATCACCCAGGAGCCATTGCCAGTGCTGAACGGCAAGGTGACCGGCGTCTCCGACGGCGGCGTCTACACCAACCTTCCCGTGGCCGAGGCCGAGGTCGAGATCTTCGAAGTCGACGTCAAGACCGGCGAGCGCAAGACGACCACGCCGGCGCATCGCAAGGTGACCGGCAAGGACGGCGTGTGGGGTCCGTTCATCGGCAAGTCGGACGCCTACTACGAGTTCGTGCTGCACATGGCGGCGCAACCCATCACCCACACCTATCGCTCGCCGTTCCTGCGCTCGAGCGACGTGGTGCATCTCAGGCCCGGCGTCTTCGCCAAGGGCGACGAGCAGGCGGCGGCCGTCGTCACCATGAGCCGGCCCAGAGGCTATTTCGGCATCGGCCGCGACAAGTTCAGCCTCGACGGCAAGGTGCCGCCCGGCATCAACGACGGCGTGCCCGGCGCCTCGACCGGCAAGCTCGCCTTCGAGCCCGGCCCGCGCACCGTGCTGGCGGTGTTCAACAACGAGACCATCCCGGCCCGCACCTGGCCGGTGAAGGAAAACCACCTGGTGGTGGCCGAGTTTTTGAATTGATTTGCATCCCCACCGTCATGACGTGGGCAATGACCGACGACGACATCGCCCGTATCACGGCCGAGCATCTGATCGCGACGCCGCTCGAGCCCGCCGACCTCCTGTTCGTGTTCGGTCAGCGCCGCGGCGAGCAGGAGATCATCGCGGCTGCGGTCGACCTCTGGCAGCGCGGCCTGTTCCGCCACGCCATCGTGAGCGGCGGCGCAACGCAAGGTAACCCGCGCACCGAGTGTTCCGTCATCAAGGAGGGCATGGTGGCGGGCGGCGTGCCGGCCGACCTGATCCTCGAAGAGCATCGCGCCACCAACACCGGCGAGAACGTCATCTTCTCCCTGCCAGTGATCGACGCGGCGCTCGGCCGTCACACCATCAAGAGCGTGATCTGCCTCGGCAAGATCTGCACGGCGCGGCGCTATCCGATGACCTTGCAGCGCCACTGGCCCGAGGTCGCCAAGATGCTGGTGACGGTCAATCCCTACGGCGCGCCGGTCGAGCGCTGGCACACCGACCCGCTGTTCCGCGAGCGCGTGCTGGCCGAATGGCACAAAATTGCACTCTACAAGGCGCAGGGCTTCATCGCCGACTGGTCACCAGGCTAGAGGCGCTGATTCTACGAATCCGCCAGGATCAGCTGGCAGGAGCAGGCCATCGAGCGCGCCCGCTTTCGTGCGCCCTACTTCTCGATCAAGCTCGACGAGTGCGACGACCTCTTCCCCGAGCGTCGCTTTCCATAGTCACCACGTGAACCGCAGCCCGACCGTTCCCGCGAGGGCCTGGCCGCGGCCCGACAGCTCGACATTGCCGTTGGCGAACAGCGAGGTCTGGCTGCCCAGCATGTACTTCACGCCCATGTCGATGCGGGCCGCATCGCTGGCGGCGCGCGCGCCGTCGACGGTGAAGCTGGTGCCGGGCAGCACCTGGAAGCCCGCCGTCACGCTGCGCGCGGTCAGGAACTCGTGCACCCACGACGCGCGCACCCAGGCGGTGAGCGGCCGGCCGCTGATCTCGGTCTGGGCATCGACCTGCGCGCCGAGGAACGACGGCAGCGAGGTCGTGGCCTGCGGCTGGTAGGTCAGGCCGAACACCCCCGAGCCGCCGCTCTGCGCCGAGCTGGTCTCGGTCAGGCCGGGCGTCCAGAGCTGCGCCGGCTGCAGGGCGACGAACGGCGTGACCGCGACCTGGCCGCCGGTCACCTCGCTGACGTTGAACGGCCGGCCGAACTCGACGCGGCCGGCGATCTGGCTGGAGACGCCCGAGGATCTCTCGGTCTCGGTCGTGCCGATGCCGGTGACGACGCGCGTGGCGTTGCCGTCGAAGCGGCTGTAGGCGATCGCGCCATTGAGATAGAAGCCCGACCAGTCGTAGGCGCCGTAGAGGCCGACATGCGTGCCGGTTGCCCGGCCCGTCGCGTTGTTGGTCGGCATCCAATAGGTGTTGTCGCTGAGGCCGACCGCGAGGCCGACCAGCGCGTTGGGCGCGAGGCGATAGTCGGCGCCGAACGCACCGCCCGCGACGCTGGCCTGCGAGGCCGGCGCTCCCGTCACCGAATCGGCGTTGAGCCACTGCGTGCCGGCGAAGCCGTTGGCCCACACCGCCCAGTTCGACGGCGGCTCACAGGTGTTGGCTTCGGCCTTGGCCGTGCAGGGCGCTTGCGCCAGCTCCTCGGCGCGGCGCGTGGCCGAGCGGCCGCTCATCAGGTTGGTGAACTGTGCGCCAGCGGCGAAGGCCGCGGTCTGGCTGAGGCTGGCGCTGTCGCCCGAGAGCTGGGACAGGGCCGCCGGGATCTGGCTCGACGGCAGGTTGAACAGCGCCGGCATGGCGCTGAGGCCGCCGCCGGCGTTGAAGGTGCTGTCGAGCGCGCGGCCGACCGAAATCTGGTCGCCGCCCAGGCCCGAGGTGTTGGCGAAGCCCGACGTGAGATTGAGCGTCACGTTGTTCGCGCCGTAGCTCAGGCTGGCGCTGAGGAACCCGGGCAGGTTCTGTGTCGCGAGCGTGCTGAACGTGCCGGTATAGCCGCCGGTGGCCGAGAGCAATGTATAGCTCGTGCCCAGCGTGCCCGGCTGGAAGTTCGCCAGCGCCGTGCCGTTCAGGCGTGCCGCGCCGTTCACCTGCAGGCTGTCCGACGTCGTCGGACCGACGCGCAGCGCCAGGATGCCGCCCGAGGTCTGGGCGTACACGCCGCTGACCGCGTGGGTGACGCCCGAGCCCACGGCGCTGATGCCCATCCAGCCGCTGTTCTGGAAGCGCGTGAACTGTCCGCCTCCGACCATGACCTGGCCGTCGATGGTGCCATAGTTGACGATGGTCGGGGACGACGCCGTGGGCCCGGTCCCCAGCGCAACCGCGCCGCTGGTCGCGGCCACCACGCCGGTGTTGATGAACGAGCCGAGAGTGCCGTTGATCTGCACCGCCGTGGACCCGGTGCCGCTGGCGACGACAGTGCCGCGGTTGTCGATCACGCCGAAGGTGCCCGAGGCGATGCCCGTGCTGGCCGGCGCGCTCGCCACGACCGTGCCGGTGTTGAGGACGTCGTCGCCGTTGGTCGCCGAAATGGCCGTGGCGCCGGTGGTGTTGGCGATCAGCGTGCCGCTATTGGTCACCGGATTGTAGAAGCCGGCGACGGTCGCGATGTAGGCTTTGACGGTGCCGCCGAACGTGACGATGCCGATCACCTTGTCGGCGTAGACCGAGTTGCCCGTGGGGTTTGTCCCTCCAGGCACGGTGACCTCGGTCCAGGTGGCGACACCTGTCGAATCGACGTGCACCGCCCAGGTATGCAAGCCACCGCCCACGTCGAGCGAGTTTGCGACCAGGTTGTATTCGCCGGCGCGGCCGCCGGCGCTGATGCCCTCGAAGTGTGTGGCGACGGTCGCACCGGGCGCGTCGTACTGCGTGTACACGCCGGTGGTCTGGTTCAGGATGTAGGCATGGCCCAGGCCACCGGGACCGGGATCGGTGTAGCCGCCGGCGATGGCGTTGCCCCAGACGCCGTAGGCCGACGTGCTGACCGCCCCCGGCTTGGTGTAGGTCGAGAAGGTGTTGGTCGCCCCGTTGAAGATGAAGGCGCTGCCGGCCGGCGTGGTGGTGTTGAAGTTGCCGACAACCAGGTTGCCGAACTGGCTGTGGGCGATGGTGTTGGCGGCGCCGGGCACGTTGATCGTGGTGTATTGCTGGCCCGGCGCGGCGGCGCTGTCGAAGGTGTAGCTGCTGTCGGGCTGGCCGGCGGCCGGGATGAAGGTGCCGGTGACTTTCAGGATGCCGCCCAGCTCGCCGAAGGTCGGGCCGTAGGGTTGGCCGCTGATCGCGCCGGGATAGTTGGAGCCATTGGCCGTCGCTTGCGGCAGCGGATAGAAGGTGCCGGTCGACAGGCGATAGAGCAGCCCGCCGGTGCCGCCCGTGAAATTATAGCTCGCCGTCATGTTGTCGCCGCGCAGGCCGGTGGCGCCGGTGGTCTGGGCGTTCTGGTATTGGATCACTTGAACGCTGGTCTGCGCCTTGGCCGTCGTCGACAGCGCGACGACCACCGGCACGGCGTACACAGTGCCGAGCAGGGCCGCTTTGATTGCCTTCATCGTCTCCCCCGATGATGTCTAAACGCCGAGAACTCCCGAGTGAGGGACAGTCCGATCGCGTTGAGGCTGATGGTGCATGGAGAGGCACGCCGCGGCCGCTGGCACGGTGCTTTCCGTGTCCTGGGTATTCCCCAATGCCGATCGCCTATCCGACCGGCCGCAAATCAAAGCAAGCGCCGTCTTGTACACTGCGGCTCTCCCCAAGAATTAATCTAGCACGAACGCTGTCGCTTTAGACGGAGAAACGCGCGCAGCGCTCACGTTTTCGCATCCACATCGGTGCGGATGAGGGGATGACGGCGATCTACTGCAACTAACGCGCGTTACTTGCAGTACGAGGATTTGAAATTGCAGTTCTTCGCTCGGCGCTTCGCTACCAGACGAAGCGCAAGCCGATCGTGCCGCCGATCGTCTGGCCGCGGTCCGACAGCTCGGCGCCGCCGTTGGCGAACAGGAAGGTCTGCTCGCCCAGCGCGTACTTCACGCCCATGTCGATGCGAGCGGCATTGTACGCGGCCTTCGCGCCGTCGACGGTGAAGGTGGCGCCCGGCAGAACGGTGAAGCCCGCCGTGACGTTGCGGTTGGGCAGGAACTCGTGCACCCAGGCGGCACGCACCCAGGCCGAGACCGGCCGCGACTTGATCTCGGTTGCTGCATCGAACTGCGCGCCGAGGAACAAGGGCAGCGAGGTCGTGCTCTGCGGCTGGTAGGAGAGCGCGAACATGCCGGGCGCGCCCGACGCCGTCACGCTCGTTTCGCTGTAGCCCGGCGTCCACAGCTAGACCGGCTGCAGGGCGGCGAAGGGCGTGACGCTGTAGCGGCTGGGCTCGTCGGGATTGAGCACGAACGGCCGGCCCACCTCGACGCGGCCGGCGAGCTGGTTGGCGATGACATTCGACTTCGCCGTCTCGGTCGTGCCGACGCCCGCGATGGGGCGAGTCGAGTTGCCGTCGAAGCGGCTGTAGGCGGCAGTGGCGTTGAGATAGAAGCTGTCCCACTCCTGGCTGCCGTAGAGGCCGACATGGAAGCCGGTGGCGCGGCCGTTGGCGCCGGTGGCGCCCACCCAGTAGCTCGAATCGCTCAAGCCCACGGCGATGCCGAGCAGTGTGTTGGGGCCGATGCGATAGTCGCCGCCGAAGGCGCCGCCCAGGATGCCCTGCTGCGCTGCCGGTGCGGCCGTGCCGGACTCGGCGTTGAGCCACTGCTGGCTGCCGAAGCCGTTGCCCCAGGCGCTCCAGTTCGGCGCGGGATCACAGGCCTGCACCTCGCCGCTACCGCAGCCTGCGGCGAGCTCGGCCGACTGCGCGCTGCTCTGGGGCGCGCTCTGCTGGCGCGTCGCCGCGCGGTTCGACAGCAGCAAGGCGAACTGGCCGCCCGCCATCATCGACGAGGAGATGCCGACGCTGGCGTTGCTGCCCGACAGCACGGTCAGCGCCTGGCCGACCTGGCTGCCCGACAGCCCGTACAGGCTCGACACCAGGTTCAGCCCGCTGCCTGAGTTGAAGGCATAGTCGAGCACGTTGGCGACGGATTTCTGGTTGCCCGTGACGCCGGCCAGCTGCGCCATGTTCGACTGCAGGCTCATCGTCACGCTGTTGGCGCTGTAGCCCAGGTTGGCCGACAGGAAGGCCGGCAGGTTCTGCGTCGCGAGCGAGCTGAAGGTGCCGGTGAGGCCGCCTGTCGCCGTCAGGAGCGTATAGGTGCTGGGGCTGTAGGTGCCGGGCTGGAACACCGCCTGGGCCGTGCCGGCGAGCCGCGCCACACCGTTGACCACGAGCTGGTCGGAGACGCCGCCCGGCGCGACGCGAAGCGACAAGGTGCCGGCCGAGGTCTGGGCGAAGGTGCCGCTGATCTGGTGGGTGACGCCGGCGCCCGCCGCCGTGATGCCCATCCAGCCGCTGTTCTCGAAGCGCACGTACGGCCCGGCATTGACCACGACCTGGCCGTTGATCGTGCCGGTGTTGAACACCAGGCTGCCGGATGCCGTCGAATCGGCCAGGATCGCGGCGGTGCCGGGCGCGGCGTTGATCGTGCCGTAGTTCAAAAGCGAGCTGAAGCTGCCGCTCATCACCACGCCGCTGCTGCCGGCGCCGCTGACGGAGATCGTGCCGTTGTTGGTGACGACGCCGTAGGTGTTGATGTTGATGGCGACGCTGCCCACGCCGGTCGTCGTCACCGTGCCGTTGTTGACGATGTCGTCGCCCTGGATGCCCTGCAGCGCCGTCGCCCCCGGCGTGCCGATCGACAGCGGGCCGTTGTTGGTGATCGGATTGTAGATGCCGGGAATGGTGGTGATGAAGGCGCTGGTCACGCCGTTCAGGACGTAGACACCGATCGCGGTGTTGCCGTAGATCGAGTTGGCCGAGGTCGTGCTGGCGCCCGGCACGGCGAGCGGGATCCAGGTCGCCGCCCCGTTCGCGTCGATATGGACGACCCAGGCGCTGACGACGCCGTTGGCGTCAACCGAATCGGCCACCAGGTTGTAGGTGTTGGAGCGGCCACCGCCGGTGATGCCCTCGAAATGCGTGACCACGGGGGCGGCGCCGGGCGCGTCGTAGTCGGTGTAGACGCCGGTGTCCTGGTTGAGGATGTAGGCGCGCGACAGGCCCGGCCCGAGGCTCGAGCCGCCGGCGATGCGGTTGCCGTAGACGCCGTAGGCGGTGGTGCTGGTGTAGGGGCCGGGCCGGTTGATCGTCGTCATCGTGCCGGTGGCGATATTGTAGAGGAAGGCGTTGCCGACGTTGGCGTTGCCGATGTCCCAGTTGCCGACGAGCTGATTGCCGAAGGTCGAATGGCCGATCGTGTTGAAGGCGCCAGGGCCGCCGATCAGGGTCGTGAGCTGCTGGCCAGGCGCGTTGGCGCCGTCGAAAAGATAGCCGAGATCGCCGCTGCCGTTGGCCGTTGTCTTGTAGCTGCCGGTGCCGCGCATGATGCCGCTGGCCGAGCCGAAGCTCAGCCCGTAGGGCGTGTTGGTGGTGGCGCCGGTGAAGTTGACGGGTGGGGCCGAGGCGTTGGGGTAGGGCGCCGGGGTGAGCGATGGCAAGGTGTAGAGCACGCCGGCTGTGGCACCGCCGGTACCGGTGGTAAAGTCGCCCGTCATGCCGTTGCCGCGAATGCCGGTGACCGTGGTCACCACGCTGCCGGGGTTGCCGAAGGTCGTGTAGTTGAGTGCCTGAGCCAGCGCTGCCGTGGAGACAGCACAAAGCAGCGGTGCGGCCAGCCAGGCTGCCACGCGAATCCTGCCGATACCGATGACCATCTACTCCCCCACGCAACGCGTCCGTTTCAGGCTTCTTCTTCGCGTGTCAGTGTAACAGAAGGTGCAGGAAACCTGCAGCCTATTACCGTCATCTCTCCACTTCGGACGCTATTTCTCGTACGTGTACCTGAAGTCGCAGTGGCTGGCGCCCTGCATGATGGTCTGCGTGCGCTTGAGCTTGAGCTTGGGGTCGTAGCCCTCGCAGAACGCACCGTCACGGTTGCACGACAGCAGATGGCCGATCTCGCCCAGGCCCATCGCCTTGTACGTCTCGGCGTAGCGGCAGCGTACGACGTTGAAGGTGAAGGCCTCCTCGCCCTGCTCCTTGACCTCGATCTCGAGCGCGCCGCCCTTGGTCCAGAGCGGCATCACGTCCTGGAACGCCTTCAGCGACGTGCCGCCCGGCGCCGCCGCCGCAAATGCGCGCGCCTGCTCGATGGCCGAGCGGCGCACCGATTCGGCAATCGTCTTCCTGGCGACCTCCTCGCCGTGACTCTCCTTCAGGGTGAGGTAGACCTCCTTCAGGATCTCGGCCTCGATCCGGCGCTTCTCCAGCATGGAGAGGCCTTCAGGATGGGCGGAAACGGCAGGGCTCTGGCTCATGGCTGGCTCGCTGGTTCGGCGAAGAGGGCAACGACGCGTGCCCGACTCTACTACGCCGGAAAAGCCGAGTATGCAGCGAGGGGGGAGCGCATTAAGGTCGCCCGCGATGGACACCCGAGCGACAGCCTCGACGGTACTGGGCGGCACCATCAGCGCATGGCTGGCCGAGCAGGCGCTGCTCGATTCCGAGCCGGCGGCGCTCTATGCCGCCCTGTGTCAGCGCCTGCGCGCCGTCGGCTTTCCGATTTTGCGCGGCCAGGTCGGCTTCCGGATACTCCACCCTCTCTATGACGCCAGCGCCATAAGCTGGACGGCCGACAAGGGCACCGTGGTCAGCCTCTTCCGCCCCGATGACGTCACGGGTCAGGAACGATTCGATCGCAGTCCCTTCGGCCATGCCCTGGCCCACCGCCTGCCTGTCCTGCGCCGCCGCCTGACCGGCGAGACGGCCCTGTTCGATTTTACGGAGCTCGAGGAGTTCCGCGCCGTGGGCGGCACCGACTATGTCGTGTTCCTCGTCGCCTTCGAGAGCGCGGCGCGCACCGGCGTCATCTGTTCGTGGCTCGCCGACCGCGCCCTGGGCTTCACTGACGACGAGATCGTGCAGCTCCAGCGCATCACCCGCGAGCTCGGCATCGCGATGAAGTCGCGGATCGAGCGCAGCGTCGCGCACAACGTCGCCCATGCCTACCTTGGCAAACGCGCCGGCGATGCCGTGCTCAACGGATCGATCCGGCGCGGCGACGGCGAGAAGATCACGGCGGCGCTGTGGTACAGCGACCTGCGCCAATCGACGACGCTGGCCGACCGGCTATCGGCCGATGACTTTCTCAACCTCCTCGGCCGCTATTTCGAGATGACGGCGTCGGCCGTGCTCGACGCGGGCGGCGAGGTCGTCTCGCTGATCGGCGATGCGGTGCTGGGGCTGTTCCGGGTCGAGGCGCAGCCGGAGGAGGCCTGTCGTCGCGCGCTCGCCGCCGCTCACGAGGCGCGCCGTCGGCTGGGCGCGACCGATCCATCGACCAACCTGCCCCTCGACTTCGGCATCGCGCTCCATCTCGGCCAGGTCATCCACGGCAATGTCGGCGTGCCCGAGCGCCTGCAGTTCACCGTGGTCGGCTCGGCAGTGAACGAGGTCGTCCGCGTGCAGGACCTGACCAAGCAGCTCGCCTGTCCGGTGCTGGCGACGGCGCCTTTCGCCGCCGCCGTCGCCGGTCCCTGGCGCCCTGTCGGCGAGCACGTGCTGCGCGGGCTCGATACGCCGATGCCCATCCTGGCCGTGGCCGCGTCGTAGCGGCATTCCTGCAGGCGCACCGCATCGCTCGGCCAGCCGTTGCCGGCCGTGGCGGATGCTCGCTATAGTAGTGCAGGGGGGACAGGATGACGCTGAAATCATTGGCTTGCATTGCCGCCCTTGGCATCGCCCTGGGGGCCTGCGCCAGCTCTGGCAACGACGTGCTGCGCCAGCAGGATGCCAACACCGTCAACCAGCTCATCATCGACGGCCGCACCACGCGCGCCGACGTCGAGCGCATCTACGGGCCGCCCAGCACCACATCCTTCGCCGACGCCCAGAACGAGATCTGGACCTACCGCTGGGCGCGAGCCACGGCCAAGGGAGAGAACTTCATCCCCTATGTCGGCGCCTTCGTCGGCGGCCAGGACGTTCAGAAGAAGGAGCTGGTCATCCTGTTCAACGCGCAGAACGTGGTGGTGCGCCACTCCATGCGCGAGACCAACGAGGCGGTGCGCCGCAACCTCGCCTCCTCGAGCAGCACGACCGGCAACACGCCGCAGATCTCGACCTCGCCCGCGCCGTCGACCGAGGCCGCAGCGGCGCCGGCCGCCGCACCCACCGCGCCGGCACCCGCTGCTCCGGCACCTGCCGCGCCGGCGCCCAAGCCCGCCCGGGCGCCCGCGCCCGTCGTTGCGTCGGCACCCGCCGGCCCCGCGCCGACCCTGGCCTCGATCGAGCCCGGCCGCTGGACCTGCGGCATGCTGAACGGCTCCGACCGGCGCTATTCCATCAGTTTCGTGGTCGCCGCCGACCGCTCGATCACCGTGGTGAACTACGCCAATGCGCCGGCCACCGTCGTGAAGACCAGCCCGCTCACCTTCACCGCGGTCAACCCGCGCGGCGACCGGCTCACGACCTTCACGCTCAGGCCGGACAACAGCCTCGTGATCACGGGCCCCTTCCTCAACACCCCGGCCAACACCTTCTTCGACCAGGGCAGCTGCGTCCGGTCGGGCAACGCCTGACCCCTGGCGCCGGACCCTTGACATCGGGGGCCCGCGATGAAATATGCGCCCACCATGATGCCGTTCGCTCCCCTCCGGTCGCGACGCCGCCGCTTTTCGAAGCGGTGTAAAGACGCGCGCGCGTAACAAACGCGCCGTATCGAAGCCGCTGGAGAGATCAGGCGGCTTCCATCCCTTCCTTCTTCTCCAGTCGGCCCCTCCCAAGGCCTAAAAGTTTGCGAGAGAGAAGACCATGACCAGCAACAAGACCTACGCCAACAGGACGAAAATTTTCATCGACGGCCAGCACGGCACCACTGGCTTGCAGATCCTCGACCGGTTGAAGGACCGGCCGGACATCGAGCTGCTCGAGCTGCCGATGGCCGACCGCAAGGACCTCGGCAAGCGCGCCGAGATCGCCAAGGCGGCCGACATCGCCGTGCTCTGCCTGCCCGACGCCGCGGCCAAGGAGCTGGTGGCGGCCCTGGGCGACGCCGACACCGTGGTGATCGACGCCAGCACCGCCCATCGCGTGGCCGATGGCTGGACCTACGGCTTCCCCGAGATGGCCAAGGACCATCGCCAGAAGCTGCTCGATTCCAACCGCATCTCCAACCCAGGCTGCTATCCGACCGGCGCCATCGCCATCCTGCGGCCACTGGTCGATGCCGGCATCGTGCGCGCCGACAGCACGCCCGCGGTGTTCGGCGTCTCGGGCTACACCGGCGGTGGCAAGGAGCTGATCGCCGTCCACGAGCAGCCCGGCGTCGAGCCGTTCGGCCTCTATGGGCTGGAGCTGACGCACAAGCATGTGCCGGAGATGAAGAAGTACTCCCATCTCAAGCACGCCCCCATGTTCGTGCCGTCGGTCGGCCACTACGCCCAGGGCATGCTGATCACGGTGCCGATCACGCGCGACATCGTGGCCAGGAAGGTGAGCGCCAAGGACGTGCACAACGTGCTCAGCGACTACTACGCCGGCGAGACCTTCGTGCCGGTGCGGCCGCTCGCCGACCGCAAGTGGCTGGAGCGCGACCGGTTCCTGCGGGCCGACCGGCTGGTCGACACCAACACCATGGAACTCGCCGTCTACGGCAACGAGGCCGAGGAGCAGATCCTGGCCGTGGCCTCGCTCGACAATCTCGGCAAGGGCGCGTCGGGCGCGGCGGTGCAGTGCATCAACCTCAAGACCGGCGTCGACGAGACGACGGGGCTCGCGGTCGCGGCCTGACACGGTCGAAGCCATCGCGCTTCGCGAACGACTTTCGGGAAGAGTTCACCGACAGCGAGAACGAAAGCCGGCGGACGAGCTGATGTCCTGGAAATGACCAGGGCAAGGCTGCCGGCCTTCGTATCGGCCGAGGCCAGTACGGTTCGGCCTGGCAACCATCGGCCCGTGCCGACTGTTGAATGTATGGCACTTCCGGCTTGCCGGAGAGGGGAGGCAGCGCATGTCGATCCGAACCACCGAGACGACGGTGACCTTCCGTCGGCCCTTCACGCTGGCGGCACTCGACGGTGCCCAACCCGCGGGCACCTATCGGCTGGTCGTGGAGGAAGAGCAGATCCCGGGCCTTTCCTTCATCGCGTTCCGGCGGGTGGCCACCCTGCTCCATATGCCGGCCGATTCCGTGCCCGGTGGTACCCGCGAGGTCGTCTCCGTCTTGCCGGACGAGCTTGCCGAGGCCGTGGCGGCCGACGCCGCCTGATGGCCAACCAAGGCCTGGCGCTACCGAACGCCGCCCATATTTCGAGATATCTGCATTTCGACAGCCAGGGTTGCTCACTCCCGGCAGCTCCCCTCGTCGTCAGCGACGTTGAGCGCTTGGGCATCAAGTTCGTCGCGCCTGATCCAATACCGCAGGATTCTGTCGGGTAGTGTAGCCGCCACGAACAGGTAACGATCGCACGCCACTGAAGGCGGCAGAACATCGAAGCGAAGGCTTGTCGGCGCGGTAGGGCAACCCAGACTTTGAAGCTGCTTGGCGTTCATGTCCGCGCGGGTGGCTTCAATTCCCGATTTGGTGACGCAGACCACCGCGTCTGCCTTGATCTTGTTCTCCGGACTTGCAGCCATGATTGCTGAATCGGCCACTACGAGACCGCAGCCGAGTGCGATGCAGATTGAGACGTGCAACAAAGCCGACCGGGGCCTGCGATCAATCACCTAAAGCACGATGCACCCAGGTGGAATCACCTGGATGCATCGCGCCCTGTGAAACAAGCATCACCTGATCGCATTCCGCTCTAGTATCGGTTTTGCGGCGTGCCGATGACGCGGCCGCTCGCATCGACGCGGTTACCCTGCGCGTCGTAGCGGTTGCCGAATTCGTCGCGCGAGGCCGCCTGCGAAGAGACCTGGGGAGCCGGCGTGTCGTACAGGCCCTGGACGGGCATGCGGCGGCCACTGCTGTCGACCTGATAACCCTCGGCATCGACCCGATTGTTGTATTGGTCCATGCGATAGGTCGGGGCCGGCTGGCCTGGATAGGTCGGGGAGGCCGACGGGTAGTACGGGGACGCCTGGCTGGCGATCCGATAGCCGTTGGCGTCGACGCGATAACCCTGGGCATCGACGCGGTTGCCGTTCTGGTCCGTGTAGTAGGCCGGACCCGGCTGAGCTACGCCGTCGCGGTAGGTGCGGGCGTCGACCTCGCGGCTGACACAGCGATCGTAGGACGCCGTCCCGCCAGCGAGGCCGTACGAGCTGCAGGCGCTGCGCGCATCCGCGGTCAACTGGGTGGCAGCGTAGTCGCGGTTCACGCGGCCGGTGGCGCGAGCTTGCTGCTCCCGGGCGACGCACTGGTTGAAGCTCGTCGTGCCGGCGTGGAAGCCGTAGTCGGCGCAGGCCGCGCTGGAGGACTGGTAAGTGTTGCCATAGGCCGGCGCCGCGGCGCCGGGCGCGTTCTGGCTGTAGCTGCCCTGGCACGCGGCCGAGAGCAGGCCGAGCGATATCGTCGCTAGAATCCTAACGCGCATTGAATGGGGTGTTCCTTCCGGGAATGGTCATCGCGTCAACGCGGAGGACACGGGAAAGTTGCATATTTGACGAATAAATCTCGTGCTCACGCCCATCGCAGCTGAGAGCCGTCAACGCGTCGGCAACAGGCATTTTGCCGTCCGATTTGACCAGCTCTGCAACGACGCGCCGGCGCCGGCATTGGCCGTCGTCGACAAAGAAGACCTTCGACTCCTTCGTCAGCAGGCGGCCTCAATCTCGCTCAACATGAGGGCGGCTCGTCCAGCCCATCCTCGTCAGCAGGGCATGCACGTCCTTCCTTACCGGCCCCACTTTTCCGACCACCGCCCGGAGCTGTTCGGGTGTGCAGGCAAAGTGCTCGCACCAGCTGCGCATATCATCCACTTCACCGTCATCTGCCAATTCGATCTCGATCGCATCAGGTGGACCCCGCTTGTTGGGGTAGTGGGCCATCGAGGTCTCCTCCCTGCTCCCGAGAGCGACAGGCATCTGACGCCTTCTGTGACCGCGTGTAATAGCTGCACGCCGCAGGAAGCGCTATGCAACGCCCGGCATTGTGATAGGCCACGCACTCGCTTGTACATGAAACCCTCGGCGCAGCGGCTTAGCCGTAGTGCAGTCACTGCAGTGCGTTCACGCGCCGACCCTGGGTGCGTGCAGGCGGAGACCCGCTCCATGAGGTAGCCCCGTCCTGTGTCGCGATTACAACAGGAGTTGAACATCGTTGCGGCGCTGCAGCTCTTCCAGGTGGCAGGCGTTGGACGCCAAGCAAGGGAGCGTTTGGAGGAGCCTTATGGGTCGGCTGGTGTTGAGCTTGCTGCTGCGCTTGTGCGAGGGCATCGGCCTGCCTCTTGTATGGCCCCCGACGCTGAGCTGGGCATCCGGGAAAGGCCGGGCGCTCTCGTTGAAGGTCTACGCGCCTAGGACTTCCGATGACAAGCGGTCGGCCGGGTGGGTCCGCGCCACGGGTTGGAAATGAACCATGCGTCCGAGTTGGAAGCGGAAGCCCGCAGGAGAAGGAACACTGCCGATCGCGCCCGTCGTCTCGCGCGCCTTGCGTCGTCCCCCCAGGACCAGGTGCAGATGGTGCAGCTTGCCAAGGATCTGGACAGGCAAGCCGCCGAACTGGAGGCGGAAGCGGTTGCATTGCGAACAAGCGTCCGGGTGCCCGACGATTTCGAGGAAAAACCGGACTGACGGCGCCGCGATAACGGACGCTGTCGCCGCGATCGATCATCCAGTCTTGGGCGACGGCGACCGCGATGGCTTCTTTTGTTGGGGCATGCAGCTTGATCGGCAACACCCACCAACGGGGTTCGCCATCTGTCGCGTAGTACAATGCCGTATCAGAAGACGGGCAGTCCTTTCGCTCTGGTCGACCATCAGCCATCTACGCTGGCCGCGCGCGCAAAGAAGACGGCGGGCATTACTGCCCGCCGCTTCCGTACTCGTGCGCGCCTATTCTACTGGATGCGAATCGTGAATCCAGGCGCGTTGTCGTAGATGACCGGCGGCGGAATGATTGCTCGCCCTCGGGACCGCCTGCGTGAGAGAGTGCTCGCGGCGGTCCCGAGGGGAGCGACCGGAGTACGGTACGACTGCTCCGGGGGGGAAAATCAGGCGAACAGCACGGAGAATCTCGTGCAGTCGCCGGCATCGCCGCGATCGATCCGCAGTTCACCGCCGATCTGCTCGGCCAGCGAGGACACCAGGCTCATTCCCAGGCCTTTGCAGGCCCTGGGGTCGAAGCCCTCCGGCAGTTCGGAGCCGTCGTTGCTCACCGACAGGGCATGGCCTTTGCCGGCGGGCGCGAGCGTCACCGTGATTCGCCCCTTGCCGTGCTTGAGCGCGTTGGTGATCAGCTCGTTGACGATGAGGCTGAGCGGGATGCCGATTGTGGTCGGCAGCCTGAGCTCGATCGCTTCGACAACGAGGAACTGATCCGGGCGCTCCTCCGACATCGACATCGTCGAATGGTCGCGACAGAGGCGATCGAGGTATGGCTTGAAGTCGACGGTCGGCGTGCCGTCCATGGAATGGAGATGGTGGTGCAGGCCCGCGATCGCCTGCACACGGTCGGCCGCTATCGACAGGCGCGAAGCGGCCTCGGCATTGGCCTCCCTGCGGCTTTGCAGCGACAGCAGGGCGACGATCATCTGCAGGTTGTTCAACAGCCTGTGATGGCACTCCTCGGTCAACATCTTCTGTTGGCGGATCGAGTTGTCCTTCTGGCGAAGCAGCACCTCGTCGCGGGCGACAGCCTTTCGCAGCTCGCTTTCCGTAACTCTGTGCTCCGCCAGCTCGCGTTCGTAGCTTGCGGCCGTGCGCCGCTCCGTGTCTGCGAAGCCGAGCAGCGAGGAGACACGTGCGCTTAAGGGGACGGTTCCGAGGGGCATGATGCCCTCACTTTCCCAGCCCTTGGGCTGGATCTCTGCCGTCTGAGAGCCGTGGCGGACATCCGCCAGGCTGCATCGATGCTGTTTGAAGCCGTCGCTTTGGGCGATCGTCCGCCGATCTGTTGTCCGGCGCGTCTTTTTGTTTGCGCGAGGGAACCTATTAACGCGCCTGTTTCCCCGAGGAGTCCAGACACAATGTCGGCTACCGGACGGTATATGTCCGGCGGTGGGCATACAGGGTGTCTCATATTGAACAGTGATGGTCCAACTTTGGCCGGCTAACGCACGAATCGCCTCGACTGCGGCATCTGATGGCGCACGCATGCGTTACTTCAGCACGTAGTGAATGCCCTCGGGCGTCCACTCCCCGAAAGAAGCGCGATCTGCCGGAAGATGCCGGCACTGATCGCGCACGATGAAAAGGAACAACACGTTGGCGACCACGCACATGGCTGCGGACGCCCAAGTCAACCGATTGCTCGGTTTGCTGTCGTCCAGCGATTACCGGCGCCTCCAGCCGCATCTTCAACGTGTTCCGCTGGGCTATCGGCAGTCGCTTTATCGCGCGCGCCAGCGGCTTGGCTTCGTCTATTTCATCGAGACCGGCGTCGGTTCGCTCGTCAACACCATGGTCAACGGCCAGGCCGCCGAGGTCGGCACCATCGGCAACGAGGGCGTGGTCGGCCTGCCGCTGCTGCTGGGCGACGACCGCGCGCCGACCAGCGTCTATGTCCAGGTTCCCGGCGCCGGCCTGCGCATGACGGCGGCGCGTTTTAGCGCCGAGCTGGCGCGGAGCGCTTCGATGCGCTTGGTGATGCTGCGCTACGCCCATGCGCTGTTCAACCAGGTCGCGCAGTCGGCGGCGTGCAACCACTTCCATACGCTGGAGCAGCGTTGCTGCCGTTGGATGCTGATGACGCACGACCGCATGCAGTCCGGCGAATTTCTGCTGACCCAGGAGTTCCTCGCCATGATGCTGGGCGTGCAGCGCACCGGCGTATCGGCGGCAGCGGGCACCCTGCAGCGCGCCGGGCTGATCCGCTACAACCGCGGCATCGTCACCATCCTCGATCGCCGCGGCCTGCGGGCGCGCGCCTGCGAGTGCTACGACCTTTCCCGGCGCGAGTTCGATCGCCTGCTCGGCGGTCCACCCCGGCGCTCGGCGCCGCCGCGCCAGCGATGGTCCGGCGATGCTTGATGTCGGCTTGCAGGTGCTCCGGCGCCATCACGTGCTCGGTCGGTTCTGGAAGAGCGCGCGCGGCTTCTGGCACGGCCCCACGGCCCGGCTCGCCTGGGGACTCGTCGCGCTTCTGGTCGTGATCACGGTGCTGCAGCTCCTTATCCAGTACCGCCTCAACCTGTGGAATCGCGACTTCTTCAATGCGCTCGAGCTGCGCGATGGCGGCGAGATCTGGCATCAGACCCATCTGCTGGCGCTGTTCGCGGCGCTCAGCATCGGCCTCGCGGTGACGGCGGTGTGGGGCCGCATGACCTTCCAGCGTTCGTGGCGCGCCTGGGTCAGCCGGCACCTGATTGCCGCCTGGCTGGGCGATGAGCGCTATCGCCGCATCGATCTGTGGAACGGCGAGCACCAGAACGCCGAGTATCGCATCGCCGAGGATGCGCGGCTGGCCACGGACGCGCCGATCGATCTCGTGATCGGCCTGCTCGCCGCGGTGCTGACGGCCGCGACCTTTGTCGTCGTGCTGTGGCACGTCGGCGGCGCCCTTGATGTCGCCGTGCTGGGCGTCGAATTGATCATCCCGGGTTACCTGGTCGTTGCCGCGGTGACCTACGCGGTCCTGACCACCGGCACCCTGATGTTCGTCGGCCGTCGCATGATCGGCATCATCGAGTCGAAGAATCAGGCCGAGTCCGAATTGAAATACGTCGTCTCTCATCTGCGCGAACGCACCGGCGCGCGCATGTCCGCGGCCGACGCCGAAGCGACGGAGGCGGAAGTCGGCTCGTCCTTGCGCGACGTCATGCGGCAATGGCGACACCTGTGCTGGCAATACATGCGGACGACCTATGTCTCCCACGGCAACACCCTGCTGGCGCCGCTGGTCGGA
>NZ_BKAJ01000194.1 GCF_007992495.1 Reyranella soli
CCCGCGGTCCCGCAAGAGCTAGAGGCGCTTGCTCATGTGGGTCACGACGCCGACCGGGACCACTTCCTCGCGGTCGACCTGGTAACCGAGCCGGCGATAGAGCTCGATGTTCTCGACGAAACGCTGGTTGGTATAGAGCCTGATCATGCCGAAGCCGAGCTCATGCGCCAATGTCTCGGCGTGCGCCATCAGCTTGCGGCCAAGCCCGCGGCCCTGGAAGGAGGGCGAGACGGCGACATTCTCGACCAGCAGGTGATCAGCCTCGCGAATCGTCTCGATCAGGGCGGCGAGCGTCTCGTCGACGTACAAAAGATCAAAGCGATGCCTGGTGACGGCTTCGTCGTAGTTCGCCGTCATGGGCTTGGGCTCGCGGCCGATCAGCGGCACCCACTTGGCGTAGGCCGTGCGCGTCAGCTCGCGGATCGCGCCGGCGTCCGCTGCCGTGGCTTGTCTCATCTCCACGTCACGCCCTCCGTTCGGCGAGCGCGATGCGCGCCAGCCAGTCGTCGATCAGGGCCGGCAACAGATTGGGCGTCTCCATCGGCCAGCCGTGGTCGGCGCGATCGAGCGCCACGAAGGTGGCGCGCGGGTAGCTGTCCAGGATGCTCCAGGCGTCGCGGTAGCCCACGGTGGTGTCGCGCCGGCCGGCGATGATCAGCGTCGGCTCCTCGAATGTCTTCTCGACTTCGACCAGATCGAAGGAAAAGCCGTAGCGCTTGGGATCGGCGCGCATCTCGTTGGCGATGGGCGCCGTGGCCTGGATGGCCGGCTGCACCACCGCATCGCGCTTGTGCTTCAGCGACTCGGCATAGGCTGGTGTCTGGATCAGGAGATCGCCCAGGTTCGTGCGGTCATCGGCATCGAGCGAGGCCATGAAGGCATCGTCCGCCACCAGTGCCTGGAACGGCGGCAGCGCTCGGCGCGCATCCTCGGCGAAGATGCAAGGTACGCGCAGCAGCAGGCCGGCAATCCTGGACCGCCGACGCGCCGCGACGGCACGCGCGAGATAGGCGCCGAGCGAGGTACCGGCCAGCACGAAGCGGGCCGGCAGTACCTGGTCGACGAAGGCCAACAGGGCGTCCAGCACGTCGTCCTGGCTCTTGAGGCTGTCTTTTGCCACCGACCGGCCCATGCCCGGCAGGTCGGGATAGATCCGCCGCCAGCCGGGCCGCGTCGCGAAGATCTTCTCGTAATCGAAGATCTCGACCCGGCGATCCATCGTCCAGCCGTGCAGGAGCAGGATCGGCCGGCCCTCGCCGTGCTCCTCGTAGTTGATCGTGGCCTTCTCGGTCTCGCACTGCATGCTGCCCCCGGATGCTCCGGGACAGCACCTACAGCGTCCGCAGGAACTGCACCAGATCCTGTTTCTCCTGGTCGCTGAGCTTGGTGCCCAGCACCAGGTTGAAGAACTCGACCGTGTCGTCGAGCGTCAGCAGACGGCCGTCATGCAGGTAGGGCGGCGAGTCCTTGATGCCGCGCAGGGGGAAGGTCTTGATCGGGCCGTCGGTGGTGGCGAAGCGGCCGTTGACCATCTGCGGCTTGAAGAAGCGCTCGACCTGGAGATTGTGCATCAGGTTGTCGGTGTAGAACGGCGGCACGTGGCAGACCGAGCACTGGCCCTTGCCGAAGAACACCTCCTGGCCGCGCAGCTCCGCCGGCGTGGCTTTCGAAGGATCGAGCTTGCCTAGAAGGTCGAGCTTGGGCGCTGGCGGGAAGTCGAGCAGCTCCTGGAACTCGGCCATGAAATGCACCTGGCTGCCGCGCTCCAGCACGTTCACCCCCTTCTTGGCGGCGATCACATGATCGCCGTCGAAATAGGCGCCACGCTGCTCGAATTCGGTGAAATCTTCGACCGTCTTGAGCGCCCGCTGCGAGCCGAACAGGCGCTGGATATTGACGCCGCGCAGCGGCGGCGTGTCGATGCGCCGGCGCAGCTCCTGCGGGCGGACATCGCCCGACAGATGCGTGGCGGCGTTGGTGTGTCCGTTGGCATGGCAGTCGAGACAGGCGACGCCTCGGCTGAATTTTTCGCTGCGGCGATCTTCGGTCTGGTTGAACTGCTGCTGCGGGAACGGCGTCAGCAGCAGGCGCAGGCCTTCGAGCTGCTTGGGATTGAGGATGCCGTTGAACAAGTCATAGAAGTTGGCGATGGTGACCAGCTTGCCCTGCGAGACGTCGCCGAGGTCGGGCCGCGTCGTCAAAAACATCGGCGCCGGGAACTCCGGCAGGAGGTGATCGGGCAGGTCGAACTCGAGATCGAACCGCGTGAGGTCGCGATCCTCCTGCTTCTTGATCTCCTCGATGGCGAACTTGGGGAACAGCATGCCGCCTTCGGGATGGTTGGGATGCGGCAATGGCAGGAAGCCCTTCGGGAACAGCCCGCGTTCGCGGATGTCGTTGCTGTCGAGGCCGGCGAGCTGCGCCCAGCTCGTGCCGGCCGGCAGCTTTATGCGCACCCCGTCTTGGACCGGCTTGCCGCGTGTCATGGTCACGCCCGCCGCGGCGCGGTTGGCGAGGTCGTAGCGCTCGGCCAGAAGGTCGGCTTGGCGCTTCTGGACGGCGGGCTGCGCCGCCTTCATCCGCTGCATGGTGGTGGCAAACGGCTCCTTGATGTCGACTGGCATGTAGCTGGTGGCCCCACGCGGCGGTGGCGGCTGTTGCTGCGGCGGCTGCTGGGCGTGGGCGATGGCAAAGCTCACGGCCGCCGTGGCCGCGGTGAGTGCCGTCCAGGTCAAGGCGCGTTTGGAAATAGCCATGGCAATCCCCCTTCGGGCTCCGTCGCTGCCCCCTCCCCTAGCCTCTCCCCCTGCGGGCCCTAGGGGGGAGAGGAACTTGAGCGGTCTGACTGAGATGTTGGACGCGGGAGCAACGTCGCACTGGGCGATGTGTTGCCGCATACCTGACTCAGCGCCCGGTCAGGGTCCTGCGGAAGTACGACCAGAAGCCCGGTCCCGCGGGCTCGGCGCGGCTGGCGGCCGACATGCGGCGGTAGATGTCGCGCAGGCCGCGCTCGCCGGCGCGGGCGCGCAGGTTCGCGCCGTCCTCGCCTGGCTCCAGCACCAGCTCGCGAGTATGGAAGGCTTCGAGGCCCGGGCGATGGCCGATGCTGATCACCGCGGTCTCGGGTAGGTCCTCGGCCAGGAGCCTCATGACGTTGGCCTGGCCCGCCTCGTCGAGCGCCGACGTCGCCTCGTCCATGAACACCCAGGCCGGCCGCTGCATCAGCACGCGCGCGAAGGCCACGCGCTGCTGCTCGCCGCCCGACAGGATCTGGTCCCAGCGCTCCTCGTCGTCGAGGCGCCCGCGCAGGTGATCGAGCCCGACCTTGTGCAGGGCCTCGCGCAGCTCTTCGTCATCGACATCCTCGGGCTTCTTTGGATAGAGCATGGCCTGGCGCAACGTGCCCAGCGGGAAATATGGCTTCTGCGGCATGAAGGCGATGGCCCCCTTGGGCAGTTCGACCGAACCACGCCCCCATGGCCAGACACCGGCGATTGCGCGCATGATGGTGCTCTTGCCGCTGCCCGACTGGCCGCGGATCAGCACCCGCTCGCCGGGCTGGATCTCGACCTCGGCCTCGGCCACCAGGGCCTCGCCGTCGGGCCGCGACAGGCCGACCTCGCGCAACACCAGGCGATCGGCACCGCCCGTCGTCACCTCGATATGCTCGCCGTCAGGCGTCTCGATCGTATCCTCGAGATCGTGCAATGCCGTGTGGAGCTGCACAACACGATCGACCGAGGCGCGCCAGTCGGCGAAACGCGGGAAGTTGTCGATCAGCCACGACAATGCCCATTGCACGTTGGAGAAGGCCTGGGCGGTCTGCATCAGCCCACCCAACTGCAGCTCGCCGCCGAGATAGCGCGGCAGCGCCACGACCAGCGGCACGACAGGCGCCAGATAGGCGAGCGAGCTGGTCAGCAGGGCAAGGCTGCCCTGCCCGCGCGTCTGGGCGTGCCAGGCCTGGCGCAGGTCGCCCATGGCACCGTGCAGACGCATACGCTCGTCGGGCTCGCCGCGCATCAAGGCGATGCCCTCGGCATTCTCGCGGGCGCGGATCAGCACCGAGCGGACGTCGGCCTCGCGGCCCTGACGCACGTTGCCGGCCTCGATCAGGCCGCGGCCCAGCGCATAGGTCAGGATCGAGCCGAACAGGGCGTAGAGCACGGCGGCCCACACCATGTAGCCCGGCAGGGAGAACTCGTACGTGCCGATCGTGATCGGCAACTCACCCGACAGCACCCACAGCACACTCAGGAAGGTGATGAGCTGCAGGATGCACTGCAGGATCGTCTGCGCGAACTCGATGGCGAGCTCGGTTGAGACGCGGATATCCTCGGCGATGCGGCCGTCGGGATTATCCAATTCGTCGGCCAGCAGGCCGAGCTGGTACTGCCGGCCGGCATGCAGCCAGCGCCGCGTCGTGACCTGGGTCAGCCAGCCTCGCCAGTTGATCTGCAGCCGGCGGCGGATATGCAGATGGATGGCGACGGCCACCCCCGCCGACACCACGATCGCCGCCAGCATGTAGAGCTGCTCGACCAGCATCGAGGTATCGCGCTTCTCCAGGGCATTGAAGAAGTCGCGATTCCAGATGTTGAGCCAGAGCGCGACGGCGACATTGATGGCGCCAAACAGCACCATGCCCGCGGTCAGCGTCCAGGCGATCACCCTATGGCCGGGCGCCGTCCAGTAGCCCGCGGCAAGAGCGGCGAAGGTGCGTAGCGAGCTTTGCGGCGTTTCCAATCAGTCGCGGAAGCCCGGATCGATCCGGTCAAGCTTCCGCAGCAGCGCCGGCCAGTCCATTACGCCGAACGGGCGGCGGACATGCGGCTGGAAATTCATGTAGGTCTCTTGGACGACGTCGTCCGGCACCTTGATAAGCGGGGTGTTGCACGACATGGCCGCGATCTGCGTCTTGCAGCTGAGCTCGAGCCGATGCATGGCGTTGAACGCCTCGGGAATGGTTGCGCCGGTGGTCAGCAGGCCGTGATTGCGCAGGATCAGGGCGTTGTTGTCGCCGAGATCCTTGGCCAGCGCCTCACGCGCGGCGGTATCGATCACCACGCCGTCGAAGTCATGGTAGCTGATCTTGGCGAAGCGCATCGACGTCTGGGTGTTGGGCAGCAGGCCGCACTCCATGGTCGACACCGCCATGCCCGCCCAGGTGTGGGTATGGATGATGCAGTTCACGTCGGGCTTGGCCATGTGGATGGCGCTATGAATCACGAAGCCAGCGCGATTGACGCCATACTTGAGCTCGCCGAAATCCGGCTGGGCGAGCACGTTACCCTCGTGGTCGATCTTGATCAGACTCGAGGCGGTGATCTCCTCGTAGAGCAGGCCGTAGGCATTGATCAGGAAGGCGTCGGGCTCGCCCGGCACGCGCATCGAGATGTGGTTGGCGATCAGGTCCGACATTCCATAGAGATCGATCAGCCGGTAGGCCGCGGCGCAATCCACGCGTGCCTGCCACTCCTCAGGAGAGACCTTCGAGCGTAGGTTGGCGACGTTC
The DNA here is from genome assembly GCF_007992495.1 of Reyranella soli. Lineage (GTDB taxonomy): Bacteria > Pseudomonadota > Alphaproteobacteria > Reyranellales > Reyranellaceae > Reyranella > Reyranella soli. The sequence continues at coordinate 5,516 of NZ_BKAJ01000194.1, forward strand.
GGCTTCTTGAGGGCATGCACGGTCATGGGAACGCTCCGGAGCGATGGCGGTTGCCGAACGGTACCGCCCTCGCTGCCGACCGTCCATCAGCCGCTCAGCCGAGACCACGCAGTGCGAGATAGGCGCCGAGCGCCAGAAGCCCCACGAAGAAGCACAACCGGAAGGCCCGCGGCTGCAGCCTGGCGCGCACCGCTTGGCCAAGCCGCATGCCGGCCAGGGAAACGACCACGGCCAGCAGCGACGGGAGGACGAGGCCGGGCGCGAAGGCGTCGGCGCCGGCCAATGCAACCGCCAGCGCCACGGTCGAAACTGTGAAGGAGAGGCCGAGCGCCTGGACCAGTTCGTCCTTCTGCAAACCGATGGCCTGCAGGTAGGGGACCGCCGGAACGACGAACACGCCGGTAGCCGCCGTAATACCGCCTGTCACCGCGCCCGTGACGGGACCCAAGACGGGCTCGGCGGCGCGCGGCACGACCAGGCGCAACGCAGCCAGGCCGGAGAGAGCGTAGGCTACCAGCGACAGGCCGAGCGCCAGCCCGCCATGACGGCCGCCGATGCCGGCCAGCAGGGCCGCGCCGAGCCAGGTCCCGAGGCAGACACCGACGTTCAGCGGCCACAGCCGGCGCAGCAGACGGCGAAGATGCGGGCCATCCACCATCTGCCAGACGTTGGTGACCAGGGACGGCAGGACCAGCAGCGCCGCCGCCTCGGCCGGCGGCAGGACGACCGCCAGCAGCCCCATGGCGATGGTGGGCAGGCCGAGCCCGATGATGCCCTTGGTGAAGCCGGCCAGGACGAACACCAGGCAAACCAGGATCAGGGACGACAGCGCCATGGCGCACCATCAGCCGGCGATGGCACGACGACAATGCGGAGAATATGGACTCTGCCTTCGGATCAGACATAGGCTAGAGCATGCGCTTTGACCTCACCGACCTCCGCCTGTTCCGCCACGTCGCCGAAACCGGCAGCATCACAGGCGGGGCCGAGCGCGCGCACCTCGCCCTGGCCTCGGCGAGTGCCCGCATCCGCGGCATGGAGGAGATGCTCGCCGTGCCGCTGCTGCAGCGCGGGCGGCGCGGCGTACGGCTCACCGATGCCGGCCGCAACCTGCTCGACCATGCCCGCATCGTGCTGCAGCAGGTCGACACCATGCGCGGTGAGCTTTCGGCCTATTCGCGCGGGCTGAAGGGCAGCGTGCGGGTGTTGGCCAATACCGCCGCGCTGTCGGAACACCTGCCGAAGATGCTGGCGGACTTTTTGGCGGCCAATCCCACGATCGACCTCGACCTGGAGGATCGCGAGAGCCCGGCGATCGCCGCCGCCATCGCCGCCGGCGATGCCGACATCGGTATCGCCTCGCAGGCCGCCCTTGTCGGCGGCCTGGAAAGCCATCCGTTCCGGCCCGACCGATTGGTGCTGATCACACCCGCCGGGCACAGGCTGGCGCGGCGGCGGCAGACGGGCTTTGCCGAACTGCTCGACCTCGATTTCGTCGGCCTGCCGCGCGGCACGGCGCTCGATGGGCACCTGGCGATGCAGGCGGCCCGGCTTGGCCGCATGCGGAAACTGCGCGTCAGGGTGAGCAGCCTGGACGCCGTCTGCTCCATGGTGGCTGCGGGTGTCGGTGTCGCCATCGTGCCGGAAGCAGCGGCACGCCGGCAGCGCCGCGGCCTGCCGCTTGCCATCGTCCGCATCGCCGAGCCGTGGGCCAACCGCGAGCTCATGCTCTGCGTCCGCGATTCGCGGCGCCTGTCGCGGCCGGCGAAGAGGCTGTTCGATACGTTGCGCTCATAATCTTCCCGGACCGCCGGCCTCCAGGCCCGCGGTCCGGCAAGAAGCTACCGCTTCTTCACCGGCTTGATATCCGCGGCGATCGGATAGGCGGTCGTCGACTTGATACGCTCCATCGAGAAGCGCGAGGTCACGTTCTTGAGCGGCATGGTGTCTATGAGCTTCTTGTAGAAGGCATCGTAGGCCTGCATGTCGGGCACGGCGACGCGCAGCATGTAGTCGATGTCGCCGGCCATGCGATGGAATTCCATGACCTCGGGCATCGCCGTCACGAGCTGGGCGAACTTGCCGATCCATGCCGAGGAGTGATCGCCCGTCTCGATCGAGACGAACACCGTCAGCCCCATGCCGATCGATTCCGGCGAGATCAGCGCGACGCGGCGCAGGATGATGCCGGCCTTCTCCAGGCGCTGGATGCGCTTCCAGCACGGGCTTTGCGACAGGCCGACGCGATGCGCGATCTGCGCCAATGAGAGGCTGGCATCCTCCTGCAGGAGGGCCACGATCTTCCTGTCGATCGCATCCATGGATCAGTCACCCGTGAGGACAGCCGTCGCGCGCCGAGGCGGCGCTAACGCAGCACTGTCGGTCGTTGTTTGGGAAATCTCAACTGTGCGGTTCTAGACCGGCTGCGATTCCAGGCGCACCGGGGCGCCCAGCCGCGTGCTCAGGCTCTCCGCCAGGGCTTCGACGTCGCCGCCGAGCGGCCCGGCGTAGCTGGTGAGCCGGCGGTCGGCGTCGTTGAACCAGGACAGCCGCCAGGCGCCGTTTTGACACACCAGGGAGCCTACGACGCGACCATGGGCCGAGACGGTCCACAGCGCGGGCTCGCCGGTAGCGGCGAGGAACAGGCGGGTGGCGCGGGCAACGAACTGGTTGGCAAGGCTCAACATGCCTCGACTGTAGGTGCAGGCCGCTCCCGGGGGCAATGAAACGGGCGGTCGAATAGCGGCCGCGGCGTAGCAGATCCGCCTTCGGCACAGGCACGAAAAAGAAAATTCTTCCGGACTACCTGATCGCGCCGATCTCCCGGTAGTAGAGCTCGGCGCCACCCTGCAGCGCGTCGAGCCGCGGCAGCGAGACCAGCGTGTTCTTGACGGTGCTTTCGGCGAGCTGGCCGCCGAACAGGCTGCCTGCCTTTTCGACCTTGTGCAGCGCCGCAGCGAGCGCATAGCCCACCGAATCGTCGAGAAAGGGACGCGCCAGGACATAGCTCCACGAGCCGACCGTCAGCAGCGCATCGGACTGCCCAGGATAGCGCCCGGGCGGGATCGCGATGCGCCGCATGAAGCTGTGCTTGTGGACGATGCGGTCGATCTGGTCCTTGTCGGGCGTGATGAAGCGCGCGCCGCGCGGGTCGCTCGCGACCTTGATGAAGCCCGGCCAGCGGTTGCCGGAGCCCCACAACGCCGAAGCCCGGCCTTCCATCAGCATCGCCGGCCCGTCGGTCATGCGATCGGTATAGATGGGCTCGAAGTCCTTGTCGGGATCGAGACCCAACGCGTCCAGGACGTAGCGCGCCTGCAGCGCCAGCGCGCCCTCCTTGGAGTTCCAGACGACCGGCCGGCCCTTGAGATCCTCGATGGTGCGATAGCGGCTGTCGGCGCGCACGACGAACATGCCGGGGCTCGCATACACGGTGCAGATCACCTTGAGCTGGGTCGGCGGGCCCTGCTTGGAATTGAAGAGCTGCTGCGCCACCTCGCCGAACACCAGGCCGATATCGAGCTTGCCCTCCTGCAGCATCGGCACGTTCTCAACGCTGCCGCGGGTCGGCACGGGCTTTATCCCGACCGAGGGATTGGCCCACTTGACGGCGTCGACGAAGGCACCGGCATAGACGACGAAGCCGCCGCCTTCGCCGCCGGTGCCGAACTTCAAGCCGGTAGACTGCGCGGCAAGCTCGCCGGTCGACGCACCGGCCATCGTCAGACCGGCCAGTACCGAGCGTCTCGGCAAACGACGAGGCATTGCGACTGCCACTACCGGTTCAAGGCCTTACCCCCGGAGACTCGAATACCATGCCCTTGGCGCGGTCCATCAGGTAAATCTCGAGGGCGACATAGTCGACGGAGTCGTAGGGGTAGGCTTCAGCCCGGATGCCGACCAAGCAATTGCGCAGGCGCCGCTTCAGCGACCCCAGGGCCTGCCATTCCAGGCGGTAGAGAGGATAGCCGGTAGGATGGGCCTCGGGGATGGTGACGCCAGCGAGCTTCTTGCCGGCGTTGTCGTCGTGGCAGATGGCGCAGGAGAGATTGAGCTGGCCCTGGCGGCGTTGGTAGATCGCCGCTCCTTGCTCGCGGAACGGCACCAGCCGGGGATCGTTGGAGGGGGCGATCGACATGCCGCGTGATTGATTGGCGACGACTGCCATCAGCGCCAGCAGGTCCTGGCTCTCCGGCGCCAGCGGCTCGGCCTGCTGATGAGCGGTGCGGCAAAGCCTGATGCGGCCTTCGAGGTCGATCGGCTTGTCGCCGTCCTTGGGCATGGCGGGATAGCGCACCGCGACGCCTTTCATGTCCGCCAGGGCATGACAGTCGGCACATGACTTGTTGGCGGCACCGACGGGCTTGGCCCAGAGCTGGCGGCCAAGCTGGACGAACAGCATGCCGGGATTGGCCGTGTCGTCGTCCTGCATCTTCTGCAGCGCCGCGCCCATGTCCTGGTAGCCCGAGCGGCGCTTGTCGGCGCCTGCTTGCGCCAGAGCAAAGGACGCGGCGAAGACGACCGGCAACAGGGCCAGGACCGCGCGCCGGCCCAGCAGGTCAGGCAACGTCAATGGCGACGGACTCTTCGGCGGCGAAGCCTTCATCGCCGGTCCAGCGGAAGGTGATCTTGCCGCTCTCGCTCGCCACGGCGAAGAACGACACGAACGGATTGGCCGCGATCGCCGGCGAGAAATCCATGCGGAAGATCTCACTGCCGTTCCAGCTCGCCGTGAAACGCTCGATGATGTTGCGCGGGATGATGCGGCCGTTGGTGCCGGGCCGGAAGCCCGTCTCCATCGTATGCATGATCAGCGCCTTGAGCTCGATGACCTCGCCCTTCTTGGCGGTCTTGGGCGCGTTGATGAGGACGTTGGTCATGTCAGGTCCTCCAGGCAGGCGGCGAGCGTGACGATCACGTCGGCGCTGGCGCTGAAGAACTCACCCTTGCTGGTCTCGGCGATGGCCACGATCTTCTGCGAATCGCCGAGCTTGATGCGCGTGGCGATCATCGCCTTGCCGTTCTTCGGCGAGAGCCTGGCATCGAAGACATGCGGCTGCGGGTTCTTCTCGTTGAAGACGTGGATCGCCTTGACGTGGTCGGCCTCGGTCATCGGACTTTCGACCGAGACGGTGAGCGGCACGGCATTGCCGTTCTCGACCAGGGGCGGTACGTCGAGCGTCACGCGGCCTTCGCGGATCGCGTTGTCGCCGACGACTTCCTTGATGGCGGCCGCCATCGCTTCCGGCGTGGCGCGCGCTGATGCTAGCGGCAGCACACTGACCAGGGCGGCGCCCGCAATGAAAGTCCGTCTCGTCGTCCCGGCCATGACTACTCCTTCAGGGTCGCGAGATAGGCCACGACATCCTCGATCTGCTCGGCCGTCAAGATGGTCTTGCCCTCGAAGGACTTGGCGACACGCTGCAGGCCTGTCGTCCGATAATAGGGCGGCATGATCGTGTCGGGATTGAGACGCGAGCCGTCGACGATGCGCAGCCGCAGCTGGGCCACCGACCAACGCCCGCCCGCCCCCGCCAGGCTGGGCGCCAGAGTGCCCTGGAAGCGTTCCTCGGGGATCGGCCCGCTGTGACAGAGCAGGCAAAGACCGACGCTGCGGTTGGCGACGATGGCGCGGCCGCGCGCGGCGTCGCCCGGCTTGTCGGCAAGCGGCTTGGGGATGGCGTCACCCACGACGGTGTACCGCGGCTCCTGCGCCTGGGCTGCGGGGAGCAGAGCCATGGCGGTCGCGGCGAGCAGGCCCGCACGCCGCATGATCAGCCGAAGACCTCGGTCGTGATGGTCTTGAACCAGCTCGAGGCATAGAGCGCTTCCTGGCCACGGAAGCCGCCCACGACCTCCAGCGGGCTGGTGCCGCCGGCGCCGGGAATGTCTGTCAGCACGCCCTTGTCGGGGCGATAGACGCCGGCAACCGAGATGCCGTAGTCGGCCGCCACCAGGCTGTAGCAGGTGTTGATCAGGATCGGATCGACAGGCTTGCGCCCGGCCAGCAGCTCGACAATGGCCGCCGCGCAGACTTTGGCCTGGGCATTGGCAGCGAAGGCCGACTTGGGCATCCCGCCCATGATGGCCGAATCGCCAATGACGTGGATACCGGGCCGAAGCGTCGATTCGAAGGCGACCGGCTCGACCGGGCACCAGCCGGTGCGATCGGCGACACCCGCCTGCTGGGCGATCGTGCCGGCCTTCTGTGGCGGGATGACGTTGCCGACGGCGGCCTTGTGACGCGCGAAGTCGGTGACGAAGGTGAGCGTCGAGGGATCGACCGAGGTCACCTTGCCGCCCTGGCTGAGCGGCACCCATTCGATCATCCCCTGATAGAGCTCTGCCCAGCCGTTCTGGAACAGCCGCTGCTTGGAGAAGGTGTCCTTGGAATCGAGGATCAGCAGCTTGGACTTGGGCTTCCAGATCTTCAGCCAATAGGCGATCAGGCTGGCCCGTTCGTACGGGCCCGGCGGGCAGCGGAAGGGATTGGCCGGCGAGGAGATCACCACCAGGCCGCCATCGTCCATCGCCTGCAATTGCTGGCGCAGCAGGACGGTCTGTGCACCGGCTTTCCAGGCATGCGGCATCTTCTCGGCGGCCGCTTCGTCGTAACCCGGCAACGCGCCCCAGTTGATGTCGATGCCCGGCGACATCACCAGCCGGTCGTAGGAGAGCTTGTTGCCGTCGGCCAGCGTCACCGTCTTCGCCGAAGCGTCGACGGCCGTCGCCGACGTCTGCGCCAGCGTCACGCCGGCCTTCTTCACCCCGTCGTAGCCGAACTGCTGCTGAGAAATCTCGCGCAGGTCCGCCAGCACGTTGTTGCTGAACGGACAGGCCGTGAAGGTGGCGTTGGGTTCGACCAGAGTGACATCGAGCTTGGGCTCGAGCGCCTTCAACGTGCGCGCCGCCGTGGCGCCGCCGAAGCCGCCACCCGCGACGACGACACGGCCGCTGGCCTGCGCCGAGGCGATCGACGGCGTTGCCAGGCTGGCCGCAGCGGCGGTGAGCTTCAGGAAGGTGCGCCGTGTCGCCATGGCCTACTCCGGCTGAGCGGCGAACCATGCCGCGATGGCGTCGATCTGCTGATCGTCGAAGCCCTTGGCGATACGGCCCATGACGGTCGACGGCCAGGCGCCGCTGCGATACTCGCGCATGAACTGGACGATGTCGGACGCCTTGCGGCCGGCGATGCGCGGAATGACCGAATCCGGAATCCGCTGCGCCGCGTGGCAGCCCGTGCACGAGCTGGCGCCGGGCGGAGCCGTGTCCGCCGCCCGGACCGCCCCCCCTGCCACGACACTGGCCAGTGACAACACGCTGGCCAGCGCCGGTAACAGCAGGCGATGCTTCATGAAGCCTTCTTCAGGTCGGCATGCATCAGCGGCAGGTCGCGCACGCGCTTGCCCGTCGCCTTGGCGATACCGTTCAGCACCGCCGGTGCCGCCACCGCGATGGTGGGCTCACCGACGCCGCCCCAGAAATCGTGCGTCGGGACCAGGACAGTCTCGACCTTGGGCATCTCGTCCATGCGCATGACGTTGTAGCTGTCGAAGTTGGTCTGCTCGACGGCGCCGTCCTTGACGGTGATTTCGCCGTAGAGCATCGCCGACAGGCCATAGACGAACGAGCCCGAAACCTGACGTTCGATCTGCGCCGGATTGACCACGTGGCCCGGATTGGTGGCCGCGGTGATCTTGTGGATCTTGAGCGCCCCGTCGTCGCTCACCGACACTTCGGCGACGCCGGCGACGTAACTGCCGTAGCCCATGACCTGGGCAATGCCGTGGAAGTGGCCGGCCGGCAGCGGCTTGCCGTAGCCCGCCTTGTCGGCCGCGGCCTGCAGAACGGCCGCCCACTTGGGCTTCAGGAGCTTCAGCCGGAACGCCAGCGGATCCTGGCCAGCTGCCTGCGCCAACTCGTCCATGAAGCATTCCATGTAGACGGCATTCTGATTGACGTTCACGCCGCGCCAGAAGCCCGCCGTGATGTGCGGATTGCGCATGGCGTGGTCGATCAGCAGGTTGGGCACGTTGTAGCCGTAGGTCGCCTCGGGACCCTGGGCCATCACGCCCTGGAAGGTCGCGGGGTCCATGCCGTTCACGAGGTTCTGCGGCAGCAGCGAGGCCAGGATCGATTGGCCCGAGATGCGCATCTGCAGGCCGACCAGGTTGCCCTGGGCATCGAGACCGCCTGTCAGTTTGCACATCGTGGTCGGGTGATACTGGCAGTGCGTCATGTCCTCTTCACGCGACCAGATCAGCTTGACCGGCGTGCCGGGCATCTCCTTGGCGACCAGGACGGCCTGGCGAACGTAGTCGGCGCGGCCACGCCGGCCGAAGCCACCGCCCAGCAGCATCTTGTAGACCTCGCACTGCGCCACCGGCAGGCCGCAGGCCTCCGACGCGGCGGCAAGAGCCGCCTCGCCGTTCTGTGTGCCGCACCACACCTCGCACTTGTCGGCCGTGACCCGCGCCGTGGCGTTCATCGGCTCCATGGTGACATGGTGCTGGTAGGGGAAGCTGTAGGTCGCCGTGACCTTCTTGGCGGCACCGTCGATCGCTGCCTTGGCATCGCCGACCTTGTTGCCGACGAAAGCCTCGTTGGCGTCGAGGCCTTCCTTCAGCATGGCCGTGATGGTCTCGGTCTGGACCTCGCCCAACTTGCCGACATCCCACTCGGCCGGCAGCGCGGCGAGCGCGGTGCGCGCGTTCCAGTAAGTGTCGGCAACCACCACGACGGCGTTGCCATCGATCGCCACGACCTTCTTCACGCCGGGCATCTTCTCGACCTTGGCCGCGTCGAAGCTCTTGAGCTTGCCGCCGATCACCGGGCAGGCACGGACGGACGCGACCAGCATGCCAGGCATGGTGAAGTCGATGCCGTAAAGCTGCTTGCCCGTGACCTTGTCGACCGTATCGAGCCGCTTCAGGGGCTTGCCGGCGATCTTCCAATCCTTGGGGTCCTTGAGCTTGACCTCCTTGGGCGGCTCGAGCTGGGCGGCGGCCGCGGCGACGGCGCCGTAGGTCGTCTTCTTGCCCGAGCTGTGGGTGATGACGCCCTTGTCGACCTTGAGCTCGCCCGCCGGCACCTTCCACTCGGCGGCGGCTGCCGCGAGCAACATCTCGCGCGCCATGGCGCCGCCTTCGCGGACATACTGGTTGCTCTCGCGGATGCCGCGGCTGCCACCGGTCGAGAAGTTCTTCCAGACGCGGTTACGCTTCAGGTTCTCGCCAGGGGTCGGATATTCCCAGGTGACCTTGCTCCAGTCGCACTCGAGCTCCTCGGCGACCAGCTGGCAGAGGCCGGTGAGCGTGCCCTGGCCCATTTCGGAGCGGGCGACGCGGATCACCACCTTGTCGTCGGGCTGGATCACGACCCAGGCGTTGAGTTCCTTGACGGGCGACTGCGCCGACGCCTGGAAGGGAAAGGAGAAGCCGAGCGAGAAGCCGCCGGCGACCACTGCACTGCTGGCCAGGAAGTTACGCCGGCCGACTCGGGTCTGAATCGTCATGATCGAACCCTCCCTTTAGGCCTTGGACGCGGCGTGGATCGCTTCGCGCACCTGCACGTAGGTGCCGCAGCGGCAGATGTTGGTCATGGCCGCGTCGATGTCGGCGTCGGTCGGGTTGGGCTTGGCGGCGAGCAGCGCCGTAGCCGCCATCACCATGCCGCTCTGGCAGTAGCCGCACTGGGGTACATCGGCCGCCACCCAGGCCGCCTGGATCTTGTTCAGCGTGCCGTTGGCTGCCAGGCCTTCGATGGTCGTGACCTTCTTGGCGCCGACCGAATTCACTGGCACCTGGCAAGAGCGCGTCGCCACGCCGTCGATCATCACGGTGCAGGCGCCGCATTGGGCGATGCCGCAGCCGTACTTGGTCCCGGTGAGGCCGAGCTGCTCGCGCAAGACCCACAGAAGCGGCGTGCGCGGGTCGGCATTGTGGTTCAGGGCCTTGCCATTGACGTTGATGACAGCCATCCCGGTCTCCCGTCGTTTGGGGTTATGTCACGAACCTAGCCGACCGCCCCGCGGCCGGCCAGTGATCGCACGGATTTCACAGATGTGTGATGCTGCAATTCGAGTGCGCAGGGCCGGATACTCGCATTGGGTTGTCGCAGAATTTTACCGATCAATCGTGAATTTTGTCGCCACTTGTAACGTGCCGACCCGGCCGCACACTTTGATACATCTCAGCGTACGGCTAGAGCAGGACGAAGCCTGATCGGACGGCCTCGACCGGGCAGGCGAGCGGTCAGCACGTGCGGGAACGAGCAAAGCCGTTCATCGGCCGGCTCTTCCGCCGCCAGCATCCGGAAGAGATCGTCAGAAACGACGAGGTCGGTACCGAGAGTGCGGGTCATCCGCTCGATCCGATTGGCGACATTCACCGTGTCGCCGAAGGCGCCGAGCTTGCTGCGCCCCGGCAGCCCGGTGGCACCGACGACCAGCGGACCGGCATGCATTCCGACACCGATACGCGCCGCAGGCAACGCGGCGGGACGCTCGCGATTCCAGCTTTCCATGGCGGCGCGCATGGCAAAGCCGCAGGAGATCGCATCCTGCAGGAGGGACACTTCCGGATCGGCAGCAATCCACATCGCCACCGCGCCGTCGCCGACATAGTCGTCGAGGGTCGCGCCGTGACCGGCAATCTGCTTGGCCATTTCCCGATGAAAGCCGGACAGCAGGGCAAAGACCTCGGCCGGGTCGATCTCTTCGGACAGGGTGGTGAATCCGACGATGTCGGCAAAGAGCACCACGCCAAACGCCGGCTCCATCTGCGGCCAGCCGTAGAGCAGGTTCGATCTGTCGGACGCCGGTGGCATCGTGAACGCGGTGCGATGGCTCAAGGTTGTCCGTGCATCATGTTCGGCCCCTGGTTTTCGATCTGGTAGCCCCAATATGGGAGGCATCTGTCGCAGGGGTCTGTCCGCCAGCGGTGTTTTGAGTCACTGAGTGTCCCAGAACCGGCCGCCGACACATTCTGATAAACTTTTCTTGGGGCAGCTTTCTGCACGTTGCAGTAATTCACTGGTCGGTTGGACGACGCCATGGAACCCGCACCGCACATTGCCCTGGTCGACGATCATCGCGACATCCGCGATCTCGTCAGCAAGTACCTGAGCCAGCACGGCTATCGCGTAAGCGTCGCCGAGAACGGCGCCGCCTTGCGCCGGCTCCTGGAGCGCAGCGCCCCCGATCTCGTCGTCCTCGACATCATGATGCCGGGCGAGGATGGCATTTCCGTCTGTCGCCATCTGCGCAGCACGACGAACCTGCCCATCATCTTCCTGACGGCCATGGCCGAGGAAACCGAGCGGATCATCGGCCTCGAGATCGGTGCCGACGACTATCTGACCAAGCCGTTCAACCCGCGTGAACTCCTGGCGCGCATCAAGGCGGTGCTGCGGCGCGTGAACAGCCTGCCGCCGCAGCGCGACAAGTTGAAGGCCAAGGCGATCCGCTTCGATCGCTGGCATCTCAACGTGGGACGGCGCGAACTGGTGAATTCGCAAGGCGTCGGTGTGCCCTTGAGCACGGCCGAGTTTCGCCTGCTCAAGGCTTTCCTCGACCATGCCGGCCTGGTGCTGACCCGCGACCAGTTGCTCGACCTCACTGCCGGCCGCGCGGCCGAGGCCTTCGACCGCAGCATCGACAATCAGGTCAGCCGACTGCGCAAGAAGATCGAGCTCGACCCGAAGACTCCCATACTGATCAAGACCCACTGGGGTGGCGGCTACAGCTTCACCGCCGAGGTGGAGGAGGCATGAGGCGGCTTTGGGCACGTAGCCTCGCTGCGCAGATCATTGTCGCGATGCTGCTCGCCCTGGGGGTCTCGCAGGTCATCGGATTCATGATCTCGTGGGACGAACGCGGCCGGGCCCTTTACCTCGCCGCCAAGAGCGAGTTCCTCGTTCGAACCGCGTCGCTCGCCCAACTGCTCGAGACGACGCCGTCGACGCTCGAGAACGACATCCTGAATGCCAGCAACACGGCGTACACCCGGTTCTGGATCTCTCGCGACGAACCCGTCGACAGCACGGCCTGGCGGCACGAGGCGTGGACCGTGCTCGCCCAGCCGCTGCCGACGCTGTCGCAATCGGTATATGGCCAGCGCCGACTGGAGCGGCAGGCGTCGCAACCCTCCTATCCTTCGGGCAGCATCGTCGCCGCCGCCGCCGCGATGGCGCACCTGACATGGGCGACGCTGCCGGCGCACGCCTGGCCCCTCTCGCGGCCCGCGAAGTTCCTCTATCTCGACGAATCCAAAGGCATGGGGATCGCGGTCCGCCTCGAGTCGGGCGCCTGGCTCAACGCGGCCTATTCCAAGTCGATTCCCAACTCCATATGGACATCGCAGACGGCAATCTCGCTCGCCATATCGGCTGTGATCCTGTCGCTGATCGCGATCTTCGTCGCCCGCAGCATTGCAAGACCGATGCGCCGTCTTGCCGTTGCGGCGGAGGCGCTCGGTCGCGGCGAATCCATCAAGCCGCTGCCCGAATCGGGACCGGACGACATCCGGCAGACGGCCGAAGCCTTCAATCGCATGCAGGAGCGCCTGGAACGCTTCGTCCAGGATCGAACACGCATGCTGGCGGCAATCAGCCACGATATCCGGACGCCGCTCACCTCGTTGCGATTGCGCGCCGAGTTCGTCACCGACTCCGATGTCCAGGAGAAGATGCTGAAGACCATCGGCGAGATCCAGACGATGACGGAAGCCACGCTCGCCTTCGTGCGAGAAGAGGCCACGGCCGAAGCCACCCGCACAGTCGATCTACCAGCCCTGGTGGAAAGCCTCTGCGACGACCTGGCCGAGCTCGGCCGCAACGTCACCTTCATTGAAGGGGCGGCGATCAACTACCGGTGCAGGCCGGATGCCCTGCGCCGCGCCATCCGCAACCTGATCGAAAATGCCGTCCGCTATGGTGAACGTGCACGCGTGTCGGTCGCGCGGACGGCGAACAGCATCGACATCGTCGTTGAAGACGATGGGCCAGGCATTCCGGATGAGGTCATGGAGCAAGTCTTCGCGCCGTTCTATCGCCTGGAGGATTCGCGCAATCGCGAGACCGGCGGCGTCGGGCTGGGTCTGTCCATTGCCCGGGCCATCGCGCGTCATCACGGCGGCGACGTCGTCCTCAGCAATCGCGCCAAGGGCCTGCAAGCCACGATCAGCTTGCCGCTGCTCAGCTAAGTCCACGGCCTTTCACGCCGTCAGTGGGGTGCAGGCGCCTCTCGGCGTTGCCGGAGGGTGCATGCACTGTCGTCATCCCGCTCGTGATTTCTGCATTTTATGCATATTTTTGCAGGTCGGCCGGTGTCT
>NZ_BKAJ01000195.1 GCF_007992495.1 Reyranella soli
TGGGCAATTTCAAAGGCTTACAGCCGGAGGGCCGGAAGAGTAAACGGCCCTCGAAGCGGCACGTCCGGGGGCTTCGGCAAGAATTCAAGCGTCACTTCGGCCGCACCGCACCGGGCAACATATGGATGAGCGGTAGACTAACGTGTGATCAGCCCTGCCGCTCGGATTCGACTCGCTTTGAGGAGCGCTCAGTCGATAAGTGCCGCCTTGAGCATGGATCGGAACTGATTGCGCGGTGTCCCGCGAACTTCGCCCGCAATGTTCGCCATGTAGATGGCGATTAGATCCTTGCTCGGATCGATCCAGAACAAGGTGCCGGCGTAACCCGCCCAGCCATACTCTCCAACCGAACCCGGGATTCCGGCCTCGCCGGACCGGGTGCGCACGGCGAATCCAAGTCCGAAGCCTTGCCCCGGAAAGAACCCCGGTATCGTACCCAGGTGATCCGCGGTCATCCAGCTCACGGTCTGGCTGCCCAACAGTCGCTTGCCGTTCGCCGTGCCGTTGCCCAGCAGCATCACGCAGAACTTCAGGTAGTCTTCCATCGTCGAGGTAAGGCCCTCGCCACCGCCTTCAAAGGCGTACTTCTGGCCCATATCGTAGTACCCGGCCATCTTCGGCGACACCGCCCGCTTAAGCTTGCTCTCGGGAAGGTGGAATTCAGTATCGGTCATGCCGAGCGGCTTGAAGACGCGCGCCGCCAGGACCTCGCCGAGAGGCTTGCCCTCGATCACCTCGATCACGCGGCCTAGCACGTCCGTCGAGCGACCATATTCCCACCGCGTGCCCGGTGAGAACCGAAGCGGCATCTTGGCAATGGTCGCAGCGAACTGGGCGTTGTTCTGGCCGTAGCTGCCGACCGCGGCCTCTTTGTAGAGGTCATGGACCATGCCTTTGCCGAACTCGGCGTAAGTTAGGCCCGAGGTGTGGCGCAGCAGGTCCTGGATGGTCATCGGGCGCGCTGGAGCCGAAAGCTCCAGCGTCGGCTTACCCTCGCCTCCACTCGGCTTTTCCGTACCGACCTTCATCTGGCCGAATTCCGGCAGGTACTTCGCCACCGGGTCGAAGATCTGCAGGCGACCTTCCTCGACAAGCATCATCGCCACCGCGCTGGTGATAGGCTTGGTCATCGAATAGATGCGATAGATTGCATCGGCTGGCAGCGGATCCTGCGCCGCCCCATCGCGGTAGCCCAGCGTAGCCTGCCCACGCGATCTTGCCTCTGCGAGCCACCAGCATCTGCACACCAGGCACCGTCCCAGCGTCGATGAGCGCCCGCGACGTGGCCTCGATACGCGCCAATTGCGGGGACGACAGCCCGACCTCCTCCGGCGAGGCCGCCTTCGGGATCGGAGCTTCAGCTCGCACCGTGGCGCTCAGAACCATCGTGAACAGCGCGAGCGCCGTTCCGACACTCCTCAATAGCAGCATGATTTGTCTCCCCTTAGGATCTGGAGCCAAGTCGCCAGTGCGCTCCGCGAAAGGCGTATTGTCAATTCGGCGGCTGCAAGCTGTTTGCGCTTCACCACCTCGAGCCCCCAGCGTTTTAGCCAGTTCCAGCTCTGCACGCGGGTCAGCAGCGCATTCGCCGCTTCGAACAAAAGCGAGCGTACTATCGTGTCGCCGCACTTGCTGACCTGGCCCGTACTGTCGATCTTTCCGGATGCGTATTTCCATGGCGTCAGGCCAAAGTACGCACCGACCAAAGCCGATTTGGAAAATCGCCGCGGATCCTCAATCGCCGTACAAAACGCCAGGGCTGTAATCGGACCAACCCCCGGCACGGTCATCAAAAGACGGCACACGGGATCGCGTTTGGTCAGCGACAGAACCATCCGATGTAGCGCCTCGACCCGACGAACAAGCTCCGCGCGGGCCTGCAAAAGTGTTTCAATGACGGCAGCGATATCGGCCTTGTCAGCGACCAGCTCTTGGACCCGCTTCTCAAACAGTCCTGCAGAAACCTTGCCGACCTTGAGATTGAATGCCTTCAACACACCTCGAATGTGATTGTCGATGTCGAGGCGCAGATCCACCAAAATCTTCCGGCTCCGCAGAACCATCCGCAATTTGTGCGTCGCCAAACTCTTGACGTGAACCCTCCTGTACCAGCCGGCCTACATAGCCCAGGCGATGTTGCGGGCGTCGATGCGGTCTGTCTTGACTGGCATCACCGACGTCACCCCTTTCATGTGCCGAGCATCGACGCACACCACCAGAAGGTCCAGAGCGACCAGGCCATGATAGAGCGCCGGCGCCAAAGACCCCGTCTCCATGCCAACCAGCTCAATCGGCACCTATTTGCTTCAGGAACGCAGCGATCGCCTCCGCCTCCGACGCCACCTTCCCCTCCTTCACCACCTTGCGTCCTTCATCGACAACGCAAACCGACGTTTCTTTCAATGACACGTCCAGCCCTGCAAAGTGCTTCATGTCAGTCCTCCAATCAGCCAGTCTGCTGAGGGGCACTACCCCTCGTCACGGCAGCTTGGAAAACAATCGACCTATCGTCACAAACACCGACGAAGTCGGACCCGATTACCTCATCCTCCGTTTTCTGCTCATTGTCCAAGCAAGTGACCTGAAGTAACCGCCCGCCGTCGCACCACTGGACCAGCGTTCTAGCTAGCGGTACCCCGACCTCCGAGGGCGCGATCATCGCGCCACGGACAAGGGACAGCTACTCAAGCTGCTCATTCGTCCACGCGAGTACTTTTCCAGTTCGCGTCGGTGCACACAAACAAGCGAATGTTGTGATAGTTCTTTCCGGGTCGCTGCTCATTCCTCTTGGCGCTGGCTTCAGGCAGGGCACCCGCTCAGTGTCCCTTCTCTTGATGACCGCGCGCCTTCCCTCTGGTTTCGTCGATCACCTCGTCGTACAGGTGCAGCTGCTCCTGCAGCGCGCGGAACATGAACGACCCTCCAAGAGGCCGCTCGATCGGGTGATGACCGTAAACAAGCTCGCGCGTGGTCCAGGTCATGTGCCAGGTGTTCCACAGGGTGGGCTCTGCATAGTGCTTCAACCGCTCCATCCGCACGGGGTCGTCTAGTAGCTCGCCCGCGTGCTCCAAGAGCGCGCCGACGCTGAAACGCTCCTGCTCGTAGATGAGGTTCCGCAGCTGCCTCCCCAAGGCCTCGTCGATGGTGAGTTGGACGTTCGTCCTCGTCAGCATCGCGTTGAGCTTGGTGTCGATGACCTCCTGGAGGTATTGAGTCGATCGTTCGGCGTTCTGTATCCTCAACAGCTGTCCGAGGCGCTCGTCGACTGCCTCCTCGACGGACGGAACGCGTCCAACGTCGGCGCTTGGGGCGGGGGCTTGCGAGCGTAGTGGCCCCAACTCCCGCGCTTGCCGCACGTCTTCCCGCAGTTGGGCACGCTCCCTAGCACGCCAATCTCGTGCCACTGTTTCATCGTCTGGCGGCGGAGTTCCACCTTTTGGCTGGGCTGGCTGGCGGTTCGGTTCATAGCAGTCGGCTCCCCACTCGTTCCCATCCTTGTCCTTGGGATAAGTGCAGTCGACTGCAAGGCCGCTAGAATCGGTCAAGCTGACTGGATCGTTGAGCGCGTAGGCATAGCGGTTGAGGGTCTGCGGCGCGTAGACATTCGGAATGATCGGGTCGGCCGAGATGAAGCGCGTCGTCACTGGATCATAGTATCGAGCGTTCATGTAGGCGAGGCCGGTCGGACGGTCGCTGCGGCTCCCCGCGTAACGATACTCGCTCCCTCCCGTGCCCGTGGCTCGCGCTTCTTCGCCCCAGGTACCATAGTCGTACTCGTTCTCGACCCTGCCGGTCCGGTCGGTGACGAGGCGCACCGAACCGAGCGCATCGGCGTGGAGGAAGTGGGGATTTGCTCTCTCGAGATAGGCTACGGGTCGACCCTCCGCCCACACCCAGGGCATGATGGCGCCGCGCTGATAAATCTGAACCAGTCGGTTCGGGTAGAGCGTAACCTTCCCACCGAGCTCGCTTTTCACCCGCTGACCGGAGAGGTCGTAAGCGTACCGTGAGACCTCCTTGGTGGCCAAATTCTTGATCGTTGCTGGACGTCCCTCGGTGCTCCAGTTGATCTCAAACCGAGTGGATTCACGCAGTTGCCCAATACGGTCATAGAAAAAGCGCTCCCCGCTCTGCGTTTCCGTTAAGGCGTGCACATGCCTCGTATCGCCGTATGTCACGCTGCCGAGCAGTGAGTGGCGAACGAGGTTGCCCAAGATGTCGTACGTGAATGTGCGGTTGCGTGCCGGGTCGCTCGACGTGACCATGGTCAGGCGCCCCAGGTCGTCGTGTCCATAAACCTCACGCCGCGTCCCTCGCGAGTCCTCGAGCCCTTCCTCCCTGACCCGGCCGGCGAGATCGCGCCGTACGACCTGCTCGAGGAGCCGTGTCCTCCCCTGGCTTGCGCTCACGCCGTCGCTCCAGCCGCGCAGGCGATCGTGCGGCCGCAACTCGACGATGCCATTGGCGTAGGTGATCTCGGTCGTCCGGCCGCGGGCATCATGGACAAACCTGTCGACGAAGCCGGGCACAGACTGAAGCAAACCGCGATCATCATAGACATACGCGACTGTCAGCGAAGACGGGGCCAACCGGCCATTTGCGCTTGGATAGGTGATCTTCCCGATTCGCCCCGCTCGATCGAACCGAGTCCCGACCTCATAGCACACTCCGTCGATGCAGCTGCTTTCCAGGTCGACGCGGCCAAGCGGGTCGTACTGGTACGTCGACAGGAGCTGTGCAGCGCTGGAGTTGTCCTCAATCTGGGTTATGCGTCCCTGGCTGGCTCCGCGCGGACCGCCCACTCCCGGGTCTATGTCCCAGGTCCACTGGACCCGACGAGTCCTATTCCCCGTCGCATCGAAAGACTCCTGCACTCCAGGGCGACCGATGGAATCGTAACTTATGCGCCGCATCGACTCATCGGCTCGAACTTCTTTCGCCAGCGTGCCGTCGTCGTTCCACGCGAAGGAAGTGCAACCGCCATCGGGGTAGCAGGAAGCCTCTAGGCGTCCCAGCGAGTCCCAGCCGAGTTTGGCAGAATTATTCCGGGCGTCGGTGATTCCAGTGAGGCGATCTAGCGCGTCGTACCCGTAGCTCGTGACACCCGTCTCCACAACAGGGCAGGTCTCTGCGACGCAATCCCGCCGGTTCTCCACAACTGCAACGATGCGGCCGAAAGGATCGATCTGGTAGCTCGTAGTGGCCCGTAGCTCGTCTGTAACCGTGCGCTGCGCGACCTCGTAGCGGACCCGTCGGCTGCTGCCATCTGGTCGGCTCATGGAGAAGAGCCGGCCGGCCGAGTCGTAATCGTAGGTAGTTACCTGGCGGGCATCCGCAGCAAACCTTGGTGCGGCCTCTTGCCGAACCCTCCCACTTGCCCCGTCATATGCAATGATTTCCTCGATGACACCCCCCTCTCGCTCCACGCGAACGGTGCGACCCAAGCCATCAAAAAAAGTCTGGTCCCAAAGCACGCCGTCTCGCGGACTGTCATCCGAACGCTCGTGCCGCACCGCTTGGGCGGGGGTGCTCCACTGCGCCTGTGTTGGCCATCGCCAGACATCGAAGGATCCGTCCGGCCGGGTTAACCTAAGCAGTCGTCTCAGGGCGTCGTAGGCGAACGTCGTCCGTCCGCCGTTGGCGTCGATACGCGCCGCAGGCAACCCAAGGCGCTTCTCCCAAGCAATTTCCGCGCAGTGAAGCGAGTCGCAAATCTTCTCCGGAAAGCGCGCGAGTTCACAGTCGTACTCGATAGTTCGGGTCACGCCCGCGCTGTTGGAGGGGATGGGGGGACCGGTGACCTCCCGCAGATTGCCTTGCTTGTCCCGCTTGTAGTTTACGTTGACGTAGGTACCCGTCTTGTCGTTCCAGCGACGGATGCGACTGATATCTCCCACTGGCCCCGGGGCGCGCATGTAGTCGCCCGAGCCATCGTACTCGTAGCGGATCTGCGACAAGAGTTTCCACAGGCCGCCCGTACGCCCGTAAACCTCCTGCACGGCCGGCCGATCCACGATGAAGTCGCGAATATTGAAGTTGACGGACTTGGTGAACCTTCGATCGTCATTGGAGTCAGCCGGATCGCCATCTTGGACGAACTCGCGAATGTTCCCATAGTCGTCATACACTAGGCGGTCCACGCTTCGGCGAGGCCTGGCGGCAAGCTCCCACTCCTCGCGCTCGACGGCGTCCATGCGGCAGAGAGAATGGCCGTGGGTGTCTCCGGTCGCCGTAACGTTGGGAGGTACGATGAAGCCGGTTGGCGCGAACACTGACGTGGTGCGACCGATCAGTCGGCGCTGATTGTTGAGCAACTCCTCAGTAGTACGGCGCGCGCCACATTCGTCACTCAAGTCGAGGTCAGACGAGAGTATGCGCGTGCCGTCGGACCTCTCGACGTGGCGGAAGCCAAGAAAGCGTCGCTTCTGATACGACCAAGTCGCGCGCGTGTAATTGAACTGCGTTACCGAGTCGTAGGCCCCGCCATCGACAGATCGCACGCCTACCGATTTCACGACGTAGGGTAACGCACCCAAGGGCATATCGCGATCGACCTCCACCAGAGTGCCATACGTGATCTCCTCGCTCGCACCCATGCCGTTGCTCGCGCGCGTCATACGAACGCTCCGGGCCGGGATGGTGATCACGTTGAGGTCACGGGTGCCCGGCTGCACTCGCACCAGCTCTGGAACACCATCGGAATCGAAGTCAGCAAGCTGCCAGGACGTCGTATCACCGTCTGTCAACGAAGGCGCGACGTTTGGGGTGACCGTCTGGACGAAGTTCGGATAGCGATTCCAAATGACCATGGTGGCGAGGTAGGGCCCGATCTTGCTGAGGTGAACGATGTCCTGCTTGCCGTCGCCGTCTAGATCGGAAACACGGAATTCCTGACTGGCAGACACATTGACTACAAGTCGGGGGGTTACCGGCGAATTCACGACGGGCTGCCAGCGCCCATTGCCGAGCGAGAGCATGTGGGAGACGAGGAGTTCGCCGGCCGCTCCGTATCGGAAGGAAGCGAGGTCGGTGCGACCGTCCCCGTTGACGTCCATCGGCCGCCAGTTCCGCGCCGCTAGGCTGGGCAGGACCACCGGGTCGTATCGATCGACCCAGCTCCCATCAGAGCGCGAAAGGAGCGTAAAGACGGTGGCGTTGTTCCCGAACGGGCCAGGAGGAGACGGGTCCGCCTCAATCCGCACCAAGTCCATTCGGCCGTCGCCGTCCACGTCTGCCGGAAAAAAGCCGCGTACTGATGGATGGCGAAGATTGCCATTGAAGCTGTAGTCTCCGTGTATGGCCGGCCCCCAATGGCCGTTGCCGAGCGCGGGTAGGGTGGTGACATGGATCTTTGCCTCGGCGTTCTGCGCCGTTTGGCGGAACGCGATATGGACTAGATCGGTCTTACCATCGCCGTTCACGTCGATGGCGTACCAGTTAAAGATATCGCCCCCCGGCGTGGCCACGTGGGTCCCCCGCAGATCGCTCATGAGCGAGAACGTGTATGGGTCGACGATCTTTCTCCAAGTTCCATCGCCATTGGATAACAGCGTCACGATCTGCTGAGAGACGTCGTCGATCAGGACGATGTCGACCTTGCCGTCCGGAGCGCCTCCGGGCCCGCCTCCGACGTCGACCAAGAACCAGTTGGACGCGGACTCGGGCGTGGCCAACTCGGGACGCAGCGGGGCGGTTTGCGAAGATGGCACGTCCTCTCGGATCAGGCGCCTGGTGCCATCAGGCTGGCTGATCTGCGTGAGTACCGTCAGCCCCGGGTTGGCGTAGTTGAGAAAGACCCAGTCCAACCGGCCGTCGCCATTCACGTCGACCGCGCGCCAGCGCGACAGATCCCGACTCCGATAGTCGCTTGGGAGGTCAAAAAAGATGAAACCTAGCGCTCCGCCGTCGAGCCACTGGAAGAGGTCCGCGATCCTGTCCCCGTTTACGTAGGTAGCGAACGGGTCATTGACGGTATTGCCAATCCAGGGCCAGTTCAGCGGGGTGTAGCAGCCGGTCTCGAAGGTTGAAGGAATTCGGAACACCCCGCTACCGTCAGAGTCTGCGATGGTGATCGATACGTGGTCATAGTTGAGCGTTGAATTACACGAACCAGCACGCTCGCGAATGGCGAAGACCAGATCGTCCAACCCATCTCCGGTGTAGTCCGCGACACTGACGGCTGGCATTTCACCCCTGACGGCGCTTTGCGTCACCAGGAACTGATCGGTAGTGCGGACTTGTGAACTGAATGTCGTGAAGGAGCCACCCGAACCGTTGTCGTTGGCGATGACCAGGAGCAGGTCCGCGCGCGAATCCGCGTTGAAATCACCGACCAGCACACGAGACGTTTGTCCCGAACCCGCAGGTTCCAAGTTGGTTTGTTGGGTCGGGGTCCAGGCAAAAGACCCGCTGCCATCCGAGATGCCGACCTTAACGTCAAGCCGGGATGAGCTCCCCACACGGCGCTCGTCTACCACCAACAGGTCGGATCGGCCGTCCCCGTTGGCGTCGGCAATGACAAGCGTGTGCCTGTCCGTCAACGTGTTAGTGCCGGAGTCTGTCTTCACATCGAACTTTCCGAAGCCGGTGGATACGGCAACCACCACAACCCACCCTCCTGTGCCTTTGACTGTACACACAAAGTCAGCGCGGCCATCACCATTGATGTCGCCCACGCCGCACTGGCTCTGAAGCGCGATGGATTCGGTTGGACTGGTCCACAGCTCTATCGGGTCTATCGGGTCAGAGTACGTGAACGTTCCGTTGCCGTTGGACAGCGCCGATATGATTTCCGCCTTGGCGGGGTTGCCACTGTTTAAGGGGTCAGTTCGCCGGTAGCGGAGGAACACCAAGTCCGATCTACCGTCCCCGTCGAGATCCGCGGCAAAGCTTCTCGTTGCGCAGAGGTTTGCCTGTGGCACGACCTGGTCCTGCCGGGGCGAAGGCCCGCCGCCGGCTCCCATAACTGTCCGTGTCGAGATTTGGTCGCAGGTGCCGCTCGTGCTCCAATGCAAGACGTCGAGCTTGCGATCACCGTCTAAGTCCCCCAGCGTAATGCTTTGTTGACTGGACGTCTCGATTGCGAATGGCTGGCCTGGCTGATGGGTGCGCACGATGACCCGGGGTGACGGCAGCCGTGGCATGAAATTGCGTTCAGTGCCGGTGACGCTCACAATGCCGGGGGCGCTCTCCATGTAGTCACTGCTGTAGATAGCGGGCAGGGTCGAGGGCGGAGGGGCCCGCTCCGTGGGTAAGAACTGGTCGTTGCCGGCCACGATGTTCATGAAGCTGGAGAGGGGGACGCCCAAGTGGGAGGGTGCCTCGAACCGGCGCTCGGGGGACGCCGTTCCTGAGAGGACGTTGCCCCCGGCATCGAGTACAGTGTCGCTTCCGTACACTTGGATTGACGCGACCGACGACCGGGAGTGCTTGTACCCGAGCGCGCCCGGCAGCTCAGGCAGGTAGTTGATCTGGTGGACGTTAACGAGCTGACCGCCCTCGGAGACTGCGATGGCGCGAAGGCGCCAGATGGTCTCCTCGAGCGGGAGGTTAGCCTCGGGGTTGCCCCCTATGGCGATGCTCACCGGATCAGGTCGCCCCTCCCAGAAAAAGTGGACGTTCGCGCCGGGCATAGGCGCGCCGACCGGCATGCCCGGGTCGTCCGGGCCCCTGGACGGGATCGGAGTACAGATCTTGCCCTCGCCGTAGGCAACATCGCTGAGGTAGCAGGTATTGGTGAAGCCGCAGATCCAGTCGTAGCGGACGCGGTTTTCGTGGGTGTCGATGACCTCGGTAAGCAGCCATCGGAGCGTGCTCTCCGGCGAGGCCGTGTTGCCCCTCTTCGGCGATAGGATGAGTCTAGTGCCGTTCGGCCTCCAGAGGGTCCAGGTATTGCTGGCTTCGTCCAGGCCGATCCGCGTATACGTCTCGATGCGTGTGGTGTGAGTGCCACCGGCTTGACAACTCGCGCTAAGGGTTGCGTCGGCACACGGAATGAGTTCGACGCCGTCGAGCCAGAGTTGATCGTTCTCCTTTGCGTCGAGGCGCGGCGCGCCCCGGAACTTTGATGTTCGCGTAATTTGCGATCCGACGCTAAGCGACCATCCGATACCGAGCGGCCCATCGCCTGCGTTCGAGTCGTAGTCGAGGCGGATAACTGGAGTAATTTCATGGAACGAAGGCACATCGACTTCGACTGAAGTCCAGTATGTTCCCGCGTCGGTCACCTCCGACAGAGCCGTGCCGCCGGAAGCCACAAGCAGTGCGAACAGGAGGAAGAGCCTCGGGAAGGCTTGGCCTGTGAACCGCATATGAACCCCCGCTCTAATGGACTACTGCGAGGCCGTGCAACGGCCGAAAATACAATGACCAGTTGGAGAGAAAGCGCTATTGCAACTGGGCGGCCGCAAAGGCAGCGATGCATCCGCGGCGCCCTGGGGCGCGCAATTGCGACAGTCCCTCGAGGGCTTGCCAGGACAGTGCTGCTGCCTGCACTGCTCGTTCGCGATTCAACATACCACGGCTAGATGCCTGTAATTTCGTAGTTGTACCAGAATTCCACAATCCATTGATCGCTCGCGCGTGAGAACATGCGGATGTTGCGATATCGATGGGTTGATTTGTCGTCTTTGCGCGTAGCCTCGATAACCAACGTGACCAAGGCTCGATTGCCTTGCAGGCTAACTGAAATGCCTTCGGCCACACGCCGGTCGAAGGGATTGTTCATCAAGCCATTAAGAAATTCACTTTTTCCAACTACTTGGCCGTTGGCACGGCGGAAAAGGAGGTGCTCCGAGAGATGATCTTCAAAGAACTTTCTCGCAACGTCCTTCCACTTCTCTTCATCGCCCTGCTGCTCTTCGACGGCAAACTGCTTATTCAAGTCGACTAGTGCTTGCTGAGCCCTAGCATCAAGGTCGCTACTCACATTGTCCTTTTTGGGTGCCGCCTGGGCGTAGACTGATGCGGCAACAAAAATGCTCGGCAACCCAAGAGCGCAAACCGCCCTTCTCCGCATGGTCGCTCTCCTTTGAAATAGCCTGGTGAGGCTAAAGCATGCAAAGGGGCCTTGAAGGTGGAGCTGAGTTTATTCGCTATGATGTTACCATACGTTGCAATTGCTTTCCACTATAATCACACGCAGTTCGTGAGATGAGGCTGCAAGCTGAAGTGACAGCTGCGTCCGGGCCGGCCGCATTGATTTTGCCGACATCCCTACCACGGAAGCTCTTGATCAACGCCGGTGCCTTCACAAAGCGCGCCGTCCATCGACACGTGGTCGCCCCCCAGCTGCGCCACCGCCGCCAGGAACTTCGCAGCGATCTCGCCTTCCGGCAGACAGTCAGTGTTCCTTGAGAAGTTCAAACGGTCTCATGCCGGGCACGTCCACCTCTTCCGAAACGGAAGGTCCAAACTCCATGCTCCATCAACTGCCTTTCTGACGGACTGCTGTAACACCCTGCGCCTGGTTAAGCCGCGTCGGCAAGGGCCTGACGAGATGCCCAGTTCCAGGGCAGCCGCTCGTCGAGCCGGTTGACGGCATGCGCCAGCAGGCCGCTTTCAGGATCGGTCGGATCTCGTCCGTCAACGAATGCTCGCCCGAACGGCTCGCGCGAGTAGCAGAACACAGCGCCGCCGGGCGGGGCGCGGCCGCCGAACGGCCGGTCGTCGTATCGCCCCGTCACGGGCTTGCCTCTGGCTAGCACCGGTATGGTCGTGTCAACCCGTGCAGCCGTTCAGCAGCCAGCACGTGAGCCAGAGCCGCTCATGCATGGGCCGCAGCGCCACAAGGTCGACAGGCTGAGCGGCACGCCCTGGCCGCCGTGGCCTGGCGGTTGATCGGCTGATGCTGGCCGCACTTCTCGAACAGGATCGTCGCCAGAACCGTGGATCGATGCAGCTGCGCGGCGGCGCATGGAATGGCGCTGGCGGCTGCTTGATAGTCTGGCAGGCACAGCCCTAGCAAAGAATCAGAGGATGAGTGCCAGAACGACGATCGCGGCGACCCATCGACTGCAACAGATCACGACACCGCACGAACCCGCCGGGATCTCCCTCCTCATCGAAGGCCGCGATGGCTTCAAGGGCAAGCACGCGCCCCATAACGAAGTTGTTCTGGCCGAACAGCCGGATGGCGGCCTTCTCGCGTTCGTCACCGGTGGGCGGCAGCACCAACCTCATGGCAAGTGCGTCATCGAGGTCCAGCTCAAAGTTGCGCGGATTTCTGGTATTGGCCATAAAACGAGCCTTCCTCCACAACGCGTGTGGAAGGCGACACTTCAGGCCGTTTCGCACCACCTCAGGCGCATCCTTATGCTGCTTTTCCGCTTCGGCGTACCACCGCGGCGCGTCGGCCGCGTCGCCTAACCAGCAGCGGATCGAAGCGAGGTTGGCATCGGCTGCGAACTGCTGATCTTCGTCGCCATCTTGACGCGCGCGGTGCACATGTGCCGTCGCGGCATCGAGGGCTCGCCCCCCGCGTCCCGCTGAATATTGCCACATAACGAGCGCGTCCAGTAGCACCAGGACAGCGGCGGCGTTGCCCTGGAACTCATAATTGATCATTTCCTGGCGCACGTAGTGGTCAGGCCTGCGCTGGAATTCCTGATCCGTGTCATGTAAATCCAGCCTCTGCATGAAGCCCGGACTGATCGGCCGGGAGCCACGCGTCGTGAGATTCTGCTTCACGGTGTTGAAATATGCCTCCGTGTCGACAAGGTCGATCCGGGCATCACGCGGGAGCTTGCCGCGTTCCATGGCGCTCAGAATCTCGTCGCAAAGGGTTAGCACCGTGCTCCGCCATTCAGGGACAAATCCGATGTGGCCGATGATGTTGTGCTTCACATAGGCCTCGAGCAGCGGGTTTCCGTGTGCAGCCCCGGCAAGGCAGGCATTCCATATCCCCATCGCCTGACCGATCCGGCCCTTTCGTACGGCTATCTCTCCGCGCAGGGCCTCGATGCGGACCTGGGTTTCCCGATGCAGGCCCAGACCCATGCGATCCTCCAGCCGCTCGAGGCACAGCAAGGCGGCATCATACTCTCCGAGCTTGACGAGCAGATCGGCCCGGATCCATGCGCTGTCCATCGCGTCGATATCGCCCGACACAAGTCCGGATGCCTCCGCCGCCGTCAGGTAGACGAACGCGAGATCCTCCGATGCGATCAGGTCCTTCAGCCCTTCGTCGTTCAAATCCTTGAGGCGCGTTCCCGATTCCACGAATTGACCCAATTGCACGGCCTCGCGCCAGCCGTACAGTCTGTACACGCTTGGCAGCAACGTTATGTCGCCGAGGTACTCACAGCACACCATCGCTCTCTCCATGGCGATTCCGGCATCCGCGAACCTTCCCCTGCGCACCATCGAATCGCCCAACGCATGAGAAGCCAGTGCTTCGGCGCGAACGTCGCGGGTCAACGCTTTATCGTCGTGGTCAGGGGCCACGCCGGTCCGCCGACGGCCGAGATCTTTCAACTGCCGACAGGCCCACTCTTCCTGTGCCTGGACACCGAACAGCCGATGTCCCTCGGCGGCGAGAGCCCGCATCGCCGGTCCTAGGACCGGGACGGATTGACGTTTGCGGCGGTCGATCGCCCTTCCCAACCATTGCCAGATCCTGCCGGCTATTGCCGTTTGGCCCGCCGCCGACAACAGTCGCATGCAGAACGCCAGTGTGTTGAGATTGCCCTGTCTGGCGTATAGGGCCCTGGCCTGAGTGCGCAGATCGTCCAGCCGGGCGCGCCGCGATTCGGTATCCCATTCCAGGGAGACCGGGCCGGCGCCCATCGCTTCTAGAGCCTGGGCCTGCTGCGACAGTACGAATACGCCGCGCTCGGCCACCAGGGCCTTAACCCGCTGATCGATCTTGTCCTTGTCCTCGGGGCGAACCAACCATCGGATCCGGTCGGCGCCCACCGGAATGCCGCGCATCGCAAGATAGTCGGCGCCAAACTCCAGATCGCCGCCCGAGAAGCCCAGGACGACCACGGAATGCTTCCTGAACAGCCGATTTAGTCTGACTCGAACGTAGGGCGGCAATCCTCGCAATTTCTGGCCGACAGTGTCGATCAGCGTGGCGTCTGCATCGGCAGAACCGTGGATCTTGAAAACTGTATAGCCACGACGCTTTTCACGATAGTCGTATGGCCTTGAGTAAACCTTGACCGCGATCTTCTCGTCGCCCAGCGCGCGTTCAATTAACGTATCGAAATTGGTCGTGACGATTGCCGAAATAAAGCCCGATCGTGCGAGTCGCGCCACGGCGCGGTGAGCCCCGTTGGGCTGCGAACTGTCGAGCGCACGCAACACATCGAAATACGAGTCACCCGACAGGATTTCCACGAGCGCGTTAGAAAGCGCCTTCGTTCCGACGTTGTCGAGCGTCAGCGCCGCGATTGCCTGGGCGATTTCCGGTTCGGTGCGGACGACACGGGCAGCGCAGGCCTTGGCCTCGTCGAGCAGGACCTGATTGAACTCGGCCCATGTCGGCAGAGACGTCGGGTGCCACAGGGAGAGGCCGGCACCGGCGAGCAAAACGTATGGGCCGGCGCCAATAGCGCCCAGATCGTCAGTGAATCGTGCGTCGGGCATTACGGCAGGCTAACCCAAACTCCTTCTCCGTCCCAGCGCTCAAGGCTCATCCGGCCGTCGCGGAACAAGCAGCAGCGCATCGTTCGCCCCACCGTCTACCACATACGACTGCATGGCGTTGACGCGCCAGAGAGCCGCCAAAAATGACGGCGTCGAGACGGCACGAAGATCATCACCTTGCCGGCGATGCGAAGCGCTAGCAGATCGGAAAGAACCCGGGCGCGATGAGGCTTTGGTACTCGAAGTCTCATAAAGCCGATGTTGGGCCGGTCGACGCCGTGCACAATATGCCAACGTCGCCCCCTGACTATTGCGTCACCGGATCTGATTGGTCGAACCGGCGAACGGGCTCCCCTTCGGCCGGCTAAACCCATGGGCCTGAGGTCACGCCGTCATGGGGAAAATAAAAAGCCAAAGCAACCTTTAGGGGTACCCAATCTAGGCTAGCTAGACCGCACTATTGTCTTCTGCTTTCGTTACACGGTGGCGACAGCCACTTCCGGTAGTACTTGGCTCATTTCGGCGCTCTGCCTCTGGTTGAATGAACAAATAACCATAAGCCGCCGCTATGTCGGGGCAACCGTAACGGGGGGAATCTATGAATAGCGATAGAGTTATCGAAAGGATTGTTGAGAACTTTTTTGCGTTCGTTGGTCGCAATTCGCCCGGATATCTAACGGACGAAATTCGACAGATCGTAGTCACTTGGGCTTTGACTAATAAAATGCTGCTAGCGGCTATGGATTACATTGACGCTGGTTTAGCTCTTGCTGAAAGTCCAACGGGCGCAAATCTTCGAAATTTGTGGCAAGCACTGTCGGAGACTGAAAGGGCGCTTTTGCTACTTGAAAGCAACCTTAACAATCCAGGTTTTGACCTTTCCCAAGTACCCGAATTACCCGAACTTCCGAGCTTTAAACAAGCAATCGCCGTTACTCTAAACAATTTGTTCCAGAGTAGGCTTCTCGAACCAACTTACGCATCCTATGCCGATCCGGTAACGGAACCCGGGTATACTCCCTACACGCCACCGCCCGCGATTGGCACTGTTGCGAAGGACTACTTGGCCGGCGCTACAGTCTTTGCCGACTTCGATCAAGATAACTTCCCAGACGAAGGCGAACCGTCAACTACCACGGACCAGGACGGCCACTTTGGTCTTTTCGGATGGTTGGGGCCGCTGGTTGTGCAAGGCGGCATCGACACCAAGACCGGCCTCCCATTCGCTGGCATTCTTGAGGCACCTGCCGGTTCTGCGACAGTCACACCACTGACGACCCTGCTTCAAGGTTTGCTGCAAAATGGCGTCGTTAATGCTGAGACAGTTCTACTCGACGCATTCGGACTGGACCCTCGCTATGAGGTTACTCAGCGTGATCCCATCATCGATGCACTCAATGGTACTCCGCTGCCATTTGCCGCTGGCGTAAAAGTTTACGACACAGCCGTTGGGCTCTCGTCTTTCTTTTCCGCGCTTGCAGACGTTCCGTTGACTGAGGTCATGAGCGCTGCTTACTCGGCCATAGCGCATATTCTTGCAACTAGAGACCCTGGATCGACAATCAATTTGACCGAGAAGGACGTTTTAACGGCTTGGGCAAATGCCGTTGCCAGCGACTTGAATGCAGTAGTGTCAGTCGACCTCATCAGCGGTGTCGCCGATATTCTTTCGGCACTCAACGGCGCGATAGACCAAGCCCTGGCTTCGTCGTTTGGCAGTGACTTGGTCACCAACATCGCGGCCGTACAGTTTCTTGCGCAAGGAACCATCTCCAACGACCTCCACTCGGTAGGCGATGGACAAATCGATATCGGATCCATCGTCTCACAATACACTGGAACGGCGTTGCAGCTCCTCCTCGCGGACGCGCGAGTGCAGCTTGGCGGAACGGCGGAGCTCAACGCGGCCCCTCACGCCGCGGACGATGCTGCCGTCGCTTCTTTTGGCGAAGTTCTGACAATCGCAGCTACCGATCTGCTTTCCAACGATACGGACGCGGACGGTGACACGCTCTCGATCATCGGCGTCGGCGGCGCAATTAATGGCACTGCCGACTTCGACCCGGTGGCCCAGGAAGTCACTTTCACGCCGAATGAAGGTTACAGCGGCCCTGCCTCCTTCCTTTACGAGATCTCGGACGGAAAAGGCGGCATCAGCCAAGCCAGCGTCAACGTCAATGTCGGTGCCCCCAACACCAGTCCAGTTGGTGCAAACGATTCGCTGGCCATGCTGTCGACCCAGGTCGTGGTCATCTCCGCAGCGTACCTTCTGTCGAACGACACGGACCTGGACGGCGACGTCCTTTCGATCACCGGGGTCGAGGGAGCCACAAATGGCACTGTCGCCTTCGACGCTGCCAAGCAGGAGGTTACGTTTACGCCGACCGCCGGCTACGTTGGCCCCGCCTCCTTCGTCTACGGGATTTCGGACGGCAAAGGAGGCAGCAGCCAGGCCACGGTCACCATCAACGTCAGTGCGCCCGCCAATACCAACCCTGTTGGCGTGCACGACACGGCAAGCACGACGGTCGACCAACCTGTTGTCATCGCCGCGTCTCATTTGCTCTCGAACGATACGGACGCAGACGGCGACGAACTTTCAATCAACGGCGTCGGTTCGGGCACGAATGGTACGGTCGACTTCAACCCGGCCACGCAGGAGGTTACCTTCACGCCGACCGCGGGTTACGCCGGCCCTGCGTCCTTCTTCTACACGATCTCGGATGGCAAGGGCGGCATTGGTCTAGCCAGCGTCGACGTCAGCGTAAGTGTGCCCGGCAATATCGTTCCGGTCGCTGTAGACGATACGGCAAGTACCACAGCAGGTCAGTCTGTCGTAATCGCGGTAGCCGACCTGCTTTCAAATGACGGTGACGCAGACGGCGACCCGCTGTCGATCACGAGTGTAGGCGGCGCCACAAACGGGGGAGTGAGCTTCAACACTTCGGCTCAGCAAATCACATTCGGCCCCAACCCGGGCTACTCCGGGCCTGCATCCTTCACCTACACCATCACTGATGGCAAGGGAGGTTTCAGCCAAGCCAGCGTCAATATTGCCGTCGATCCTGTCGCGGAGCCCCCCTCCGCATTTGCGCCTTACAACTCGAGCTCCAACACGGCCGTTGATCTTGTAAATGCGATGTCGGCAAGCGTTACAGGAGTTACAGTTGTCAGCGCCGAGTTCGTCGGGGCGGATAGGCAAGTCTCCTATTATGACGGGAGCTTAGCCTCCCTTGCGATTGGAAGCGGCGTTCTCCTGACCTCGGGAGACGGAACCCCACCGCAAGTGAACACCTCACCGAGCTATACACTTGGTCTCGGCGGAGCTGGTGACACCGAACTGTCCTCCATTCTGGACGCTGCGGGATTCACCAACTCAATCACCTATGATGCCGCCTACCTGCAGTTCTCTTTTGACGTCGGTGACATTGCTACAAAGAGCATCAGCCTGGATATCGTCTTCGGGTCTGACGAGTATCCAGAATATGCGGGTAACATCGTCGATATCGCCGCGGTCCTGGTGAATGGGGTCAACTACGCCTTGTTTGACGGAGACGTAAGCAAACCCTTGAGCGTGTTGCGAACTAACGTAGATAGCGGACTCTTCTTCAACAACAATGGCTTGCTCCCAATTGAGTATGACGGGGTTAGTGTCGAGCTCTCCATAACCGCACCGGTTGTACAGGGCCGGAATACAGTCAAGATTGCGATAGCGGACACCACGGATACGAGATTCGATTCGGGCCTGTTCATCAGTGGCTTCCACGCATCGACCGAAGATACCGAGGGCGGAATTGAAATTCCCGGCAATCGTGTCCCCATAGCCGTAGACGACACGGCCAGCACCACGATGAGCCAGTCTGTAGTGATTGCGGCGGCCGACCTGCTCGCCAATGACACGGACGCGGACGGCAATTCGCTTTCGGTCACGGGCGTCGGCGCGGCGACAAACGGCAACGTAAACTTCGATCCACTCAGCCAGAAGATCACCTTCATCCCGGACGCCGCCTACATTGGCCCCGCCTCCTTCGTCTACCAAATCTCTGACGGGCTGGGCGGCATCAGCCAGGCCAGCGTCAATGTCGATGTCGGAGTGCCCCTCAATACCAACCCGACCGACATTGCCCTGACACCCAGTGCCGTCGCGGAGAACTCGCCGACCGGAACGATTGTGGGGTCGCTGTCGGCAAGCGATCCGGATGTCGGCGAGACGTTCACCTTCTCACTGA
>NZ_BKAJ01000196.1 GCF_007992495.1 Reyranella soli
CTCATGATTCATGAGCGGGCCTGGAGGCCCGCGGTCCCATGAGATCGTTCCGCGCAATCCAGAACACCTCGCCTTCGCTCTGCTCGGTGTCGAGCCACAGGAAGGGCAGGTGCGGAAAGGCGGCTTCGAGGTTGGCGCGGCCGCGGCCGATCTCGCAGATCAGCGCGCCGTCCTTGGTGAGGTGCCGTGGCGCTTCGGCGATGATGCGGCGCACCAGGTCGAGCCCATCGTCGCCTGCCGCCAACGCCATGCGCGGCTCGTGCCGGTATTCGGGCGGCAGCTTCGCCATCCCGCGCGCGTCGACATAGGGCGGGTTGCTCAGGATCAGGTCGTAGCGCTTGCCTTGCAGCGGCGCGAAGAGATCGCCGCGATGGAGCGCGATGCGATCGCCCAGCCGATGGCTCGCCACGTTGCGCCGCGCCAGCGCCAGCGCGCCGGCCGACAGGTCCGCCGCGTCGATACGCGCCCGCGGGAAGGTGAGCGCGGCCAGGACGGCGAGGCAACCCGAGCCCGTGCAGAGATCGAGCACGCGCCCGACCTTGCCCGCATCGCTGATCGGCAGAACGCCATCGGCCAACATGTCGCCGATGAAGGAACGCGGGATCAGCGCGCGCTGATCGGCGTGGAAGCGCACGCCGTGCATGTAGGCCGCGCCCACCAGATAGGGCGCGGGCAGACGCAGGCTGACGCGGGCATCGATCAGCGTGAGCAGCCGCGCGCGCTCGGCCGCGGTCGGGCGCAGGTCGAGGTAGGGATCGAGCCGGTCGATCGGCAGCCGCAGGCCTTCCAGCACCATGAAGGCCGCCTCGTCGCGCGCGTTGGTCGTGCCGTGGCCATAGGCCAGGCGCGCGGTGCGAAAGCGGCTCGCGGCAAAGCGGAAGATTTCACCGAGGGTGTCGAGAGAGGGTTTGTTGGGGGCAGCCATGCCGGCCTAGATTACCCGACATGACTCACAAGCTGCTCGGCAAATAGCATGGCAGGCGCGCTCGACGGCCTGGTGGTTCTCGACCTGACGACGCATCTGTCGGGTCCCTTCTGCGGCATGCAGCTCGGCGATCTCGGCGCCGACGTCATCAAGATCGAAAGCCCGCAAGGCGATTCCATGCGCGGCGCGCCGCCCTTCGTCGAAGGCGAGGGGGCGCCCTTCATGCTGTGGAACCGCAACAAGCGCGGCATCCGGCTCGATCTCAAGGACCCGGCCGACCTCGCGGTGTTCTGGGAGCTGGTCGACGATGCCGACGTGGTGCTGGAGAACTTCCGGCCCGGCGTGACCAAGCGCCTGGGCATCGGCTGGGACGCGCTGCATGCGCGCAATCCGCGGCTGGTCCTGGGCTCGATCTCAGGCTTCGGCCAGACCGGCCCCTATGCCAGCCGCGGCGGCTTCGATCTCATGATCCAGGCGATGTCCGGGCTGATGTCGGTGACCGGCCCCAAGGACGGTCCGCCCTATCGCATCCCGCTTGCCATCTCCGACGTCGGCGCCGGCCTCTACCTCACCATCGGCGTACTGGCGGCCTTGCAGGCGCGGCAGAAGACCGACGAGGGCCAGTGGGTCGAGACCTCGCTGCTCGAGGCCACGGTGTCGCTGGGCGTCTACGAGGCCGCCAACTACTTCGCCAACGGCAAGCGGCCGGAGAAGCTCGGCCAGGCGCATCGCGGCTCCTCGCCCTACCAGGTGTTCCAGACCGCCGACGGCTGGCTGACCATCGGCGGCGCGCAGCAGAACTTCTTCCGCAAGCTCTGCGCCATGATCGGCAAGCCCGAGCTGGCCGATGATCCGCGTTTCAAGACAAACGCCGAGCGCGTCAGGAACAACGACCTGATCGTGGGCCTTCTGCAGACGGAAGTCGCCAAGCGCAGCACCGCCGACTGGATGGTGGCGCTGGAGGCGGAGGGCATCCCCGCCGGGCCCGTGCTGCATCACGACGAAGTCTTCGCCGATCCGCAGGTCTTGGCGCGCGGCATGGTGGTCGAGGTCGAGCACGCCAAGGCCGGCCGGCAGAAGACGCTGGGCGTGCCGCTGAAGATGTCGGCGACCCAGGGCGGCGTACGCCGTGCCGCGCCGACGCTCGGACAGCACGACGCGGAAATCCGCCGCGCAAAGAGCAAGACGAAGGCCAAGGGAGGCAAGTGATGGTGGCAGCAAGAAGTATCGTCGCGGCACTTGCGTTGATGCCGGCCTCGGCCCTGGCGCAGAACGGTTACAGCTTCATCGACGCCGGCGAATCCATGGTGCGCTATGGCGTGGGCTCGACGCAGGCGGCGATGAGCTGCGCTTCGGTGCCAAGCCTTGCGACGGCCGAGACGACGATCATCTCGGCCAAGCTGATCCCGGCGGCCGACGGCGTGCCCGAGCATTGCCGCATCACCGGCTTGATCCAGCCCGAGATCCGCTTCGAGGTGAACCTGCCGTCGAGCTGGAATCGCCGCTTCTACATGCACGGCAACGGCGGCTTTGCCGGCGAGGCGCCGGACTCCGGTCCGCGGCCGATGATCCGCGCCAATGCGCTGAAGCAGGGTTTTGCCACCGCTCAGACCAATACGGGCCACGACGCCACGGCCGAGCCGGTCGCAAGCTTCGCCATGAGCTACCAGAAGCGCGTCGACTACGCCTTCCGCGCCGTCCACATGACGGCGGTCGAGGCCAAGCGGATCATCGGCGCCTACTACGCGCGCGCGGCTGCCTTCTCCTATTGGGACGGCTGCTCGACCGGCGGCCGCCAGGGCCTGATCAGCGCTCAGCGCTTTCCGCAGGATTTCGACGGCATCGTCGCCGGCGCACCGGTGTTGAACTTCGTCGATACGGTGACCCAGAGCCTGCGCAGCAGCCAGGTGCTGAGCGAAACCCCGATCCCTGTCGCCAAGATGAAGCTGGTCGCCGATGCCGCCTATGCCCGTTGCGACACCAAGGATGGGTTGAAGGACGGACTGATAGACGATCCGCGGCGCTGCGACTTCGATCCGGCACGTGACGTGGCGCAATGTCCGGCCGGCCAGGACGGCGAGACCTGCCTCACGCCGGCGCAGTCCGCGGCGATCAAGAAGATCTATGAGGGCCTCACGGTCGACGGCAAGCCGGCGCATTTCGGCCAGCCGATCGGCGCCGAAGCCGCGGGCGCAGGCGCGGTGACCGGCGGGCCTCCGGAGAGCGGATGGAGCCGCTGGCTGATCCCGGCACCGAACGGCCGCGCCATCCATCAGATCTATGGCGAAAGCTTCGTGCGCTACTTTCTGCCGAAGTCGGATCCCAATCTCGACGTGTCGAAATTCGACTACGCCAAGGACATCGCCAAGTACGCCGATGCCCGCGTGCTGCTCAATGCCACCAACCCGGACCTCAGCGGCTTGCGCGCACGGGGCGGCAAGATCCTGATGTACTTCGGCTGGGCCGATACCGCCCTGCCGCCGGTCATGGCGATCGACTACTACCTGAAAGCGGTCAGTACCAACGGCTTCACGACACCGGAGTTCTTCCGCCTGTTCATGGTGCCCGGCATGTTCCATTGCCGCGGCGGCGTAGGGCCGGAACGGTTCGATGCCATGACGGCGCTGATCAACTGGGTCGAGAACGGCGTGGCGCCGGCCACGATCGTGGCCTCGCAGGTCGACAAGGGCAAAGTCGTGCGGACCCGCCCGCTTTGCCCCTATCCCTTTGTTGCTCGCTATTCCGGCTCGGGCAGCCCCGACGAACAGGCCAGCTTCGCTTGCAAGGCGCCCGAGTAGAATTCAGCCGGAACGGTTGTGCCGCTGCTGGTAGTCAGGAATGCCGTCGCCGTTGCGATCGCGCTCCTTCCAGTCGGGCACGCCGTTGTTGTTGCGGTCCCGGCCGGACCAGGATGGCCGGGGGTTGCTGGCCACAGGCACCGGCACGTAGCGTGGCTGGGTCACAGCCTGCGGCGGTGGCTGGTAGTAGGTCGGCTGTTGGTAGTAGGTGGGCTGTTGGTAATAGGTCGGCTGCTGGTTGAACAGGCTGCCGAGCAGGCCGCTACCCGGGGAATAGGCCGGTTGGCCGTAGTAACTGCTGCTGGGATAGCCGCCGTAGCCGCTTGGATACCCACCGTAGGATGTTCCCGGATAGCCATTCGTCTCGACGCAGCCGGTCGCCGAGGCCAGCAGCCCCGCCGCGACCAGCCATCTGACTGTGCGCATTTGTTTTTGCCCTCTTTGGAAGGGGTTGCCCGGGCTGTTGGTTTCCTTCCCATCAGGGAGTACGAGTCAGACCGTGGCGGTGCGGCGGCGTAACGGCGAATAGTTTTGGGCATGCAAAAGCCGGCCTCCGGTTTCACCGGAAGCCGGCCTGCAGGCTGGTGCGGTGGTTCAGCTAGCGCTGGTAACGGTCGGGAACGCCGTCGCCATTGGCATCGCGGTCGTACTTGTTCGGGATGCCGTCGCGGTCGTAGTCGCCGTTGGGGCCGCGCCGCGGGGTGCGGTTGGCGGTGTAGTAGCTGCTGTTGTAGGAGGAGCTCGGGGCGTAGTAACCGGGCGAGCTGCTGTAGTAGCTGCGATTGTAGGAGCTGCTCGGAGCGTAGTAGCCGCTGTTGTACCCACTATTGTACGACGTGTTGGGGTAATAGCCCCCGTCCGTGGTGCACGCCGCAGTCGCTGCAACCAAGCCGGCCGCCAACAACCACTTCGTAGTGCGCATTCAGACCTCCGTTGGAACAGCCCGGATCAAGGGCTTGTCCATGCAACGGTGTACGCAGCGACCGGTGGCATCGTGCCGGCGGAATCCATTTCTTCGTCACAGCCGGCAGCGTGCAACCTCGCCCAATCGCGTCTTTTTCTCGGCGGCGAAGTGGCCAGAGTGGCTACAGCGCTCCCGGCGCCGGTTGCTTCGTTGGCTTGGCATTGAGCTTGGGCGGGTGCGTGACGATCGATTTCAGCTCCGGCACCGGCTTGCGCAGTCGGGCGATGTCGGGCTTCGGCCGGGCGAGGCCGGGGATGCGCTTGAAGGCCTGTTCCATGGCGTGCGCGGCGCCCAACACTTCGCCGTCGCCGCGGAAGCGGCCGATCACCTGCAGGCCGAACGGCATCTTCTTGTGGTCGACGCCGCACGGCAGCGAGACTGCAGGGTTGGAAGTGAGGGTGACGAAGTATTTCGTCGCCATCCAATGGTAGTAGTTGCGCAGCTTCTTGCCGTCCATCTCGTCGATGTAGAGCTGCTTCCACGGGAACGGCGTGAAGCCCACCGTGGGACCGATCACCAGGTCGTATTCCCTGTAGATCTGCTGGAAGGCGCGGAAGATCCGCGTCTGCTCGCCATGCGCCCAGGCGAAGTCGGCGAGCGTCATCTTGGCGCCGATTTCGTAGTTGGCCACGATGTTGGGGCCGAGCATCTCGCGTTTGTTGGTGTAGAGATCCTGATAGCGCGAGATGAAGCTCACCGCGCGGATCACGTCGAAGCAGCGGTCGGCGCCGCCGTAGTCGACCTCGACCTTGTCGAGGCTGCGGAATAGAGGCTTCATCGCCTTGATGCGGGCGCGGAAAGTCTCGCGGATGCCCTTCTCGACGGGGGCGCCGCCGAAGTCCTCCGTATAGGCCACGCGCAGGCTGCCGAGATCGACCGGCCATGGCTCGGCAAAAGCGTCGCCCTCGATCGGGAAGGAAAGCGGATCGGCATCGTGCTGACCGATCTGCGTGGCATAGAGCAGGCAGAGGTCGGCGACGCTGCGGCCCATCGGGCCCAGCACCGAGATCGGCGTCCAGCCCATGGCGCGGCGTTCCACCGCCACCATGCCGGGCGACGGCCGGAAGCCCACGACGCCGCAGAACGACGCAGGGTTGCGCAGGCTGCCGCCGGTGTCCGAGCCGGTGCAGACCGGCAGCATGTCGGTCGCCAGTGCCACGGCCGAGCCGCCCGACGAGCCACCGGGGTTGAGCATTGGATTGAACGGATTGCCGGTCGCGCCCCACACCGGATTGCGGCTGTTCGAGCCGGCGCCGAATTCCGGCACGTTGGTCTTGCCGACCACGACCGCGCCCGCCGCGCGCACGCGCGCCACCATGACGTTGTCCCAGGTCGGCACGAAATCGCGGTAGAGCGGCGAGCCGTAGGTGGTGAGAAGGTCCTTGGTCTCCTCGAGGTCCTTGATGCCGGTCGGCAGGCCGTGCAGCAGCGGCAGGTCCTCGCCACGACGCACCGCCGTCTCAGCCGCCTTGGCCTCCTGGCGGGCGCGCTTGACCGACATGGCCGTCACGGCGTTGACCGCCGGGTTCACTTCCTCGATGCGGTCCAGGCAAGCGTCGAGCAATTCGACCGGCGAAATTTCCTTGGTGCCGATGCGGCGGCGCAGTTCGACAGAGCTCAGCGAGACCAGTTCTTCGTTCGACATTGTTCCCCCGACGTAAGGACCGACCTTAGCCCTTCCCGTTTCCCCGGGGGAAGGGCACCATGGTCGCGGGAGGAAACGATATGGCGCATGCGCTTCGAGAAAAGGCGGCGATCAGCGGCGTTGGCGAGACGGCTTATACGCGCGGCACGCCCAAAAGCGGGCTGGCGCTGCAGCTCGAGGCGAGCCTGGCCGCCATCGCCGATGCCGGCCTCGATCCCCGCGACATCGACGGCGTCGTTCCCTACTTCCCGGGCGGCGGCATCGCCGAGGATTTTGTCGCCAATCTCGGCCTGCCCGATCTCAAGCTCTCGGTGTTCGTGCCGATGGGAGGCGCGACCTGCGTCGCCGCCATCCAGACCGCGGCGATGGCCGTGGCCACCGGCGTCTGCAAGCACGTCCTGATCTCGGTCGGCCGCACCGGCTATTCGGGGGCGCGTGTCAGCACGCGCCTGCAGCAGTTCCCGCAATTCGCCCTGGCGGCCGAGTTCGAGGCGCCGATCGGCATGTTCGCGCCGGCCCAGCTCTATGCCCAGGGTGCGCGCCGCCACATGCAGCTCTACGGCACCACCGCGCGCCACTTCGCCGAGATCGCCGTGGTGACGCGCGAGCATGCGATCCTCAACGGCAACGTGGTGATGAACAAGCCGCTCGGCGTCGAGGAGCATCACGCCTCGCGCATGATCTCCGATCCCTTCCGGCTGTTCGACTGCAGCCTGGAAAGCGACGGCGGCGCCGCCATCATCGTCAGCGCCGCCGACCGCGCGCGCGATCTCAAGAAGCCACTGGTGACGATCATGGGTGTCGCCGAAGGCCATCCCGAATCGCCGGCCTCGATCGCGCAGCGACCGGACTTGCTGGAGTTCGGCCTGGCCAAGGCGGCGCCGCGTGCCTACGACATGGCAGGTGTCGGACCCAAGGACATCGATGTCGCCGAGATCTACGACTGCTTCACCTTCACGGTGATCAACCAGCTCGAGATGCTGGGCTTCTGCAAGAAGGGCGAGGGCGGCCCGTTCATCATGGATGGTCGCATCAGGGTCGGCGGTGAGCTGCCGATCAACACTCACGGTGGTCTGCTGAGTCAGGGCCATGTCGTGGGCCTGAACCACGTCGTCGAATTGACGCGCCAGCTGCGCCGCGAGGCCGGCAAGGCGCAAGTCAAGGATGCCGAGGTCGGCCTGGTCACGGGCTACGGCGACATGGGCGACGGCTCGGTCGCCATCCTGCGGAGGGCGGCATGAACGCCCCGGCTCCCGAGCGTCCGCTGCCGACGCCGACGCGCGAAAGCCAGCCCTTCTGGGACGGCATGCGCGAAGGCCGGTTCATGGTTCAGCACTGCGCGGGCTGCGGCAAGGCGCGGCACTATCCGCGGCCGGTCTGTCCGCACTGCTTCTCGATGGAGAGCACCTTCAAGGAGATGCCGACCGGCGGCGTCATCCATACCTGGACGGTGTGCCACCATCCCTTCAACTTCTTCTTCAAGGCGTCGGCGCCCTACGTCGTGGCGCTGGTCGACATGGATGGCGGCGTGCGCGTGAACGCGCCGCTGCGTGGCGTTACCGAAGCCGACATCAAGATCGGCCAACGCGTGAAGCTCGGCTTCGAACCGGTGACCAAGGAGATCACGCTGCCGTTCTTCGTTGCCGACTGAGCAAGCGTTCGTTGCGTGGTTGCGTGAGCGTACAGGGGAGGAGAGGCTTCACGGAGGGTTGACGATGAAACGCACGACGTTCGTTGCGGCAGCGCTTGCCGCGGCACTGCTGCCCATGGCCGCGCTGGCGCAGACCGATTGGCCGAGCAAGCCGATGACCTACATCGTGCCCTATCCGCCAGGTGGCCTGAACGACGCCGTGGGCCGCGTCTATGCCGAGAAGCTGTCGGCCGAGCTCGGCAAGTCGGTCATCGTCGACAACAAGGCGGGAGCGGCGACCACGGTCGCCTCCAACTTCGTCGCCAAGGCCGCACCCGACGGCTACACGCTGTACGGCGGCGGTACGTCGTTGATCATCAATCCGACGCTCACCGGCAACGTGCAGTACGACCCGCACAAGAGCTTCGACCTCGTGTCGCTGATGTCGTTCACGCCTTTCATCCTGCACGTCCATGCCGACTTCCCGGCCAAGGACATGGCCGAGCTGATCGCCGTCGTGAAAGCCAATCCCGGCAAGTTCAACATTGCGAGCTCGGGCGTCGGCGCCACCAACCATCTGGCGGCCGAGCTGTTCAAGGCGCAGACCGGGCTGCAGCTGGTGCACGTGCCCTACAAGGGCGGTGCGCAGGCCGGCCAGGACCTGGCGGCGGGCCAGGCGCAGATGATGTTCTCGGCCTCGTTGGAGGCCAAGCCGCTGCTGACGGCGGGCAAGACGCGTGCGATCGCCATCTCGAGCCTTAAGCGCTCGCCGGCGTTCCCCGACATCCCGACCGTGGCCGAATCGGCCAACCTGCCCGAGTTCGAGGCCGTGTTCTGGCAGGGCATGGTGGTGCCAGCCGGCACGCCCAAGCCCATCATCGACAAGCTGCAGAAGGCGGTCGCCAAGATCGCCGCAGAGCCCGAGATGATCGAGCGCTTCAAGCAGCAGGGCGTCGACATCCGCAGCTCGACGCCGGCGGAGTTCAAGGAGTTCTACAACAACGAAGAGAAACGCTGGGTAACCCTGATCAAGCAGCAGGGCATCAAGGCGGAGTAGCGCTGGGGCGCGCCCCAGCGTCAGAGCGCCTTCCTGAACGTCAGGTTGAACCGCTGCCGCCCGGTCAGCGGGTGTTCGCCGTCCTTCAGGGCCAGCACGCCGTGATAGACGAGCCGTGACGGCCCGCCCCAGACGACGACGTCGCCGTGCTGCAGCGGCACCTTCATCGGCCGGTCCGAGCGCTTCAGGCCGCCGAACTGGAAGGTCGCGGGCAGGCCGAGCGACACCGACACGACGGGATGGGCGTAGTTCTGCTCGTCCTTGTCCTGGTGCAGCGACAGGCGCGTGCCGGGCTCGTAGCGATTGATCAGGCAGGCCTCTGGCGCGAAGCCATCGAAGCCCGCCTCGCTCGCGGCCTCGCGCACCAGCGTCCGGAAGACATCCGGCATTGCGGGCCACGGCGCTCCGGTCTCAGGATCGCGCGGATCGTAGCGATAGCCGGTGCGGTCGGTGACCCAGCCGACGCGACCGCAATTGCTCATCGCCACCGACATCTGGAAGCCACCCGGCGTGACCATCCGCCGGAAGGGAGACTGCGCGACGATCATCTCAATGGCGTCGAGCAAGGCCCGGTCGACCGCCAGCGCGCGCTCGCGCAACAGCACGGCGCCGTCGCGCAGTTCCTGCCGGGTATCGGGGGCGAACAGGTCTGGCATCAGGGCATCAATATGGCGGGAAGATTCCGAATTCCAATCCGCCAGCGGAGCGCCAATTCCAGGCGGCTTCCCTATCCTCAGGCCATCAAGGAATGAGCCACGGAGATGACCATGAATACGATCCGTTATGCCTTTGGCGACAGCTCGCTCGGCCCGTTCGTCGCCGCCCTGTCCCCGCGTGGGCTGGCTTGCGTGGCGTTCGATGCGGGCCTCGCCGAGCTCGAAGCGCGCTTTCCGGACGCCGACCTCGTCGAGGATCAGGCGGCGTTGGCCGAGACGATCGGCAAGCTTTCAGTCCTGATCGACCATCCGGAAAATGACGCCGCTCTCACGCTTGACCTGCAGGGGTCAGACTTCGAATGCCGCGTGTGGAACGCGCTGCGTGACGTTCCAGCCGGTACGACGACCACCTACGGCGAGATTGCGGCCCAGCTCGGCGTGCCACGACAGGCGCGCGAGGTCGGCGAGGCCTGTGCCGCCAACAGGCTCGCCGTCGTCGTGCCCTGTCACCGGGTCGTGAAGAAGGACGGCTCGATCTCGGGCTATCGCTGGGGCGTGCGCCGCAAGCGCAAGCTGCTGGAGAGAGAACACAGTGCCCGGCTCTTGCAGCCGGCCGCCGTGCCCCCACATGGAATGGCAGCCAGCTAGCCATTTGGAGATACGTGATGAAGATTTGGGCAGGTGCCGTTGTTGCCGTGATCGTCGGCTTCGCAACACAGGCATCTGCCCAAACGGGTGATGCAACGCGCGGCCAGCGCGTCTTCAACCAGCAATGTCGCGCCTGCCATACCCTGGAGAAAGACGGCGCCCAGACTGCCGGTCCCAACCTGCACGGCTTGTTCGGCCGCAAGGCCGGCACGGCCGCCGGCTACGAATTCTCCGACGCCATGAAGAAGTCCGGCATCGTCTGGGATGACGCGACGTTGACCGACTACAACCGCGACCCCAAGGCCAAGGTGCCCGGCACCAAGATGGTGTTCAACGGCGTCAAGAACGCGGGCCAGCTCGCCGATCTGGTGGCCTATCTCAAGCAGGCAACGCAGTAGGCCCGTCGTAGTAGTCGTCAGGGGCTGGCAGAACGCACGAAGGCCTGGACGACGGCGTCGACCTCTCGTGAGGCGGCCGGTGAGTTCTGTGGCCAGTCCTGCCTGATCTTCAGGAAATAGTTGCGATAGCCCGTCACGAACAGGCGTGTGAAGACCGTTCGCTTGTCGCCGGGGAGGACGGCCGTGAAGGTGATGCAACGAAAGACCATCGCGCCGACCGGGCAGTTGCCTGGCCCTTGCGACAGCTCCAGTTGTTCATAGCGGCCGGCCCGGGCACCGATCTCGATGTCGGCGATGGCCTGCTGGAACTGCGTCAGCACGGCGCTGCCGGTGGCGCCTGACGGGATCGACGCGATGCCGGCATTGTAGATGTAGAAGGTGGTCGTGATCGCCTGCGTTTCGTAGTTCCAGGCCCAGCCGAGCTCCGGCATGCCCTTCGACCGGGAATAGTCGGTGGAGCCGACTTGGCGCGCCGGCCCGATCATGTCGGGAAAGGCGAGGCCGGTTTCGGCGTTGCGTTCGGGTGCCGCTACCGGTGCGGGCTGTGCCGCCGCGGCGAGCGCCAGAAGGACGGCCAGACCGGCCACTGCGATGCCGAAGAAGCGGCGCCTCATGGAGCACTCCCCTTGTCATGTTCCTCTCCCCCTAGCGGGGGAGAGGAACCAGAGCGGGGAGCATTCTAGGCGTGAGCGGTGACGCTGTCGCCCGAACGGACATAGACGCTTGCGCCCAGGACCAGGCCGATCCCAAGGACGCCGAACGCGACGCGATAGGCGACGTCTCCATTGCCGAACGCCTCGACGAGGTAGCCGACCAGCGCCGGCAGCACGGTGAGGCCCAGGCACTGCGCCATGTTGACGGTCGTGACGCCGCGGCCGGCCAGCCGGTCAGGGAAGAGGGCGCGGCCCTGCGCCACGATCACCGTACCGAAGGCGCAGAAGAAGCAGAAGGCGGTGAGCAGCACGACGACGAAGGCGAGCGGCGGCCGGGGCAGGATAGCGAGCAGGGCCAGCAGTGCCACCGAGATGGCCGCTCCACCCAGCACGGCCTTCTTGCGCGAGCGCAGCAGGCGATCCATCGGCCCGTAGGCCAGGATGCCCAGGATCTGCGCCACGCCCATCGCCAGCAGCACGTTGCCGCGCTGCACGGCGTCGAGCTTGTACACGTCGTAGAGATAGGGCCC
This sequence comes from Reyranella soli, assembly GCF_007992495.1. Lineage (GTDB taxonomy): Bacteria > Pseudomonadota > Alphaproteobacteria > Reyranellales > Reyranellaceae > Reyranella > Reyranella soli. Next base: position 11,905 of record NZ_BKAJ01000196.1, read on the forward strand.
GCCCCAGACGCCGAGCACGGTGAGCATGGTGGCGTAGGCGAAGAAGTGCATGGCGAGCACGGGAACCAGTCCTGGCGTGGTCCACACTTCCAGCAAGCCCCTGACGATCTCGCCGAAGCTCTCACGCCTGACCGGCGGCGCCGGCGTGTCCGGCGGCCGATCGCGCACCACGATGTAGAAGGCCACAGCCACCAGCACGGTGACGGCGGCGAGGCCGAGGAAGCCGTTGCGCCAGCCTACGGTCGCCGCAATCCAGGCAAGCGGCGTGGCGGCGGCAAGCGTGCCAATGTTGGAAGCGGCGAAGACCCAGGACATCGCCGTTGCGAGCTTGGCTGGCGCGAACCAGCGCGAACACAGGAACACCGCCGACATGAAGGAGGCCGCACAGCCGACGCCGACCACGGCGCGGCCGGCGATCAGGTCGGCGGCATCCGACGCCGTGGCGATCCACAGCGAGCCCAGCATGGCCAACACCGACAATGCCGCCACGGTGCGGCGCGCACCGTAGCGGTCGAACCACATGCCGACAGGCACTTGCACCGCGAAAAGCGCGAAGAAGAACGCGCTACCCGCCCAGCCGAGCTGGCGCGCCGTCAAGCCGAGGTCGCGCGTCAGCTCGGGCGCGATCACGCTGTTCGACACGCGATAGAATTGGCTGAGGCAGGTGATCGCGATCAGCAGCAGGAGAAGCGGCAATTTCGATGCCATGGCGCGGTTGAACTAGCACGGGCCATTAGCCGCTGTCCTTCGGCGTGGACCGAAGCATTGGCTTCAGCCACCATACGGAACGCATGGCTATTGCTTCCCGACCTTCGCCGATCGCCTGGCTGCTGGCGCCCGCCCTTCTGTTGTTCGTGTTGTTCTTCGTGCTGCCGTTCGGCGTCATGGCCCTGATGTCGTTCTACTCGGGCAACCCGGCCACCAACTCCAATGCCTTCCTGACGACGCGTCACTACGAGCGCTTCGTTTTCGACAGCGCCGGCATCTACCACGATGCGCTGTGGGCCACTCTCCGGATCGGCCTCATCACCACCATCGTGTCGCTTCTGATCGGCTATCCGCTGGCACACTGGATGGCGCGCATGCAGTCGCGACTGGGTCACGCGCTGGTGCTGATGGCGGTGATTGCGCCCATGCTGACCGGCATCGTCGTGCGTACCTTCGCCTGGATGACCATCCTGCAGGACAAGGGCGTCATAAACACGCTGCTGGTCGATTGGGGCATCGTCTCCAAGCCGCTGCCGCTGATGTACAACGAGTTCGGCACGGTGGTGGCGCTGGTCCATATCTACGTACCCTTCATGGTGCTGACCTTGACGGGCGTGATCGGCCGCATCGATGAGCGGCTGGAGCAGGCGGCGCGCAGCCTGGGCGCCGGCCGGCTGCGCGCCTTCGTCGAGGTCACCCTGCCGCTCAGCCTGCCCGGCATCCTGGCGGGCTCGCTGCTGGTCTTCGCGCTGTCGATCAGCGCCTACGTCACGCCCTCGCTGATGGGCGGCACCGATGTGCTGACCTTGCCCATGCTGATCGCCCAGCAGGTCGGCACCAGCTTCAATCCCAACTTCGCCGGCGCGCTGGGCGTGGTGCTGCTGCTGGTCTCGCTGCTGATCGTCATCGCCTACAACAGGATCCTGGCCCGCCTGTCGGGCGAGCAGGGGCTGGCATGAACGTTGCTCGCAACAAGCAGCCGTTCGATGCCGGTCGCGCTGCCTATCTCACGTTGAACGGTCTTCTGCTCACCTTCCTGCTGGCGCCGATCGCCATCGTGCTGGTGTTTGCGCTCAACCCCACGCCCTATATCTCCTTCCCGCCTGTCGGCGTCAGCCTGCGCTGGTTCGAGAAGTTCTTCCGCACGCCCGAGTTCACGAATGCGCTGTGGCTGTCGCTGTGGATCGCAGGCTGCGTGCTGGTGCTGTCGATCGTGATCGGCGGCGCCTGCGCATTGGCGCTGGCGCGCGGCAACCTGCCGGGGCGATCGTTCCTGACGGCGTTCTTCATGTCGCCGCTGATGCTGCCCGCCATCCTGACCGGCCTGGCGTTGTTCCAGTCCTACCTGCTGGCCGGCATCGGCCGGCCAGTGTGGGGCCTGATCATGGCCCATACGCTGGTGTCCGTGCCTTACGTCATCCGAACGACGCTCGCCGTGCTGCACAATTTCGACCGACGTATCGAGGAGGCGGCAGCCGTGCTGGGCGCCAGTCCGACGCGGGTGTTCTTCGAGGTGACCTTGCCGCTGATCCGGCCGGGCGTGTTCGCGGGCGGCGTTTTCGCCTTCATCGTGTCGTTCGACCAGTTCCCGGTGTCGCTGTTCCTGGTGGTCCCCAAGGGCGAGACCCTGCCGGTGGTGCTGTTCAACTACATGAAATTCGACCTCGACGGCGCCATTGCCGCGGCCTCGATGGTCTCGATTTTGCTGGCTTTGTCGGTCGTGCTGGTGCTGGAAAGGCTGATCGGGCTGAAGGCCTACGTTAAGCTGTAAGCGGGAACCAAGAAGGGAACAGAGGGGGTCATTATGATTTCACGTCGTACATTGCTCGGAACGAGTGCCGTAGCGGCCGCGACGCTGGCCGCGCCGTCGATCCTTCACGCCCAGACCAAGACGCTCAAGATCACGACCTGGGGCGGCAAGTGGGGCGAGATCATGAAGGCCACGGTCCTGCCGGCCTTCGAGAAGGAGTTCAAGTGCACGGTGTCGGCCGACCAGGCCTTCCCCTACGTGCCCAAGCTGCAAGCCAGCCCGAAGAACGATCCGCTGTACGACGTGCTGCACACCAACTCCAACGAGCAGTGGAACTGCTTCACCGAGGGGCTGGTGATGAACAAGATCACGCCCAAGGAGGCGCCCAACGTCGCCGACGTCTACCCGTGGGCGGTGAGCGACAAGATCGTCGGCGTGGCGATCTTCACCAGCGCCATCGGGCTCGGCTTCCGCACCGACAAGGGCCTCGCCAAGCCGACCTCGTGGAAGGACCTCGCCGATCCCAAGCTCGCCGGCGCACGCGGCAGCTACATCATTCCGGTCAACAGCCTCGGGCAGTGCCACCTCATGATGCTGGGCAAGCTCTACGGCAAGGGCCTGCAGGACCTCGACGCCGCCTACAAGGCGCTGGAGCAGCTGAAGCCCATCAAGCTCGTCGACTTCACCGGCCAGATGGAAAAGATGCTGCTGTCGGGCGAGGTCTCGATGGGCGTCATCCACGATTCCGGCGTCTATCGCTATGAGGGCCAGAACCAGCCCGTGGACTTCGCCAGCCCGTCGGAGGGCGTGATGGCGCTGGAGCAGGTGCTGAACGTGACGCCAGGCTCCAAGGTCAAGGAACTGGCCTTCGCCTATATCGACTACATGCTGCGGCCCGAGACGCAGAAGCTTCTGGCCGAAGGGGTGTGGTACTCGCCGGCCAATAAGAAGGTGAAGCTCGACGCCAAGTATGACGAGAAGCTCCTCACCACCGAGGCCAAGGTGGCGACGCTGATCCAGCCCGATTGGAAGTGGTACAACGCGCGCAAGGAAGACATCGACGCGCGCGTGACGAAGATTTTGAAAGGGTAAGACTGTCATCCCGAGGCGGAAGGCCGAGGGACCTTTCCTGATCCAGAAAGGTCCCTCGCTGCGCTCGGGATGACACTGCGCGCGTATGACCTCAGCCACCATCAAACTCGACAACGTGACAAAGACCTTCGACGGTCGCGTGCTGGCCGTCGACGGGGTCACGCTCGACATCGCCGCCGGCGAGTTCTTCTCGCTGCTGGGACCATCGGGCTGCGGCAAGACCACGTCGCTGCGCATGATCGCAGGCTTCGAGCTGCCCGATTCCGGTCGCGTTCATGTCGCCGGCCGCGACATCACCGACCTGCCCGTGCACAAGCGCGACATGGGCATGGTGTTCCAGTCCTATGCACTGTTCCCGCATCGCACCGTGGCCGAGAACGTGGCCTTTGGCTTGCGCATGCGCGAGGTGCCCAAGCCCGACATCGCGCGCCGCGTGAAGGCGGCGCTGGCCCAGGTCGCGCTGACCGGCCTGGAGGATCGCAAGCCCGGCCAGCTCTCGGGTGGCCAGCAGCAGCGCGTGGCGCTGGCCCGCGCCCTGGTCGTCGAGCCGCCGGTGCTGCTGTGCGACGAGCCGCTGGGCGCGCTCGATCGCAAGCTGCGCCAGCAGATGCAGTTCGAGCTGAAGGAGCTGCAGAAGCGGTTGGGCGTCACCCTGGTCTTCGTAACCCATGACCAGGAAGAGGCGCTGGCCATGAGCGACCGCATCGCCGTGATGAACCACGGCAAGGTCGAGCAGGTGGGTGCGCCGACCGAGATCTACGAGCGCCCGCGTACGCGTTTCGTCGCCGACTTCATCGGCGAGATCAATATTCTGGAGGAGGGCGGCCGCGCCCGCGCGCTCAGGCCCGAGAAGATCCGCCTGGTATCGGACGGCGCGCGCGTCTCGGGAACCGTCGACACCGCGAACTTTTTAGGTGGCTCGACGCTGTTGCGCGTCAGCATTGCCGACGGCCGCTCCCTGCTGGTGCGCGAGACGCATGCCGGCGAGCGCGCGTCGCGTCTGCCCGGCGACGCCGTCGGGCTGGCCTGGAACGACGCTGACGCAGTGACTCTCGAGTCCTAGTCTTCCGGGCCGCGCGCGAGACGCGCGCGGTCCGGAAGAGTATGATTCTGACATGTCCAGAACCCTCGGCATCGTCACCATCGGTCAGGCGCCGCGCGATGACATCGCGAGCCTGTTCGCCGCCTATGCGCCAGCCGGCACGAAGGTCATCCTGCGTGGCGCGCTCGATGGCCTGTCCGACTCCGAAGTCGACAAACTTCAGCCCGAGAACGGCGGCGACACGCTCTATACGCGCCTGCGCGGCGGCCGAGACGTGAAGATCTCCAAGAAGGCTGTCATCACCCGCTCGCCGGCGGCGCTCGACAGGCTGCGGGCCGATGGCTGCGACGTGCTGGTCTATGCCTGCACCGGCGAATTCCCGCCCATGCCCGGCGACGAGAACGTGCTGTTTCCTTCGCGCGTGCTCAACGGCCTCGCTACCGGCCTGCTGCCGCGCGGCAGGCTGGGCCTCCTGATCCCGCTGGCCGAGCAGGGCGAGAAGCTCACGTCGAAATGGGCGCGGCCGGGGCTCGAGATCGTGGTCGAGGCGCTGGCGCCCAGCGCCGGCCAGGATGAAGCGGCGGCCGTCGCCGAGCGGCTCGCCGCCAAGAAGCCCGACCTCGTGGCCATGGACTGCATGAGCTACACGCCGACCACCAAGGACTGGATCAAAGGCCCACTCGGCGTGCCGGCGTTGTTGGCGATCACCGCGACGGGCCGCGTGCTGCGGGAGATGCTCGACTGATCACGACCCAATGCTGCATCGTGGGCGGCGGCCCGGCGGGCATGATGCTGGGCTTCCTGCTGGCGCGCTCCGGTGTCAGGGTCGTTGTCTTGGAGAAGCACGGCGATTTCCTGCGCGACTTCCGCGGCGACACCGTCCATCCCTCGACCCTCAACGTGATGGACGAGCTTGGCCTGCTCGATGAGTTCCTGAAGCTGCCGCACCAGAAGATCTCGCGCTTCACGGGCCAGTTCGGAGAGGAGCGGGTGATGATGGCGGATCTCTCGCATCTGCCGGTCCGCGCGCCCTTCATCGCCATGATGCCGCAATGGGATTTCCTCGATTTCCTGGCCGCGCGCGGCAAGCGCTATCCGACGTTCACCGTGTTGATGAATGCGGAAGCCACCGGCGTGATCGATGAGGGCGGCCGCGTCGTGGGCGTTCGCGCCACTGTCGAAGGCGAGCCTCAGGAGATACGCGCTGATCTGGTGGTCGGCGCAGACGGCCGTCATTCGACGGTGCGCCAGAGTGCGGGATTCGCGCCGGTCGTGCTGGGGGCGCCGATGGATGTGCTGTGGTTTCGTCTCAGCCACAAGCACGGTGATTCGGCCGAGACCATGGGCCGCTTCGATCGCGGCAGCATCCTGGTGATGCTCAATCGCGGTGACTATTGGCAGTGCGCCTACGTCATCGCCAAGGGTTCAGCCGAGACGCTGAAGGCCGCCGGCATCGAGACGTTCCGTCGGCACATTGCGAGCCTGATGCCGTTCCTCGCCGACCGCATGCAGGAGCTCCGTACTGTCGACGACCTGAAGCTGCTGACCGTCGGCGTCGACCGCCTGGAGAAGTGGTGGAAGCCCGGCCTGCTCTGCATCGGCGATGCCGCCCACACCATGTCGCCGCTGGGCGGCGTGGGCGTGAACATCGCGGTGCAGGATGCCGTCGCCGCCGCCAATATTCTCGCCGGCCCGCTCAAGGAGGGCCGGCTGAGCGACGCCGACCTGCAGGCGGTGCAGGAGCGTCGCCGATGGCCGGTGCGTGCCACCCAGGCGATGCAGCTGTTCCTGCAGAACCGGATGATCGCACCGACGCTTGCCGGCACGCGGCCGCTGCGGCCGCCCTGGCCGGTGCGTCTGTTGAACGCCGTGCCCTTCCTGCGCCGCATCCCTGCTCGCCTGCTGGGCATGGGGGTCCAGCCCGAGCACGTGAGGACGAAGGCGGCTGATCTTGCCGGAG
>NZ_BKAJ01000197.1 GCF_007992495.1 Reyranella soli
CATCGTCCATGCCGTGGCAGGCCTGGCGAAGTCCGTAGTGCACAGGCATGTGCGCGCGCCGGTGCGGGAGTAGCGAGGTGCGCAAAGGAGAGGTTAGCCAATAAGGCCGCCAAGTCTCAGTCTCAGGGTCGTGTTGATGCGCTTCTAAGGGCCAACTGCTAGAAGGCCGGCCCCCGGCCAAACATTGTTCTGCGACGCCTGTGGAGGGATCATGAAAAACATGAACCCAAGCTACCCATCTCGATCCGGCGTAGCGAAACGCCGTGAAGCTGGGGAACGCCACCCTTCGTATCCGCTGCCGCGCCCTTTAAGTGCGCGGCAACCCCCCGAAAGGCGACCGGCGCGTCGAACGGTTTGCTACTACTCAGTACAATTAGGTACTCGCGGCCTACAGAGGTAGTCATGTCCAGGAGCGAGGAGTAGGCCTTATCCTTCTCAACGGCCACAGGAGTGAAGCCGGACTTCGCCACGGGATAAAGACCTTCTCGTAAGTTCCAGCCAGCCGCCGCGGCCCAGCCATCGGAGTTGCGCTGAAAGGTGACATTGATCTGCGACCCAACGGAGCACGGGCTATCATGAGTCAGCGGTACAAAGTCACCGTTTGACGATCTTCGGATCGTGTAAGTCGCGGCGATAGCTCGGTGCGGCTCGAGGAACACAGGCCACGGTACGACTCGTGCGGCAACCCAGAAAGCGGGACTACCGAGAAACCCGCTCTGCGCCGCTTCGGCGACACAGGCCGCGAGGGCGACAGCAACGAGTCCCCGGACCCAGAGCGGAGTTCTAGCGACTGGCGTCCACAAGCGGGCAAGGATATCGAAAAGATCTTTCACGGTAGTGAGCCCTAACGGATCGGAATAAGGGGGAAATCAAGGAGGTCGGAACCAGCAAGCCAGATGTAACTGGGTAGTTGCTGCACACCCCTTCGCGACTGGTTTACAGCTTCAGGTATCGCGCGCAGCAGTGCTTCATATACCTCCCGCACTGACAAGATGCTTCCGCTACGCGGCCGAGCAAGGCCGCCTTCGATCACTTGAATGAGGAAGCGTGTAAAGAATCCGTTTTGGTTGTGTTTGTCTTCATACGATAGATCACCCCCTAAACTGGACGTAAGGGCAATCTTGCCGGCGGTTGCGGTCCGCTGACCGGTTTCAAGCTCTTGATAGCTAACACTGCCCGCCTGCCCCTTTGCGGCGCCAAGGAGGCCGGAGCGGCACGCGTCGAGCAAAAGGACCACATGATTTGCTTTGAGGCCGAGAGCCCACTCGCGAAGCGCTCGAAGGCGCAGCGCGGAAGTCTCAAGATTGGTGAGGTCGGAATCCTGGAGAAGAAGGAACGCTTGTTCCGACGCTTGGGAAGCCGCCCAACCGTGTCCGGAGAAGAAGAGCAGCACCAAGTCGTCCTGATCGACCTTCGCAGTAGCAACTTTAAGGGCAGCGTCAACTTGTGCGCGTTTTGCCATCGGACCGATCAGCTCAACTACTTCCCACCCCGGGCCGAAGCGATCAGCTCGGATCAAGCGAGCCACGTCCTCGGCGTCTTTCGCGGCATAACTTAGGTCGATCAAGCCCTCGTAGTCTGGCGAAGCTTCAGCCCGAGAAGCGGGCAATCTCTCGTAGTCAGAGATGCCTATTACGATCGCCAATTTACGCCGGTACGGAAGAGGGGCAACGGCGGATGGGCGTGCATCGACGACGACACCTGCGCCCCCAGGTTTGCCGCCCTTTGGTGTTACGCTCGAGAGTGGTCCTTCTTGATGAAGGGCGAGAACGTAGTCCAAGCGCACCTTGGCCACGAGGCGGGGGTATCGTGTAGGGTCAAAGCGGCTCCATACAACACGGCTAAACGAATCCTTCGTCACGAAGCGACGTGCTCCGAGTATTCGATAGAGCGCAATAAGCTCATTCTCAGCTGCACCACTATCGATCCGTGTGATGACTTCCTCCACTGACAAACTTCGGAATCGACGAATGGCGGAGACAATGGGGTCTGGCGTGACCTGCCCCTCGGTTAAACGTGCAAGGATGGCGCGCCCGTGTTCGCCCTGCGCAGTCTTGCTCGCCTGGGCTAGGAGAGCGCTAAAGAGCGCGCCCCCACTTGGAAGCCCGGCTGTGATCCATGACTGAAGGCGCAGCGCGTCTGGACGTTCCAGCTCTGGCGGAGCGTCCGGCTCAAAGTCCGCGCCGGCCGCGATCAAAAGCTCGACAATCTCCTGGAAGCCGCCGCCGAGATGGTACCATTTCAACGCTTCGTAGAGGGGCCGCGGGTGAGTAGTCCCGTCAGGTAGAAGCGCGGTCGCCGGCACAGCAACCGCCCCCCTGCGGAGTAGAAGGATCACGGTGTCAACGTGCCCTCCCTCGGCAGCGCGCGCCAATGGATAACGACCAAGGTAAGGCAGGTTGGGATCCACGCCACGGTCGAGGAGCGTCTTGACGAGCCGCGACTGTCCAGTCTCCGCAGCGAACCCAAAACACTCATATAGTATTCTGCGCGAGATCGCTGGCTTCGTCACCTCCTGCGTCCCGAGTACTCGGAGTGCCGCATCCTCAAACCGCTCCTTCGCAGCTTGTTGCAAGACGTCAGTTACAAGCGCGTTGTCAGCATTTGCGAGGAGGTTGTCGAACGCTGAGTCGTGACCGAGCTGGAACAGCCACAAAGCAGGCCCTAACCCGCGACCGTCAGTAGTTCGAGTGTCTTTAATCGCGGCGAGAAGTGTGGCTGGCTCGTTTTCTCCATTTGCGACCTGTTCAAACGCTGCTGGCAGCGGGGGGCGTTCCGGCTCACCCGGCTCTGCTGCCCTAGCGTAGTCGACGAGTTCCACGGCGCGTTGCGTGGCGGTTTTATTAGGCGTGGCGCCGATCTCCGCTTTGAACAAATCGTAAAGAGCCCTATCCGAGCTAGTCTCTAGAGATTCCCTGAGATAGGCCTGTAAGTTGCCCGAAGTGGAATTTCTACAGCGTCGGAGGGGGCCAAATGAAACCGCGCCATCACAAACCTGCGCCAAGCTCGACAATTCGCGCAACGTGATCAGTACTGTTTCTCTTGGCCGCCAAGCACCACTTAAGAATCGCACTTCATCTTCGGATCCTTCGCCCCCGGCAAGCAAACGCCTCATGGGCAGTTTTTGTCCGTAGTTTACGTAGCGAACCAGCGAGTTCCTGACCAAATGAGCCACGAACGGAAACTGTCCGGTGTTTTCCGCCCAGACGTTTGGAAGCGAGGCATCTTCGAAGGTGTACCGAGTTTGGATCGCAACTTGTTCGAAATTGAAAGCGCCGTTGTTAGCTATAAAAAGGTTGCCAAAGAACGGTAAACCCTCTTGTTCATTTTGCCCACTGCGCGGGAGGAGGAGTGCACCCGGTCCTTTGCCGGAGCGGTTGGCAAGAAACAAATTGAAAAAGACCGAGGCGCTCCCGCTGTTCAAGTAAAGTCCCCCGCCCCCTTCCTCATTCGGATACGACCCAGCCAAGAAGCGATTGAGCGCGATCACATTGCGGGCCAAGGTTACCGGCGTCTTAGACGAACTCTCGACGTAGACGCCTCCACCGCCACTGAAGATGTAGAGCGCACCGGTCGCGACATTAGAATGAATCGCAGAGTCGGTGATGGAAACCGCGGATCCAGGTCCAATGTAAACGCCCCCGCCAATTGCTGCTGAGTTGAACCGAATTGTGGAACGTTCAACCTCAGCGTCGGAGTGGTTGAAGGACAGGCCGCCTCCGCTGTGCTCGGCGTCAAATTGGACCCGCGACGACGTGGATCGGTCGGAATACTCAACATTCGCGAAACGCAGTCTGCTCACCCGATCTCCGACTCGCTTAGTACTGTTGAAGCGGATGCCCAACCAGCGCCGCGCCGAATCGCACGACGAGAAGGTGACGGGTCGATTCGCCTCGCCCTGCACTTGAAGGTAACCCTCGACAATCAGGGCGGCCCCGGGTTCGAAACACAAAGTCACTCCGGGACTTACTGTAAGAGTATCCCCAAATGGAACGCTTATCGTGGCAGCAACCGTATACGGTTCGTCGGTCCGGTCCAACGCGCCACTTACTTCGCCCTGAAGACCTGCGGAGTAGGCCGTCGGCGCTAAAGAAATGGCGGCTGCTAAGACGACAGCAATAAGTTGAAGCGAACGCGTCCCTGCCGACAAGAATATGCCTAGGAGTATTGAATGGTTGTAAAGCGACGCCCTCATTTTTCCCGAGCCCCCTGGACGATATTGGCGCCGAACCTACGATTGCACATTTCTGCTCATTTGCAAGCCTCGGGCAACTGGTATGCGACGCGGCGAGAGGCTGCCGCCAATCCGCCCGAACGGCCACTGCCGCAACAGTGCCGTACCCGAAGACGTCGGGGAGGACCGGGCGGTGCTCTCCGGCCGACCGTTCGGGTGCTTCACCGGCAGTGCTCAGGACGCCATGGCCATGATCGAAGCGGCAACGGAAATTGGAAACTCTACGGATAGGGTTTCCAAAAACAGCGCCTAAACGCTGAAAATTAAGGGCTAAAAGGAGAGGATGGCGGACAAGGCGACCGCCATTATGCCAGTTTTACTGGGGTTTTAGTGGGGGGACTTGGGAACGTCCCCTAAATCGTCCCCGAAACAAATACAACCTGCACCCGAACAAATTCCGGCAATTAACCCGGGTTGTAGACTGCCGAATTAAAAAAACCATCTCTTAATGCATCACGAAAACAGGATGGATAACCATCACTCTAACAGATGGAGTCCTTTCGATGTGGCGCTGGGCTTGGCCAATAATTCAAATTCGCCGCCGGAGATGGCGACCGTTCAAGCCGAAGGATCGCCGTTCTAAATAGTGCGGCCTCCGAGACGCCGGTTCGGCGCTTCCCCTGAGAAGATCAAAAGCGAGGGAAGCAACCAAGGCTGGGCCGCTCAGCCGTGCCAATCCATCTTGGACAGCGCGCGGTTCAGAACTCTTTGAGCTTGATCCTTGTTCATCAGTCCAGCCGTAACGTCATGGGCGGGCCAAGAGTATTGGCCGCAGGAACTAACGTGGCCTGACTCCGGCCTGAAACGCGACGCCCCTACAGCGCGACGCCGCGGGCGATGAAGGAACTCGAGGAGAAGGATCGGGGCAATGCGCTTGCCAGGAGCGGCGTGTCGAAGCCTTAGTTGACCCCCAACCAAGGGTTACACTATTGCAAAAATATTCTACTTTTGCAAAACTCTGGCCGGCGCTGGGGGCTGGGCAGAGTGAAGATCGCACGACTGACGATTCAGAATTTTCGAGGCATCAGGTATGCCTCTCTGCTGCTGCCCGATCATGGCGTACTAATCGGCGACAATAACACGGGCAAGTCGTCCGTCCTGGAAGCAATTGATCTGGCTCTTGGACCTGACCGTCTTTCCCGGCGTCCGCCTGTAGACGAGCACGATTTCTATCAGGGCAAGTACCTTCCTGGAGAAGCAGTCGAGCTAACTTTGCCGCCTGGCACTCAGCTCCCGCCCGGGATTCCTTTAGTCGCTGAAGGCGAGATTGACCCCGCTCCAGACGAGGACACAGAAAAGAAACCTACTATCGAGGCCGAAGTTCTCATCACCGATCTGAACGAGGAGCAAATAGGACACTTCGGCAACTACATTGAATGGTGGGACAAGGCGACTGACGCACTGTACCAAACGGGCAAGCCAGCCGGGATTGACGCCGCGACGATCTTCCCCGCCCTTCGCGTCACCTTCGTCGGAGAATACGACACCGAAGACGACGACTTCACTGGAGAGACCTTTTATACGAGAAGCCGCATGGAGGGCACTCCGGAGCCATTCCGTAAGAGGGACAAGCAGCTTTGCGGATTTCTCTACTTGAGATCGATCCGGACCGGCTCTCGTGCGCTCAGTCTGGAGCATGGCAGCCTGCTAGACATCATTTTGCGCCTGAAAGAGCTGAGGCCCCGTATCTGGGAAGACACGATTTCGCATCTTGAGCAGTACAACGTCGCCGGAGATCCGGCGCTGGGCATATCGGGCGTGCTTGAAAGCGTCTCAAAGGCTTTGAAGAAATACGTGCCGAAGGAATGGGGCCTCGATCCGCATCTTAAAGTTTCCACCCTCACCCGCGAGCACTTGAGGAAGGTCATTACAGCATTCATTGCAACAGGCGACGGCGACCACGCCGCCCCATTCTATCGGCAAGGCACTGGCACCATTAACATGCTCGTACTGGCGCTGCTGTCCCAGATTGCAGAGGGCAAGCAGAACGTGGTGTTTGCAATGGAAGAGCCGGAGACAGCAATTCCGCCGTATGCGCAGAAATGTATCGTCCACGAGGTCCGGAAGCTATCCGCGCAGGCCTTGTTCACTTCACACTCGCCTTACGTGCTCGAAGAGTTTGACCTAAACGAGACAATCATCCTTCATCGGGACAAGGAAGGCATCCTCGGGCAGACCAAGATCACGCTGCCCGATAGTGTGAAGCACAAGCGGTACCGTCAAGAGTTCAGAACCCGCTTCTGTGAAGGCTTGTTGTCACGGCGCATTTTGTTGGCAGAAGGCGCGACTGAGAACACGTCAATGCCCGCTGTGGCCCGGCGCTTGGCGGAGCTTAAGCCGAACGTCTACAAATCCCTGGAGGCGCTAGGCATTTGCACCATCGACGCGGGGTCGGACAGCATGATTGGCCCACTCGCCGATCTGTATGGTGCGCTTGGTAAGACCGTTTTCGGCTTGTGCGACAAGCAGACTCCGGCGAGCGAGGCGGCAATCGAGGCCAAGGTGCATACTCTATTCATGCACAGCGAACATGGATTTGAAGACTTGGTGCTGAACAACACAAAGCGAACAGCCCTTGAGCGTTTTTCCGACGCGCTGGAGTGGCCGGATCATCTTAAGGCCAAGTATCCGACCCCAAAGACTGACGTGGTCGCCGCGCTGAGGGCCTACTTTGCCTGGTCAAAGGGCAATTGGGGTATTGCCGACTTTCTGACGCAGTGCTCCGAAGACGAGGTTCCGCAGTGGATCAAAGACACGTGCTTGAAGCTCAACGAACTGTGCGATCCCACTCCGACGCCGACGGAGCCACTGGCCGCTGCTGTGGGCGCCGCGACAGCTAGGGCATCGGTCTTCGATTGATGGACTTGACCAAGCCCCAACAGGCGATCCTCGACGCGAGCGGCCACCTTCTCATCACGGGCGGCCCCGGAGCAGGCAAGACAACCATTGCTATCCTGAAGGCCGGTCAGCTTGCGCAAGAGGCGATACGCGCTGGGCAGCGCATTATGTTCCTCAGTTTCGCGCGTGCAACAGTTTCGCGCGTGATCGAGGCTATGGATCAGGAGAAGGCGCTATCGACCGAGACGAAGAAGCGCATCGTCGTAGACACCTACCATGCGTTCTTCTGGCAGCTTCTCAAAACGCATGGATACTTGCTCGGTTTACCGCGCCGATTGCTGTTGCTGACGCCACCCAATGAGTCGATTGCATTGTCCGGGATACGAGCGCAGTTCAAGGCAGACCGAAAGTTGACGGACCAAGAGCGCAACGAGAAGCGGCAACACGAAGACGATGAGCGCCTCCGGCTAGCCATGACGGAGGGCCGCGTCTGTTTTAACCTCTTTGCAGACTTGGGCTCCAAGCTCCTTAAGGAGAGCGATAAGCTTCGAAAGATCGTATCGACCCAGTACCCTTTCATCATCTTGGACGAGTTCCAGGACACAAACCCCGGTCAATGGGATGTCGTCAGGATGATGGGCCTGAACAGCACCCTTATCGCCTTGGCGGACCCCGAACAACGCATTTTCGATTTCATTGGCGCTGATCCGAAGCGACTTGATCAATTCAGGGAAACGTTCAAGCCGACTGAAATCCCGCTCGGTAGCGAGAACCATCGGAGCAAAGGAACCGAAATCACAGATTTTGGCAATGATGTTTTAACCGGCAAGTTCCGCCAGAGCAAATATCAGGGCATTGAGCTCTTTTACTTACAGGCCGCCGACAATATGGCCTTTGCTGCGTTAGCGGGTCACACACTCAAAGCCAAAGAGCGACTGATCAAGTCCAAGAAGCGTGGATGGTCCGTGGCCGTGCTTGTTCCGACAAAGGCACTCACGCGTCATGTGTCTGAAATCTTTCTGAATCCGCTCGGCAGCATGCCCGCTATCCCACACGCAGCGGCAATCGATGTAGAAGCTGCAATCCTAGCAGCCGAGGTTGTCTCGTTCCTCATGCAGCCGCACTCGGAAGATCACTTTGAAGCCTTCGTGGACCTTCTTTGTAGCTACTTTCGGGGCAAGGGTGGCGACGATCCCGGTGTGACGGCTCTTCGAGAAGCTGACTCCATAAAGAAGTCCTGCGCTAAGTTCCTTAAGGCAGTCAGCGCGGGCACGGCTCCTCCCTCGAAGAGCGTCATGGTCAAGATGAGGGAGGTCTACGACCGCGCCAAGGCAGTCAAGCTTACGGGGAATCCGGACGAAGATTGGAAGGCAGTGCGAGGCATCGTTGAGGCTGGCGCCTGCCCGCGGCTCCGCGAGGTGGGCGAAGCGGCTCGCAACGTAAGGCTACTGGATCGTGGCACTCAGCTCCGACAGGCGCTCGCGCTAGATTGGAGGTTGTACGGTGCCTACCGAAACGCTCTAGCCATCACCCAGACTGCATTCGTGCAAGAACACTTTGCGTCCGCACACAAGCCTGAGACGGGCGTGGTCGTAATGAATATGCACAAGGCAAAGGGCAAGCAATTCGACGAAGTCATCCTCTTTGAGCGAGGCCCGCGTATGCAGGGACGAAAAATCGTGGCCCAGGTAGATCGCTTTGTTCGAAACAATGAACGGATCGCCGATTTGGGTCAGGAGAGGCAGTCGTTCAGAGTGAGCGTAACGCGCGCGCGACTCCGCACGACGATCTTGACGCCGGGAAACGACCCGTCCGTGCTCTTGGCCTGATAAGGGGACCTTGGGATGCCTGATATTTTCCGGTTTTGGGCACAGGTTGAGCCTGCTGAGCGTGTCCACCCGGCTGACAAGGCTGTTCTCTCCAGGGTCAACCACGGCTTCGACCTGAAATGCTTGCCGGGATGCTTCTGGGGTCCATTGAGAACGGCGCCTGTCGTTCTCCTGTACTTGTCTCCCGGTTGGTCAGAACGAACTCTGAAGGAGGCGAAATCGAAACTCTGCCAAGAGCGCGAGATGCGGGTGCGGCGTGGTCGCGAGCTAATGGACGCTCACGGCTCAGGTGTAAGGTGGCTCTCAGAGCGCACAAAGTGTTTTGACCTCGATTGGCATCAGATCAGATCGAAGATGGCGGTGCTCAATATCGGCGGGTACCATTCCAAGACATTTGCCGACGCACCGCTCCTTGCAGCGCTGCCATCAAGTCGAGCGTCTGTTGGCTGGGCTCAGGATGTACTTTTCCCGCAAGCGATAGCCGGAGAAAAGGTGGTGATTTGTCTGAGAGCCGCGCGCTTTTGGGGGCTCAAGACCGGTGAGAAAGTAGGGAAGTCGCTGTTCGCCCCTCACGTCACGAGGGGCGGCCACATGAAGCACGGCAAGATGCGCGATCAGATTATTAGAGCTGTGAGGGCCGCGGTCGGCCGTAGAACGTAGCGCGCGAAGAAGGTGGAAGCTGATCGAAGGCGCACTGAAGCGGAACCCGCCGAGGTGCCGTCCGGAGCTGTTCTCCTAGATGATGTGAAAGCAGTCGGCAGACAGTTGGCTCAACCGGACATTTTGCAAGTCAATTACCTCATGGGTGTCCGTAACGATGACCACGTCGCGGCCGAGCTGGAAGCTGTGGTCCTTCACCAACTCGAACATCGAAGATGCCGACGCATTCGGATCAGCTCCATGGAACAGAGAATGATCCAGCTCTAGAACGTCTTGGTTCGGGCCTGTCGCATCGAAGCCCTTCACGATCTCAAGCCCAAAATGCGAAGTGAACACAAAGGTATCTACTTCACCAGCGTGCCCCTTCATAAAAAGCCCATTACCCACCGAGACGTCGATTTGTTGTGTATCCGTCAGATTCCCGTCGGATGCTTCAACGGTCACTTGATAGGTGCGGTGATCATCGGGGTACGACTTAAATGACAGCACGCCCGTTGCCGGATCAATCGCAAACAGCTTCGCGTTCTTTCCGCCAGCGATCGAGTACGTTAGGGACGTGCCAGCATCCTGGTCGTCCGCATGAAGCGTGGCCACGTACTTGCTATGATCTGTTATGATCACCGACGCGGAGTTACCCCCGCCATTGGAGGAGATCACGGGCGAATGGTTTTGCGTCGCCCCTGCTCCGACCGTGAAATGGATAGTCTCCGAAGCCGCCAGACCTCCAGTGTCTGTGGCCGTGACGTTGATATCGAAGCCGCCCACGTCACTAGCGGACGGCGTGCCGCTAAGGCGGCCAGTTGCAGCATCGAAGCTGAGCCAGGCCGGCAGCGCGGAGGCAGACAGAGTGAGGTGATCGCCGTTGTCGACATCGTTGAACGTGTTGCCCGGCAACGTGAACGAGTAGGCCGCGCCTGCTGTCGCTGCTTGACTTGATGTCTGGTTCGCGACGGAAGGTGCATCGTTTGCACCGTCGACTGTTACAGTCAAAGTGTTCGCAGTCTCTAGGATGCCGTCCGAGATGTTGAAGTGGAACACGAACTCGTCCGATTGGGTGACAGAGAGGCTGTTGAACTTGGGAAAGCCTGCTGCCGTCAAGGCAAAGGTCGAGCCTGTCAGCGTGTAGTCGACGCCCAACGCGAGCAACCGGTTACTTGCCGAGGTTACCGTGGTGTCCAAATCGGCGACAGAGAGTTGATTACCTTGGTCCGGGTCACTGGTTCCGTTGAGCAGGTCCCGGCTAAAGGTGGGTCCGTCCTCGGCTACGGTGCTAACCTGCGCGACCGTTACTGGCGCCTCGTTCACGTCAGTCGTCGCAATGGTGAACGTTTTGTCGAACGTGTTGCCTGCCGCGTCTGTCACTCTCACGGTCACGTTGTGAGAAACGCTTGCTTCGTAATCGAGAGCGCCCGTTACGATCAGGTTCGTGCCATTAATGCCAAACAGACCACCCGCGTTGTCGGTCAATGAGAAGGTGAACGTTTCGCCGGAATCCGGATCTATTGCCGACAAAGTGCCACCCACGGTGCTGTTCTCGGAGTTCTCGGCTAATGCAACGTTCGTCAAATTTATGTCTGTTGGGACATGACTCCCAGGTAGGTGGTTCAATGCATCCGCAATTGCCGCCTCAAGGTTAATGCCCGTAAAAGCGTCGACCAGATTCTGGCCGTTGTCTGGATGCTCCACTAAATCCTTAACAGCATCCGATGCCGCACCCAAGATGACTAGTTGAATAGCCGCCGTTCGCTGCAAGCGCGCGTTTCCATCTGCGGCGGTTTCTAGAACGTGATCCAAGGCGGTGTTGCTTGCGGCGACGACTGCGGCGATGGCCTCAGGAACCCCACTAGGAAGAGTCAGATGTTCTGTTAGCGAAACACTGGCGACCAGAGACGTTATGGCGGCTTCGTCATTAAGATTGATGCCTGGGCTGTTGATGGCCGTCGCGAGGGCCGAGAAGGCGTCTCTCAACGAGTTGCCAAAAGAGCCGCCAGCGCCCGCCATTGCCGACGCGACCAAATAAACGGTGTCGTACACCTTCGCCCCGGCGACTGCTGCGGCTGCAGCTGTCAAGTCACCCGCCGTCGCCGCAGCAATTGGATCGAGCGTGAGTAGGTCGAGACTTTGGGAAAGGCCTAAGCTTGTTAGAATCTTCTGCCCCGCCAGTGGATCGGGCTGTAAATTGTTCAACAGCGTCGTCAATGGCGTGACGACAAATGAACCATCCGGAGCTGAAAACTGCCCATTGAACGGCAATCCCGTCGAAACGTCCGTGCCTCCGAAGGCAATTAGAGAACCCGTCCCAATCTGAAGTGTAGAGAAGCCATTCGAGTCCGTAGTCGTCGACGCTTCACCAGAATCGAATAATTCGTTTCCGTTTGAATCCCTGAAAATTGTTGCTCCAGCCAAGTGCCCGTCCAAAGTAATGACAGGGCTATCCTTAGGACCGAAATCGCCTTGCAAGAAGCTGTTGAACAGAGCTTGATCAGTTCGGAGATTACCTTGTAGGCCGTCCAGAACGCCCCTTAGGGCCCAGATTGCACCCCCGGCGGGAGAGTTCGGGCTGTTTGGATCCTCTTGATAAACTTGACCCATCACCGATTTAATTAGATCGTAGGGACCCGCCGCGATCGCGACTGCGATTCCGTCGATGCTGCTTTTTGTAGCTACCGAATGGCCGTATAGATAGTATTCTGCATTGCGTAGCGTTACGTCTTGGCTATCCCATGCGCGGTTCGAGTTAATAAAGTTCCACGCGTCTTCAGTTATGCCGTCGCAATCCAAAACTGCGTTATTGAACCCATCAAGTGTTTTTCCGCCCTGCATCGCATTTAGTGTTGCTTGGCGAAGTGCCCACTGGATTATGCTTTGCTCGGTATAGGGGCCGTCGTCATTCACCAGTATGGTTTGGGCTGTGTCGATACTCACCTCTGCGGCCGTCGATGAGATTTTTATAATCACCCGTTCGTTCAGCTCAGGCATTGTGTCCCCAAGGACTGCAATCTGAATGTCCTTAGTGGTTTCTCCCGGCTGGAATGTAATTGAGGCGGCAGTTGCCGGATTTACCAAATTGTAGTCGAAATAGTTCGCAGCGCCTGGAACACGAAAGCCACCCATCGGATCAAAGTTCACAGCTTCCCAATCGAAGCTTACCGGAACGGTTAAGTCACCGGTGCGAGTGACCTGAAAAGTTATTGTCTGAGTTCCAGATGTTCCTTCCGTCAGAGACGGCGTAAGGGCTGATATTGAAACCTCAATTGGAATGAGAGGACCACTAACCTCCACGAGGCGCCACACGTAAGGGAGGATCGAATATTCTTTAGTCTGCTGGGTCCACGCATCAAATCTGGTTATCGTGCTTAGGGGCGGGACCGGCTCATCGGGTGGCGTTAAGCTAATGGCAGCGACGGACGCAAAAAATGTCGGATACCTATAATTCAAATCGGTCGAGTTCGGTGTGGGATGAGTGACTGCAGAACTATAGGAAGGCAGCGCTACCTGACTGATACCGCCATTGGCGAAATAAATACCTGGAGATCCGACGATGAACTCCTCGCGTGTGTCCGGATACAACCATGGTTGCGCCCAAGGAATGTATACTGGGACCGTGTATCCACCAAAACTTGTCGAATACCCAGGAAGGTCCACCGGTGTAACTAAATCGTCTCCCCACGTGAACGCGATTTTTTCCCAGACCTGCACCATACCTCACTCCATTTCATTTGCGCTTTTGGGGCCGACGCCAGCCCGCTCACCCTTCGCCCGGCAGGTACCTTGGCCCTTTTTCGACGGCCTCCGCTACGTCAGTGTGATCGCCGACTTTTGAGGGTGACACTTAACAGGCAGAGACCGCGCCGCTACTACCTCGAAATGGGTAGTATCTCGGTTCAAAATTTCCGTCTTCCGGTTCCCATCTGCGCACCGTGTCAGAGGCTTTGACTAAGGACTTGTCGAAATCCTTGTTTTTTTCTTACGATCTTGCGGGGATGAGGTTGGCATCCATCTAGTGGGGAATGTTGGGTCTTGTTCGAGTTTGACCATCATCATATTGATCCGATCCGGGGGGAGTTGTCCCGCAATGGCACTTCGGTCAAAGTCGAGCCTCGTGTCTTCGACCTCCTGCTCCATTTAATCGAGAACCGACACCGTCTTGTCGACAAGGACGACCTGATAACCCACGTATGGGGTGGTCGCATCGTGTCCGACTCGGCGTTGACCAAGGCCATCAACTCCGCCCGCAAGGCGATCGGCGACAACGGTCGTGCGCAGCGATTGATCCGTACCAGCTCCCGCAAGGGATACCGATTTGTCGGCAGTGTCAGGCTCCACGGAGATGCTGAAGTTCACCAAGAGTTTGCCGGTCCGGCAAGCTCAACAAACGGGCCAGCTCTCCCGCTGCCCAATAAGCCTTCGATTGCCGTCCTTCCGTTTCACAATCTGGGCAACGATACCGAGCAGGAGTACTTCGCCGATGGCATCGTCGAGGACATAACTACCGAATTGTGCCGCATCCGTTGGCTGTTCGTGATCGCTCGTAACTCGACCATCATCTACAAGGGCCAAACCATGGACGTGAAGCGGGTGGCCCGCGAACTGGGCATCCGTTATGTACTGGAAGGCTCGGTGCGCAGGAGCGGCAATCGGGTGCGCATCACCGCGCAATTAATCGATGCGCTAGTTGGTACCCAGATCTGGGCTGAGCGCTACGACCGCGATTTGAAAGATATCTTCGCCGTGCAAGACGATATAACGACGAGTGTGGCCGGTATCATCGAGCCGGCGCTAGGCGAGGCCGAGCAACGTCGAGTATTGCGCAAGCCGCCCGAGCGGCTCGATGCTTGGGAGGCGTACCAAAGGGGACTTTGGCATTTCAACAAAGACGGGCTAGAGGAAAATCAGACCGCGCAAACTTTTTTTCGCCGAGCCATAGCGCTCGATCCGAATTTCGCTCCCGGCCACTACGGATACGCGTTAGCTCTCCACTGGGAGATTTGGCTTTTGTCGAATCGCCCCTTTTCGGAGGTTCAAGAGATTCCATTTGAAGAAGCGCGCATCGCAGTTTCGCTTGACGATAAGGACGCGACGGCACACGCCGTTTTGGCGCATATGTTGATGTGGCGCGGCGAATGGGAGACGGCAATCGCTGAAGCCCGTACCGCGCACCTGCTCAATCCCAATAGTTCTTTTGTGACCAGCATGCTCGGTTGTGTCTTGGGCTTTGGGGGGTATCACGAAGAAGCGTTAGATCGGCTGCGGCACGCGATGCGCGCCAGTCCCAACGATCCACTGACTTGGCTTTGGATCCTGTGGGTCGGGTGCGTACAGTTTTATTCGCGAAAGTTCGATGTCGCTGTGAAGACTCTGCGCCAAGTCGTTCGCCTGCGACCCGGCGCCGTCCAATGTCATGGGATGATTGCCGCGTCACTCGCTTATCTAGGGCGTCTCCAAGAGGCACGTGACCACCTATCTCGCGTGCCTTTTAGCCCTCGTTTTCAGAACATGCCTTGGACGCGGCCAGAGGACATGGCGCTCCGCATCGAGGGTGTCCGCCTCGCATCTGGCGAGCTGAAGCGACAGAGCCCGTCATCCAACGTCCAAACGACGAAAGTCCGGCGACACTGATGAGCATTTGCCAATCCGTGGTCGTGACAAGCTCCGGCATCGAGAACTCATCGTCGAAGTCCGGGTCCACAAATGTTGTCGAAACCCCCGGACGATGCTTCCACGCGGCATTCGCGCCGCCGCGCGGCACTTAGCTTCACGCGGGTCGCCTCGCTGCGTACTGCGCCCAAAGCGTTAGTGTTGCCCATCTTAGCCGCGCTCAACTTAGCGCGCGTCTCGGGCGTGCGCACAGCGCCCCGCGCGTGAGCGTTGCCTATTTTTGCTGCTCGCAATTTTTTGCGATGCTCGTCGCTAAAGGACCGCAGTTCGATTGGCGGCATATTTGACACCGCCTCCAGGATCCAAGAGCGGGCAAGCGATGCGTGGGATGTCATGGCGTGGGCTCACCTTTGCATCAAGACTACAAGCGGATCGTCATGCCCTATGCCGCCGAGTACACGATCCAGAAAATCGTTGGCCTTGGAGTCGGGTAGGTTCTCCAGTTCGCGACGCAAGAGGTCGCGACGATAGTCGGCGGGCAAAGCGCTGCCGCAGATGAGCTCAAGCGTGAGCGCCTTTTCAAGCTCAGCTTGTAGGACTTCAATATTCTTTTTAGTGAGCATGTCTAGTTCACCTCAATTGTCAAAATCCGGCCGCTCGGCCTCATATTCCGCGAGCGAGCCGGGCTTCGGCCTCTTGGCGGTGAAGTCCGCGAGCGAGCCGGGGGCGCTGCCATTGAAGGAACTTTCGGAAGTGCCGAGCGATGCGCGTGATGTGGGATTGAAACCTAATGACGCGCAAAGCCGCGAGATGAGGAGTGCCTGACGATTAGCGATGCCGAGCGACGGGTTTTGAAACGGCGTGCCATTCTTGGCCGTCATAAGCTGACCGTCTTTACGCACAGCGCGAACCGCCTTCGCGTACTCCACCACGGCGACGACATACGCTGCGACAGCATCGCGGTCGGTGCCGGTAAGGATGCCGTAGGGCGCGTTCTCGATGACGCGTGACCATTCCTTTTTCTGGGCCGCATCAAAGTAGGAGGGCGGGTCCCACAAATCTCCGCGACCTTCCGGTTCCACCGGAAGCTTTTTCTTTGACGTGCCTCGCAACACCTTGAGTGCACGGGGCATCGGCTTAGGTCCGCGCTTCATAAGAACACCGTTACGTTAGAGGGTGACTTCATGCCAGGCACCGCGTGAACCAGACCGTAATGAAGCGCCTGCTCGGCATCGAGCAATGAGTTCTCTCGCATGAGGCGCAACAGCCGCGTCGTGGGCACCCGGCAACGCGAGGCGATGAGCTCGGCCTTCTTGGCCGCCACATCCGCGAGATATGCCTGCGTCGTGTCGCCGGCCGGCCAATGCAGAAAGAACGTGCCGTGTGGGGGCATCACACGGCGATCGGCGGCCATCACGATCAATGCCGCGCCGCTGTAAGCCTTGGCGATCTGTGCCGAGACGCGCTTGTCGTGCGCAACGATGGCTTCGAAAATTCGGCGGGATGCGTTCCAGTCGCCGCCAACGCTGTCTACGTTAAGCGAGACCGAATGCGAGGGGTAGTCGGCGAGGGCGTTCTCGATCGTTGCCGCAAGATCGCGCGTGATCTCGCCGATCTCGACACTCAGGACGCCGATGCCGGGCGGTCTCATCGCGCGTCCTTGCCGTCGCGACCGCGCTTGGTCACTAACTTCCATTCGCTACTGGTGCCAGGTTTTTCTGAACCGTCGACCATGGCTAGAAAAAGCGATCCGTCGTGTGTCACGAGCGAGCCGCGAGCAAAGACCGTACCGGCGATCCACGTCCCTCGGAATGAGTCGGCCAGCGTTTTCGTCTGTGCGGCTCGCAACTCGGCGACTTCTTTGGCGAGCGCATCAAGCTGTTCTTCGTGCGCGATCAGCGGCTTCGCCAGCGCGGCCATGGTCTGCTCGATCATGCCCATGAGCATCTTCCACGTCACGCACCTGTCGCCATGCAGCTTCATGTGCTCGTCGTAGCGCGCCTGCTGCGCCTGCATCTGGACGTCGGTCATTGCAGGACACTCCCCACGCCCAATTCGCGGGCAACCATGTCGTTGCTAGGTTCCGGGAAACGCCCAAGTAACGCGTCAACGTGCGGCTGAAGGCTCGGGTCGCGCCGAAGCAGAGCCGTGCCGATCGTCCAGGCAAGATCATGGAGAACGGCGACACGCTGGCCTTCCGTGCTGCGAATCATACCCGCGCGACACTGGTCGAGGAAATTGAGCAGCGACGGCCAACGCTCGGAGGGAAGCGTCGAAAAGTATATGTCGCAGATCGTGTCGCCGAGGTCGCGAATGTTGCCTGGGCTCGTCATTCGGCCCGTCCAATCTTCCGGAGCCGCACGGCTAGATATTCGAGGGTCTTCCGCGCCTGCAGGTCGACATGGTGGCCGCCAAGGTTTCGAAGCGCCGAATGCATTACGTCGATTTCGTCGACTGCCCGCTGGGCCTCGGCCAGCAGAGCGAGAGCACGATTGGCCGCGTCACGTCGCGGCTCGTTAAATTTTTCGAGGGTCGCTGCTAGGAGATCATGTCGTGCCATTCCGCTCTCGTCATGGTTGTTGTTTAATAAGTTATTCGCCTTTTTTATGTTGCAGGAAAGCGAATAACGATGGGCAAGGGTTGCGACGGGCATCGTGGTGTGATGCGGTGTGCGACGGGTGCTCCGCGCAAAATTTTGCCCCTGGTGTTTGTCTTGCCGGAGCATGCAGCGAGGCCCCTGGCGGTTTCCTGTCCCCTTTAACGAAAACATTTTGGTGTCCCCCCGGTCATGTCGTGTCGTCGTCCGACACACTGGCAAAGAACACGAGCAGGCTGCGCAGCCGCTGTTGCGGGTCCGGTATCTCCGTCGCAAGCTGGTCGTCCAACTCAAGCAGCATGCGAGCCGCAGCACGTGGGCGCTCGCTCGGCGGCAGGGCAGCCAACGCGGCGGCGACGGCGGGCGGGTTCGGGGTGGGCATCAGCGTGGCTCCAGGTTGTGCCGGGTGGTCAGAAGGTGGGGTTCATGGGCTTGGTGGGCAGGCGGGCGGTATTGCCGCGCGGCAGGCTTGAACGACGCTCGATTTAGCCGCGCCAAGGGCCGCAAAGGGCCGCCCTTTTCTATTAAGCGCTCTTAAGCGCTCTTTAACTCTTTTTAGAAAGACGACTTGCTTTAGCAGTTTGCTGAAGAACCTTCCGGTTTTTCAGGATTAGTGATTCCATAGCGTAGTTTTGGCTGTGGAGTCTGTGCAATGCGCGGTGAGTTCCGGGATCAGGGTGGGCTGTTTTCCT
>NZ_BKAJ01000198.1 GCF_007992495.1 Reyranella soli
GCAGACACGCCCGCGGCGAGCACTAGGTCTTAAGCTGGCGCTCTATCTGGTGCTCGGGCTTCAAGGTCCGCCGCCTGCGCGAGCAATGCGTCGCGATCAGTCTTGAGCGTGATCAGTTGAGCCAGCCGGCGGGCTTCGGCGGCCTGTTCCCGCTTCTTACGCACATCCAATAACGCCCACTCTCGATAGCTTGCCACGCGATTACCCTCGATCAGCAACTATCGAAATGTCGGACTGCCTTGGGAGTTGCATGTTATCCGCGTTCAGTTCGGCGCGGTCTCACCGCCGGTCGACCTTGCGGCCGGGGAGACTCACCTTGCCGACCGGCTGGCCGAGCGCCAGTGCGTCGTGTCGCCCCGCGTCGGTGACGCCTCTAGGCGATCGGCAATGTTCTTTAAGTCATCACCGAACGACCGCAGCACGTTCGGCGGAACGTTGCTGGTCAGGAGTATCTCTCCCCCCGCCGTCACGCCGAAGACGACATATGGCAGCTTGAGGCCGCGTTCTTCCAGCCGGCGGCGGATAATTTCTTCAGCCTCGGCTAGGATTTCCCTTAGGACGTCAGCAGGGTTTGTCATCGGGCGATCCTGGCACGGCTAGAGCCTGGGCCGCCATCGCGCCGTCAGCAGGTAGGAGCGCCGGCACTGCCAGCGCGATTGCGGCGTCCTGGGGCAGAGCAACGTCCGACCCTGTGCGCGTCACCATCGCCACATGCGACGGAAGGGCGAAGACATGTTTGCGATGAGACGACGACGGATGTGGGGCGGATGCCTGGGAGGCAGCGCTCTACTCAATGGGTCTAATCCATCGTTGTGGTTACTCAATTGAGCGCCTAACGGTAGACACTGGCGGCATCTGAGTAAAGGCGTCCCGCGATCCCCCTCGTAAAAACGGTAAGTAGTCACCATGGAAACAGCAGCCGACTGCTACAGGCACGCGCTTCAGTGCGATCAACTGGCTAAGTTCGCGCTCTCGGACGCAGACCGCGACGTAACGCTGGCCGCCGCCGTCAACTGGCGAAAGCTTGCTGGAAGCGCCGAAGAAGCCGAGACGACCGCGAAGCTGGAATACGATTTGGTCGACCAGGACTGGTCACAGTCATAGGGGCCTCGGATACTTGACCCGCGCCAGTGCTCCCGGCAACAGCTTGCGAGGACCCCGCACGGCCGCAGCGGACGAAGGTCATGCCGGCAAGGCGATGGCCCATGAGGTCCGAGACTAGGCTCTCAACCACCACGCTCACGAAGGATGTGGGCGAAGGCGTGCCGAATGGAAGCACCGTCTTGTCAGGGCCGTGGCCTAGGGCCGTCTTGCGCGCGGTGGGGCGGAGGGGACGATCCCGAACTGGCCGAGACGGTTAGCTCTTCACAAATTTATTGAAGGAATTCGGGTCGCCCGGCAACCGTCTCAATTTAAAGGGCTCTACTTAGCTCTTGTGAACTTTATGGTGCCCGCCCGCGTCTGGTACATAGTAGTGCCTTCGAGCGCACCGCCGCTCATCGAGAGCCTCATGTAACCTTGGTTGCTGATCAAGGGCACGACCAGCAATCCATTCTCAAGGGTTGCGGTTCCCTTATTCTGCCCAAGGGGCGAGCTAACGGCGAACACCCCTTTATCGCTGATTTCGAAGTTAACCTTCGTGCCACTCGAACCAACGCCGTCCCACTTCCCTGCCACCTCGGCAAACGATTTTATGGGCGTAGGCGGTGGCGTTTGAGCCTGGACGCCACTCAGCGCAAGAACGAACGCGACCAAAGACGAAGCTAAGAAAGTCCTACGCATTTCCCCTCCCTCGGTCGTTTAACCGGATGGAAGCAGCGGAGGTGCCAAACTGTCAAACGATTGGCCGCAGTTGGCGCGGGTCCGCGGGGGGGGGGGACGCCACCTTCTCGGCGGTCCTTTTCTTTTGTGGCGACCTCTGAGGGGTACCTCCATTGGCCCGTGTAGACATCCGGCACGGCCAACTATGAAAGGTGCAGGGACCACGCTGGGGAGCGTCGGGTGCTTTCACATTACTACACCGTGCCTGGGGCTCTTCTGTTGGCAATGGCGCTGTGCTTCGGCGTGGCTGTTGTTCTGGTCACTCGGGAAGTGATCAAGCGAGAGCCGATCGGGAAACAAGTCGCGGACCACTACCCGTCCCTTCCGGCCCAACGCCTTCACCGGGATCGATTTCCTGGTGATCGGCGCCATTGCCCTAACCTTCGTCGCGATCGCCAGCACCACGATTTAGCCGCGCCACACAAAAGGCCGGGACGGAGCCGAGACACACTTGGGGGCACACCCCGGCGGCCCCGGTTGCTAGACGTGGCCGGACCCGTGCTGCAAGAACTCAACGAATGGAGGCCGTCATGAAGGCCAAGCTGAAGCAGCTAATCGAGGACTACGCATGTCGGCCGAAACAGGTTGTGCCTTTGCCGGCGACTGAGGCCGCCAAGATAGCGCTGTACGACTACATCGACAGTGTGGAGATCGTGGCGGCCGAGGTGAAGGCGGCGGCCTAGCGCTCAAGTAGTGAGTTTGTGGACGTCGGCGGCTTGCGTGTGAGGCGGCAGCTCGGCTCCTCCTGAGGTGAGCGGAGCGTGCCGGTCAGTGCAGCAATTGCCAGTCTCCCCGTGTGACGGTACCGGGCCGGTGAGAGATCAAAGCGGGGGCAGGGATCATCTCAGGGGAGGGACCAGTACATGGTCCGGCGCATTGCCGCTGCCGGCGAACACTGCTCGATTGCCGCTTGGCGCGAGGAGGCGGGATATCTGCTGTTCCACTTCCCGACCTGGGCGAAGGCCCGCGCGATGCAGCACTGGATCGACCGCAGCGCCATTGCCTGCCGGCCGATGACGGCTCGGTTCAACGGTCCGCAGATGCACGTGGGCAATGACTAGGGCGACCGATCGCGCCAGGCCGCTCACGATCATGCGACCGTAGAGTTTGAAGGACGGCGAAGTTGCCGACATAGACGTTGCTGACCTGCCGGACTGCGGGCCAAGGCGTAGGCGCGGACTTAATGGGTGGCCGGCCCCCCCGGGGCCATCGCCGGCGATCACGCCCAGCGGGCGGGAAAACGGACCCTGGCGGCGGTGGAAAAATTAGGTGTCTCCGTTCAACCTTCCGCCAGAAGGGCGGATTCCCAAGTTGGCGTTGGCTCGGCGCTGTCGGGGAAGCGATTTGTGAAACGCCTGTCGGCTGCAGTGAAGATCCAACCGGTGCTGATTAAGGTCACCCAACCGACGTGCTCGCCATCGGCGTGGACCTCGCGGTGGACGCCGTTGATCGGCCTTGAGGTGATTGTGGTCGTGGTCGCTGTCGCAGGTCTCCGCCATCGAATCATCGCGCCTTCCCCTTCCCAAGTTCGGCCAACCGCCGCCTGAACTCCACCAGCGCCTCGGCGGGCGTGCCGTTCGGCCTTGACCAGCGATCGTCGTCATTGCTCCCGCCCTTCAAGCCGATCCAACGCTTCTCTGATTTGTTTGATTCCCCAAACGTTATTGGTCGGCACCAGCTTCGCTACGTGCGCGGGCAATGGGGCCAAGTGCTCCGCCTTGATCACGGCCGCCTCGGCGTCGACATACCGTTCGTTTTCGATCATCTCCAGCGCTTCACGCAGGTGATAAGCCTCGCGCCGGTTCGGCTGCCGCTTCGCCCGCTCTAGGGCGGCGAGAAGTTTGCTGATGCGCTGTGCGAGCGCCGCCCGGCTAAGTTCTTGATCCGAAGTAGCGGGCTCAGCCAACCCAGTCACCGTGCTTTCCCTTCGCCCGCTCCGAGGCGAGCTGACGCCTGAACGCCTCCAGCGCCTCGGCTGGTGTAGCGCTCGATGGCATGCGCCGGAGGTCGTCAAGAATGCGCCGGAGCGTCGCTTTTAACGGGCTCATCGACATCGGAGGGGTTCCTTTAGGCGAGAACCTGCCACAGGTGCACGGCGACCCATGCCAAGGAGACGGCTGCGGCTTCTATCTCGAGGGCGATGACGCAGCCTTGGAAAAAGTGCATTGGGACGCTCCTCGTGGCGACCCATTAGCGCGTGCGGGGCCCCTTTTGTAGCGAGCGTGCCGGCAGCGATCATTGATCTCAATTGCCCAAAAACGCACAGCTGGTGTCAAACGCGGCCCGCCTTGTCCCAGCCGGGCGGGTTGCGCCCAGGTGGCGCGTCCCTTGGAGCAAAGGAGGCTCTGGTGACGGACGCCAACGGAAGCGCCGCCCAGCTTGGGGCACGGGCGGCGCTTTGCTTCTCATACGGCAATCGCCGCATCTCTTTGGGGGAGTGGAGAAGCAGGAGTGGAAAGTTAAGATCAAGCGCTCTCAGGCGATGTGTTTTTCCACACAATGTACCTGAGAGACATTCCCGGCTGCGTCCGGCTCAGGAAGCTATGCGCTCCACTATTGCCCGCCAGATCGGTGAGAAGCATCAGGGAACTGTCGTCGACACGGCGATCGACTAGGCAGCCCACAACCGCGTCGCCAATCGCTCGTTCAAGTCGCTGTCCAGCGAGGCCGGCAGTACCAACGTCTCGAGGAAGCTACCTGATTGAGCGTTGCATTCATCAAAATTTGCTGTATCGTTAGTTTTGCGATGTGCGATTCCGATCTCCAGTTTGTTAGAGGCCTAGGGCAAAGGAGGCAACGGCATGGCTTTCTAAGCTTCGCCGACAGTTTCGAGTGTTGGACCAAAATTTGCGAAGTCGTTCTAGTGTGGGCGTTTCGTATTGCTCGCCACTTTTTTAGAAAGGAGAACGGATACGGGCTCGCTGCAAAGCGCCTTCTTCAGCGCTCCGCTACAGGCTTTGGTTCTGCGGCGGGTGCTCTACCTGTTTGGTTGCTGCTAATCTTTTGCTTTTCTCGTAGGACGCCAGCCGAGGCGTAATCCGGGACTTCGGTCGTCGGTTTTCTGGTTGATTAGAAAATTGGCGGGCCTGGATGTGCATGTGATGCGCGCCACGCGGCACCGAAGCTTCGGTTTAAGCTAGCGACATAGAACGCGACAGCACTTGCACAGCAGACCCTTGGATAGGGAATGCAAATGAGCAAGCGCAAGTACATAGTCCGAGTTGGCGAAGAGCTTCCATTGGATCTGATTTTCGAGACAGACAATGGGCGTGAGCGTGACGACGATTGCGACTGCAACAGTAGTTGTGACCGCACCTGTGATTGCGAACAGAAATCGTCGTCGAAGCAGCATCGGCAACAGTATCGACATCGGGCTGTCCAACTGTTGATCTTTGCGCCGATGCTTGTAATGGCAGTGGTTTACGCCGTGGGCGTGCATCACTGGATAGTGTTGGATCGCTTTTCCGAGATGGACAGGGTTCTGACGCTAACTTGGCCGTTCCTGACGGCCACCGTCGGGTACTGCATTTGGATAGCGAGGCAAGGGGTAATGGGCGCTAAGGATAAAAGGGCCACGACTAGAGTGCAGCTGGAATTGCCTTGCCGATCCATGGACCGACTAGCTTCACTCAAAGAAGTCACCGAGGCGTCTTCCTATGCCGAGGTTGTTCGCAATGCGCTACGTCTGTACGAGGCGATAATTAACGAGTCGAAAGCTGGTGGCGAACTTTTACTGCGCGATAAGAATGGGAAGACAACGCCCTATAAGGTGTTTGGTGCATAGCGGACCGCGCCTATCGTTGACCGGCATCGGCGAGTCGAACCGACTATCGCGCGTCTGCGGCTCGGCGAGCGGTGCGCTCGATTCCCAGCGTTGCAGGCTCAACAGGTAGAAGGGCTAGCACTGACAGCCTGACGCGGCGTCCTGGCAGAGCGACGGGCGCTACGGCGCATCGCATCATCGTCGAAATGCGACGGAAGGGCGAAGACACTTTTGCGATGAAGCGACGCGGATGCCGCATGTCGCCAAGATCAAACGCGGCGATCCCTTTCGATCGGCCGATCGGCGCGAGATCGACAGCACGGTCCGGCGCATTGCCGCCGCCGGCGAGCACTTCTCGATCGCCGGCTGGCGCGAGGAAGCCGGCTATCTGCTAATTGACTTATCGACCTGGGCGAAGGCCCGCGCGATGCAGCATTGGATCGACCGAAGCGGCATTGCCGGCCGGCCGATGCCAGCGCTGTTCAATGGGCCCCAAATGCGTGTAAGCAATGGCTAAGACGACTGTCCCCGGCGTGATTTCTCACGTTCT
Source organism: Reyranella soli (assembly GCF_007992495.1). Taxonomy (GTDB): domain Bacteria; phylum Pseudomonadota; class Alphaproteobacteria; order Reyranellales; family Reyranellaceae; genus Reyranella; species Reyranella soli. The sequence goes on from NZ_BKAJ01000198.1 coordinate 6,135, forward strand.
CGCCGGCGATTGCCATCCGCGCGCACAACGCTGTTCCGTCATACTCTCGTGGTCGTCCGCGGCTTTCGAAGGTGCTTGGCGAGCTCCCTGTTCCAGGCTTGCTGCCAACACGGTCGGCGTAGCTTAAGCATCCCGCAGTAGAGCGCGACTGCCGCCCCATATCGCATTGGATGAAACTGAGGACCGGCAATTTCCTTTAGATCGTCCAGGCCGGTCATCCGTTTCAGGACATCGATCTGATTTAGCGAATCCAGAATTGTAGCGTGCTGGATCGACATTGGCCGGTGGACTGAGTCCTGAAACGTTGATGGATCAAGGAAATGGCACAGTTTCGAAGGGCCGTGATCCGCACAAAAGTTAGCATATCGCACTAAGGCGTCTAATGAAGATCACCCAGATCACGGTCCACCAGGTCGACCTGCCTTTGCGCGAGGGCACCTACAGTTGGTCGGGTGGCCAGTCGATCCGCCTCTACGACTCCACCGCCGTCCGCATCCGCACCGATGCCGGCCTGATCGGCCATGGCGAAGTCTGTCCGCTCGGCCCGGCCTATCTCCCGGCCTACGCCAACGGCGTGCGCACCGGGCTGGCCGAGTTGGCGCCGCATCTGCTGGGCCAGGATCCAAGGCGGCTCGGCGTCATCAACCGCGTCATGGACCAGCATTTGAAGGGCCATCCCTACGTGAAGTCGGCGCTCGACATCGCCTGCTGGGACATCCTCGGGCTCAGCTGCGGTGTGCCGGTCTCGACCCTGCTGAGCGGCTGCCAGGGCGAGGCGGTCAAATGCTATCGCGCGATCTCGCAGGACACGCCTGAGCGCATGGTCGAGCGCGTCGCCGTCTGCCGCGGCGAGGGCCATCACCACTTCCAGATCAAGGTCGGCGGCAACGCTGATCTCGACATCGCCCGCATCCGCGCCGTCGCCTCGAGCCTGAAACCCGGCGAGGTCCTCGTGGCCGACGCCAACACGAGCTGGCTGCCCCATCAGGCGGCCCGCGTCGTGCGCGCCATCGAGGATATCGACCTCTACCTGGAGCAGCCTTGCCTGGGCTACGGCGAGTGCCTCGGCATTCGGCGGCGCACCAGCCGGCCTTTCATCCTCGACGAGATCATCGACGGCCCGGCCATGCTGCTGCGCGCCCACGCCGACCAGGCGATGGACGTGGTCAACATCAAGCTGAGCAAGGTGGGCGGTCTCACGGTGGCGCGCCAGATGCGCGATTTCTGTGTCGCCATGGGCATCGCCATGACCATCGAGGACTCGGGCGGCAGCGACATCGTGACAGCGGCGATCGCCCATCTCGCCCATTCGACGCCCGAGGCTTTCCGCTTCAGCTCGAGTGACGTCAACGGCTGCAACACCCTGAGCATCGCCGATGGCGGCCCGCAGCATCGCGGCGGCTACATCAAGGCGCCGACCGGCGCCGGCCTCGGCGTGACGCCGTATCTCGACGTGCTCGGCAAGGCAGTGCTGACGATCGCCTGATTAGCGGGTCGACTTGTCGAGCAGATCTTCCGCCCGTTCATGCCGTGAGCTGAATGACGTTACACGACGCCGGCCAGCGATGGCTTGATGCGTTGGCCGTTCATGCGGACGGCGGCCAGCGGCTTCTGCGGTGCGGTTGGGCTTGTCGCGTGATGGCATAAGGTCGAAATCTCAAAAGCTGCGGGGGCCATGCGTCTCTGGTATCTTTGTACCCAAGGACCGACTTTGAATCGGTGGAGGTAAGAAAAAGCAGGAGGACACGCAATGACTAGGACGATAGTCGCCGCTACGTGTTTTGCAGCTTGCTTAGTAACCAGCGTTGCAAATGCCGAGCCTGTCAAAATCGCTCTCATTGAGTCGTTGTCCGGCGGCCAAGCCGTAACGGGGAAGCTGTTCCAGTCGGCCGTAAAGTATGGTCTGGCCAAGGTCGAGGCAGAAAAGGCCTGGCCGGACGGGATCAAGCTCCTCGAGTACGACAACCAGGGCGGTCCCTCAGAAGCGGCTGACAAGCTCAAGGCCGCCATCAATGACGGTGCTCAAATCATTATCCAGGGAGCGTCGTCGGCTATCGGTGGCCAGATCACGGCGGACGTGCAGAAGCACAATGCGCGCAATCCTGGCAAGGAGATCATGTGGATCAACGTCGGCGCCGAGGCGATGGAGTTCACCGGGCCGAAGTGCCACTTCTATCACTTCCGCTGGAACGGCAACGCCGAGATCCGACTCAAGGCGATGCTGATCGCCATGAAGGACGCCAATGCGCTCGGCACCAAGGTCTACATCATCGGCCAGAACTATAGCTGGGGCCATGACGTGCAGAAGCTGACGCGCGATTACGCCAAGGAGTACGGCTACACGATCGTCGGCGACGTGATCCACGACGTGAACAAGATCCAGGACTTCGCGCCGTACGTCGCCAAGATCAAGGAGGCGGGGCCGGACACGGTGGTGACCGGCAACTGGTCCAACGATCTGCTGCTGCTCATGAAGGCCGCGGGCGACTCCGGGCTCAAGGCACGCTTTCTCGCCTACTGGATCGACCAGCCTGGCAACATAGCCAACGCCGGCGACACCGCGGACGGCCATTACACGCAATCGACCTTCTTTCCAGACGCCAACGGCGAGAAGACGGCGGCGTTTGCGGAGGACTTCAAGGCCAAGACCGGCCAGTATCCGCTGAACGTGCAGGGCCACGTCACCCACGCCATGTGGGGCCTCGGCGAGGCGCTTAAGGCGCTGAAGGCAAAGCCGGGCGACAAGCTCAACGTCAAGGCGCTGGCCTCCGCCATGGAGAACGTCACGGTCGACACCTCGATGGGTCCGATCAAAATGCGGTCCGAGGACCATCAGGCGCTGGTGCCGCTGGCCATCGCCGTCGTGTCGAAGGACGCCAAGTTCAAGGCCGACAACACCGAGCGCGGCTTCAAGACCATCAAGCTCTTGACCGGCGAGCAGGCATCGAGCCCTGTCCAGCCGAGTTGCAAGATGGACCGCCCCAAGTCCTGAGATCGGGCTGATCGACATCGCCTGTCGCTGCCCGATTGGCCGCGACAGGCGCTCTCTTCTCGCGTACTAGGTTGATCGGACGAGGCCGCCGTGGAGTACATCGTCGTCTCGGTCCTGAACGGCGTCGTTCATGGACTGCTGCTCTTCATGGTGTCGGCAGGACTGACGCTGATCTTCGGCATGATGGGCGTGCTCAATTTCGCTCACGCCTGGTTCTACATGCTGGGCGCCTATGTCGGCTTCACGCTGACGCGGCTCGGCGGCTTCTGGATCGGACTGCTTCTTGCGCCAATTGTTGCGGGGTTAGCGGGTGTCCTCGTCGAGCGCTACATGCTGCGCCGAGTACATAAGTACGGGCACGCGCATGAGCTGCTGCTTACCTTCGGCCTCGCGTTCATCATCGAAGAAGTAATCAAGCTGTTCTACGGCGATGCGCTGGTCAGCTATCAGATGCCGAACTACATGCGCTTTGCCGCCTTCACGATCTTCGAGACCAACTACCCGTTCTACCGGCTGTTCATGGGCGCTGTGGCGCTTGCCATGTTTGTCATCCTCTATCTGCTGCTCACCCGCACCCGCGTCGGCATCGTCGTGCGCGCAGCGACCTATCGGCCTACGACGGTCGAAGCGCTCGGCCACAATCTGCCCGTGGTCTATATGGCGGTGTTCGCAGGGGGCTCTGCCCTGGCGGGGCTGGCCGGTGCCGTCGCCGGCGCTTTCTACCCCACCGGTCCCAATATGGCGGTCGACTTCGGCACGCTCGTGTTCGTTGTCGTCGTCATCGGCGGGCTCGGCTCCGTCGTCGGTGCCCTCATCGCGTCGCTGATGATCGGGCTGTTCATTTCCTTTTCCGTCGGCCTCAACGTGTCGATCGCCGATCTGTTCGGTCTGATTGGGCTCGGTTCCTGGGCATCCGATGTTGGCGGCCTTTTCACTCTGCAGCTCTCGACCATCGCCAACAGCATGCCGTTCCTGCTCATGCTTCTCGTCCTGCTCATCCGTCCGGCTGGCCTGATGGGGGATCGCCAGTGATCAACGCGCGCACCATCGTCCCGCTGCTGGCAGCGCTGGGGCTGCTCGTCATATTGCCTTTATTCTTGTCACCCAACCTGCTGAACGCAGCGATCAAGATGATGATCGCCGCGCTCTTCGCGCTCGCCTTCGCTCTCGCCATGGGCCAAGCGGGAATGCTCTCGTTCGGCCATTCCGCCTATTATGGGCTCGGCGCATTCGCCGCGCTGCACCTGATGCGTGCGGTCGAGCACAAGCTGTTCGGTTTCCCGACGCCGATGATCCCGCTTGCCGGCGCGCTGATCGGCTTTCTGTTCGGCCTGGTGTTCGGGTGGTTCGCTACCCAACGTACGGGTGTCTACTTCTCGATGGTCACCTTGGCGTTGGCCGAGCTCCTGTTTACGCTGGCGCCGACCTGGAACGCGCTGTTCGGCGGAGAGTCGGGCATCTCGACGATTCGCGGACCGTCGTGGGGCATTAACTTCGGCTCCGATGCTGACGTTTACTATTTGACCCTCGGCTGGTTCGTTGTGTCGGCCTGGTGCATGTGGGCATTTACCAAGACGCCGGTCGGGCGGTTGGCGTTGGCCCTGCGTGACAACGAGCAGCGCGTGCGGTTTCTGGGCTTCAATACTCACGTTGCTCGCACTCTGATTTTCGCGATTTCCTGCCTTTTCACCGGCGTTGCCGGGGCTCTGCTTGCCATTGCCAACGAGGCCGCCAACTACACGATCTTCTCGGCGCAGGCCTCGGCCAACGTCGTGCTTCAGACCTTCATCGGCGGCGCCGGCACCTTCTTTGGGCCGGCGCTCGGCGCGATGATCATGACATTCTTTGCGCGCATCACATCCGATCTCACCCGCTCATGGCTGCTCTATCAGGGCCTGATCTTCGTGCTCGTCATGTTGTTCGCGCCGCAAGGTCTTGGTGGTCTCGCCGATCTGCATGCCCGCAAGGTCAGAACCAATGGCTGGAAGCATCTCGTCGCGCCCTATTTACTGTGCCTAGTTGTCGGTCTGCTGCTGATCGCGGGCCTCGTTTTCGTGGTCGAGAGCATTCACGTGGTATTGACTGATGCCTACCTCGCCAAACGCGCAGCAGCCAAGGGCGAATGGGTACCGTACGAGCTCTTCGGTCAAACGTTCGAGCCGTTTTCGCCCGTGACGTGGGCCATTCCAATCATGCTGGTAGCGATCGGCAGTACGCTCCTGCCAGTGGCCCGCCGCATCACCGCGCGGGCATGGCTCGCGGCAACGCGCGACGTGCCGGATGAACCGATTGCGCCGTCAGCGAGCGCCGCACCAGTGGCGCCTCCTTCATGAGCGCGCAACCCTCTCCTATTGGCGAGCCAGTTCTGGAGCTCAAGGCCCTCAGAAAGTCCTTCGGCGACACCGAGATCATCCGTGGCGTCGATCTCGCCGTTCTGGGCGGCCAGCGTCACGCGCTGATCGGCCCGAACGGCGCCGGAAAGTCGACGCTGTTCAATTTAATTTCGGGCCACTACGCGCCGACCTCTGGCGATATTCTTCTTAACGGAGCCCCCATTGCCGGGTTCGCGCCGCACATCATCAACCGGCTCGGGCTCTCGCGGTCATTCCAGATCACCAACGTCTTTCCCCGCATGAGCGTGGCGGAGAACCTGCGCATCTCGATCATGGGACGGCGTGGCCATCGCCTTACCCTGTTCCGGTCGATCCGCAGCCTGTCGGCCGTCAACGACGAGGTGGATGAGTATCTCCAAAATCTCCGTCTGACGCGGCGGCGCGACAGTCTCGCCGGTGACCTGGCCTACTCGGAGCAGCGAATTCTAGAGATGGGCATGGCGCTTGCCACCGATCCAGCGGTGCTGATCCTTGACGAGCCGACGGCTGGCATGTCGCGCGACGAGACAACCTACATCGTCGACCTCATTCGCCGCGTCACCGAAGGCCGCACACTGTTGGTCGTGGAGCACGACATGAGCGTCGTGTTCACGCTCTGCGACCACGTCTCGGTGCTGGTCTATGGCGAGATCATCGCTTCTGGCGAGCCGTCAGCGGTGCGCGCTGACAGGAAGGTGCAGGAAGCATATCTCGGCGAGGAGGTGCACTGATGGCAAACCTTCTTGAGGTCGAAGGCCTACACGCCCATTACGACAAGAGCCATATCTTGCATGGCGTCTCGATGGTGATCGCGTCAGGCGAAATCGTGAGCCTGCTGGGGCGTAACGGTTCGGGGCGGTCGACCACACTGAAGGCCATTATGGGGCTGGTGCCGCCGACCGGGGGACGTGTCTGCCTCGCTGGGCGCGAGCTTGCTGGCGAACGTGCCTTCCAGGTGGCGCGCGTCGGCGTTGCCTACGTGCCGGAGGAGCGCGAGATCTTCGCCAATATCACGGTCGACGAGAATTTGCGGATCGGCATGCAGGCGCCTCGTGCCGGCGTTCCGACCTGGACGGTCGACCAGATGTTCGCATTCTTCCCGCAACTCAAGGTGCGCCGCAACACGGCGGCCGGCATGTTGTCGGGTGGGGAGCAGCAGATGCTGACGATCTGCCGCTCGCTTCTCGGCAATCCGCGTGTCATCCTGATCGACGAGCCGACCGAAGGGCTGGCGCCCAAGATTGTCGACGTCGTCACCGAAGTCATTCGCGATATCTGTCGGCAGGGAGTCTCGGTCCTTCTCGTCGAGCAGAAGCTGACTATCGCCATGCGCGTGTCGCAGCGCGTCTACGTTATGGGTCATGGCGAGATTGTGTTCGAGGGCACCCCGGACAGCCTGCGCGATGCGCCTAAGATTCGTCGCGATTGGCTTGAGGTCAGCTGATGTATAACCGGCCGATGGTGTCGGCGGAGCCTCGCTCTGATCCTTGGTCTAACTTCTGCGCAACCAGCGTGCCACTTTCGTCTCGGCCCATCAGTCGCGAGTAACCCGCGAGGTCGGCCGACACGATGGCCGCCAAGCGGCGGCTCGGTCATTCTGGGAGCCCTGCAAGGCGCAAGCCCTCCACCAACTTCGCCTGGTCCTTGGAAGTCGCTGAATAACCCTCCAATTGCTGCAAACGGGGCTCAGTCGCCTGGGAGCATCATGGCGAGCCAGCCGTGCCCATCCATCCGTGCCGTGTCGCCCGGCAGAAGGACCACGGTGGTCGTGTCGCTCTCGACAATCGCCGGGCCGGCGATTTCCTGTCCCGCTGCGAGCGCCGTGAAGTCGAAGACCGGAAGCTCCTGCTCTACACCCTCAATCTGCGCCCGGCGCGTCGCGAAGGCCGCGGCCGGGATGCCTCCCGCAACGGCTTCAGGCGGCTGCATCGGCGGCAGTCGCCCGATCACGGCGAGACGGGCATTGACCAGCACCACCTCCTCCTCGAGCAGCGCGTAGGTGAACAGGGTTTCATGGCGTGCATGGAAAGCATCGGTGACCCGACCCCTCAGACCTGTCGCGTCCCACTCGACCGCCTCGAGCGGCACGGTAATCTCGAAGACCTGTTCGCCATAGCGCATATCGGCGGCGCGCTTTGTTTCAACCTCGCCGCCGAACCAGGATGCGACGCGGGCGCGGCCTTCCGCTTCCAGCCCGGCCCAGATGGTGCGCAGCACAGCATCCTCCGGCACCCCGCCGCTGGCGAGCTCGCTGCGTGCCATCTCGTAGCGGAGGTCGGTATGCAGCATGCCCCAAGCCGAAAGCCCCGCGGCGAAGATCGGCACGGCAACGCGCTGCATCCCGAGTTCCCGCGCTACGGCCGAGGCATGCAGTCCCGCCGCGCCGCCGAAGGCCAGCAGGGTGAAATGGCGCGGATCCACGCCGCGTCGCACGGTGGCGATGCGGATGCCGTCGGCCATGCGCACATTGGCCAAGCGATGCACGCCCTCCGCGGCGGCCATGGCGTGAAGACCGACTGAATTCCCCAGCCTGTCGAAAGCAGCCAGTGCGCCGTCTCGGTCGAGCTTGTGCGCGCCACCGAGGAAGTTGTCCTTGTCGAGATAGCCCAGTACGAGATTGGCATCCGTCACCGTGGGTTCTGTGCCGCCCTGGCCATAGGCGACGGGCCCCGGAACGGCTCCAGCGCTACGCGGGCCGACCTGCAGTGTGCCGCCGGCCCCGACATGCCCGATCGAGCCGCCACCGGCGCCCAGCGTGACGATGTCGAGACTTTCCAGCGCGATGCGCTCTCCTCCCACGGTGCGGCCACGGCCAAGTGCGGCCTCGCCATCCAAGACCAGCGCGATATCAGTGGAGGTGCCACCGACATCGAAGGTGATGAGGTTTTGCCCCACGCCGCGCTGCGCCAGCGCTACACCGGCCGCGACGCCGCCCGCTGGACCAGATAGCGCGGTGCCTGTGGCGAGCCGCGCGGCTTCCTCGACAGGCGCGACACCGCCATGGGAAAGGATCACGAAGATGGAGCCTTTGTATCCTGCATCAGCCAGCCGCCCGCGTAGCCGCGCGAGATACCGCGACACGATTGGCCCAACATAGGCATTGACGCAGGCCGTGGAAAATCGCTCGAACTCCTTGATCTGCGGGAGCACTTCCGCGGACGTTGTCACGAAGACATCTGGCAGCGCGGTGCGCACGGCTTCGGCGGCCGCGCGTTCATGCGCGTCATCACGCCAGGAATGCAGGAAGCAAATCGCCACCGCCTCGACCTTCTCCGCCTTCAGCACCGCAATGGCCGAGTTCAGTGAGGTGCGATCGAGCTGGACTTCCACCGTTCCATCGGCACGGATGCGCTCGGCAACCGGCAAGCGGAGGCGACGCGGCACCAGCGCGGGTGCGGGCGGCATGCGCAAGTTATAGCGTTCAGGCTTCAGCCCCTCGCGCATCTCGATGACATCGCGATGGCCTTCAGTGGTGAGCATCGCGACCTTCGCACCCTTGCGTTCCAGCAGCGAGTTGGTGGCGACCGTCGTGCCATGGACGATGCGATCCGTGCGAGCCAGCAGTTCGGGCAGTCCTAAGCCCAGGCGCTCGCCAAGCACGGCGAGGCCATTCACCACGCCCTCGCTCTGATCCAACGGAGTAGAGGATGCCTTGGCCAGAGTCGTCATGCCGTTCGCTGCGACGCAGACAATGTCGGTGAAGGTGCCGCCGACATCGATGCCAATTCGGAAGGTGCTCACAGCAGCCCCTCATCGGCGTCACGCCTGCGTGCCTGCGCGTCGCGTTTCTCGGGAGGCCCCCATCCGCCGCCGCCGCCTGCGCGTACGTGCAACGTGTCGCCCGGCGCGAGCGGGATGCTGACTTCCTTTGTCCCTAAGTCGCGCGACGTGCCATCTGCGTGCTCGAGTGTGTAATGATGCGGTGCCCCATCCTTGCCACCCAACATTCCCGCTGCGCCATAGCGCACGCCGTCGCCAGCGGTATTCCCCACGGCTGGCCCGTCGGTTTCAAGCTTCAACACCAGCTCCGCGCCAAGCCCGCCGCGATAGCTGCCATCGCCCGCGCTGCCGGGACGGAATTCGTGCTTGGCAAAGAACAGCGGGAAGCGGGCCTCGGCCATTTCAATGCTGCCGAACTTCAACCCGCCGGCCGAATGCCACTCGCCCGCGTTGGACCAGCCATCGCCCTGCGACGACCCGCCACCGCCGGGACGCGCATGGAACAGGTGCCACACAAAGGGCCGGCCCGGCCGCCGCGCATCGCTTCCTTTGATCGCGATCCGGAAGCGCCGCCCCCAGCCGCCCATGGCGCGATCCGGGCACGCATTGGCCAACGCCTTGACCACCGCCTCAACGATCTCATTCGAGCAGTGGGACGTGCACATGGTCACCGGTGCACCCTCGTGCGGCAGGACAATCGTGCCTTCCTTGGCGATTATCTCGATGGGGCGGAAGCAACCATCGTTCTTGGCGATTTCCGGATCGAGCAGGAAGACAATAGCCATCCGCACCGCGCTCACCGTATTGGGCCAAGAGGAGTTGAGGAAGGACGGCACCTGCGGATCGGACTTCGTCAGGTCCACAACGATCGCATCACCCGTCTTCGTCACCGTTGCGCGGATGGCAATGTCCTGTCGCCCGAAGCCGTCATCGTCGAGGAAAGCCTCCCCTGTCCACGTGCCATCCTTCCAGGACGCGATGATGCGGCGTGCATGGGCCTCGGACAGCGAAAGGATTGCGGTGACCGCGGCCTCCGTCTTCGCCGCGCCATTCTTGCCCAGGACCGCGAGCAGCCTCTTCTCGCCCAGATGCGCAGCGCCGATCATCGCCATCAAGTCCCCGCGCACTTCGCGCGGCATCCGGCTATTGGTGACGATCATGCGCACCAGGTCGGGCCTCGGCAGCCGTCCCTCCCCCAGCAGGATCGGTGGCAGACGCAGGCCTTCGTGGAAGATCTCGGTAGCGGCGGGATTGTAGGCCCCATGGGTGCCGCCGCCGATATCGGTTTGATGGGCGCGAACCACCGAATAGAATATCACCCGACCTTCGGCAAAGATCGGCACGACAACAGTGAAGTCCGGCAGATGCGACCCGCCGTGGTAGGGGTCGTTCAGCAGGTAGACGTTGCCTTCCGCAATCGAATCCCCGAAGGCCTCCACCACCGCCTCCACCGCGAAGGGCATGGCACCGACGTGGATCGGGATGTGATCCGCTTGAGCCAGCAGCCTTGCCTGCGCATCGCAGATCGCAATGGAGAAGTCGCGAGAGGAATTTAGAATCTGAGAATAGGCGGTGCGTAGCATCGCCTCTCCCATTTCATCAACGATGGCACGGAAGCGGTTGTCGAGGACGGACAACGTCACTGGATCGGGCGAGTTCATGTAACCGACACTCCAGCAGGGGGCTATCGCCGTCAACACATGCAGCATCATTCGGCTCAGGCGGCGTGTGCGTTTCCTGGTGTTGGCTGGGGGCGGGCCTGTGATCGAGCTTCGGCGGCTCGAAGTGTTGGAGGAAACGTTGGTCAGCGTCGTTGCCACCATTGAGGCGGCGAAGAATTGAGTCGGTCGTGCTGCCGTCGACGGACTGCGGGAGGCCGGCGATGCTGGAGGAATGGGCCGACGTAATCGCCGGTGTCTGAGGCACGATTCCCCCGGCAGCACGTTGGGGGTCGAGGACGTGGTTAGACCAGCGCTATCGGGCGAACCGGGCAGCCGGTCGCGCCCTTGAACTTCGCCGCCAGCAGGATGAAGCAGAAGCTTGCGATCCCGTTGCGCGCCAGTTCATCGAGCGAGAGGTTCTCGATCAGGTGAACCCCGGCCTCGACGAGGACGTGCTGATGCACCGGCATCGCGATGCCACGGTCCGGATTTGGCAGCACCTCGACCGCCATGTTGTCGCAGCCGATTGCGACGACGTCGCGCTGCGTCAGCCAGCGGGCCGCGGGTATGTCGATCCCGGGCTCCCCCTGCAGATACCGCACGTTGTCGACGCCAAAGAAGCGTCCCCAGCCGGTGCGGATCAGCACGATGTCGCCGGCTTCGACCGCAACTTGCGCCGCATCGGCGGCACGCGCTAAGTCGTCCGGTTCAACGACCCGGCCCGGATTGAGGAAGGCGCCGCCATCCAACCCGGCAACGTCGAGCAGCACGCCGCGACTGATCATCGGCGGCATGTGCTCGATGCCGAGGCTTTCGAGGCCCCAATCGGACACCACGTCGGCGGCGTTCAGCCCGTTGTACAGCTTGCCGCCGATGCTGAAATGGCCGAGCGCGTCGATATGCGTGCCGACATGCATGGTCATCTCGACACGCTCGACGTTCGAGCCGGCGTCGTTGGTGGCGCCGGCAGCCCGGCGCCGCTTGATCGAATCCCGCCAGGATGCCCAGATCGACTGAAGGAATGGCGTCTGGTTCGGCATCAGGAATGGCGCCTTTGGGCTGATCTCGTGGCTGAGATCGTAGAGGGCACCGGTCTGGATCGAGCGCAGCGCCGACAGGCGCCGTTCGGGCGTCAATAAATTCCCGGCGCCGAGCTGGTCACCCGGCCCCCAGCGGGAATGGTCGTGCCGGACGTCATTCATATCGTGCTCCTTTTCCGTGCTGCTCCGGCTCGACGGCCCTCGCGCGCCCGGCCGGCAGCCGCTTTGCCTGATCGACCGTGCCGTCATCGACCGTGCCGCCGCAATCGAGCAAGATGTGCAGGGCCTGGAGCAGGTCGATTACTTGTTCCACCGGATGTTCGGGTTCCTATACTTGCTCCGGATGACTGGTCGAGCGAGTGCTAAGGTGCACACCTGACGCCTCGGCAAACGCTAGACCATAACGCTCCAGTAGCCTGGGAGACGGCGGCTCGCAAAGCAAAGAAGCGAGCAGCGGAACTTACCATTGCAATCGAAGGTCTTACGGACCC
>NZ_BKAJ01000199.1 GCF_007992495.1 Reyranella soli
CTCCGATGAAATGGGCATCGAACACGTCCATGGTTCTCACGTCGCAAACTGCGGGAACTGCGCAAACCGCGCGGGAGGGGCATCGAGGCTTCGCCCCTTCCGCCCCCACGGGGTGCAGTCCAGCGGGAGGGCCAGCAGAAGATGCAAGAAATGCAGAAAATCCAGAAGCGGCGTGGATTCAATGGCTTGGCGGGCATCGGCCCGGCCTGCAAAAAAGCAAAAAATGCAGAAATTCTCGGACGCGACGCCTGCAGTGCATGCACCCCCGCGGCACAGTCGCGCCGGTTTCTATTCGTGCAAGTCAGACTCTAAGGTACCAATCTGCCGCGTATATTCGCCCGGCATGAACGCGATGCGCCGACTCTGACCGAGATGGCCGTCCAGAAAACGGACAAAGGCGCGCGGGGTGAGGAGCATTGGCCTGGCAACATACGCCGCTTGGCTTTGAACGCGAGTCAGGTGCGCGCGTATCTCGGCTGGCCACTCAACCAACGCGATAGAGAAAATACCGATCCTGCGGCACGCCCGGCGGCTCGGGCTGGCGGCGCCAGCGCGCCACGTCGAGCGGCTGGTTGGCCAGCACGTAGCCGCCCGGCCCCGCCAGCGCGTCGAGTGCGGGGCCGAGCCACTTGCCCATCGCCATGTTGGCTTCGTGGTCACCGGTGCCGAGGTCGGTGTGGATCAGCGCCGCCGTCGCGCCGAGCTGCTGCGCCGCCTTCGGTATCGCTTCGCGCGCCTCGCCCACGAACAGCCGGTCGTCCGGCGGGATGCAGTCGGGGTGGGCCGCCACCTTGCGCTCGAAGACGTAGATGTCGCGACCGGGAAAGAGATCGCGCAGATGGTCGTAGGTGCGACCGTTGCCCAGCCCGACTTCGAGGATGGGGCCGGGCAGGGCGTCGATCCTGGGCTTCAGGAAATTCAGGCAGTCGCGCTGCGCCTGCATGCGCGCGATGAAGCTGTCGAGGCGGCTCATTGGGGGTTTAAACTCACCTCACCCTGAGGAGCGGTCCAACGGGCCGCGTCTCGAAGGGTGGGCCACCTGCTTTGCTGTTGCCACCCTTCGAGACGCGCACTTCGTGCGCTCCTCAGGGTGAGGGGCTGATGTTGATGCTGCTTCACTTGCGGAATCTGCTCAGGCTGCCTTGTTCGCCGTCGCCTCGCGCAGCTTCTTGTTGGTGTCCTCCACGCGGTGCGCCAGCTCGCGCATGATCTCGATGGCCATCGTCGGGAACTCGCCGACCATGCGGTAGAACGTGTCCTTGGAGATCTTCAGCGTGCTGAGCGGCTCGCGCGCCTTGATGGTGGCGGTGCGCGGCACGTCGCATAGGACGGCGATCTCGCCCAGGAAATCGTTCTTCTTCATCTCGGCGACCTGGATCTGGCCAGTCGGCGTGTCGATCAGCACGTCGGCCACGCCGCCCAGGATGACGTACATGGCGTCGCCCGGATCGCCCTGATGGCAAAGCTCCTGGCCTTCGGCGTAGTTCACGCGCTCGCTGGTGAAGGCCAGCAGCTTCAGCTTGGCTGGCTCGATCTTGGACAGGATCGGCACGCCTTTCAGCAGTTCGACTTCTTCGTTGAGGTTCATCGCGTCCTCCTGAATTCCCTCACGACGCCATCAACTCGGCGTACAGCCCACCTTTTGCCGCCAGCTCGGACGGCTTGCCCTGGGCGGCGATCCTGCCACCCTGCATAACGACGATCTGCTCGAACGGCTCCGCCTGCGATGGTCGGTTGGCGATCCAGACGACCCCGCGGTCGTCCTTCTTCGCCGTCGCCAGAATATTGTCTCGGATTCTGTCCTGCGTGCGGCCGTCGAAGGCAGCCACCGCCTCATTGACGACCAGAAGTTGCGGCCGCTTGATCAGGGCGCGGGCGATGCCGAGCTTCTGCCGCTGCGTCGCGGTCAAGCGCTTGCCGCCGACGCCGACATTGTATTCCAGCCCGACCTCGATCACCGAGTTGTGCAGGCCAAGCTCGTTCAGCACGTCGGAGGTCAGCGTGCCGATGCGCTGCTCGCCCTGCGCCTGGCCGTAGACCAGGCGGCCGAACAGGATGTTGTCCTGCAAGGTGGCGGCGCTGTTGTAGCGTTGGAAGTCGTAGAACTCGACGGCGCCGCGGAGTGGCTCGGGCAGGCTGGAGGCGAAGGCGTGGCGTGCCGCCAGCAGCCGCTCCTCCATCTCCGCATCGATCAGGCCCAGGCGATGGCGTGCTTCGATGTAGCGGAAGGGCAAGGTCATCAGGCGCGGCCGATCGGCCTCGGGCACGGCGTCGATGCCCTTGCCACCCAGGCGCTGCAGCAGCAGGCGGACGTTGGGCAGCTCGTCGGCCGAGATGAAACTGTACTGCTCGAACAACGGGTTGTCGGGCGACAGGCCGGAGAACAGCTCGACCATGGTCTCGGCGATGGTGAGGCCCATGCGCTGCAGGTCGAGGTCGATGCCGGTCGCCCGCAGCACCGACTGCATGTAGGGGTCGACGGCGATGTTGTCGCCGGCGAAGTCCTTGCCGAGCGGCGTGCCGAACAGGATGTTCTCGGCGACCGACAGGTTGCGGTTGTAGCGGTCGCCGTTGAAGGTCTCGATCAGGCCGGCATAGCTCGGATCCTGCAGGCGGCCATGCAGCTCGTGGCGGGCCTTCAGGATGCGTTCGGCGAGATCCGGCCGCAGCGCCGGGTCGACCGTGCCGCGCAGGCCGAGCGCATAGATATCCTCGTCGAGCTCGACCTGCTTCAACGCCTCGACGATGCGCGGCAGCAGGTCGGCCGGTCCGGTCGCGCCGGCCAGCTCGTAGTCGATCCAGTCGGCGGTGGGATCGAGTGCCGGATTGCCGGCGCGCTCGGCTTCCTTCCAGAACAGCTCGCGCTCCGCCCGGGTCTTGTCGTCGTACTTGGCGGGCGTGATCGGCCGGATCTTCAGCCCGAACAGCAGGTTGTCGCGCACCGAGATCGGGAACAGGTAAGTCTCCTGCCCCACATACGAGGTGCGCGCGCCCAGCACGTACTCGGGCAGCTGGAAGAAGTCGCTGCCGTCGATCTTGATCGAGCCGGCGCTGGGCAGGGTGATGCGCGCCAGCACCTGGCCCAGCACGTCCTTGCCCGAGCTCGAGCCGCCGATTACGGCGAGCTTGCTGCAGGTCGGCAGGACCATCGACACGCTGTCGAGCTGCTTTACGCGGCCGTCTTCAGAGACCGTGACGCCGGCCAGGGCCAGCTCGCGGCCGAGCGGCGGGGGCGGGCCGTCGGGAATCGCCTGCAGCGCCTCGGGCATCATGCCCTCGGGCTGGAACTGGTCGATCACCTGCTCGTACTTGATCTGCACGTCCTGGCGCTGCTGGTCCCAGTCGATCAGCTCCTTGATCGGCGAGGGCAGGTCCTTGTAGGCCAGCAGCACGCCGACCACGGCGCCGACATCCATCTGGCCGGTGATCGCGAAGTAGCCGCCGATCAGGAAGATGGCGAACGGCGTCGCCTGCGACAGGATGTTGTTCCAGAACTTGGCGACGAACTTCTTCTGATAGAGGTCGAAGCGGATCTTGAAGATCCGGCCGAGCCTCTCGGAGATGTCGGCGCGCTCGTAGTTGGCGGCGCCATGGATGTGGATCTCATGCACGCCGTCGGCAGTCTCGGCGATGCGGCCGGCAAGCTGGCGCGCCGAGATCTGGCGCAGGCGGCCGAGCACCAGCACCGGCCGGCGCAGGCGCGGGATGATCGCCATCTGCGCCGCCAGCAGCACGACGACGACGATCCCGAGCAGCCAGTTCTGCATCATGATGA
Organism: Reyranella soli; assembly: GCF_007992495.1. Taxonomy (GTDB): domain Bacteria; phylum Pseudomonadota; class Alphaproteobacteria; order Reyranellales; family Reyranellaceae; genus Reyranella; species Reyranella soli. The sequence continues at coordinate 3,776 of NZ_BKAJ01000199.1, forward strand.
AGATGATGGCCGTGAGCGCCTGGCCGCCCAGGAACATCGGCTGGACGAAGGCGTCGCCGATGAAGCCGCCGAGCGGCTCGACCTCGTCCTTGATCATGGTGGCGAGCTCGGCCTGCTTGACCTTGCGGAAGTGGGCCGGCGGGAAGCGCAGGATACGGTCGTAGAGCTCGTAGCGCAGGCGGCGCAGCATGCGCTCGCCCATGCGGCCCTTCTGGGTGTTGATCGACTTCTTGAACAGGCCGTTCACGATCACGGCGCCCAGGAAGACGAAGCTCATGGTCACCAGGTAGCCGAGCTGGTTGACCTGGAAGCCGTCGAAGATGCGGATGATCTTGCCGGGCAGGATGGCCGAGAGGTCGAGCTCGAAGACCAGGAACGGGATGGTCTTGCTGTCCTTGAAGGCGTTGCCCTGGATGCCGTTGTTGATGACCGACTTCGGCACCGTCAACGACATGAAATAGAAAACCTGGGCAAGCACCACGAGGCCCAGGATGACAATCTGCTCGGGCCTGCTGTGCCGCCATATGTAGGTGAACAGATTGCGTTGCATCAAAATCCGCGGTCGAAGCCCCCAGGTGCGCCGCCCCACTCTCTATATTAGATCAGGCCCTTGATTACATTCGATATTTTGCATTGCGACAGGGGTTCGCGTGTCCTCCCCAGTATGGCATAGTCCGGCCGAATACACCGGTCGGGGCAGGACGCGCTTCGGCAAGGAGAGACGTTCGCATGCCTAACAGCCGGTCCAAGCGTGTGCTGCTCTACAGCCACGACTCCTTCGGCCTCGGCCATGTGAGCCGATGCCGCACCATCGCCAACGCCCTGGTGGCGGCCGATCCCAACGTCTCGGTCCTGATCCTGTCGGGCTCGCCAGTGATCGGTTCCTATGAATTCCGGTCCGGTATCGACTTCGTGCGCATCCCGGGCGTGGTGAAGCAGATCGACGGGGACTACGACTCGGCCAACCTCCGGGTCGGCGTCGAGCATACGCTGGAGATGCGGACCCGGATCATCCGCGACACGGCCGACATCTACCGGCCCGACCTGTTCATCGTCGACAAGGAGCCGACCGGCCTGCGCGGCGAGGTCGTGCCGGCGCTGAAACTCCTGAAAGAGCGCGGCACGCCGCTGGTGCTGGGCCTGCGCGATGTCATGGACGATCCTGCCGCCCTCGCCGCCGAATGGGAGCGCAAGAACGTCGTGCCGGCGTTGCGCGACCTCTACGACGAGATCTGGATCTACGGCCTGCCGCAGATCAACAAGCCGCTGACCGGCATCGAGGTGCCGCCGTCGGTGCGCCACAAGATGGTCTATACCGGCTACCTGCGCCGCGACCTGCCGTTGCACAGCGACGTGCCGCACGAGCTGGAGGAAATCGACGGTCCCTTCATCCTGGTGACGGCGGGCGGCGGCGGCGACGGCGCCGACCTGATCGACTGGGTGCTGGCAGCCTACGAAGCAGATCCGCACATCCCCTACGGCGCGGTGATCGTGTTCGGTCCCTTCATGTCGGCGACCGAGCGCGAGGCCTTCAAGGAACGGTCGGCCAGGTTCAAGAACATCCGCACGCTCACCTTCACCAACAATCTCGGCGCCCTGATGAAGCGCGCGGCAGGCGTGGTGGCGATGGGCGGCTACAACACCTTCTGCGAGATCCTGTCGTTCGACAAGAAGGCGATCATCGTGCCGCGCACCCGGCCGCGCCTGGAACAGTTCATCCGCGCCCGCGCCGCGCGCAATGTCGGCCTGATCGAGATGCTCGACGCCGATCGCGGCCGCGATCCCCATGCCATGGCGACGGCGCTGAGGCAGCTGCCGCAGCAAGGCCTGCCGAGCGATGTCGTCGTGCCCGGCCTGCTCGACGGGCTTCCCAATGTCTGGCGCCTCGTCGCCAAGCAGCTCGCCCATCCTCATCGCGGCCCGGCGCCACTCGAAGCGATGTGGAGCGAACCGGAGCCTGCACCGCCGGCCGTGCCTCCGGCACGCGCCAGGACCTGATCGCCGGAAGCTTCATGCCTTCGCCAATCGACGCGCGTGTCGCGGTCGTGCTCAAGGGCTGGCCGCGCCTGTCCGAGACCTTCATCGCCCAGGAGATCGCCGGCCTCGAGGCGCGCGGCGTGGCGCTGGAGATCTGGTCGCTGCGCCGGCCGACCGACAAGCATCGCCATCCCGTGCATGATCGCGTGCAGGGACGCGTGGTCTATCTGCCGGAGTATCTGAAGGACGACCCGAGCCGCGTCTGGGCGGGCTGGCTGAAGGCGCGGCGCCTGCCGGGCTATGCGACGTCGCGCGCGCGGTTCCTGGCCGATCTGCGGCGCGATCCGTCGGCCAACCGGCTGCGCCGCTGGGGCCAGGCGCTGGTGCTGGCGGCCGAGTTGCCGGCCAGTATCGATCGGCTGTACGCCCATTTCCTGCATACGCCCGCGTCAGTGACGCGCTATGCCGCCCTGATGCGCGGCCTGCCGTGGAGCGTGTCGGCCCATGCCAAGGACATCTGGACCAGCGCGCCCTGGGAGGCGGCGGAAAAGCTCGCCGACTGCGCCTGGGCCGTGACCTGCACCAACATGGGCGCCGACCGCCTGCGCGCCCTCAGTACCCGGCCGGACAAGGTGAAGCTCGTCTATCACGGCCTCGACTTCGCCCATCTGCCGGCGCCGATGCATCTCAGGGCGCGGCGCGACGGCAGCGATGCCGCCGACCCCGTCGTCATCCTGTCGATCGGCCGCAAGGTCGAAAAGAAGGGGTTTGGCGATCTTCTGGACGCGCTGGCCCTCTTGCCCAAGACGCTGCACTGGCGCTTCGAGCATATCGGCGCGGGCGAGCTCGGCGATCTCTTGAAGGCGCAGGCCGAGCGACTGGGTATCGCCGACCGCTGCACCTGGCTCGGCGCCCAGCCGCAGAAGCAGGTATTCGCCGCCCTGGCGCGGGCCGACCTGTTCGTGCTGGCCAGCAAGAAAGCGGCTGATGGCGACCAGGACGGTCTGCCCAACGTGCTGATGGAGGCGGCCCACCAGGGCCTCGCCATCGTCTCGACGCGGGCTGCCGCCATCGGCGAGTTCATCGAGGATGGCGAGAACGGCCTGTTGGCGCCGCCGGGCGCGCCCGAGGCGCTGTCCGCTGCGCTGGCGCGCATGATCGCCCATCCCGACCTGCGGCAGCAGCTCGCGCACCGCGCCGCCGAGACCGTGCGCACGCGCTTCTCCTTCGACGCCGGCGTCGACTGGATCGCCTCGGCGCTCGGCCAGGGCGTCCAGCCAGAGGCCATGCTATCGGAGGCAAGGGCCGCGGAGTGATCCATGCGCGTGCTGTTGCACACGCCGCTCAAGCCACCGGACAGTCCCATCCCCTCGGGCGATCGCGAGATGGCGCGCGGGCTCAGCCGCCTGCTGCGCCGGCTCGGCCACACCGTGGTGATGCCGGCGTTGAGCCGCGTCGCTCCGGGCGTGCCTGCGCCGCAGGATCACCTTGCGCTCGAACGGCGCGCACGGACGCAGGCGCAACGACTGATCGCGCGCTGGCGCGCGTTGCCGACGCACCATCCCGAGCGCTTCGATCTCTGGCTCACCTATCACTGCTACTACCGCAAGCCCGACTGGCTGGGCCCTAGCGTGACCCGCGCGCTCGGTGTGCCTTATGCGCTGGTCGAGGCCTCGCACGCGCCGCGCCGCGCCCACGGGCCGACACGTCTCGGCCACCGCGCCGTCGAGCGCGCGCTGGCCGCCGCCGACCTGGTGCTGACGGTCAATCCGCGCGACGTCGCCGGCGTGAAGGCGCGCCTGCGGCCGGGCGCGCGCCAGGCCTGGCTGCCGCCTTTCATCGATACGCGGCCGTTCGCGCCGATGACGCGCGCCGTCAACGATCCGCCGCTGTTGCTGAGCGTCGGCATGATGCGCACGCGCGACAAGCTCGAATCCTATCGCGTGCTCGCCGACGCGCTTGGCCGCTTGAAGGACAGGCCTTGGCGGGCCCTGTTGGTCGGCGACGGGCCGGCGCGCGGCGAGGTCGAAGCGATGATGACCCCGTTGGGCGAGCGAGTGCGCTTTGCCGGTGCCGTGGCGCACACCGATCTGCCGTCCCTCTATGCGTCGGCCGACCTTTACCTGTGGCCCGCGATCAACGAAGCCTATGGCATGGCCTTCCTTGAAGCCCAGGCGGCAGGCCTGCCCGTCGTCGCCGGCCGCACCGGCGGCGTGCCGGCGGTGGTGGCCGACGGCGTCACCGGCGTCCTGACACCGATCGGCGATGCCGCCGCGTTTGCCGCGGCAACGGCGCGGCTGCTCGACGACGCCAAAGCGCGCCTGCAGCTCGGCAAGGCAGCGCGCGCGCGAGTAAATGCCCGGCATGACGAACGCGCCGCCGCCCATGCCCTGGCTGCGGCCTTGGCGAGGCTGCGATGAGCGTGCCCTTCGCCGTGCTGCGCCATGCCAGCACCGACTGGAACGTCGAACGCCGGCTGCAGGGCCTCACCGATACCCCGCTCAACGCTGCCGGCGAAGCCGATGCCCGGACGTGGCGCCTGCCGTCGCCGGCCGACGGCTGGAAACGGCTCAGCAGCCCGTTGCAGCGTGCCCGTCGCACCGCCGAGCTGCTGCAGCCGTCGGCGCCGGTCGTCATCGATTCGGCGCTACGCGAGATGAGCTTCGGCACCTGGGAAGGCCATACCATCGCCGAGCTGCGCGAGAGCGTCGGCGCGGCGTTCGTCGCCGCCGAGAACAAGGGATTGGACTTCCAGCCGCCCGGTGGGGAATCGCCGCGCGCTGCGATGGCCCGCATCGGCCGCTGGACGGCGTCGGTCGCGGCCAGCGGGCAGCCCGTCGTCGCGGTGTCGCACAAGGCCACGATCCGCGCTCTGCTGGCGCTCGCCACCGGTTGGGACATGATGGGCCGGCCGCCGTACAAGCTCGACTGGCGCTGCCTGCATTTCTTCTCGGCCCATGCCGACGGCCGCGTGTCGCTCGACCGCCTCAACGTGCCGCTATGAGCCGCGTCTTCTTCTATGTGCAGCACCTTTTAGGCATCGGCCATCTGCGCCGCGCCGCCGTGCTGGCGCGCGCGCTCGTGGCCGGCGGCTTCGACGTGCTGCTGGTTTCCGGCGGCGCGCCGGTCGAAGGCTTGGCGCTGGATGGGGTTCGTTTCCACCAGCTCCCACCGCTGCGCGCCGCCGATGCGAGCCTGCGCGATCTCGCTCGCCTCGATGGCAGTCCGGTCGACGAGGCCTTCCAACGCCAGCGCACCGAGGCGCTGCTCGACCTGCTGCATGCCGAAGCGCCGGATGTCGTGCTCACCGAGCAATTCCCCTTCGGCCGCACGCGATTGCGTTTCGAATTGCTGCCGCTTCTGGAGGCCTCCCGCAGTCTGCCGAAGCGGCCGTTGATCGCCTGCTCGGTGCGCGACGTGGTGCGGCGCGCCGGACCTGAAAGGGTCGACGAGGCGGTGGCGCTCCTGGATCGCTTCGACGCCGTGCTGATCCACGGCGATCCCCGCCTCGTACCTTTCGAGAGAAGTTTTGCCGGCTGGGAGCGCATTAAAGGGCGTGCCTTCTACACTGGTTACGTCTCGGAGCGGGATTTGGCGCAGGGGATGCAGAGCGCCGAAGGCAAGGACGAGGTCGTCGTCTCGGTAGGCGGCGGCGCCGTCGGCGCGCCTTTGCTCAAGGCCGCGATCGCCGCGCGGCCAAAAACGGCGCTGGCCCACCGGACCTGGCGGTTGCTGATGGGCGAGAACCTGCCGGTACAGGAGCGTGGCGCGCTCGCCCGCGAGCGAGGCGTCATCGTCGAACCGGCCCGGTCCGACTTCACGACGCTTCTGGGCAACGCCACGCTCTCCATCTCCCAGGCCGGCTACAACACGACCATCGAGACCCTGTGCTGTGCCGACCGCGCCGTTCTCGTGCCCTTTGCCAGCGAGCGCGAGACCGAGCAGATGGATCGCGCCCAGGCGCTGGCCGAGCGCGGCATGGTGGCCGTGGTGGCGCCGGGCGCGCTGTCCGCGCAAAGCCTGGCCGATGCCGTCGGTCGGGCACTGGCCGGCCCGTCGTTGAAAAGCTTCCCGCCGTGCGACGCCGATGGCGGACCGACGGCGGCGGCGCTATTGCAACGCCTGTTGGCGAGATGAGCACCTGGACGGATCTTTCGGACGAAGCAGCGCGCTGGTCGCAGGCCGGCCGCGTGGCTGACTTGTGGTGGCGCGACGACGATGCCGCCGATGTCGGGCCCGCGCTCGAGCGGTTGCTGGCGATCCATCGCGACAGCGGCGCGCCGTTGGCGCTGGCTGTCGTGCCGGCGAAGGCGACGGAGGCTCTTGCCGACCGGCTGGCGGGCGAGCCGGGCGTCGATCTGCTGCAGCACGGTTACGCGCACGTCAATCACGCGACGTTGGGCGACAAGAAGGTCGAGCTGGGCACCGAGCGGCCGGCCATGCTGGTGCTGGGCGAGCTGGGCACCGGCCGCATGGCGCTCGAACGGCTGTTCGGCGCGCGGCCGCTGCCGGTGATGGTGCCGCCCTGGAACCGCATCGCGCCGGTTCTCGTGCCGACCTTGCCTGAGATCGGCTTTACCGGGCTCTCGACATTCGGCGCGCGCCGGCGCACCTACCCGGTGAGGGGGCTTCTCGAGGTCAATACTCACGTCGACCTGATTAACTGGAAGGGCGGCGGCGGTTTTGTCGGCGAGGCGGCGGCATTGGGCGCACTCGTTTCGGCGCTGGCCCAGGCGCGTATATCTGGCGAGCCGGTGGGCGTGCTCAGTCACCATCTTGCGATGGACGGCGGGGCGTGGGATTTCCTAAGGTCGATATGGGAAAGAGCACTGAAAATGCCCGGACTTCGCGTCCGACCGGCACATAAATTGTTTGCAACAGGGGAGGACCGCGGTTGAGTTCAGCCGATCTGCGCTATCCGCGTCAGACCCTGCTGGCTGACTATGGGCGCGCCACGGCGGGGGTGCTGCTGTGCGGCGCGCCGTTGCTGCTGCTCGACGTCAATCGCTGGCTGGCGCTGATTCTGCTGCTGGGCTTCCTGCTGTTCGCCGTGTTCCTGGCGCGCACCGCCTTGCGCCATCACACCCGCTACGTGCTGGGGCCCGACACGCTCTGCGCCGACGGTCCGGCCGGCACCATGGTGGAATGGAACCGGCTCGACCGGCTGAAGCTCAGCTACTTCTCGACCAAGCGCGATCGCAGCGACGGCTGGATGCAACTCAGCGTCGGCTCGGCGGGTGGCCGCATGATCAAGCTCGATTCCTCGCTCGACGGCTTCCATGATGTCGTCGAACGCGCGGCGCATGCTGCCGAGACGACGGGTCTGCCGTTGAGCGAGACGACGCGGGCCAATCTCAAGGCGATGGGCATCTCGGTGGCGGGGCAGGAAGAAAAAGTATGAAAGAGCTGCTGCGCGTCAAGGAGCTGACCGTCGACTTCGGAGTCCACGAGGGCACGTTGCGCGCCGTCGACCACGTGTCGTTCAGCCTGCCGCCCGGCGGTACACTGGCGCTGGTGGGCGAATCGGGCTCGGGCAAGTCGGTGTGCAGCCAGGCCATCATGGGCCTGCTGCCGCGCACCGCGACCATCTCGTCGGGCTCCATCCTGTTCAACGATCCGCGCAACGGGACCCAGCCGATCGACATCGCCAGGCTCGATCGCGCCGGGCCGAAGATGCGCACGATCCGCGGCGGCGCCATTTCCATCATCTTCCAGGAGCCGATGACCTCGCTGTCGGCGCTGCACACGGTAGGCGACCAGATCGGCGAGGCGGTCGAACTGCATGGCGGCGGCAGTCATTTCAGCAACATTCATTCGCTCGGCGACCAGATCAACGAAGCCGCGCAACTCTCCGGACGCAAGCTCAGCCGGCCCGAGATCGAGGCGCTGACCGTCGACATGCTGCGCATGGTGGGCTTCCCGGACCCCAAGCGGGCGCTGCGCACCTATCCGTTCGAGCTCTCGGGCGGCCTGCGCCAGCGCGCCATGATCGCGATGGCCCTGGTCTGCCGGCCGGCGCTGCTGATCGCCGACGAGCCGACGACCGCGCTCGATGTCACCATCCAGGCGCAGATCCTGCGCCTCATGAAGGACCTGCAGGCCGAGCTCGGCATGGCGCTGCTGATGATCACCCACGATCTCGGCGTGGTCGCCAACGTCGCCGACGACGTCGTGGTGATGTACCGCGGCAAGGTCGTCGAATCAGGCGACCTGCGCGACATCTTCCGTGATCCCCAGCATGCCTACCTGAAGGCGCTGCTGCACGCCGTGCCGCGCTTCGACATGGCGCCCGGCGAACGGCTGGTGCCGATCCGCGAGATCACCGCGGCGACGGGCCATCTGTTGAAGGAGAAGGCGGTCTCCAAGCCGACCGAGACCTTCAATGCCAAGGCGCCGGTGCTGAAGGTCCGCCACCTCTCCAAGACCTTCAGGATCCGCAAGGCCGATACCCTGTTCGAGCAGCTGACCGGCGGCGGCACCACGCGCACCGTGCGCGCCGTCAACGATGTGAGCTTCGACGTCGAGCGCAACGAGTGCCTCGGCCTGGTCGGCGAATCGGGCTGCGGCAAGACCACGCTCAGCAAGATCCTTATGCGTGGCATCTCGGCCGACCCCAACGAAGGCACCGGCCGCGTCGTTTTCGACGATTGGGGCCGCAAGATCGACGTGCTGTCGCTCGAGGGCGCCGAGCTCGACCGCTTCCGCACCAAGCTGCAGTTCATCTTCCAGGACCCGTTCGGCTCGCTGAACCCGCGCATGACGGTCTACGACATCCTGGTCGAGCCGCTGATCATTCATAAGATCGGCGACGACGCCTATCGCCGGGAGATGGTGAGCGAGCTGATGGAGATGGTCGGGCTCGATCGCCGCCACCTCAGCCGCTATCCTCACTCCTTCTCCGGCGGCCAGCGCCAGAGGATCGGCATTGCCCGTGCGCTGGCGCTCAGGCCCGACATGGTGATCTGCGACGAGCCGGTATCGGCCCTCGACGTGTCGATCCAGGCGCAGATCCTCAATCTGCTCAAGGACCTGCAGAAGCAGCTCGGCCTCACCTACATGTTCATCTCGCACAATCTCGCGGTGGTCGATTACATCGCCGACCGCATCGCCGTGATGTGCGCCGGCCGCCTGGTCGAGATGGCGCCGGCGGGCGAGCTGTTTCGCAATCCGCTGCATCCCTACACCAAGGCGCTGCTCTCGGCGGTGCCAATGCCCGATCCCGACGCCCGCCTCGACCTCGGCGCGCTGATGGAAGGCAAGGCTTCCGACCCGAGCGCCTGGCCCGAGCCGTTCCGAGACGATCCCACCAACCAGGTGTTCTGGACGGAGACCACGCCCGGCCACTACGTGCGTGTCGCGCGGGGAGGACTCTAGCCATGCTGCGCTTCATCGTTCGGCGTGTGCTGCTGATGATCCCGACGCTGTTCATCATCAGTGCGCTGGTCTACTTCATCATCGACCTGCCGCCCGGCGACTGCGTCACCGCCCAGGTCGACGAGCTCCTGTCGCGCGGCGATCCCGACGCGCTGCGCCGCGCCGATGAGCTGCGCGCGATGTACAACCTCAACGACCCGCTGTGGCAGCGCTACCTCGAATGGGTCGCGGGCATCTTCCGCTGGGACTTCGGGCTTTCCTGCCAGGACACCGTGCCGGTGCGCGAGCTGATCGGCGAACGGATGGCGCTGACCATCATCATGGAATCGTGCACCATCGTCTTCATCTGGGTCGTGTCCTTCGTGATCGGCGTCTATGCCGCGACCCACCAGTACAAGCTCGGCGACTACGTCGCCTCGTTCATCGGCTTCATCGGACTCTCGGTGCCGAACTTCCTGCTGGCGCTGGTGCTGCTCTATGTCGGCAAGGTCTATTTCGGCCTGTCGATCGGCGGTCTGATGGATCCCGAGTACATCGACCAGCCGATGAGCTGGGGCAAGGTCGTATCGGTCATGCAGCACCTCATCATCCCGGTGATCGTGATCGGCATGTCGGGCACCGCCGGCATGATCCGCCGCCTGCGCGCCAATCTGCTCGACGAGCTGCAGAAGCAGTACGTCGTCACCGGCCGCGCCAAGGGCCTGCCGCCGCTGCGACTCCTCATCAAGTATCCGCTGCGCCACGCCATAAACCCGTTCGTGGCCGACATCGGCGGGCTGCTGCCGGACGTGATCTCGGGCTCGGTCATCGTCTCGGTCGTGCTGTCGCTGCCTACCACCGGCCCGATGCTGCTGGGTGCGCTGAAAACCCAGGACGTCAATCTCGCCGCCACCTTCCTGTTGTTCGTGGCGACGTTGACCGTGATCGGCATGCTGATCTCGGACCTTGCGCTGGCCGCACTCGATCCGCGCATCCGCTTCGGCGCAACCTCGGAGAAATAGGGGCGCGCCATGACCGACCAGATCACACCTTCGCCCCCCTCAGGCGCTCCGAGGCCGCGCTCGGACCACTTCGTCAACAAGGAGCCGTGGGATCCCTACGTCTCCGAGCGCCTGACGGCCGAGCAGGAAAAGTACTACATGGCCGGCCAGTGGAAGCTGATGTGGTGGCGCTTCCGCCGCCATCGGCCGGCTGTGGTCTCGGCGGTCTTCCTGGCGCTGATGTACTTCTCGACCGTGATCAGCGAGTTCATCGCGCCCTACGATCTGCACACCCGCCACTCGGCCTACATCTTCGCGCCGCCGCAGCGCGTCCATTTCATCCATGAGGGCCAGTTCCTCGGGCCGTTCGTCTACGCGGTCAAGACCACGCGCGACATGGAGACCCTGCAGCGCGTCTACACGGCCGACACGGCCCGGCCGCAGCAATTGCGCTTCTTCTGCCTGGGCGATTCCTACGAGTTCTGGGGTCTGATCGAGGGCAGCTTCCATTTCGTTTGCCCGCCGGAGGGCGGGCACTTCTTCTGGCTGGGCACAGACCGATTGGGTCGCGACATGTTCAGCCGCATCGTCTATGCCGCGCGCATCTCGCTCACCATCGGCATCATCGGCATCGCGCTCTCCTTCGCGCTGGCCCTGATCCTGGGCGGACTGGCGGGCTATTACGGCGGCTGGGTCGACAACGTCGTCCAGCGCATCACCGAGATCATCAAGAGCTTCCCGCATCTGCCGTTGTGGCTGGCGCTGTCGGCGGCGCTGCCCGTCACCTGGTCGCCATTGCTGGTCTATTTCGGCATCACCCTCATCCTGGCGCTGCTCGACTGGCCGGGCCTGGGACGCGCCGTGCGTTCCAAGCTCCTGTCGTTGCGCGAGGAGGACTACGCCGCCGCCGCGCAGATGATGGGCGCCAAGCCCGGCCGTATCATCGGCCGCCATCTGCTACCGGGCTTCATGAGCCATCTCATCGCCTCGGCCACGCTTTCCATTCCCTCGATGATCCTGGCCGAGACGGCCTTGAGCTTCCTGGGCCTTGGCCTCAGGCCGCCGATCACCTCGTGGGGCGTGCTGCTGAACGAGGCGACCGACATCAATGTCGTCGCCGTGAACTGGTGGCTGATGCTGCCCGTAATCCCGGTGATCCTGGTCATCCTCGCCTATCAATTCATGGGCGACGGCATGCGTGACGCCGCTGATCCCTACGGCTGACACGTGTTCGGCGTCGGTCGGACAACATATTGATTCGACGCCTAATTTTCCTAATTCGCACCATCACTGTGTGTGATTGAAAAATCACACTTTGGCCCCATTTGGGTCTAGCGACGGCCATCGGGGGTTTCCATCTTCGCTTTGTATCTCCCCCGAACGTGGTCCCCCCAAAGCCACGTTCTAGCCTCTTCGGAGGCGCTTAGGCCGTCTTCTCACTCTCCCCCGAGAAGACGGCCTTTTTCTTTTCAGCATGCTACGAGGGCGTCGCATGGCGCCCACTCTCCTCGATGTGGCGGATCTTGCTTGCCGCCGCGGCGGCAGGCCGGTCTTCGAACGTCTCTCCTTCGCGCTCGGCGCCGGCGAGCTTCTGGCGCTGACCGGCCGCAACGGCAGCGGCAAGACCACGCTCCTGCGCGCGCTGGCGCTGTTGGTGCGACCTGAGGCCGGCACGATCCGCTGGCAAGGCAGCGACGTGCAGGACGATCCCGAGACATGGCGCGGGCGCTTGGCTTGGCTTGGCCATCTCGATGGCCTGAAGGGCGACCTGACAGTCTGCGAGAACCTTTTGGGTGCCGAGCGATTGCGTGACCGGCCCGCTGCCGATGATCGCCTGGATCTCGCTCTGGTCGCCTTCGATCTCAACGCGCTCGCACATCGCGCGGTGCGCACGCTGTCGGCCGGCCAACGCCGCCGCACCGCCCTCGCGCGCGTGTTGCTGACCCAGGCGCCGCTATGGCTGCTCGACGAGCCGCTGAACGCACTGGATGCCCCGGCGCAGCAGGCCTTTCGCAGCGTTCTGCAAAATCATCTTGCCGGTGGCGGCTTGGCGATCGCGGCAACGCATGCCGATCTCGGTGTTGCGGGTGCGCGTACCTTCGAGCTTGCCGGATGAGCGGCTTCCTCGCTCTGCTGTCGCGCGACCTGCGGCTGGTCTGGCGGCGTCCGGGCGACGTCGCCGTCGTGCTCGCCTTCTTCATCGTGGCGACGGTGCTGTTTCCGCTGGGCATCGGCCCAGCGGCCAACATCCTGGCGCGCATCGCCGCGGGCGTGCTTTGGTGCACGGCGCTGTTCGCCTCGATGCTGTCGCTCGATCGATTGTTCGCCGCCGACTACGAGGACGGCTCTCTCGACCTCCTGCTGCTGGCGCCCTGGCCGCTCGAGCTCGCGGCGCTGGCCAAGTGCGCCGCTCACTGGATTGTGACCGGCCTGCCATTGGCTGTCTTGGCGCCCCTGCTCGGGGTCACGTTCGGGTTGCCTCCCGGCGCTCTGGTGGCGCTCGCCGCGACCCTGCTGGTTGGCACGCCCACCCTGTCCCTGATCGGCGGCCTGGCCGCGGCCCTGACGCTCGGCGCCCGCCGCGGCGGCGCCTTGCTGGCTTTGCTGGCCCTGCCGCTCTGCGTGCCGACGCTGATCTTCGGCGCCTCGGCCATCGAAACCCTGATGACCGGGGAGGACCTCCTGGCCCATATCGCCATTCTCGCAGCCCTGGCGCTGGTTGCGCTGGCCACCACCCCATGGGCCATGGCCGCCGCCTTGCGGCAGGCTGGCGAATAGACAAAAACCTCCCAGGGACCGACACAGGGCGAAATGGCCGACCTGCATTTCCTCGCCAACCCGGCGCGCTTCCGCCGCTTCAGCCAGCGCGTGCTGCCGGGGCTCACGCTCGCGACTGTGCTCAGTTTCGCGGTCGGCCTCTATCTTGCGCTGCTGCAGTCGCCGCCCGACTACCAGCAGGGCGAGACGGTGCGCATCATGTTCGTGCATGTGCCGTCCGCTTGGCTGTCGATGGCGGGCTACGCGCTGCTGGCGGTGCTTGGCGCCTCGCTGCTGGTCTGGCGCCATCCGCTGGCCGCCCTGATGGCGCGCGCCACCGCGCCGGTCGGCGCCTGCTTCGCGCTGGTCTGCCTGCTCACCGGCTCGCTGTGGGGCCGGCCGATGTGGGGCACCTACTGGGTGTGGGATGCGCGGCTCACCTCGATGCTGCTGCTGTTCTTCCTCTATCTCGGCCACATCGCCTTGAGCCGCGCCTACGACGATCCCGACCGCGGCGATCGCGCCGCTGCCATCCTGGCGCTGGTCGGCGTCATCAACCTGCCGATCATCAAGTTCTCGGTCGATTGGTGGAACACGCTGCACCAGCCCGCCTCGATCACGCGGCTCGATGCGCCGGCCATCCATCCCGCGATCCTGATGCCGCTGCTCTGGATGGCGGGTTCGTTCCTGCTGCTGTTCATCGTGCTGGTGCTGGTACGCACCGAGACCGAGATCGATCGGCGGCGGCTCGAGATCGCGGACCAGAGCGCATGAGCAGCTACGGCGTCTTCATCCTTTCGGCGTATCTCGTGGTGCTCATCGTGCTGGGTGGGCTTACCATCGCTTCACTGAGTGCGCGCGCCAAGGTGCGCCGCGAACTGGCCGCGCGCGGCCTGGACCGGAAGAGATGACACCCAAGCGCAAGCGGCTGTGGATGCTGGTGGGCTCGCTCGCCGTGCTCGGCGCTGCGGTGGCGTTGGTGCTGACGGCGCTGAACGACAACCTCGTCTTCTTCTATTCGCCGAGCCAGGTCGCCGAGAAGACCATCCCTCAAGAACGCCGGTTCCGACTGGGCGGTTTGGTCGAGATGGGCAGCGTGAAGAAGAACGGACAGGAGATCCGTTTCACCGTCACCGACACGCACAAGACGATTGCCGTCGTCTACAGCGGCCTGTTGCCCGATCTCTTCCGCGAAGGCCAAGGTGTGATCGCTGAGGGCTCGCTAGGGCCCGATGGCGTGTTCGTCGCCCGCGAGGTCCTGGCCAAGCACGACGAGAACTACATGCCACCCGAGGTCGCCAAGGCGATCAAGGAAGCAGGGCAGTGGAAGGAGCGCAAATGATGCGAAGCGTCATTTGCGCTGGCGGGCGGCAGCGCCTGCAGGAGCGAAGCGACGAAAGCACGAGAGCCCGCTATGTGGAGCCTTGCAGGCGGTGTTGCGCCAGCCTCATCTTTTCTGAACCGCGTGGGCTCTCGCCGCTTCGCTTCGCTGCAGCGGCTGCCGCCCGCCGGCGACCCTC